>JACQEO010000043.1 GCA_016200545.1 Deltaproteobacteria bacterium | reverse complement strand
CAGCCACTCGAGGTAGTCCAGGCAGTCCGCATCGGTCGAGAACCAGGCCAAGAACTCGCCGGTGGATCTTGGGTAGCGCACGCTCGCCAGCGGGGCCGAGGTCACCGCCTCATCTTACTCCGCTTAGATGGATACCCCAATGCCGCGTAATCAATTGCCAATCTTCTGCATCAGGTACGCTTCGATGAAGCGATCGAGGTCGCCGTCGAGGACGGCGTCGGTGTTGCCGCTCTCGCAGCCGGTGCGGTGGTCCTTCACCATGCGATAGGGATGCAGCACGTAGGAGCGGATCTGGCTGCCGAAGCCGATCTCCTTTTTGGTCTTGGTGAAGACCTCCATCTTCTCCTTCTGCTTCTCCATCTCGAGCTCGTAGAGCCGTGCGCGCAGGATCTTCATCGCCATCGAGCGGTTCTTGTGCTGCGAGCGCTCGTTCTGGCAGGCGACGACGATGCCGGTCGGGAGGTGCGTCAGGCGGACGGCGGAGTCGGTCTTGTTGACGTGTTGCCCGCCGGCGCCGCTCGAGCGGTAGGTGTCGACGCGTAGATCGGCCTCGTCGACCTCGATCTCGATGTCGTCGTCGATGTCGGGATACACGAACACCGAGGCGAACGACGTGTGGCGGCGCGCGTTGGCGTCGAACGGGGAGATGCGCACCAGGCGATGGATGCCGGCCTCGGCGCGGAGATAGCCGTAGGCGTACGGTCCATCGACCGTGAGGGTGACGCTCTTGATGCCCGCGCCCTCCCCCTCCTGCCGGTCGACGAGCTGCACCTTGTAACCCTTGCGCTCGCACCAGCGGAGATACATCCGCATCAAAATCTCCGCCCAGTCCTGCGCCTCGGTGCCGCCGGCGCCTGGATGGATCGAGAGGATGGCATTGCCGGCGTCGTGCTCGCCGCCGAGCATCTGCTGCATCTCGAGTGCAGCGACGCCCTGCTCGGCGGTTTCGACCTTAGCGCGCGTCTCGGTGAGCGCATCCTCGTCACCCTCGAGCGCGAGTTCGAGAAAGACACCGGCGTCGTCGAGCTCGGTGCGCTGGTGCCGCCAGCCGTCGAGCGTCGTGCGCAGCTTGGCGCGCTCGCGCTGCACCTTCTGCGCGCGCTCGTGGTCGTTCCAGAAACTGGGCTGCTGGACCTGCTCGTCGAGGGCCGCTAGGCGCGCCTCGGTGCCGGGGATGTCAAAGATGCCCCCGAAGCGTCTCGAGGCGTCGCTCGAGAACGCCGAGACGCTCTCGGAGCTCGTTGGTCGCGGTGGTCATCTCGATGGAGATCATACGGGTTGCCTCCCATCCATGGACATGTCGCGCGGTCGGGCGATCGCGAGCAGGACGACCAGCACCAACATCAGCAGGCAGCCGGAGACGAAGACGTCGCCGACCTGGGCGTAGAGCGTCGACACGCCGGTCCAGCGCACCGTGTCCACGCGCCAGGCGCTCTCGAAGAGATTCGTGCGCCAGCGGATGCGGCCATCGACGTCCACGATAGCAGAAAAGCCCGTATTCGCCACGCGCACGATCGGAACGCGATTCTCGATCGCGCGCACGGTGACCATGGCGAGGTGCTGGTACGGCGCCGAGGTGCGTCCGAACCAGGCGTCGTTGGTGATGTTGACGAGGAAGTCCGCGCCGCCGGCGACGAAGCGCCGCGTGAGGCCGGGGAAGATACCTTCGTAGCAGATCAGCGTCCCGAAGTTTCCCCGTGAGGTCTGGAACACGACCGGCGTGGTTCCGCCGCGGAACTCGCCGATGCCCTCGACGACCTTGTGCACGAAGGAGAAGAGGCGGGCGAGCGGCACGTACTCGCCGAACGGCACGAGCTCCATCTTGTCGTAGTAGCGATCGGCGGCGCCGTGGGGATCGACCAGGTAGGCGCGGTTGTACAGCGCCAGACCGTCGTCGTCCGTGCTGAAGGCGGGACTGCCGAAGAGGAGCCAGACGTGCTCGCGCTCCGCGAGCGCGGTGATGCGGTCGTGGAGGTCGCCGCCGTTCTGAAAGAAGAAGGGCGCCGCCGTCTCCGGCCAGACGACCAGCTCCGCGCCGGCCGCGACCGCCTCGCCGGTCAGCCGCTCGTAGGTGTCGATCGTGGCCTCTTGGTACTCCGGATCCCACTTCTCGTCCTGCGCGACGTTGCCCTGGATGACGCCGACGCGCAGCGAGCCCACGGACGGCGTGCGCTCGAGCGCGCGCACGCGCCAGAACCCCCAGCCGACCAGCACGACGAGGACGGTCGTGAGCGCCAGCAATCCGCGCGTGCTCGGAGGTTGCCCGTCGCGCCAGCGACGAAAGGCACCGTAGACGACGACGTTCACCAACACGACCAGCGCCGAGATGCCGTAGACGCCGGTGAACTCGGCGAACTGGATCAGATACGTCGTACGATACTGGGAGTAGCCGAGCGCCACCCACGGAAAACCGCCGAGGATGTAGGTTCGCACCCACTCGAGGACGACCCAGAGCGGCGGCGCGACGAGCGCGAGCTCGACACCGCTCGCGCGCGCGCGCTCGCACACGGCCATGAAGACGGCGACGAAGAGTCCGAGGAATCCGCACAGCAATACCAGCGGGCCGACGCTCACGAACGGTGAGAGGTTGGTGTAGGTGCCGATCGTCACCACCAACCAATAGAGGGTGGCGACGAAGAAGACCGTGCCCGCCGTCCATCCGGCACGGAACGCGACCGCGACGCCGCGTCCGAGGCCAACCCAGAAGAGCGCCACGAGCGCGACCCACGCGAGCGGGTTCCAATCGACGGCGGGAAACGCGAGCGCGAGCACCGCGCCGCTGAGCGCGGCAACGACACGACGCGTTCCCGCCGACGGCGCCGGCGCGCGGCGCGCGGGCGCTCCGGTCGTCCATGCTGGCGTGGGCGAGACGTCGAGCGGCCGGCCGATCATCGCCGCGCTTCCTCCGCGCCGACGCGACGCCGCGGCGCCAACGCCGGCAGCACGGCACGGACAGCGCGCTCTTTGCGGCGCATGCGTCGTTCCTCGCTGGCCGACCGTTCGTGATCGTAGCCGACGAGGTGCAACACGCCGTGCACCAGGAGCGCGTCGAGACGAGCAGCGAGCGTCACGCGGCGCTCGCGCGCCTGCGCCGCCGCCGTATCGATCGAGATCACGACGTCGCCGAGCACGCAGCCCCAGCGTCCCGCCGACGCCACCGTCACCGGGACGTCCGGCGCCGCGTCTTCGGTGAGCGCGAAGGCGAGCACGTCCGTCGTGCGATCGCGCCCACGATAGGCCGCGTTGAGCGCGCGCATCTCGTGATCGTCGACGAGCGACAGGCTGAGCTCGTCGCGACCGAGGGCGAGCGCGCGCAGGACCTGCTCCCCGCGCGTGCGCGCGTAGGCCGTCCACGGCCGGGCCGCCGCCGTCCGGCAGGAGATCGTCACCGGCATCGGTGACACGACGGGGCGCCGCGCGCGCGAGTGCACCCCCCTTCCGTCGCCGGGCGGGCGGCGACCGCCCTCTCGCTCAGGGTCCGCTCCGATCAGAGGTGTTCTCGGCGCGCTCGTAGGCGGCGATGATGTTCTGCACGAGACGATGGCGCACGACGTCGCGCTCACTGAAGCGCACGAACTCGATACCCGGGATGTCGCGCAAGATGTGCTGCGCCTCCTTGAGGCCCGAAAGCTTGCCGGCGGGAAGGTCGATCTGGGTGACGTCGCCCGTGATGACCGCCTTCGAGCCGTAGCCGAGCCGGGTGAGGAACATCTTCATCTGCTCGGGCGTGGTGTTTTGCGCCTCGTCGAGGATCACGAAGGAGTCGTTCAGGGTGCGCCCGCGCATGAACGCGAGCGGCGCGACCTCGATCGTGCCGCGCTCGAGCATCTTTCGCGCTCGGTCGAAGTCGACCATGTCGTGGAGCGCGTCGTAGAGCGGTCGGAGGTAGGGGTTCACCTTCTCGGCGAGATCCCCGGGAAGGAAGCCGAGCTTCTCGCCGGCCTCGACCGCCGGACGCGTGAGGATGATGCGGGTGAAGCCCTGCTTCATGAGGTCGGCGATCCCCATCGCCATCGCGAGGTAGGTCTTGCCGGTGCCGGCGGGGCCGATCGCGAACACGATGTCGTGCTGGCGGATGGCGTCGATATAGGCCTTCTGCGCCACGCTCTTCGGCGTGATCACGCGCCGGTGGGCGGCGATGTAGACGGTGTCGAGGAAGATGTCGCGCACGTTGGCGGTACGGTCGCCGGAGACGATGCGGACGGCGTAGTCGACGTCGCTCGCGTAGACGGGGAGGCCGCGCTCGAGCACACCATAGAGCTGACTGAGAACGCTCGCCGCGAGCTCACGGGACGGCTCGTCGCCGCTGATCGAGACCGTCTTTCCGGTCACACCGATCCGCACCCCGAGCGCGCGCTCGATCGCCTTCAGGTGCTCGTCGTGATGGCCGAGCAACTCGTGAAAGAGCCGGTGGTCCTGGAACTCGAGGCGGCTACCATCGTTCGCGACGCGGCCGCCGCTGCCGGGCGGAGCCGTGGTGGCCGGATCTGAGGCGCTCGCCATCGTCGTCTCGCGATCATCGGCCGGGGGCCGAGGTCCGGATGGCGGGACGGGCTCGCTCGAGACCCTCGGCGTGTAACGCGCGGTCATCCGATGATCTTGTAGACCTGCGCCAACGCGTCGTCGAGTCGTGCCGGGTCTTTTCCGCCCGCCTGTGCGAAATCGGGACGCCCGCCGCCGCCGCCGCCGACGAGCGGCGCGATCTGCTTCAGGAGGTTCCCGGCGTGATAGCGCTTCACCAGATCCTTGCTGACCACCGCCACGAGCGTGACCTTGGTACCGTCGGTGGTGCCGAGCGCGACGACGCTCGGTGCGAGCTTCTCCTTGAGACGATCGGCGAGCTCGCGTAGCGCCTTGTCGTCGAGGTCGTCGACGCGGGTCGCAAGCACGCGGATGCCGTCGACCGTGCGCGCGTGCGACGCGAGGTCGCCACTCTGCGCCCCCGCGAGCCCGCGTTGGAGCTTCTCGAGCTTGCGCTCGAGCTCGCGCTGCTGCGCGAGCAGGCGCTCGAGACGTTCCACGGCCTCGTCCTCCGACACCCGCAAGGTCTCGCCGATCTGTCGCAGACGTTGCTCGCGCGCCTGCATCCAATCGAGAGCGCCACCACCGGTCACCGCCTCGATACGACGTACGCCGGCCGCGACCCCGCTCTCGCCGCGCAGCTTGAAGAGGCCGATGTCGCCGGTGCGCCGCACGTGCGTTCCGCCGCAGAGCTCGAGCGAGAAGTCGCCCATACGCAGCACCCGCACGCGATCGCCGTACTTGTCGCCGAAGAACGCCAGGGCGCCGAGCTTTATCGCGTCGTCGTACGATACCTCGGTGGCAACGCACTCGACGTTGGCGCGGATGCGCGCGTTCACCTCGTCCTCCATCCCGTCGAGTTCCGCGGCGGGGATCGCCGCGATGTGGTTGAAATCGAAACGCAGGCGATCGGGGGCGACGAGCGATCCCGCCTGGCGGACGTGACCGCCCAGGCGCTCGCGGAGGACGCCGTGCAGGAGATGTGTCGCCGAGTGGTTCAACCGCACCGCCTCGCGTCGCGCCTCGTCGATGAGCAGGCGGACGCGGTCTCCCGCCGCGATCGCGCCGCGCACCACACGCACGCGATGCACGATGAGGTCGGCGTTCGGCCGCAGCGTCTCGAGCACCTCGAGACGATCGCCGCGCTCGGTCTCGATGACGCCGGTGTCGCCCACCTGACCGCCGGATTCGCCGTAGAAGGGCGTCTCCTCGGTCACGATCTCCGCCTCCTCGCCCTCGCGAACGCCGTGCGGACGATCGCTCCCGTCGGTCGTGACCGCGGTCACGACCGACTCCCAGCGCGACACGCGCTCACCGACGAAACGCGAGCGGCGTTCGTCGGTGGAAGCGCTTTGCGACGTGAAGCGCTTCGCTTCCCGGCCGCGGGCACGCTGCTCCTCCATCATGCGGGCGAAGCCGACGTGGTCGACGGTGAGGCCCTGGCCGCGCAGGATGTCCTCGGTGAGGTCGAGCGGGAAGCCGAACGTGTCGTACAGCCGAAATGCCACCGCGCCAGGCAGCACGCCGCGCGGCGGGAGCGTCGCGAGCTCACCCTCGAGCAAGGCGAGACCTTTGTCGAGCGTCTCCGCGAAGCGGCTCTCCTCGCCGCGCGCGACGTCGGCGACGAACGCCTGGCGCGCGCGCAGCTCGGGGGACGCGCTACCCAAGATCTCGGCGACCGGTGCGACGAGGTCGGCGAGGAAGGGCCCGTCGAGGCCGAGCAGCTTTCCATGACGCGCGGCGCGCCGCAGGAGGCGGCGCAGCACGTAACCGCGGCCCTCGTTCGAGGGGAGCACGTCGTCGGCGATCATCACCGAGACCGCGCGCGCATGGTCGGCGATTACGCGGAAGGAGACGTCCGCCATCGCGTCGGCGCCGTATCGCCGGGCGGCGAGCGACTCGGTGGCGGCGATGATCGGGCGGAATAGATCGGTGTCGTAGTTGCTGCCTACTTGCTGGACAACGGCGGTGATGCGCTCGAGACCCATGCCGGTGTCGACGTGCTTGGACGGGAGTTCCTGGAGACTGCCGTCGCGCTGGCGGTTGTATTGGATGAAGACGAGGTTCCAGAGCTCGATGAAGCGCGCGCATCCGGCGTTGACGGCGCACACGTGATCCGCCGTGCCGCGCAGATCGCACGCTTCCGGACCCCGATCCATGTGGATCTCGGAGCACGGGCCGCACGGCCCGGTCTCACCCATCTCCCAGAAGTTCTCCGCCTCGAAGCGCAGCACGCGCTCCTCCGGCAGATCGGTCACTCGCGACCACTCGCCGGCGGCCTCGTCGTCGGTGGTGTAGACCGTCGCCCACAGGTGCTCCTTCGGCAGGCGCCACTCGCGCGTGAGGAGCTCCCACGCCCACGTGATCGCCTCGGCCTTGTAGTAATCACCGAACGACCAGTTGCCGAGCATCTCGAAGAGGGTGTGGTGGTAGGTGTCGCGCCCCACCTGTTCGAGGTCGTTGTGCTTGCCCGAGAGGCGCAGGCACTTCTGGGCGCTCGCGGCGCGCGGATGCGCCGGCTCCTTCTCACCGAGAAAGATCGGCTTGAAGGGCACCATCCCCGCATTGGTGAAGAGGAGGGAAGGATCGTGCTCGGGCACGATGGACGCGCTCGGCATCACGCGATGATCGCGTGCCGCGAAGAACTCGAGGAAGCCGCGCCGAATGTCGTTACCGCGAATCGTCGTCTCCGAGAATCTCGCGCACGGCCTCCGCAAGATGACCGCGCCCGATCAAGAACCGATACGCCCGCGCCCGTGCGGATGCGTCCGGCAACGGATCATGACCGAATTTCCGGTGGAGCGCGAGGCGAGCGATTTCGACATCGCACCGGCCCTCCATGACCGCCGCGACCGCCGCCTCGACGACGCGATCGGCGACTCCTCGACGAGTCAGTTCGTGCGCCACTCGCAGGCGCCCGTGGCCGCGGCGCAGCAGTAGCTCCTCGGCGCGACGCCGCGCCAGCGCGGCGTCGTCGAGATAGCGGAGATCGCGCAGGCGGAGCAGCGTGTCGGCGATCGTCGCCGGTGTGAAGTGGCGGCGCGCGAGCTGCGTCTCGATCTCGGCCGCGGAGCGCGGCGCGCGCGCGAGCAGGCGAAGCGCTACGGCGCGGGCGTCGCCGTCGGAGCCCGAACGCGGTGCGGACTCAGAAGCGATCGATCTTGAACGCCGCCTGGCCATTCTCGGCGGGCTGCGCCGACTTGTCGAAGGTATCCCAGTGCGCATCGCTCGCCGAGCCGATGCCACGGATCTTCAGGGCGAAGTCGTCGGGGTTCGTCGCCTGCGCGATCGCCTCCTCGTACGTGATCAGCCCTTGACGGTAGAGCGCCATCAGCGACTGGTCGAACGTCTGCATGCCGTAGGTGGCGTGGCCGCGTGCGATCGCATCGTGGAGCTCGTGCGTCTTCTCCTTGATCGCAATGCATTCGCGCGTGAGCGCCGTCGATAGCAGTACCTCGACCGCGGGCACCATGCCCTCCCCGTCGGCACGCTTCACCAGGCGTTGGCTGATGATGCCGCGGACGACGGAGGAGAGGATCAACCGCATCTGATCGCGTTGGTGCTCGGGAAACGCGGAGATGGCGCGCGTGATCGTTTCGCGCGCGTCGAGCGTGTGCAACGTGCTCATGACGAGGTGACCGGTCTCGGCGGCGAGGATCGCCGTCTCGATCGTCTCGAGGTCGCGCATCTCGCCGACGAGGATCACGTCGGGATCCTGGCGCAGCGCGCCGCGGAGCGCATCCGCGAACGTGCGCGCGTCGTAGCCGATCTCGCGCTGATTGATGATGCATTTGTCGTCGCGGTGCGTGTACTCGATCGGGTCTTCGATGGTGATGATGTGCCGATCGCGTTGCTGGTTGATGTGATCGATCATCGCGGCGAGCGTCGTGCTCTTGCCGCTGCCGGTGGTGCCGGTGACGAGGACGAGGCCGCGATGCTCGAGCGCAATGCGCTCGACCACCGGCGGCAGGTTGAGGTCGCGAATGTTGCGGACGAGCGGCGGAATCACGCGCAGCGCGATGCTGACCTCGCCGCGCTGGCGGAATATGTTGACGCGGAATCGTCCGAGCGACGGGCACGAGTACGCGAGGTCGGCTTGGAGACGCTCGCGAAACTGTGCCTGGTGATAGTCGTCGACCAGGCCGGCGGCGAAGCCGTTGAGGGTCGCCGCGTCGAGAACCGGCGCATCCTCCATCGGCATGAGCGTGCCGTGGATCCGATACATCGGCGGACGGCCCACTTTTAGATGGACGTCGGAGGCCAATCGAGCGATGCTCTGAGCAAGGATCGTGTCGAGTTCCATGCGAAATCCCGTTGCGCGTCGTGGAGGCAGCCGCCAACTTCTCCAGTAATTCGACGACTTACGTCGCGGGGCTGGTTACTGGAACGCTGAGGCCGCACTTCTCCCGAATGCGCTGCTCGATAGCATCGGCAGTTTCGGGATTTTCCTTGAGAAATTCTTTGGTGTTTTCGCGCCCCTGTCCGATCCGCTCGCCGCCGAAGGAATACCAGGCGCCGCTCTTCTCGATGATGCCGATCTCGCTGCCGAGGTCGACTAACTCACCTTCCTTAGAGATTCCAGTACCATAGAGGATGTCGAACTCGGCCTCTTTGAAGGGAGGCGCCACTTTGTTCTTGACCACCTTCACCTTGGTGCGGCTGCCGACGATCTGATCGGCGAGCTTGATGGCGCCGATCCGGCGGATGTCGAGCCGGATCGACGAGTAGAACTTGAGAGCGTTGCCGCCCGTCGTCGTTTCCGGGTTGCCGAACATGATGCCGATCTTCATCCGAATCTGGTTGATGAAGATGACGATGGTGCAGGACTTGGCGATCGTGCCAGTGAGCTTGCGCAGCGCCTGCGACATCAGGCGGGCTTGCAGCCCCATCTGCGGATCTCCCATGTCGCCCTCGATTTCGGCGCGCGGCACCAGCGCTGCCACCGAGTCGACGACGAGGACGTCGATCGCGCCACTGCGCACCAGCGTCTCGGCGATCTCGAGCGCCTGCTCACCGTTATCCGGCTGCGAGATCAAGAGATCCTCGGTACGAACGCCGAGCTTGCGGCCATACGTCACGTCGAGCGCGTGCTCCGCATCGATGAACGCGCAGATGCCGCCGTGGCGCTGCGCCTGCGCGATCACTTGGAGCGCCAACGTCGTCTTGCCCGACGACTCCGGGCCGTAGATCTCGACGACGCGCCCGCGGGGCAGGCCGCCGACACCGAGCGCGAGATCGAGGCCGAGCGAACCGGTCGAGATCGTCGCGATGTCGCGGATGAGCGCATCGGCGCCGAGCTTCATGATGGCGCCCTTGCCGAATTGCTTCTCGATCTGACTGACCGCGAGATCGATCGCACGATCACGATTGCTGACATCCGTCGTTGCCATGTCCCCCTCCCTTTTCCTCTGCTGTGCAGCGATCGGCGGTCACCCTACCCATCGCGTCCCCTTTGATCCATCCGAACCGGCGCCTACGAGTACGCATGCACGCCGTTCGATCGATGGCGAAGATAAAACGAAACCGAGCTGTCGTCAATGGGCGTAACGTCGCAGGCGCTACTCGTACCCCAAGGCGAGACGGGCGAGCGCCGTGTGGCGTGCACCGTCGCCTCCCGTGTCGCTGCGAAACAGCACCAGCGCCGTCGCCGGGGCGACGCCGAACCCGCGCGTCCCGTCCACCGCGACCACGTCGAACATCCCGCTATGCGTCTGTCGGTCGGGCGACGAGCGACGGCGCCCGGCACGCGCGCCGCGGACACGCCCGAGCGTCACGTGCGCGTGGTATGGCCGGCGCTCGGCCTCGACGCCGGCGAGCACGCTCATCTCGTCGACGGCGGCGGCCAGGCGCGCGAGCTCAGGCGCGACGGCGCCGACCCACAGCACCTGCGGCCGGACCACTTCGGGAAACGCACCTACGCCGGCGTACGCGACGGCAAACCGCGGTCGCGCCGCCGCGATGGCGGCCAGCCGCTCCGCGAGCGGCGCCAGCTGCTCGGGCGCGACGCCGCCGAGAAACTTGAGCGTCACGTGCAGGTTCTGCGGACGCGCCCAGACGACGTGTTCGACGCGCTGCCGCAACTCCGTGAGATAGTCGAGGATCGCTCCGCGCGCCGGCTCCTCCACTTCGATCGCGACGAAGCTACGGATGGGCCGGCCATGGACCGGCGAGGCGTCCACGGCACTTACCCGGGCGCCACACCCTCGCGACCGGGGGCGGCCGGCACCGGATCGCGCCGCCCGATCTCGAGGAGCGGCAATCCGAGGACGTGGCGGCGCACCCAGTCGAGGGCGATTTGCGAGGCGAGGAGCTTCACCCACTCGCGCGTGCCCCAGAGTTGATAGCGCCGGGTGGTGCCGCCCGCCGCGGCGGCGAGCCCGATGCACACCGTGCCGACCGGCTTGTCCGCGCTGCCACCGTCGGGACCGGCGATCCCGGTCGTCGCCACCGCGACGTCGACACCGAGGACGCGACGGGCGCCTTCCGCCATCGCCGCCGCGACCTCCTCGCTGACCGCGCCGTGGCGCTCGAGCAGCGCCCGCGGTACCCCGAGCATCTCTTCTTTCACCGCATTCGCGTACGCCGCGATCGCGCCGCGAAAGTACGCCGAGCTCCCCGCGACGTTCGTCAGGCGATGACCGACGAGACCCCCCGTGCACGATTCCGCGACACCCACGGTGAGCCTGCGCTCGCACAGCAGGCGACCTATCTCCACCTCCATGCTGGTGTCGCCCTCACCGTAGATGTAGGGCCCGAGCTGCGCGTACACCTCGCGGGCGAAGGCGTCGAGGCGTGCGGCGATGTCGCGCCCGCGGACGGTCACGCGCACCGATACCTCGGGGAAGTTGGCGCGAAACGACCAGCGCCCCTCGCCGGGGATGGTCGCGATCACCTCGTCGAGCCCCGACTCGCTGATGCCGAAGGTCTGGAACGTGCGACAGCCGATCGGCTCGTCGCCCGCGAGCGTCGCGACCCACGGCAGCACGCTGTCGACGAGCATCGGTCGCATCTCGCGCGGCACGCCGGGGAGGACGACGAGGTGGCGGGGATCGGCGGGGCTCCCGACCTCGAGACGATAGCCCGGCGCCGTACCGAGAGGGTTGGGGACGATCACGGCACCGTGAGGAAACGCCGCTTGTTTCAAATTGTTGTCCGGCATCGGACGATTGAAGAGCGCGAAGAGCTGGCGGATGCGCGCCGCGACCTCGGGATCGGTCACGAGCCGCCGCGCGAAGAGCGCCGCGATCGTCTCGGTCGTCAGATCGTCGGCCGTCGGCCCGAGGCCGCCGGTCGCGATCACGAGGTGGGCGAGGCGCAGCGCTTCCGTCCACGCCCAGCGCAGCCGTTCCGGCCGATCGCCGACGGTGAGGATCGCCACCACGTCGACGCCGAGCGTGAGAAGCTTGTCGGCGATGAATCCGGCGTTGGTGTCGGTGGTGCGCCCGGTGGTGAGCTCGTCGCCGGTGCTGATGATCGCCGCTTCGATCACGTGAGCGCCCGCACGACGAGGTTGGCGTAGAGGCCGGCGACGAGATCGTCGGCGACGACGCCGATGCCGTTCCGTACGTGGCGGTCGAGGTAGCGCGCCGGAAACGGCTTGACGATGTCGAAGAGCCGGAAGAGCACGAAGACGAGGACGAGCGACGCGGTCGTCGGCACGATCCACGCACCCGCGACCAGCATGCCGCACACCTCGTCGAGGACGATCTTGCCGCTGTCGGCGTCCGCGTAGGCGACGCCGGCGCGGTGGCAGACGATCATCGCGAGCACCGAGAAGGCGCCGAGGCCGGCAAGGAGCACAGCCGGCGTCAAGCGAAGCCGGGCGAGCGCACAGAGCAACGGAATCGCCAGGAGCGACCCGAACGTACCGGGTGCAACCGGAAGGTACCCGACGTAGGCGCCGGTCGCGAGAAATGTGATGGCGTGTCGCACGGCGGGCGGCGGCTGGCTCGACGGGAGATTTTAGTGAAGCCCTCCGCCGAAGACAAACCGTCCCCCCGACGTGCGTGATTACGGCGTCGGCGCGGGACAGAAGTCGCTGCGCAGCGCGACCGGTGGCGACAGCAAGCCGAGTAGCTCCTCCACGCGCGGCGCCTCGAAGCGCATCAGCTCCTCGCCGCGGCAGCTGTGCTGTCGGAAGAGGCACGTCGCGTAGGACCCGAGCGCGTCGAGGGTGGGGACACCCACGCTCGCGCACTGGGTCGCGAGCGCGTCGAGGTTCGTCCCCGTCGCCGCGCGCAAGGTCGCGAAATCGATCGCGCCTGCGCAGCGGTTGTCGACCGCCGCCGGGAACTTGCCACCCGCGGTGTCGATCTTGGCGAGCTCCTTCGTGCAGGTGCTCTGAGCTTTCGCGATGCACGAGACGTCCCCGGGCTGCGTCACCCGGCACGTAAAGAGCGCGTCCACGCAATGCTCGAGCCCACCCAGCTTTGCAACGATGAACTTCGACGCCGCCGTCTTCACCTGCGCCTCGCACTTGTCGATCAGCTTGCCCGTCCTGACGTCGCCGGCCCCGCCCGCCGCGCCGTGATCGCTCAGACACGCTGGCAGATCGAACCTCGCACCGAGGCTGCGGACGAGGTCGAGCATCTCGCCCGCGCGCGGCTCCTGCGCCGCGAAGAGCCGCTCCGTCTCGCACTCGTGCTGATCCAGGACGCACTCGGTGATGGCGTCGACGTCGATGAGCGTCGAGCCGAAGTTGGCGACGCATTCCGGCGCGAGCGCCTCGAATCCGAGGCCATCGGCGTCGAGAAGATCGGCGGCTGTCAGCGCCGCAGCCTCGCACGTGCCGGCAATCGCGCTGCGGAAGGCCGCCTCGAGCGACGCGATCTTGCCGATCATCTCGTCGCTGCACACGATCGTCGCCTTCGGCAAGCACGTCGGATTGCCCGGTTTCTCCTGCATGCAGCGCAGCACGCCGTTCGCGCACTTGTCGAAGCTCTTCAGACGCTTCGCCACGAAGACCGAACCGGCACGCTTGATGCCCCGCTGGCACTTGTCGGCGGCCTTGGCGGTGAGCGCGTTCGATTGCGGCGTCGGCGTAGCGCTGGGAGTCGCGCCCTCGCCCGACGTCGAGCTCGGTGTCGGCGTCGCCGCGACGAGCGTCGCACTCTGCGTGACGGTCGAGGAGGGCGTTGTCGTGGGCGTTCCGCTCGCTGTCGGGGTCGGCGTGGCGGTGACACTCGCGCTCGCGGTGAATGTGGCCGACACGCTCGGCGTCGGGGTCACGGGCACGGGAGTCGCCGTGCGCGTGGCAGTCGCGGTCGGAGTCGCGGTTGCGGTCGAAACAGTGGTCGCCGTCGTCGCGGGCGTCGCCGTGAGCGTCGCACTGGGCGTCGATGTCGCAGTCGTTGTCGGCGTCACCGTCCGCGTGGCGGTTGCAGTCGCCGTGGGTGTCGCCGTGAGCGTCGCGCTGGGCGTCGATGTCGCGGTCGCGGTCGTTGTCTGCGTTGCCGTGCGCGTGGCGGTCGCCGTTGCGGTGGGTGTCGCGGTCGGTGACGGCGTCCCGGTGCGCGTCGCCGTCGGGGTGGCGGTGACCGTCGCGGTCGGGCAGGTGAAGGCCGAGCAGTCCGCATTGCAGCAGGCCCCGTCGGCGGCCGCGCCCTTGTCGCACACCTCGCCCGCTTGCCGGATGCCGTCGCCGCAGACCGGGCAATTCGGATAGTTGGGGTATCCATCTAAGCGGAGTAAGATGAGGCGGTGACCTCGGCCCCGCTGGCGAGCGTGCGCTACCCAAGATCCACCGGCGAGTTCTTGGCCTGGTTCTCGACCGATGCGGACTGCCTGGACTACCTCGAGTGGCT
>JACQEO010000042.1 GCA_016200545.1 Deltaproteobacteria bacterium | reverse complement strand
CTTCGCGCAGGCGGCGCCCACCGCCACGAGCTGCACGTCATCCCCGAGAGGATTGACGTTGTTCGCGGTGGTGTCGGCGATCCCGTTCGGGCCGCACCGGATGACCGTCGTGTTCACCTGCACGCTGCCCACCGCCAGCACTTGCACGTCATCGGCCGCCGCCGTGGTATTGGCCGTGGCGTTCGACCCTGCGATCACGCACGGGGTGTTCGCCGGCGCCGTGCCCACCGCGATCAGCTGGACATCGTCACCCGCCGCGGGCGTGTTCGCGATCCCATCATTGCCGGTGTCGACCACCCCGGCGTTCGCGTTCGGGCACGCCCCACCGACGGGGATGAGCTGCGTGTCGTCCCCCATCGCAGCGCTCTCCGCAACCTTGTTCGCACCGCACCGGATCTCCTTCTGGAACGGCGTGCCTTGCCCGACGGGCGTCGCTTGGAGGTCGTCGGGCATCGCGGTCGTCTCGCAGATCCCATTCGCGCCCGTGTTGACGACGACGGCGCTCTGCAGCCCGGTGCCCGGCGCGATGTCTTGCAGATCGG
This sequence comes from Deltaproteobacteria bacterium, assembly GCA_016200545.1. Classification (GTDB taxonomy): domain Bacteria; phylum Desulfobacterota; class Binatia; order UTPRO1; family UTPRO1; genus DP-19. The sequence goes on along the minus strand of JACQEO010000042.1, from coordinate 32,003 downwards.
CCCACGCGCCACGCATCGGCGTGCCCAGCAGGGCGATCGGAACGGTGAACAGCAGGGTCCAGGTGCGCATGGCTCTCTCCCTTTGGGTCGTCGAGCGTCGCTGCTCGATGGGTGTTGGAAACCCGCATACTCCGGTCAGCGGCCGCGTGACAAGGTATATTCTCGCTCGCCGCACACAGCGAGAATTTCGGGAGGGCGTAGACGCGGTGTCCGCAATCGGGTCGGGGCGTCCAGCAGCGCGACCACAGGGCCGCACGCCCGTCAGGTCGCGACCTCCTGCCGCTTCAGCTTCGTGATCATGCTGAGTCTCCCATTGACGACGATCTCTCGCAGCACACGCTTCAGCGACTCGCGCGTCGGACGCCGTCAGCGGAGCAACTGTCGCGCCGGGCCCGAGATCCCGCGATCGACGGAAGCGGACAGAGTGGCCGAGATCGGGACGGAAGCGGCGGCCGCACCGCGTCACCCTGCGCCAATGGGGCAAGTGCCGCTTGTGGGATGTTGCCACGGGCGGAGAGTGAGCGACAACCGCTCGCCCGATTCAGGTCGGGGCGGGCGGCACACGATCAGGCCATCGGTCGCGGCCTTCTGCTTCATCTCGGGAACTACAGTACGTCAGTTAGAGGAACGCACCGTTAGGCGAGGCGCAATAGACCAAACTGTTTGCGGCATCCACGGACGACTCGACGAAGCTACCGACGCTGCCCAGGTTGGTGCAGCTGTCGCACCCGGCGATGTTCGTGGTCTCGAACCTGTTAAGCGCTGTGGTCTTGCAAACCTGCTCAGCGACATCCGTCAACTTTCCCCTCGCTCGGCCGACATGGCACTTGGTGATTCCGGCCACGAGTGTCGCCGCGGCCTTCGCGACATGGTTCTCACACTTGGTGACGTCGCCTTTAGGAGCGTCCGGAGGAATGTTGCCGGTGTCGTCGCCGCCAAAAGGCGTACCGGTCGAGGTACAGTAGATTTTATCGTTGTTGCGATCAATGAGGTTCTCGGCCCCGGAGGTAATTGCGGCAAGGTCGGCGCACGACCCGCAGCCGACCGTCGTCGTTGTGCTCGTGAACTTGCTGATCGCGGCCGACTCGCAGGCGTTCTCACCACCATCGTCCGTCAACTTCCCGCGCGCCCGATCGATATGGCATTTCGTTATTCCGGTTACGAGTTTCGCGGCCGCCTTCGCGACTCTGTTCTCGCAGCGCCCGCTGGTGATGGTCGGCGGAATGCAACCGGGATCATCACCCCCGAACGATCTGTGTCCTCCACAGATGACTGTCGCATTGACGCCGAACAATATTGCTGCCGCGCCGTCAAACAACGTCTGTTGCGAAGCGTCCGTAGGATGGTTGACGACGATGTGGACCAACCCGTTCTGGTACGACGCCGTAACGCTCGCGGGGTCTGCCAATGCCGCAATGAACGCGCCGTTCGTGACTTGTACGTCGAACGTCGAATCAGCATACCCCTCAGCCTGGAGGTCAACGACGTGGCCGCCCGCTACCGAGAAGCCGGAAACCGTGTCTGGATTTGCGCCACTATCGTCTGTAATGATCAGGTTCATTGTCTGCGTACCAAAGTCACTGGTCAGCGCTGGCTGCATTTGAAACCACGGGTCCATCGGTGTCGCGAGCGGCTGAAAGATATGCCCGTCGCTCGCGAGCCGTGGGAGCGGGGCCAAGCTCGGGTTGAGATCAGGCACTGGATTCCCCGGGGACGAGGCGCTCCCGGTTGTGCTACTCGATTGCCGACGCGCAATCTCGCCATTGGGTCCAGCAGGGGCCGCGGCCGTAGGATCCGGGAAGGGGTGATCTTTTATCCACTTCCCCCAACTAAAAGGGGTCGTACTACCTGTCGATCCATAAATCGTTGCATTCGGAAAGAGGTTCTGCCAGCTCGGCTGGTCCCTCTGACCGCACGCGATGAGAATAACCTCTTGGACAGCGGGAAAAGTGGGAGGCGGGGGACCCTGGGGAAACGTGTATGAACCTATAGCTGTCGTGCCCCCTGCCCCGTTGGAGACGATAACACCTTCTTGGTACGGGCCACTCTTGGTCGGTATGATGCACGTCTCACCTTCCGGACAGTCGCTGTCCCTTTCACAAAACGTGTTCGTGTGAATCGAGCATGCCTGATCCGCCAGAATTCCGTGAGCGATTATCATAACCAGCTGGACGTTCGGCCGACTAATGGCGGCGATCGCCTGATCAACGGTGGCGGCTTGGAGGTAGTCCACCGTGTATCCTTTCGCGAAAGCCGCGCGTATGAAAAGTTTTACATCAGTATGTGCCGTGTCAAGCATCCACGCAGTAGTAACGAAGAAACCCGTTGAAAGGTCGCCCGTCATGACTTCCGCGCGCGGCTGCGCCCGGACAGCGCGGGCACCAAACAATAGGAAGAATACTGACACGACGACGAGCGCCGCGAGCTGGCGCTTGCGCGGATAGCATCGCATTGGGGCGACATCGGAGATCGCGCCGATCGAACCGGGCACGTCGGCGAGGACTGGGAGGGGAACACCTACGAGCACCGGAGCGCGGGGCACGCGAAAGAACCGCATCGCGGGACCTCCTTGGTGACGGGCGACGTGCGCGGAATCTACCATCGGAGGACCAGCATGTGTCAAGGAAAGGCGTGCGCTGGTGGTGTCCTGCGCTATGTCAGGGGCCGCTGCAGAGATCCTCCTCGTCGATGGGCGCGACCCCCGGGGTCTGTGTGGTCTTGTGCTCGGCGGATCTCGCGAGAGACGAGCCTTCGCTGGGTCAACCTCGTTCTTCAGAAGATCTGGTCACGTTGGCCACAATTGGGACGAATCCAGCCAGCGGCACGCCGCCACGCCGCGTCCTATTGCTCCATTGTGGAGCAGCCACTTGGCCCCATCTACGGCATCATGTGATGCCGACGCGATCCACAACCATTGCCAATATCTCCGCGCGAACGCGTGCCGAGGCCGTCACGCTGGAAGCTGCCGCATCCTGCGGGATCGCACCGACGACCGAAACAGGGGCGTCGGTTTTCTGCGCCCCTGACGCAGGTGTCCTAGTTTCTGGCAAGGGGTGTCTTGAGACGGACAGCACCCGTGGCCGGGAGGGCGGCGACCCGGGAAAGTCGCGCACTTGTCGCGCGACCGGCGCTCGCGTAGATAGCGCGCGATGCGGCGGTGGAGGGGAACGAGTAGCGCGCTCACGGGTGCGTCGGCGAATGGCGCGCACCTGCGCCGGGCGCTCCTCCTCGTGGCGACGCTCGTCGTCGCCGGCTGCGGTATACGCGCCCCCGCACCCCCGGAGCCGGGGCGACCGCAGATGGGGGTCGCGTCGTGGTACGGACCGGGCTTTCACGGTCACGCGACGACGAGCGGCGAGATCTACGATCAGGACGATCTCACCGCGGCGCATCCGAGGCTGCCGCTCGGGACGCGCGCGCGCGTGACCAACCTCGACACCGGCCGCTCGGTCGACGTGCGCATCAACGACCGTGGCCCGTTCGTGAAAGGTCGCGCGATCGACCTCTCGTACGCCGCGGCGAACGCGATCGGCATCGTCGGAGCAGGCACGGCGCCGGTACGCATCGAGGTGATCGAGCGGCCGCAGGGCGGCTACGTCATCGTACGCTACTGCGTGCAGGTGGGTTCGTTCAGCGAGGAGGAGAAGGCAACCGCGCTGCGCGCCAACCTTGCCCCCCGCTATGACGACGTTTATATAAGTCCGGTGCGGGCGCGCGCAGATCTCTTCTACCGAGTGCGCGTCGGCCCGTACGCGGAGCGTCACGATGCCGAGCGACGCGCCCTCGAGCTGACGAGCAGCGGTATCCCGGCCATCGTCACCGAGGAGCCTGAGTGAGCCGCGCCGCCGCCCTCCTCGTCGCCTACGCACTCGCGACGAGCGGGTGCGCATCCTATCACCTGATGCGCGCGGGGCAGGTGAACACCAATGCCGCGGGCCGTGTCCAGGCGAAGCTGGTGGCGACGCGCGGCCTCACCTTCCAGTCGCCGGTCCCGCTGCAGGCGGTCCCCGCCGCCGAGGCGCGGACGATGCTCGAGCGCGAGTTGCACGCACAATACAGTTCCGACGAGCTCGCGAAGCTGAGCCGCATCTATGGCGCGCTCGGCCTGATACCGCCCGGCACCGACCTCGAGCGCGCTTACCTCGATCTCTACGGGCAGCAGATCGCCGGCTTCTACGATCCCCTCGACCGTCGCATGGTGCTGGTCGAGGACGCGATCACTCCCGATCTCCTCACGCGCATGGTCGAGGGGGTGCTGCGACGCGATTTCGCCGGTGAGCTCGTGCTCGCCCACGAGCTCACCCACGCGCTCCAAGATCAACACTACGGTCTCGACGTCGGACGGAACGACCTCGGCGAGGACGACGCGGAGCTCGCACGACACGCGGTCTACGAAGGCGACGCCACTCTCGCCGGCTTCGCCGTGGTGCTCGGGACGCTGAAGCCGAGCGCGGCCGTGTCGCTCGCCGGCAAGCTCGAGGGCGTGCCCGACGCACTCGCGCGCGCGTACCCCGACATCCCCGACGCCGTCCGCGCGACCGTCGCCTTCCAGTACGTTGCCGGCGCCAACTTCGTCTCCTGGGCGTACCAGCGCGCCGGGTGGGACGGCGTCAACGCGCTCCTCGCACATCCACCGTTCTCGACCGAGCAGATCCTCCATCCAGAGAAGTACTTCGTACGCGCGGAGTACCCGCTCGGGGTGCGGGTCGGCGGAATCGCGCCGTACCTTCCGGCGGGATGGCAGGTCGCCGAGGAAGCGACGCTCGGCGAGTTCACGATCCAAGTGCTCGGGAATCAGTTCCTCGCGCACGACCGCGCGCAGACGATGGCCGCGGGGTGGAGCGGCGATCGGATGGTGGCGCTCAGTCACGGCGACGATCTCGCGATCGTGTGGCTCAGCGCCTGGGACACGGAGCAGGATGCGGCGGAGTTCTTCGCCGGCTACGGCGCGATTCTCGCCGCCAAGCACCCCGGCGCTGCGGCCGCGACGAGCGCGGACACCGTGCTGACGTCGCAAGGCCCGTCGCCCTATCGCGTCGAGCGCCGGGAAACCAAGGTCCTCGTCGTCGAAGGACCGCTCGACCGCGACCTCGCGCGCGTCACGGAGCGCGTCTGGCTCCACAGCACGTATCAACAGACGATACCCGCGGTACCGGTCGATCTCGCGGCGTGTGATGGACGTCGCCCGCGGAAGTGAATTCCGCGGGCTCCTACCGCCGGCGCGGACGCCGGCGCGCCGGCGGGGGCGGCAGCGGCGTTTCGGCGGCGATCCACGCGAGATACGCCGCCGAGCCGGCGTCGATGGGGAGCGCGATCACCTCGGGAAGGTCGTAGCTGTGGAGCGCGCGGATGCGCGCGCCGACGCGTGCCACCCGCGCGCGCCGCGTCTTCACCAGCAGCAGCACCTCCTCGGCACGCTCGACCGCGCCCCGCCAGCGGTAGATCGACGTGATCGGCGCGACGACGTTCACGCACGCCGCCAGGCGCTCGTCGACGAGCGCCGCGGCGATACGATCCGCCTCCTCGCGCGAGGGGGCGGTCGTGAGCATCACCACCGCGGACGGTTGCGCTCGCGAGCGGCGACGCCCGCTCACGACGTCTCTCCGCCGAGGCGGCTGCCGCTCGCCTCCCACACGTCGATGAGCCGCGGATACTCGATCGCCGCGGTGGTGATGGGCGGGCGCACGAGGGGACGCGTGCGGCGCCGGCGCCAGCGGCGCCAGAGCTGGCGCGGCCACGCGCCGAGCGTCCCGGTCGACGGCAGCAACCCGGCGTCCTCGAGATCGCGGCGCAGGCTCACGGCGACGTTCGGCGCCAGATACGCACGGCGCGCGAGGTCGTCGAGCGAGTTCCGCAGCCGCTCGCGGCTGTACGCGGAGCGCTCGAGCAGCGAGCGTCCGACTTCGACGACCGCGGTGAGCGGGACGACGCCCTCCTCATGGAGGACGAGCGCGGTCTGGAAGTAGTTGAAGGTCGGCACCAGGCGCGCACCGAAGGATCGGAAGCGATCGGGAGGTGTGCGCCGCTCCAAGTTGATGAAGATCCGCCGTACGGCGTCGGCGGGTGCGATGCGGTGGCTGAGCGCTTTGATCTCGACCAGGCGTGCCGGGTCGATCCGCAGGCGCACGAGGATGTCGGCGAGCGCGTCGTGCTCGAGACGGCCGGCGATCACGTCGGCATAGAGCGAGTAGATGATCGGGTCCGACTCCCAGTCGTCGCCGAAGAGGAACTCGACGGCCCCCGGCGGCGCGGCGATGCGCGCCTTCAGCAACTCGGCGAGCTTGAAGCCGACCTGCTCGCGCAGAAAGCGGAAGCGCCCACGCACGAGGTGCTGGAGCTGGTCTTTGAACACGATCCCGTCGTACTCGATGCCGTCGAGCGCCAGCTTCTCACGGATCGCGCGCCCGATCTGCGGCGGGCTCGCGGAGATGAAGTACACGAACGCGGCGCGCTGCTCCTGGCGCGCGCTCGTCTTGAGGGCGCGGATGAGGGCGACGACGCCGGGCTCGTCGATCTTGTCCTCGGCGCGCTCGAACGGCACGCGCATCATCTTCCGCAGGCTCTCGAAGTCGCTCTTGAGGTACGTCTTGTCGAGATCCCAGCGGTAGACGACGGCCGCCGGCGCGGGCCGCGGCGCGACCGTGCGCGCGCCCGGCGCGAGCGACCAGCGCCGCCCGGACCGCGGCCAGCGCGCCAGAAGTCCGCTCCAGCCCGTCACCGGAGCGCCTGGATCCCCGCCGCGATCTCCTGCGCGACGCCGTCGCGCACCGCCTTCGCGGCCACCTTCACCGCGTTCTCGATGGCGCGAGCCGTCGAGCGACCATGCGCCTTCAGGAACAGGTGCTCGAAGCCGAGGAGCGGCGCGCCGCCGTACTTCGTGTAGTCGGCGAGGTGCGCGATCTCGCGGATACCGCGTGACAGGAGGGTCATGCCGAGGCGCCAGACGACGCGCCGCTTGACGGCGTTGCTGGCGACGTCGGTGACGACATCGGCGATGCCCTCGATGAGCTTCAAGACGACGTTCCCGAGAAGGCCCTCGCACACGATCACGTCGGCGCGCCCTTTGGCAACGTCGTTGCCCTCGATATTGCCGACGAAGTCGACACCCGGCAGCGTCGTGAGCCGCTGATACGCCTCAGCCAGCACGTCGCCCCCCTTGAACGGCTCCGCCCCCATGTTGAGAAGGCCGACGCGCGGCCGCTCCACCTTCGAGACCCGACGCGCGTAGGCGCTCCCCATGACCGCGAACTGCACCAGGTCGAGCGCGTCGCAACGGATCGTGGCGCCGACGTCGAGGATGAGCGCCAGCTGATCCTGTCCGGGGTACTCCGTCTGCCGCGGGTAGACGCTCGCGAGCGCCGTCTTGCGGATCCCCTTGATGGCGCGGAAGTGGCGCGCGCAGGCGAGGATGCAGGCGCCGGTGTTGCCGGCGCTGACGAGCGCCTGCGCGTGACCGTCGGCGACGAGCTTCGCGCCCATGGCAATCGACGCGTCGCGCTTCGCGCGCAGCGCCTCCTTCGGCGGCTCGTTCATCTCCACCACCTCGGCGGCGTGGCGGATGCTGATGTGCTCGGGGTTGTAGGAAACCGATTCGAGGATCTTCTGGATGCGGTGCTCGTCGCCGACGAGCACGCACTCGATCGTGGTGCCGAGGGACGCGCGCGCGACGCCCTTCACCACCTCGTCGGGCGCGAAGTCTCCCCCCATCGCATCGACGGCGATCACCGGCATGACACGTCCCCCTCGGGCTCGCGAAGGGGCGCATTATAGGCGGCCGCACGCCGTGCCAAAAGCGGACGCCGCGCGCCGCGCACGCTCATCGCCGCAGGCGGCGGCGCAGCGCCGTCGTGTCGACACGATGCTTGAACGCCTTCCGTCCGTCGATCACGAGGACCGGGATCTCCAGGCCGTACGCCGCGTCGAGCGCGGGATCGCAACTGACGTCGACGACGTCGAACGTGAACGGCACCTCGCGCCGCACCTCGTCGACAACCGCCTTCATCTCGTCGCAAAGCTCGCAGTCGACCTTGCCGTAGAGGACGACGTGGGTCACGACGCAGCGATCCTCGTGGTCGCGCGCCGCACCGCCGCGTCGCGGTGCCGGCGGCGCAGACGCGCGAGGACGCGGCGCGTGCGCGGACAGCGGTCCTCGCCGAGGGTCGCGAGCAGCGCCAGGTGGCGCGTTAGCAGATCCACGTCGGCGGGCGTGTCGACGTCGTACCAGGCCGGGAGGAGCGTCGGCGTGATTCGCGCCCGTCGCAAGCGCGCGAGCGTGCGGGCGAGGACGCGGTCGCTGCTCCACGGCATGCGCCGGAAGATGTCGGGGACGGGCGCGCGCAGTCCGAGAAGATGATACCCGCCGTCGAGACTCGGACCGAGGACGACCCGCGTCGGGGTCGCTCGCGGACGCACGCCACGGGGCGGACGCACGCCACGCGATCGAAGCGCGCGTAGCGCCGCGATCACGCGCGCGACGGGGAGCGTCGGCACATCGCTCCCGAGCAGCACGACGCCTGACATCGACGCGAGTGCCGCCGTGGCGATTCCGCGCATGCGCGCACCGAGATCGCCTTCCCCCTGCGACATCACCGGCACGCCGTGGCGCCGCGCGAGCCTGGCGACGAAGCTCGGCGCCGCCGCGGCAGTCGCCGGCAGCGGCGCGCACGCGAGGGCGAGGGGTACGCAGGGCGCGAGGCGCGCGCACGCGTCCTCGACGAAGGCGCGGTAGAGCGCGGCGGCCCCGGCGGCGCCGAACGCCGGCACCAGGCGCGTCTTGACGGTGCCCGGGATCGGCTCGCGGACGAGCATCACGACGAGAGCGCGAGTGTGGACAGGAACGGCGGCGATGTTGCTCGTGTAGCCGGCGTTGACAGGAGGAGCAAGCTCGCGTAGTGAACGCGATTCCGCTGCAGGAGACCTTGCTATGGATTACGCCGTCATTCGCTCCGGAGGTAAGCAGTATCGGGTGCAGCCCGGCGAGACGATTCGTCTCGAGAAGCTCCCCGGTGAGGCGGGCGCCGCGTGTGTCTTCACCGACGTCCTGCTGACGTCTTCCGGCGGCGGCGTCAAGGTCGGCACACCGCTCCTCGACGGCACGCGCGTCCTCGGCGAGATCGTCCGCCAGGAGCAGGCGAAGAAAATCCTTGTCTTCAAGAAGAAGCGCCGCAAGAACTACCGCCGCCGTCAGGGTCACCGCCAGCAGCTCACGGTCGTTCGTGTGACCGGCATCGAGAGCGGTGCCGCCACGGCGAACGCGAGCGGGGAGCACGAGCATGGCGCATAAAAAAGGCCAAGGGAGCAGCCGGAACGGCCGCGACAGCCAGGGGCAGCGCCGCGGCGTCAAGGTGTACGGCGGTGAGGTCGCCAAGGCCGGCAACATCCTCGTCCGCCAGGTCGGGACCCGCGTCCATCCAGGTCGGAACGTCGGCCAGGGCCGCGATTTCACCCTCTTCGCCAAGATCGACGGCATCGTGCAGTACGAGCGCTTCGGTAAGGACCGGCGTCGGGTGAGCGTCTACCCGCCGGCGGCGTCGGAGCAGGCGGCAGGCTAGCCGCCGTCGGGCCGCAGCGCGTCGCGACGGGCACCGCGACGGTCGTGGCCGCGCGTCCCGCACATCTCGGGTCGCCCTTCGTCGGCTTCGGCAGCTGTCGCACGTCGCCATGCCGATGCTCGATGCGGTATGATCTCGTCCCTCGATCATGAAGTTCGTCGACGAAGCGCTGATCTCGGTCAAAGCCGGCGACGGCGGGCGCGGCTGCGTCGCGTTCCTGCGCGAAAAGTATCGTCCACACGGCGGGCCGAGTGGCGGTGACGGCGGCGCCGGCGGCGACGTCGTCTTCCGCGCCGACCCCGGCCTGACGACGCTCCTCGACTTCCGCTTTCAGCGCCACCTCGAGGCCGGCCGCGGCGAACACGGCCGCGGCAAGGAGCAGACCGGCGCCGCCGGGGCCGCGCGCGTCGTGCGGGTGCCGATCGGCACGCGCATCACTGACGTCGAGTCGGGCGCCCTCGTCGCCGACCTCGCCCGCGCCGGCGCGGAGGTGGTGGTCGCGCGCGGCGGGTGGGGCGGACGCGGCAATGCGCGCTTTGCGACGTCGACCAACCAGGCGCCGCGACGCGTGGAGCCGGGCCTTCCCGGCGAGGCGCGCCAGCTCCGCCTCGAGCTCCGCCTGCTCGCTGACGTCGGTCTCGTCGGCTACCCGAACGCCGGGAAGTCGACGCTCATCGCCGCGGTCTCGGCGGCGCGGCCGCGCATCGCCGACTATCCGTTCACGACGTTGGTGCCGAATCTCGGCGTCGCGCGCGTCGACGACGACGCGATCGTCATCGCCGACATCCCGGGCCTGATCGCGGGCGCGCACCGCGGGCTCGGCCTCGGCATGCGCTTTCTCCGCCACGTCTCGCGCACGGCGGTGCTCGTGCACCTCGTCGACCTCGCGAACGCGGCCGATCCCCTCGCCGCCTACGACGCGGTGAACCACGAGCTCGCGGCTTTCGACACCGCGCTGGCAGCGAAGCCGCAGATCGTCGTCGGCACCAAGCTCGACGTCACCGAGGCGTACGAGCGTTTCGAGGCGGCGCGCGCCGCGTTCGCGGCGCGCGGCGTGGAGCTCTTCGGCATCTCGGCGGTCTCGGGCGCCGGAGTGAGCGCGCTGCTCGCGCGCATCGCGGCCGCCGTACGGAGCACACGCGCCGCGCGTGCGGCCGGCGGCGACTCCGCCGACGACGAGACGCTCGCGGGGTCCAGCGGCGCCGCCGACGAGGACGGCACCGTCGCGGACGGCGCGCCCGGGCCGCACGCATGACGCAGCACGCGCACAAGCCCGCCCTGCTCGCCCGTGCCCGCCGCGTGGTGGTGAAGATCGGCAGCGGCGTCCTCGCGCACGCCGACGGCCTGCATCGCCTGCGCATCGCGGCACTCGCCGACGAGATCGCCGCGCTCCACCGCGTCGGACGCGAGGTCGTGGTCGTCACCTCGGGTGCGGTCGCGACCGGCGTCGCCCGCCTCGCTCTGGCGCAGCGCCCGCGCACCATCCCGCACAAGCAGGCGGCGGCCGCCGTCGGCCAGATCGGCGTGATGGCCGCCTACGAAGCGGCGTTCGCGGCGCGCGACGTCCGCGTCGCGCAGGTGCTCCTGACGCGCGACGACTTCGCCAACCGCCACCGCTACCTCAACGCCAAGCACGCGATGATGGCGCTCCTCGAGTGGCGCGTCGTCCCGGTCGTGAACGAGAACGACACCGTCGTCGTCGACGAGATCAAGCTCGGCGACAACGACAACCTGTCGGCACTCACCGCGGTGCTCATCGAGGCCGATCTGCTGGTGATCCTGAGCGACGTCGCCGGCCTGCACAGCGCCGACCCGCGCAAGGTCGCCGACGCCGTGCGCATCCCGTTGGTGACCGCGGTCACGCCGGAGCTGCAGGCGATGGCGGGTGTGGGCGGACCGCTCGGCACGGGGGGCATGGTGACGAAGCTCGTCGCGGCGAAGAAAGCGGCCGCCTCCGGCATCGCGACGATCATCGCCGACGGCACGCAGGCGGGCATCCTCGCCACCGTCTTCGACCCGGCGACCGAGATCGGCACGCTCGTCCTGCCGGTGGGCGATCGCCTGGCGAGCCGCAAACGTTGGATCGCCTCCACACTGAAGCCCGGCGGCGCGCTCGTCGTCGACGACGGCGCGCGCGGCGCGATCACCGCCCAAGGCCGGAGCCTGTTGCCGTCGGGGCTGCGCGAGGTGCGCGGCACCTTCGGCGTCGGCGCCTGCGTACAGTGCATCGGCCTCGACGGCCGCGAGTTCGCGCGCGGCCTCGTCAGCTACAGCGCCGGCGAGCTCGACAAGATCAAGGGGCGCCACTCGCGCGAGATCGAGGCAGCCCTCGGATACAAGGTGAGTGACGAGATCATCCACCGCGACGATCTCGTGCTGCTCCGAGAGTGATGGAGCCACCATGAACGACGTCCACCGCCAGAGTGCGAGCCTCGAGGAGCGCGTCATCGCGCTCTGCCGCGCGGCGCGCGACGCCGCGCCCGCCCTCGCCGGCGCCTCCACCGAGACGAAGAACGCGGCGTTGCGCGCCGGTGCCGCCGCGCTGCGCCGCCGCGCGGCCGACCTCCTTGCCGCAAACGCCGGCGACGTCGCGAAGGCAAAGACGGCAGGAGAGTCTCCGGCGTTCGTCGACCGCCTGACCTTGACGCCGGCGCGCATCGAGGCGATGGCCTACGGGCTCGAGCAGGTCGCGGCGCTGCCCGATCCGGTCGGTGAGACGATCAGCGAGTGGACGCGGCCGAACGGGCTCCGCATCGCGCAGGTGCGCGTGCCGCTCGGCGTGATCGGTATCATCTACGAGTCGCGGCCGAACGTCACCGCCGACGCCGCCGCGCTCTGCCTCAAATCGGGAAACGCCGTCATCCTGCGCGGGGGCAAGGAGGCGTTCGGCACGAGCGCGCTCATCGCGGAGATCCTGCGCGACGCCATCGGTGAGCTCCCGTCGGGCGCGATCGCCTTCGTCGACAGCATCGATCGCGAGGCCGTCCGCATACTGCTGCGCCAGGCCGAGCTCATCGACGTCATCATCCCGCGCGGCGGCGAGGAGCTGATTCGCGCCGTCACCGCGGGCTCGCGCATCCCGGTGATCCAGCACTTCAGCGGCATCTGCCACGTGTACGTCGACCGCGCCGCCGATCTGGCGATCGCCGAGCGCATCTGCATGAACGCGAAGGTGGAGCGGCCGGGAGTCTGCAACGCCATGGAGAACCTGCTCGTCCACCGCGAGGTCGCCGCGCGCTTCCTGCCGGCGATCGCGGCGTCACTCGGCGCCGCCGGCGTCGAGCTGCGCGGCTGCGCGGAGACGCGGCGCCTCGTGCCCTCCGCCCGCCCCGCGACCGACGCCGATTGGGACACCGAGTACCTCGACCTGATTCTCGCCGTGAAGGTCGTCGACTCGCTCGCCGACGCGATCGCCTTCATCCGCCGCCACGGTTCCGGCCTCGCCGACGCGATCGTCACCACCGACGAGGCGGCGGCGACGCGCTTCACCTACGAGATCGACTCCGCCGCCGTGTTCGTCAACGCCTCGACGCGCTTCACGGACGGCTTCGAGTTCGGCTTCGGCGCCGAGATCGGCATCAGCACCAATCGCTTGCACGCGCGCGGCCCGATGGGTCTGCGCGAGCTCACCACCTACAAGTACGTGGTGCGCGGAAACGGCCAGGTACGGACGTGAGGACGCGGCGCGCGGAGACGTCGTGCGGGTAGGCCTCTTCGGAGGCACGTTCAACCCGGTGCACGTCGCGCACCTGCGCGCCGCCGAAGAGGTACGCGAGCTGCGCGCGCTCGACCGCGTCGAGTTCGTCCTCTCCGCGATTCCACCCCACAAGTCGGAAGCGACGATCGCGGCCGTCGATCACCGCCGGCACATGCTCGATCTCGCCGTCGCCGACCACGCGGCGTTCACCGTCAATACCAGCGAGGTCGACCGGCCCGGCCGCTCCTACTCGATCGACACCATCGGCGCGGCGCAGGCGCAGGCACCCGACGCGCGCTTCACGTTCGTGCTCGGCGCCGACGCGTTCGCGGAGATCGAGAGCTGGAAGCGCTTCGACGAGATCTTCACGCGCTGCGACGTGTGCGTGCTCTCGCGACCGGGCGTCAGCGTCGACCGTCCGCCGATTGCGATGGAAAATGCATTCTGTTACGATTCCGATCGTCGAGTGTATGCCCACGCGTCCGGAAACGCGCTCGTCTTCCTCCCGATCACCCCGCTCGTGATCTCCGCCTCCGACATCCGGCAACGCTGCGCGGCCGGGCGCTCGATCCGCTATCTCGTTCCGCGTGAGGTCGAGAACTACATCCACGCGCATGGGCTCTACGCCGGGAGGATAGCGGCATCTTGACCAGGCTCGACGGTCTGCAGAAGGCGCTTCTCTGCACCCGCGCAGCGCTGGACAAGAAGGCCCTCGACCTCGTCGTCATCGACGTGTCGGGCCTGACGTCGATCGGCGACTACCTCGTCATCTGTACCGGCCGCTCCGATCGCCAGGTGCAAAGCATCGCGCAGGCGGTCGAGGAGGCGCTCGCCGCCGCGGGCGCGCGGCCGATCTCGATCGAGGGCATTCGCCGCGGGCAGTGGGTACTGCTCGACTCCGGCGACGTGATCGTCCACGTGTTCCATCAACCCATCCGCGAGTTCTACGATCTCGAGCGACTCTGGGAGCACGCCCCCCGCGTGCAGTTGCCCGAGCCGCTGCGTAGCCAGGCATCGGCAGGCCGCTGATCCGGAGTTTGGGCGACGATGCTGCGGCTGACCATCATGCTCGCGCTCATCGCCGCCGCGCTCGTCGGCCTCGGCTATCTTTTCTACCTCAATCCCGAGTCGGTCACCGTCCAGCTCTCGAATACGATGCAGTGGCACGCGCCATTGCCGCTCGTCCTCCTGGCTGCGTTCCTGATCGGCGCCGCGCTGACGTTCGCGTTCTCGCTGGTGCGCGAGAGCCGCCACGCGGTCCTCGGCTGGCGCACGCAGCGCAGCGCACGCCGGGGGCGGCGCCAGCTGGTGCGCAAGGAGCACGGGCTCGGCCTCTCCTGGCTCGGGGAACACGAAAAGGCGCGCGCGCTGCTCGCGAAGGCGCTGCGCGATCGTCCCGACGATCTCGTTGCGTTCCTGCTCTTCGCGCGGACGTTCCTCGACGCCGGCGAGTACCGGCGCGCGCTCGGCGTGCTGCAAGAAGGCCTCGACACGCGCGGTCCCGATCCGAAGCTGCTGCTCTTCCTCGCCGAGGCGCAACGTGGGGTCGGCGAGCATCGCGCCGCGATCGCGACCCTCGAGCGCGCCCGTCACGCCGACGCATCGAGCCCCCGCGTCCTGACGGCGCTCCGCGACGCGTATACCGCCGCCGGCAGCTGGCCCGACGCCGCGCGCGTCCAGGAGAGCTATCTGCTCGCGACGCGCGAGCCGCGCGCGCACGCCGACGCCGAGCGCCGCCTGATCGGCATGCGCTACCAGAGCGCCCTCGTGGTGCAGGACCCGACCGGCCGCGCAACCGAGCTGCGCGCGCTGCTGCGCGTCCATCCCGACTTCGAGCCCGCCGCGGTGAGCCTCGGCGACGTACTCGTCGAGATGGGCCACGCGCGCCAGGCCGAGCGCGTCTGGCGCCGCGCACTCGCGCGGGGAGCGCGCGCCGGAGTCCTCGACCGCCTCGAGCGCCTGCTGCGCGGCGGCCCGCGCGTGAAGCGCCTCGACGCGCTCACGCGCAAGCTCGTGCAGCGCCGCCCCGAGGACGGCACCGCGCGCCTCTTCCGCACGCGCCAGCTGGTGCGCGACGGCCGCATCGACGAGGCCGCGGCGGAGCTCGCACAGGTCTCCCCGCCGTGGAGCTCGCTCCCCGGATACCACGCGCTGCTCGCCGAGCTGCACGTCCGTCGCGGCGCCCACGACGACGCCGTCACGGCGTTCCGCCATGCGCTCGCCGCCGGCGGCCTCAGCGCCTTCCACTGCCGCGTCTGCGGCGCCGACGCCGACGAGTGGCGAGGGTTTTGTCCCGAGTGCGGCGGCTTCAGCTGCTACCACTCGAGCTTCGAGCTCGCCGACGGGGTGCGTCCCGCGACGTCGCCGTCGGCCGGCACCGCGATCGCACTACCTGCGCCGCAGCGCTGAGCGTACGAACATGTAGCGGTTGAACGCGCCGATCGACGGACAGGTGTAGACGTTTACCGTCACTGTCAATGGCCGCGTCCGACAAAGCGGTCTCTGTCAACCAGCGGTCAATGTGTTCTATCGCCTCACGAGCCTCCCCGGACGGCGCGAACGTTGGGGGGCCCTTGCTGCCGCCCGAAGATCGGATCCATGCAGAATTTTCGCACCGGAATTTCACGCACGCGAATGCCGCGGCGTCGCCGGCGATGACGCACCGCCGGCGACGCTGTCTTTGTCGAGGGCTTGACGCGGCTTACTGGAGCGCGGCCAGAAGAGCGGCTCCATTCGGAGCGCCCCAGCCACTCACCGCGTCGAAGCCCGACCCTGCCGCGTAGCCGATGCCTGGGTGTGGATATGACGGGTTCTCCCCAATCGTAACATCGCGACAGGCGGACTTGCCGCGCGGCTGGCCGTTTGCGCCCGCCTGGTAGAGGAGAGGGGTCAGGAAGCGCTGCTTCTTGGCGGCGGGCAGCAGGGCGTTGATCCGCGCGATGAGAGCGGCCCACAGCGGTGCCGAGGCACTCGTGCCACCGTCCGGGAAGTCGTGGCCGAGCAGCGTCAAGTCGTAGAAAGGTGGTCCGGCGAGGGCAGTGACATCGGGGGTCACCCGACCGTCGATGCTCCCCTCGTTCAGAGACGGGACGTGGACGTTCTGCCACTGCGGTCGTTTGAAGAAAATGCTCACTCCACCGCCGGTCGACCCGCCTCCGGTCGAGTTGCCGGCGTCGTCGAACCGCGTGCCGGGATCCTCCCACCAGATTTGCTCGACGACCTTTGTCCCCGTCTTGGTCAGCATCGTTCCGCCGACGCTCAGCACGAACGGACTGCCGCTCGGAAAATCGACGTGGACGCGGGTGTCGGTCATCATGTCGCCTGAGCCGTCGTCGCCGGACGAGATGCAAACGGTGATGCCAAGGGATGCGGCAGCCGCGAGACGCTTGTTGATCTCGGTTCGCGCGGCCTTCGAAAACGCGGTGGGGTCGTCTTCGGGCGCGCCCCAACTGATGGACAGGGTGACCGGCTTGGCTTGAATGACCGTGTTCAGCAGATCGATCCAACCCTTCTGGTCGAAGGTCGCGAAGTAGACTGAGACGTGGGCCTTGGGACATAGACCGGCGATGATCTGGACGTCCATCATTTGTTCGGCCAGCGCATCGATCCGCTTCGGTCTTGGCAGCTGCATGATCTGCTGGACCGTGAGCGGGGTCAGATTCACCGGCACGATCGTGACCTGCGGTACGGGACGGTTGTGCTTGGCACAAAATGCGGCCAAATCACCGGGGAGATAGCCGCCGTCGAACTCCGCGATCGCGATCTCCTGACCCACTCCGTCGCCCGGCGGAAAGTGGTAGCGGGCTTCGAGGTCGGCGGGCGTGAGGGGGACGAGCGAATGGGCCGCCGCCGCTTGTGCCGCCGGCGCAACGTTCAGTGCCTGCGACTTGCGGCGAGCAACCTGCCGCTGGTCCAATCCGAATACACCAGTGACGATGTCGTCGAGCTCCGCCGGGAGCTTCACGTCCTTCTCACGCCCCCGATACTCGCCCTGTTTGGCGTTGCGGTAGATCCCGAGATGGGGTTGGAACGCCTTCTCCATCGCCGCGACGGTGCCGCTGACTCGCATGCTGCAGGTCGGGAGCGACACTTCCTCCACTTTGAGCCCGTACCCTTCGAGTGCCTGCTTGACCTTGTCGGCATCCGCCTGCGCCGCGCCGTATTTCGTCGCGTACTCCTTCACACTCAGAGCCGGGCCGGGCAGGTCGTCGGCGTCGGGCAGCGCCGGCCCGCGTAGGCTGACCGTGATTTCCACGGGGGCACCCGGATCGGCATCGCGAAGCCGCTGCGTCCCGGCCTTTGTAGGCCTCCTGCTCCCTGAAAGTGCAACGTGAGAACTACTCATGACCCTCTCTCCTTTCGGTTGTGAACTCCACGATGAACAATGGGCGACGAGTCCGACGACACATTATTCTTCGCGTGCCGAGCTACTGCTGTACCGGTCGCGTGAAATATAATGCGCGCCTAGCATCAGCAGATTGACGGTGTCAATTGAGGGTCCGGAGAAACGCGCGACGCTGCATCATTGTGAAGCAGATGACGGTGAAGTGACGCATTTGGGAGCGAAATCCGAACGAGTCCGGAGGCGGAAAACATAGATCGTCGCCGGGAAGGCTTGGGCAGGGTTGGTCAAATAGGTAGGTGCCAAGCTACCCTCGGTAGGTCAGTGCGCCAACGACGAGGTTCGTTGCGGATCGAATTGCGTATTGTGAATGCGAAAATGACGCTCGGCAGAGTCAGTGTAAAAGTGTAAATATGCTCTTGCGCGGAAACAATAATAGTTGAGGAGCAGCGGCGCCCGCGGTCAATGCGTTCTATCGCCGATCACCAAGGGCATCGGACTGGGATGCTCAACGCGAGCTGCGCCTCTTCGCGCCCCGCCCGCGGCGCCGCGCCACAGATGATCCGCCGTCCGCTACGCGCCGGTGGGCGCCCGTCATCGCACGCTCCCCGAAGAGAAACCGGTGCATACGAGTCAGCCCCGCCACATCGTGGAGGTCGGAGTCGAAGTTCGGCACGGTGACGAACGGCGCGCGCCGCGGCAGGCCGCGGCGGAACTGCTCCATGCGCAGCGCTTCGCCGCGCGCGAGGAGCTGGTAGTCGACGAAGTTGCCGGCGAGCCAGCGCGCGTGCGCGGGATCCACGCCGATCCCCGCCAGCGCGGCCTCGATCGTCGCCTCGTCGCCGTGCGCCACGGTGCCGGCGGCGAAGATCGCGGGATCGGCGGGAAACTCCTCGTGCACGCGGTTGAACACGACGCCCTTGAGCGGCATGCGCAGCGCGTGCATGCGCTTGGAGAAGAACTCCGCCTCGGTGAGCACCTGCTCCTCGGGACCGGTCACGAGGACGAACGCGGTGTTCGCCGCGCGCAGTACCTGATGGATAGTGTCGGTGCGCGCCGAGAACGCGTCGAACATGCCGCTCATCGCCGAGAAGAAGTCGGAGACTTCGGCGAGCGCGGCGATGCCGGTCGCCTCCTCGAGCTTGCGGAAGAGAAATCCCGCCGTCCGGTTCATCGCCTTCGCCGCCACCCAGCCGCGCGAGAGATACGGCATCACCAGCCAGCGGACCATGCGGCGGTCGAGGAAGTCGCGGATGCGATCGGGCGCTTCGAAGAAATCGAGCGCGTGTTTCGTCGGCGGCGTGTCGAGGACGATGAGATCGTAGGCGCCGCTCTCGACGAGCACGCACAGTTGCTCGATCGCCATGTACTCGTAGGAGCCGGCGAAACTCTGCGACAGGTTCAAGTAAAAGCGATTGTGGAGAATGCGCTCGCGCACCTCGTCGGAGGGCGCGTGGCGCGCAACGAGGCGATCCCACGCGCCCTTCTGATCGAGCATCATCGCCGCCAGGGTGCCGCGGGCGACGATGCCGTGGCGGGCGAGGACGGCGGGATCGACAGCGCGCGGTTCGTCACCGAGCGCGCCGACGCCGAGCGAGTCGGCGAGCCGCCGCGCCGGGTCTATGGTGAGGACGACGGCGCGCCGTCCCTGCTCCGCACCCCAGAGCGCGATCGCCGCCGACGTCGTCGTCTTGCCGACACCGCCCGAGCCGACGCAGATCACGACGCGGTGGTCGCGGACGAGCGCGTCGAGCATCAGGGCGCCCCGGCCGCCGGCAGCGTCGCGAGCTGCCGCTCGGCGTGGCCGAGAAGTCGGCGCACCTCGGAAAGGCCGAACTCCTCGCTGAAGAGGAACGGCAGCTCGACCGTCGGCATCGGTACGTTCGCCCGCAGGCGCGCCAGGTAGTGTGCGTTGATCGCCGACCAGCCCGCCTCCTCGCGTCCGCAACGCAGCACGTCGACGACGAGCGACGACGCGCCCGCAGGCGCCGCCGGCACCGCCTCGGGCGCGAGCGGCGCGGCGTGCACGCGGTTCACGAAGAGGACGCCGAGCGGCATTCGCAAGCGCTCACGGAGCTGCGTGTACATCTCGGTCGTCTCGTTGACCGGCATCTCCTCGGCGGTCGTCACCGGACAGACCGCCGTGCGTCCGGGATCCTCGAGGAGGTCGAGGACCCTCCGCGCCTCGCGCCGGACGAGGCCGGCGCCGAACGCCTCGTACGCGGCGGCGGGCATGCGGAGGTATTGGAGACTGTGCCCCGTCGCCGGCGCGTCGACGACGATCGCGTCCCACTTGCGGCCGCGACCCGACTCGAGCTGCTCCTCGTACCAGATCTTGCCGACGGTCATGAGCTCCTTCAGACCGGGCGCCGCGGCGACGAAGTGATGGTAGAGCTTGCTGCCGACGACCAGGCGATGCACCCGCTTCACCGCCAGCACGAGGCCGAGGTACTCGCCGAGCGCCGTCTCGCCGTCGATGGTGAGGAAGCAGAGTCCGGGAAACACTTCCGCCGGCGCCTCGCTGCCGCCGTCGACGCCGAGTACCTCCGCGAGTCGACGCCCGGGCCCCATCTGCGCGAGCAGCACGCGCTTGCCGCGCTCGGCGACCGCGACGGCGAGGAGCGCCGCCACCGTGCTCTTGCCGACGCCGCCCTTCCCCACCACGAAGAACACTCGTCGCTCGAACAGATCGTGAGCCATTCGACGCCTCTCGACGCGTCACGCTATCATCGCGCCCCATGCCGAACCACCGACAGCACGCGCGCGGACCGTGGTGAACGTCGCGAGCACCCTGCTCGTCTTCGCCGTCGGCGTCGTCGCCGGGCTCATCAATTCGGTCGCCGGCGGCGGCACGTTGCTGTCGTTTCCGGTGCTGATGTGGATCGGTCGCGACCCGATCGTCGCCAACGTGACCAACACCGTGGCGCTCTGGCCCGGGTCACTCGCGAGCGCCGTCGGCTTCCGCCGCGAGCTGCGCGGCGGCGGCCGCATCCTGCTCCTCCTCGCGCTACCATCCGTCCTCGGCAGCCTCGCGGGCGCAGTGCTCTTGCTGCATACGTCGTCGCGGACGTTCGCCGCGATCGTTCCGTATCTGATCTTGTTCGCGACCTTGCTGTTCGCGGCGCAGGGACCGATCACGCGCCGGCTGCGCCGGCGACTGCACGAGCCGGCGGCGACGGCGGTACGACAACCGGCACGGACGACCGAGAGCTCCGGGACGTCGAACCTCTCTGGGATGGTCGGCGCGGTACTCTTCCAGTTCTTGGTCGCACTCTACGGCGGCTATTTCGGCGCCGGCATCGGCATCATCATGCTCGCCGCCCTCGGGCTCCTCGGTGTGACCGACATCCTGCACATGAACGGCCTGAAGAACGCCTTCGCCTTCTGCATCAACGCCGTCGCCGCGACCTACTTCGCGTGCCAGGGCAACGTCAGCTGGATGGACGCGCTGGTGCTCGGCGTCGGCGCGATCGTCGGCGGCTATGGCGGCGCCGGCGTAGCCCGGCGCGTGGGACGCGCCACCGTGCGCCGTGCCGTGGTGGTGATCGGACTGGCGATGGCGGCCTCCCTCCTGTGGCGCCGACCCTGAAACCGTCCGCCTTGACCGGGTCTCTATAGTTCGATATCTATCGAACTGTGAAAGACGTTGATCGCTTGGCAAAGATTTTTCGCGCGCTCTCGAACCCGAATCGATTGAAAATCTATTCCGAGCTTCTGAAGAGCGATCAGGCGAAACTGGATGTCGGCTGCGGCTGTCCCATCACGGATGCCGTTCGATCGTTGAAGATCGGATCGCCGACCGTCTCTCACCACGTGAAGGAGCTCGTCAACGCCGAGTTGATCATAGCCGAACGGCAAGGGAAGTTTCTCGTGTGCCGGATCAATCCAAGGACCCAGGATCTGGCCCGCACACTGTTCGGCTGATTTTTTTTCCTCTCATAGTTCGACGATTGTCACAGTTTCGAAATAGTTGACGCCCGGAACCGTAGAGAAGGGGGACTCGAGATGGAGCTGAGAGGAAGGAAGGCACTCGTCACCGGCGCTTCAAAGGGGATCGGCGAGGCTGTCGCGAGAGCGCTAGCCGCGGAGGGTGTAGTCCTTGCCATCTCGGCCCGGCGGTTGGAGGCGCTGGAGGCCCTCGCCGACTCCGTTGCCAGTAGCGGCGCGGTACGCCCGAGCGTGCTGGCCGTGGACCTCTCGAAGCGCGGTGAAGCCGAGGCGCTGGCGACACGAACGCTCGCTGCCCTTGGCAACGTGGACATCTTGATCAACAACGCCGCCGCGGAGGGCGAGGGTTCTTATTCGGAAGCAGGCGATGGCGAGCACGCCCGGGAGTTGTTCGAAACCAACTACTGGTCGCCGATGGCCCTCACGCGAGCGCTCGTGCCTCCCATGGTTGCCCGGGGCAGTGGCGCCGTGGTGAATGTGTCGTCCTTGGGAGCAATCACACCGATCCCACGTACCGGACACTATCCATCGACCAAAGCTGCTTTGGCGATTGCGACAGAAGCGTTGCGCGTGGAATTGAACGGTTCAGGGGTGCAGGTCGTCCTCGTGTTCCCAGGGTTGGTGAACACGCCGATGTACCGCGCTTTCAAGGCGCGGCCCGACCTCGGCATCAAGATGCGGCGTAACTTCGGCTTCATGCCTGTCGGCCGGGCGACTGCCCTAGCGCAGCTCCTCGTCTCGGCACTGCGGCGTGAGCGTAGGACCATCGTATACCCGCGCGTGTATGCCGCCACGCCGCTCATCCCAACATTGTCACGTTGGGTCACGAGGCAGCTGCTCGCCGATTGATTGCAAGCCGAGAGGCAGTGCACGCGAAGGATCGTTGACCGGCTCGGCAGTCGACGCATATGTTCGGCCGTCGCGCCTCCCGTATCTCTGGCGCAGAGCAGGGAGCACCGCAATGCGACGTGTCGTCGAGCACCTACCCGTTGGTCTCATCATGGCCGGCCTCGCCCTCCTCCTCCAGGCGTGCGGCGACGGTGGCGGCCATGCGGGGAGCAGCACCGCCGATCCGGTCCTGCGCTGGAACGCGGTCGCCATCGACGCCTCGCGCCTCGATCACACGGCCGTCCAGCCCGGCGAACAGCGCACGTTTGGCGAGGAGCTCGGCCCGACGCACACCAGCCGCGCCTTCGCGATGATCCATATCGCCGTCGCCGACGCCGTGGCGATGATCGACGGCTCGTTCGCGACCTTCTTCCCGGAGGGTACGGCGCCGCGCGACTCCTCGATCGAGGCGGCCGTGGCGCAGGCGGCGCATGACACCGCCGTCGAGCTCTACCCCTCGCAACAGGCGACCTTCGACGCCGCACTCGCCGCGGACCTCGGCGCGATCCCCGACGGCCAGCCAAAAGTCGACGGCATCGCGGTCGGTCGTGCCGCCGCCGTCACCTGCCTCGATGCGCGCAGCGGCGACGGCGCGGAGCTGAGCGCGCCCGGCGCCCCCAACGATTTCGTCTACGGCGACGCGCCGGGAGTGTGGCGTGCCGATCCGCTGCATCCCGACGCCACGCCGCTCAGCCCGAAGTGGGGCCTGGTGACGCCATTCGTGATGACGAGCCCCTCGCAGTTCCGCGCGCCGCCACCCCCCGCGCTCGACAGCGCGGAGTATGCCGCCGCGTTCAACGAGGTGAAGTCAGTCGGCGGCGACGGCATCACGACGCCGACGAGCCGCACACCGGAGCAGACGATCGCCGGCATCTACTGGGGCTACGACGCGCAGCCGAGCCTGTGCGCGCCGGTCGTCTACAACCAGATCGCCGTGCAGATCGGCAGCGAGCGCGGTCTGTCGGTCGTCGAGAACGCCCGCATGCTCGCACTCGCGAACGTCGCGATGGCGGACGCCGGTATCGCCGGCTGGGAGACGAAGTACTTCTACCAGCTCTGGCGACCGGTGACCGGAATCCGCGAGGCCGACCCGGGAACCGGCCCGACCGGTCTCGGCGACGGCAACCTCGCGACCATCGGCGATCCCACCTGGTCGCCGCTCGGCGCCCCCGCCGACAACAGCGCCAACAGCAACTTCACGCCACCGTTCCCCGCCTACGTCTCGGGCCACGCCACTTTCGGCGGCGCGCTCTTCGCGACCCTGCGCCGGTTCTACGGCACCGACGCCATCCGCTTCACCTTCGTCTCCGACGAGTTCAACGGCGTCACCACAGACCAATTCGGCAACACCCGGCCACGCCTGCCCCGCACCTTCGAGACTCTCAGCCAAGCCGAGGAGGAAAACGGCCAGAGCCGCATCTACCTCGGCATCCACTGGCGCTTCGACAAGGTGGAGGGCATCCGTCAAGGCGAACAGATCGCCGACCTCGTCTTCGCGAATCTCTTCCGTCCGAGGTTATGGCGACGCCGTATCACCGACCCGCGGGCGGCGGATCGCGTCAGGCCGTCGGGCGGGGATCCCAGAAGCGACCGTACGCGTACATGTGCCGCACTTGCATGTACTGCACCAGGTGCGCCCCGACGAAGTAGCGCGCCTCGCGCTGCTCGGTGAGGCGGGCGAGGATCTTCTCGAGCATCTGGCTCTCCTCGGCGCCGAGGCTGCCGAGCTGGGCGACGAGCATGCGCAGGTCGGAGGGCAACGTCTCGGGCTTCCGCGCGTTGATCGCCGCGGAGCGGGGACTCGCGGGGAGCGTGCCGCGCAGACCGTCGAGCAACTTGAAGACGCGCGCGCCGAACTCACCTGGGGCGTACAGACTGTTGCAGAGCCAGCGCATCCCATGGAACAGCTCGTCGCGCGTGATCGCGCGCGGCTCGATGTTGGTGCTCCACGGCATCGCCGCGACCTCGGACCCTTCGACCAACCGTCCGGCCGCGGCCATGCGGTCGTGGAGCGGGGTCGCCGCCGGCGCCACCAACGCCCCCAGGCTGAAGACCGGGATGGGGGTCGCGCTCGCGAACTCGTACTGGCGGCGGAAGATCTCCGGTCCGTCGTGATCGAAGCCGACGATCATCCCTGCATACACGACGATGCCGTGGTCGATGAATCGTTGCACCTCTGCGACGAGATCACCGTGGAGATTCTGCCGCTTCTTGGTTTCACGCAGGCTCTCGACGTTGGGCGTCTCGATGCCGACGAACACCTGGCGTAGACCCGCCGTGGCGCACATCCGCAGCAGCTCGTCGTCACGAGCGGCGTCAATGGACACTTGGGTGATGAAATGCACTGGGCCGTCCGATTGCCGCTCGTTCCACGCGCGCATGGCGGCGAGCAGCTCTTTCGCGCGCGCGCGATAGACGGTGAAGTTGTCGTCCGCGAGGAAGACCGAGCGGTAGCCGTACCGGTAGAGCACGTCGAGCTCGTGGAGCACCTGTGCGATCGGCTTGTGACGCTGCTTCCGTCCCAGGTACTGGATGACGTCACAAAACTCGCATTCAAAAGGGCAGCCCCGCGACGTCTGCAACGTCCCGCTCATGGCGCGGTGGTTCGGGTACTTGTCCCAGCGTGGCGTCGGAGAGCCCGCGAGATCCGGCCTCGTACCGACGTACTCGTCCTTCCACGTGCCCGCGCGCAGAGCGGAGAAGAGCTCGTCGCTGATCTCCTCGATCTCCCCGCGAACGAGAATGTCGCAGTGGGCGCGCAGCAGGTCCGGTGAGAGGCTGGCACATGGTCCGCCGATGAGAACGGTCTTACCCGCGGCGCGAAAACGCTGCGCGACGGCGACCATCCGGGAGTACTGCGTCAGCTTTCCGGTGATGCCGACGTATTCCGCCTCGTGATCGAAGTCGATCGCGGTGACGTTCTCGTCGCAGATGTCCACGGGCACGTGGGGCGTGGCCATCGCCGCCAAGGTCGTCGTGGCGAGGTCGGCCATGTACGTCGCGGGCCGGAGCCCGCACGCGGCAAACACCTCGGCGCTGAAGTATGTGGGAAAGTCGGAGGCGGGATTGATCAAGTAGAGGGCGGGCGGCACGGGGGACGAGGTGTCAGTGTGGTTGACATCCCGGCAGAGCAAAGCAAGTGCCGCCGGCGAATCGTCAGCCTTTTCCTCGGACCGTGTCCTGTACGCCGGACTCCGGCGGCGCCATCGTCTCCTGAAATGGACGCCGGTCACGGCTGGCTCCAGTGCATCGACGCGCTCGTCCCTCAGTCAGCCGGAAAGCGCGCGACCTACGATCCGGAGACGCCGGAGACGGAGGAGACGCTGCGCTTCAGCGTCGAGGCGCGGTTCCACGTTTGGAGCGTCGGTTGGCGGATTGGCCTACCGGAGGAGGAGGTGGAGGCCATGGTCAACGCAGCCCTCGACTGCGTTCGCAAGGGCGCAGCACGCTACCGACGGAGAGGAAACACGAACGGCCTTTTCGGTTGACGGAACATCGCCTATCGGACGCTGCATGCGCTCGCGTCCTCTAAAACGAGCACGCTGCGCGACCTCGCGGAGCGCCTCGAAGCGCTGCCCGAGAGGAAGCTGCGCGAGGCACTCCCGATCGCGGCGGGGAGCGTTGCCGAGCTGGAGCGGCGCCTCGCGCCGTGGCTCCGGTAGGTTCTCGTCAGACGCGACCTGCCACCGCCTACGGGTTCCATCGAAAGACCGCGCCAGCGAACATCCACTTGCTGGATTCCTCAGCGACGGTGCACACGATGTCGCCTGAGGCCAACTCGCCGCGCTGTGCCAATTCATCGAGCATGATCAGCACAGCGACGCTGCCGACGTACCCCACGCGGGTGAAGTTCAGCCGCCACGTTTCAGGGCGAATCCCGAGCCGCTCTGCCTTCCGCTGCATCCTCCGTGCGACTTCCATGGACGAAACCGAGGGGATGAAGTGCGTGATCGATCCCGCGGGCAATTCGAGCGTACGGAGCATCCGGGCGAGTCCATCGAGGACGAGCGGAATACCTTGCTTGAGTGCGTAGCGCGGACTCTGAACAGTATGGTGGCTTCCGGTCTCGAATGCTGCCGCGATGTCCGGATAGTTGACGCCGAGCGCGAGCGACATTCCCGACCGCTTTCCTACGCCGTTGGACTCGAGGGTGATGCGCATTTGGATGTCAGGGTCGCCCACTTCGAGCGCGATGGCGGCCGCGCCGTCGGACAAGATCCAGCGGAGATGGCCTTGGTCGGCCGTCATCCGTGCCGGATTTGCCCACGGCGGCAGAAACCCAAAACTCGCCAGTTGCGAACAGGCAACAAGTGCGCGTCGATAGTGCCCGAGCTGGAGCTCAGACGAGGCGATCATGAGCCCCTTTGTGGGCGCGGTGCAGTTCGCCGAAATGGCGATCTCGGCGCAGCGCTGGATGCCGAGCGCTTCTTGCACGAGCGTGCTCGTCGGCGGCATCAGCTGGTCGGGAACCACGGTCGTGACGACAAGCAGCTCCACGTCATCCGGCGTCCAGCCCGCAGCGGCGAGGGCACGCCGGGCGGCCTCGCTTGCCATCGTCGTGTTCGACTCACGGTAGCTCGCGTCCGCGAGATCGACGGCAAAGTGGCGGAACTCGATGCCGGACGTGTCGAGAAGATGCTCCTGCTGGCGTTCCGAGAGCCCGTCGGGATAGCGGCGCAGGAAGGCGCGGACACAGTCGCGGTCGAGAGGCGGTCCGGGCAGGTAGCTGCCGGTCCCGGCGATACGGATGCCCATCACGGGGAGTCGACTATTCCGTCTGGATGCTCTCGAGGATGGGTTCGCGCGTCGCCCTCAAGGCGGCGGCGTAGCCGGTGGCAGCGGTCACGAGAAGCACAAGGGTCACATACCACAAGGTCGCTCCGATCGCGAGGTGATATTCGACGTAGTAGCCGAGAAGCTGTCGGAAGTGGACGGCGATCCACAGCCACGCGGTCACCATACCGATCGCAACGCCGAGGACGGCTCCAAGGGCGCCGATCGTTGCCGACTCGATCACCACCGAGCGGCGGACCGCACGGACGTCCGCGCCAATGACGCGCCAGATCGCCAGTTCGCGACGCCGCTCGGCGATACGAGAGATGAGGAGGTCGAAAATTCCCGTGATCGTTACGATCACGATCAGCAGCTGCACGGAGTTCATGACCGCGAAGGCCTGATCGATGAGCCCCGTGTGGTAGTCGACGAGTTCACGGAGCGACAGGACCTTGATGCGATAGCGATCGCCGAGGCGTTCCAAGATGTGCGTCCGGACGGTCTCAAGGGATGCCTCGGGTTTCAGGAACACGTTGATCCGGCTCACGGTCGTCTCGCCCCACCGCTCCGCCAGGAGACGACGACTCATGATCACACTACCGCGGTCCGAGACGTAGTCGGGAACGACACCGACGATAGGCAGCCGGACCGGTCCCGTCGGACTGTCGAGTTCGATCGTCTCGCCGGCATGGAGATCGAATCGATCCGAGAGGCTCGTCGAGATATTCACTGCCTGTCCCGCACGCACGCGTTCGCCGGCCTGCACGGGATCGCCCTCGCGGTACCAGCCCTGTGGGACGCGTCGCGGGTCGAAGCCCAGGTCGCCGAGTGCGAGGAGGCCGATACGCTGACCTTGGTACGGCTGCCCGGCGATCACCCGTCCCCCGTCGATCGCGCGAATGCCCGGCACGTCCGCAAGTTCCTGGAGGACGCGTGCCGAAAGCGGAGTCTCCAGCCATCCTCCTTCGGTCGAGACGGCGCTGACGGTGAGATCCCCGGACAAGAATCCCGTGAAGTAGCTGCGGAGGGACTCACGACAGCTCGTCACCAGCGACGACAGGGTGATCGCGATCGTGAGGATCAATGCGATTGCCGCCACGGTCACCCCCGTGCGTCCCGGCGCACGAACGAGGCTTCCCGCGGCAACCTCGCCTTCCGAACCGAAGGCCCAGAGGAGCAATCCGGACAGCGGCGCCGAGATCGCGCGAATGAAGGGAACGGCGATCACGATGACCGAGGCGTTCCACAACGTCGAGCCGAAGTTTCCCCAGGCGATCGATTTGAAGTGGTGCTCTGCGAGGAACGCGGTGGCGCTTGTGGCAATGAGCACCGCCCACCACAAGACAAGCCGCCCTGAGCGACTGACGTCGCTGACGGATTCAGGCGAGGGGCGCGTGGCGGCGAGCGGATGAAGGCGTGCGCTACGTCGGGCCGCGAAGAAGCAGCCGAAGAGCGCCACCCCCACACCCGCCAGGGCGATCCCCACCTGCTCGTACGGACGTACCGTCAGTGTCTCGACCGGAACCCGGAGTTGGAAGATGACCCCGAGTGAACCCGTGATCGTCCCCGTGAGGAGCCATGCGAGTGGGTAGGCGACGATGATCCCGAGGAGACTCCCGACGCAGCCGAGGAGAAGGGCCTCGAGCATCAAGAGCCGAAAGAGCTGTCCACGCTCCACGCCGATCAGGCGCAGGCGCGCCATCACGGTACTGCGTTCGATCGCTGCGGTGGAGGTCGTGCTGTAGATGATGAACAGGCCAGCGACGAGCCCGAGAGCGCTAAGCCCCACGAGCATCGCCTGAAACGATGCGAGCACTCCTTCGTAACGCTCACCTCGTTGCAGGGGACGCGCCACGGTGAGTACGGTCGGAAGCGCGACCTCCAGCCGGCGTTGCACGGCTGCGAGATCAGCACCGTCGCGAACGACGACATCGACCTGATCAATCCTGCCCTCTTTTCCGAGAAGCAGTTGGGCGGCCGGAAGATCCATGACGGCGATGCGTCCTGCGAACGTCGCTGCGACTCCCGCGGCGTCGAGAAGCCCCCGGACCGTCAATTCGCGGATGCCATCCGGCGTCGCGAACGCGACACGTGACCCGGTCGTGAAGGAGTACGACTCGGCGAGCTTCGTCGTGAACAGGATCGAGTTCGGATCCTCCATCGCCCGCACGAGCTCGCGGCGATCCGTTGTCGTGTGTACGTGGTAACGTTCGAGATCGGCCTCGGTCGTCAGGTCCGCGCCGAAGAGCTGGAGCGCCTCGGCGGGTCGTTCGGCGAACGCGATCGTTCCGCGCACAAGCGGGATCGCGACGAGTACATCGCGGTCGGCGCGGATGGTCTCCACCGTGGCCTCCGAAAAGCCCACCTCGCCGACACCGAGCGTCACCTCCAAGGCGGCAGGACCCGCGACCTGCTCGATGGTCTCCCGGAAGCTCGTGAGGACGCTTGCATTGATGAGCTGCATGGCGGCGACCAGAGCGACCCCGGTCGCAACACCGCCAACGACGAGACTCGTGCGTCCCCAGCTCGCACGGAGCTGCGGGACGCTGATCTGGGCGAGGAGTCCGAACAGCGCGGAGAGATTACGCGTTCTACAATCCAGACTACCGGTTTTCGGCCTGCCCGAGGCGGACAAGGTCTGCGTCGTCAGCCAAGTGGCCGTCCTCGAGCCGAAGAACACGAGCAGCGTACGCAGCAAAGACGGGATCGTGTGTGACGAGGAGAATCGTGACGTTCAGTCGCTCGTTGATTTGACGGATCAGATCCATGACCGCGCGGCCAGCGGCGCGATCGAGGTTGCCCGTCGGTTCGTCCGCGAGAAGAATCGCTGGTCGGATCACGAGAGCGCGTGCGAGTGCGACGCGTTGTTGCTCGCCACCCGAGAGATGGTGCGGGAGGTGGCGAGCACGGTGGGACATGTTCACCGTGGCCAGTGCCTCGTGAACCCGGCCCTCGGTCTCAGGGCGATCCACGCCATCGACGAGCAGCGGGAGACCGACGTTCCGTGCGACGGACAAGAAGGGCATCAGGCTGAATGTCTGGAGGAGATACCCTATCCGCTGACGCCGGAGGGCAGCCGCTTCGGAGTCGTTCATCGTTGCGACGTTGGCGCCATCAACCAAGACCACGCCTTCCGTCGGAGGCGTGAGTCCCGCGATCAGGTGCAGCACCGTGCTCTTCCCCGAGCCGCTCGGTCCCATCAGGGACCAGAACGCGGCATGGGGAATCATGAATGAAAGGTCACCGACGGCGCGGACCGTCGGCTCGCCCCTCCCAAAGACTTTGGTGACGTGGCGAAACTCGATCATGCTTCCGGTCGGCGCCATTTGTCCTTGAGAGTCTGAGCGACATCATCGAGCCAGGCGATCTCGGCCCGCGCATGAAGCTCGGCGCCGTCAATGAGGAGCTTCGTTACGAGGTGGTCGCCCGCGAGGCGCGAGAGTTTTGTTCGCTGAATGCTGAGCGTATGGAGATGACTGAGGTAGGCGTTCCGCTGGTGGGTTACGAGCTGGAGGACGTGATCCAGGTGCCCTGGTGAGGCGAAGAGGAGCTTGATTGAAAGCTCCTGGCGAAGCGGCCGCGGGGCATCAGCGGGTGGCTCAAGGATGAAGGCGTCCAGGCTCGCGCGGCCCCGGTCGGTGATGCGGTAGACTTTTCGCGTTCCCGCACGTCCGCCGGCGACCTGTTCGATGAGATCTTCTCCGACAAGGCGATCGAGGATCCGATACACCTCGCCGAAGTTGAGCTGCCAGAAACCGCCGAGCGCGCGCTCGCACTTGCGCCGCAACGCGTACCCATGGATCCCGCGAGGATTGCGGGACACCACCCCGAGGAGCGCGTAGCGGAGGCCGTCGGGCTGGCGCATGGGTCCTTTCTCCGGCCTGTGCCGGCAGCGGATCAGTGCCTGAGTCCTGGCACGCGGATCTCTCCGATGTCAACACCTGAGGTCGCTTCCAACGCCTATTTCGGTTCGGAATAGTCGACGATCCCTCTGTGCCCGCTTCGCGTTCGTCGCCGGGCACCTACGACTGCCGCATCGTCGATGGACCGTGCTGTACGTGCGCGCATCACACGTTCGAGGCGGCTCCCTCTCTGTTCCAAAACGATACGCTTCGCGGCTGCTAGAACTCGTTCGTCTCGGAATACTCTTCTTTCGATACGGAATGTTTTCTTGTTCTGTCTAGCAGATTTTACTTGCCGCGCGAGCCCGCGTGTTGCTACGCGCACGGGCGAGGCGTCAATGACAATACCGAGAGTCCAGTGCAGTTCGCTGCTCGCGTCGACAATTCGCATCGGCCACTCGACTATATTCAATCCTGGACCCGCTGCGTGCGCCCGGAGTCGTGGTGAAGGAGTGACGACATGATCGACCACTATCAACCATCGACGGTCTTCTCGGACGTACTGGCGAAGCCCCATTCCACTGTTGCACTTCGGTTTCTAGCTCTAGTGGGTGCCGCCGCCATCGTGCTCACCACCATTCTGTTGCGCCCATGCGTTGCGGCCGAACCGCCGGCACCAGTGATCACCGCTGTTTCCGAAGACCCAAGTGATCCGAACACCGTGTATGCGGCAACCGACGCGGGGCTATTCCGGTCGACAGACAGCGGCGACTCATGGCAACTCGTGCCGATCGCGGGCGCCAGCAGCACCATCACTGCGATTGCGGTTATTGAGACCTGCGTAAATAATGTCCTATTCTAGACGCAAAGGAAGTGGACTGTGGCTGAGGAAGGAGCGCAGCAGGTGTGGTCGGCGTTGCAGGGAGCGGGCGTGACGGCGTCCGACCGTGGCGAGCGCCTCG
>JACQEO010000051.1 GCA_016200545.1 Deltaproteobacteria bacterium | reverse complement strand
CTTTCGCCGCCTCGTCCACCGCTCGAGCGTCTCGCGCTCGCTCGGTGCCACCACCAGCTTCGCTTTCGGCCGTCCCAGTCCCACCATGTGCCCGCACCCCCTCTAGCAAAAATGCCGGGGGGCCGAATACTATTAGCACGGACTTCGGGAACAGGACACTAGCCGTTCGTCACAGTTCCTAAGGTTCTTTGATAGTCGGTGGAAATCTACACGGCGGGACGGTAGTTCAAGCCGACTGTGATGATCTTCTGCAGCCGTAGCTGCGATCCGCCGATGCACGTCGAGCAGATCGCAACGATCGGCGACGTCGACCGCTTCGAGTGGGATGCGCTCGCCGGCGACGACGTGTTCGCCAGCCACGGCTGGCTCGAGACGATCGAAACGACATGCCTCGTACGCGGCGAGCAGCGCTATTTCCTCATTCGGGACCGCGATGGGCTCGATTCCGCGCTCGACTCCCATCACCGCCGGCTCAACGGCGTCGCGTTTCCGTTCGACGCTACGTTCCTGCCGATGTTGAAGGAGCTGCTCGCCGACAGGGTCACGATCTACGTGGCACGCCAGGACGGCAGGCCGATCAGCGTGGTGGTGGGGTTTCGCGCCGGCGATGCGATGTTCTTGCCGATGGTCGGCATGGACGGCGAGCGGCAGCGCAGCTCGTTCGTGTACTTCAACAACTCGTACAACGTCCCCATCGAGGACGCGATCGCCAGCGGTGTACGCAGAATTTACTGCGGCAAGCTGGTCTATGAGATGAAGACGCGGCGGGGCTTCACGCTGCTGCCCTTGAGCATGTACCTGCTTCCTCCACACCGCATGCATCGCGCAGCTCTGCGGGCCGTCGTCGCCGCGCAAGGCGTGCGCATGCGAGCGATGATGCGGGGCTGATCGCGGCACGCTCGCTCGCGAACGCCGGCTTCGGTGCTTCGGCCGGTGATTTGGCGGCCTCCCCCGTCGAATGATAGAAGCGCAGGATCACGTAGCCCTCGGCCGAGCGATCGACGTCGCCGAGACGCACCGGAGGATCCACCCGATGAGCAGCCCTTCGAGCTCGCGCCCCGCCGGAGACGCCGGTGTCGACGCCATCACCCGCCTCGTCGACGCGCTCGACGTGACCGTCCGCGAGGCGGTCACGAAGGCGGCCGCGAAAACCAACGGCGGACGCGACATCGACGCCCATCAGCCGCACGCCGAGCGCGTCGCCTATCTCGCGACCGAGGTCGAAGCGGCGAAGCGCCTGCGCACCTACGCCGACGAGCTCACGAACGCGGGCGGGCGCGATCCGCAGATCGACGACATGGCGCTCGCCTTCGCCGCCGAGGTGGCGTCCAAGGCGGCGTCGCAGCTCGACGCCCACCTCGACGACTTCGGGCTCAGCGGCGGCTTCCTCGAGCAGACGCTGGCATCGCCGGCCGTACGCGCCGCCATCCGCACCGGCCTCCGCGACGACCGCCTCACCGCTCTCGGCCGCCACCAGCTCACGACCCGCGGCGTGAACAACGGCCGCATCGACGAGATCGCGGCGATGGCGCGCGACTCCGTCCGCCAGTTCGCCGCGAGCGAGGTCGCCCCGCTCGCCGAGCATCTGCACCGTCACGACGAGCTCATCCCCGAGGACCTGATCCGCAAGATGGCCGAGCTCGGCTACTTCGGTATGGCCGTCCCCGAGGAATTCGGCGGCGGCGGCATGGGTAACCTCGTCATGATCGTCACCACCGAAGAGCTCTCGGCGGCGTCGCTCGCGGGCGCCGGCAGCCTCATCACCCGGCCCGAGATTCTCACCAAGGCGCTCGTGAAGGGCGGCACCCGCGCGCAGAAGGAGAAGTGGCTGCCGCCGATCGCCGCCGGCGACATCATGGTCGGCGTTTCCGTGACCGAGCCCGACACCGGCTCCGACGTCGCCTCGATCACCTGCCGCGCCGACGCCGCCGAGCGCGACGGCCGCCGCGGCTACGTCATCAACGGCGCCAAGGCGTGGTGCACGTTCGCCGGCCGCGCCAACGTCCTCGCCCTCCTCGCCCGCACCGATCCCAATCCGAAGCTCGGCGCCAAGGGCCTCTCGCTCTTCATCGTCGAGAAGGACACCTTCCCAGGCCATGCCTTCGAGATGCGCCAGTCCGGCGGGGGCGTGCTCACCGGCAAGGCCGACCGGACGCCCGGCTACCGCGGCATGCACTCCTTCACGCTCATGTTCGACAACTTCTTCGTCCCTGCCGAGAACCTGGTCGGTGAGGATGGCGGGCTCGGCAAGGGCTTCTATCTGCAAATGGCGGGCTTCGCGGCCGGCCGCCTGCAGACGGGCGGGCGCGCCACCGGTCTGGCGCAGGCGGCGCTGCAACGCACCGCCGAGTACGCCAACGACCGCAAACAGTTCGGGAAGGCCATCGGCGAGTTCGGCCTCACGCAGCACAAGCTCGGCCGCATGGCGACGCACATCGCCGCCGCGCGCCAGTTGACGTATGCGGCGGCACGCGCCATGGACGACGACGAGTCGATCGCGCTCCTCCCCGCGATGGCGAAGCTCTTTGCCTCCGACGTCGCCGTCTGGGTGACGCAGGAAGGCCAGCTCCTCCACGGCGGCTGGGGCTATGCCGAGGAGTTCCCGATCTCCCGCTACGTCGTCGACGCCACGGTGCTGCCGATCTTCGAGGGCGTGAAGCCGATCCTCGAGCTCAAGGTCATCGCACGGACGCTGTTCGCCTGAGTCCGCCCGAGCACGTTCAAGGAGGAACCTCGATCAAGGAGGAACCTCGATGTCTCGCCACCGCGCATTCTTTTCCTCGTCTTTTCCGCCATCGATCATACTCGCGCTGACCGCCGCGTTGACGCTCGGCACGCTCGCGGCTCCGCGCCGCGATCGTCGGCGAGACGATCTGCGACAACTGCTACGACGACGACCACAACGGCATGACCGACCGCGAAGACCCGATGTGCACGCCGCCCGCGAACGGCGGCTTCGTCGGCCTGAATGATCCAAGCGCCGCGAAGGGTGCGGTGAAGTGCCAGAAGGCGATCGAAAAGGCGAGCGCGCGCTTCGTCACCAAGAAGATCGCTCGCCTCGGCAAGTGCGTCGATCTCGTCTTCGCCTGCGTGCAGCTGAAGAACGGCGATCAAACCTGCACCGACAAGGCGAAGGCCACCTGCGACAAGCAGGTGCTCGGCATCGCTGCCGACGAGATGGCGTTCCAGGCCGCCCTCGAGAAGGCCTGCGACGACAGCCAGGGCGGGAGCGTCTCGTTCGACGACGCGCTGGCGCTGACGGGCCTCGGCTACACGGCGGAAGATCCCCTGTGCCCGGGGACGTTCTCGACCTTCAGCGACATCGCCGGCTGCATCATCGCGCGCCACGAGTGCGGTGCCGAGCGTACGCTCGTCGCCGCCGCGCCGCGCGCGGCCGAGATGCTCACCACGCTCGGCCACGACCCGACGACGGAGTTCCCGTGCCTCGCCGCCGCGAACGGCGCCGACGGCGCCGGAGCCGGCATTGCCGATCCCGTCCGGGCGAAGGCCGCGGTCAAGTGCCAGGCCGCGATCAAGAAAGCGGGACTGAAGCTCGCCAAGGCCGGCTTGAAGACCGGTCCGAAGTGCACGGACGCAGCCGCGACCTGCATCCAGCTCAAGCCCGGAGCGGCGTGTCAGGCCAAGGCTGCGCCGAAGTGCCAGGCGGCGTTCGGCAAATTCGGCACCGGAGTGCTCGCCAAGTTGCTGGTCGCGGCGGCGAAGAAATGCGACACCTCGAGCATCGGGATCACAGAGATCGACGCCACCGCCGGGTTGGGATTCGTCGCCGCGGCTACGCGTTGCTCGCAGTTCAACTTGCCGCTCTCCACTCCCGTCGAGTTGCGGATCGAATGCGTCGGCGGCCAGCACCTCTGCGAGGGGGCGCAGATGCTGGAGTGCGAGGCGCCGCGGCTCCGCGAGTACGCCGACTTCCTCGGCGTCCAGGTTCCCGAAGGCCTTTGAGCAGGTCTCGAGCGCTCGCCTGACCTCAGGCGCCGAACCGCTGCGCGTCAGGCGGCGAGAAAGCGTCCGGGCTCGACCTCGCGCACGCGGCCGGCGGCGCAGAGGCGCTCGAGGTGCTGACGCATGCTGCGGCGCTCGACGTCGTCGGCGAACGGCACCGCGTCGCCGGGCCGATAGACGAAACGGTGCGCGACGATCTCGTCGAGCGTCCGTGGCGCGGCGAGATACGCGAGTAGGCGCGCCTCGCGCGTCGCGATCACCGCGGTGAAGCGGTCGCGGAACGCCGTCGCGTCGGGGCGCGGCGCAAAATGGAGCTCTTCGACGACGACGCGTCGAAACGCGGCCTCGATCGCCGGCGACATGCCGTAGATCGCCATCATCGCGTCGATGGAGGCGAGACCCGGAAGGTCGGCCTCGTGCAGGTGCCACGGTACGTCGGGAAAGAGGTGGTTCCCGGCGAGATGATCTTCGTGGCAGTGGCTGTTGAGGACGCGGTCGACGCGCGGGCGGTCGATGCGTGTGACGAGAGAGAGCGACGGGTCGACGACGATCGTCTCCTCGCTGCCGGCGACGAGCAGCGAGTTGCCGTGCGGATACTTGCCGTCGCGTTCTCCGCCGAGAACGGTGACTCGTCCGAGCGCGCGATCCATGCGGTGTGCGCGAACGGTAGCCGCCGCCACGTCGATGGTAAAGGGGGAGCGTGCGTGTGTGAAAGCCTGTCGCGATGTGCCATTCTCGGCGGGCACCGATGGACGGGATTCACGATCTCGGCGGGATGAGCGGGTTCGGCGCGGTGAACGTGGAGCGCGGCGAGCCGGTCTTTCACCAGACGTGGGAGGGCCGCGTGTTCGGCCTCAATGCACTGGGAGTCGCGGTGTTGACGGCGTACAACGTCGACGAGTACCGCCATTCCGTCGAGCGAATGGACCCGGTGCACTATCTCGCGGCATCGTACTACGAGCGGATGCTCACCGGCATCGCGACGTTGCTGGTCGAGAAAGGGGTCGTGACGCATGCAGAGCTCGAGGCCCGCGCGGGGGGACGGTTTCCGATCTCGCGACCCGTGGCGCCGTCGCGGTCGATCGACGTCTCACCGCGCGAGTCTGCTCGGTTCGCAGTCGGTGACACCGCAGTCGTCCGCGACATCCATCCAGCGGGTCACACCCGGGTCCCCCGTTACGTGCGCGGCAAGCGTGGTGTGGTCGTGCACGTCGCGCCGCGCTTCTCGTTTCCCGATGCCGCCGCGCATGGATCGCCGCTCCGCCTCGAGCATACGTATCACGTGCAGTTTCAGGCGGCGGAGCTGTGGGCCGAGGCCGCCGCGAGCAACGAGGTGGTGATCGTCGACCTGTGGGACAGCTATTTGGAAGTAGGGTCATGAGCGATCCGCGGCAGCGCGTCTCGCCGGCGCCCGTCGCCGAGCGCGCGCGCGCTCTCGAAGAAGCCTTGGTCGCGAAAGAGATCGTACCCGAGGGCTTCATCGACATGGTCACCGCTCGCGCCGAGCAAGAGTTGAGTCCGCGGAACGGCGCGCGGGTGGTCGCCCGAGCGTGGGTGGATGTGGGATATCGCGCGCGACTGCTGGCGGACGGCACCGCCGCCTGTGCGGAGCTGGGCTTCCATGGACCACAAGGCGAGTACATCGTCGTCCTGGAGAATACGCCCACTCTGCACAACGTCATCGTCTGCACGCAGTGCTCATGCACCGCGTGGCCGGTGCTGGGTCTGCCGCCCGATTGGTACAAGAGTCCCGAGTACCGCGCCCGGGTCGTGCGCGAACCGCGCGCGCTGTTGCGTGAGATGGGTCTCGATCTGCCGGAGGGCGTGACCATCCGCGTATGGGACACGACTGCAGAGACACGCTACATGGTCCTGCCGCTCCGACCGCCAGGAACCGAGGGCTGGAGCGAAGAACAACTAGCCGGAATC
The DNA here is from genome assembly GCA_016200545.1 of Deltaproteobacteria bacterium. Classification (GTDB taxonomy): domain Bacteria; phylum Desulfobacterota; class Binatia; order UTPRO1; family UTPRO1; genus DP-19. The sequence goes on along the minus strand of JACQEO010000051.1, from coordinate 52,201 downwards.
GTCACGCGCGAGGCGATGATCGGCGTTGCGAAGATCGACGTCAGTTGAACTCGCTTCTGAAGGAGCAGTGACGTGTCCGTTGTTTCCGCGGCCGCTACCGACAATACCGAGCAGTCCTACTACCTCACTGGAAACGGTTCTCTGATGATCCTCGCTGGTCTGCTGTGCGGGTTCACTATATCTGCGGCGCCGTATCCCCGCTTGATGCTGACCGCGCATATCCAGTTTCTCGTGAACGGTATGATGTCGGTGTTTGCCGGGCTCATATTGAGGACGTCCCTTTCCCGTGTGGGCAGGCGCGGCGGGATGCTCATCGTCTGGGGACACGTCTCGGCGTGGGCGGTATGTTTCTCGGAAGTCGCGGCGGCCGTTTGGGGCGCCAAGAAAGCGCTCCCGATCGCCGGAGCGCAGGCCGGAGCATCCGGCGCCGCGCCATGGGAGGAGTCCCTCGTCGTTGCGTGTCATATGGTCCCAGCGCTCCTGCTGATCGCCGCTTGGACGCTGCTGATCTGGGGTGTCTACAGGGGCTTCAGGGGGGAGCTACGATGACGGTTACGGGCCCGCTGTCCGGCATCACGATCGTCGATCTCACCCGCGTACTCGCGGGGCCGTTCTGCACGCTGATTCTGAGCGATCTCGGCGCTCGGGTGATCAAGGTCGAGCATCCGGACGGGGGTGATCTCGCCCGCACGCTCGGCCCCTGGTTCAACGGCAAGTCCGGGTATCTGCTGTCCGTCAATCGCGGCAAGGAAAGCATCGCGCTCGACTTGAAGAGCGAGAACGACCTCGCCATCTTCCACCGGTTGCTCGCCGGTGCGGACGTTCTCGTCGAGAACTACCGTCCGGGAGTGATGGAGAGGATCGGTCTCGGCTGGGAGAGTCTGCACGCGCGCTACCCGACGCTGATCTACGCTGCGACCTCGGGCTTCGGCCACTCCGGGCCCTACTCGAGCTATGCCGCCTACGATTTGGTCGCCCAGGCGATGGGTGGCGTCATGAGCATCACGGGTCATCCGGGAAGCCCCCCGACCCGCGTGGGCACCTCGATCGGCGACATCGCCGCCGGCCTATTCACGGCGGTCGGCATCAACGCGGCGTTGGTCCACCGCGCGAAGACCGGCGAAGGCATGAAGATCGACGTCGCCATGCTCGATTGTCAGGTGGCGATCACGGAGAACGCGATCGCGCGGCACTTTGCAGGCGACGCGCCGGGGCCGATCGGGGCACGGCATCCAGTGGTGGCGCCGTTCGACGCGTTCCCGACGCAGGATCGGTACATCATCATCGCCATCGGTGACGATGCGGCCTACCGGAAGTTCTGCGCGACGATCGGGCGCGAAGATCTCGCGACCACCCCCCTGTTCCTGACCAACACGCTTCGCCTCGAGCACCAGCAACTGTTGAAGGATGAGCTCAGTGCCGTGCTCGCGGAGCGAAGCGGCGCGGAATGGCTCACGATCCTTCGTGCGGCGGGTTTCCCCTGTGGCCCGATCAACACCATCGAAGACGTCGTGAACGATCCGCAAGTAGCCGCCCGCAATATGATCGTCGAGGTCGAGGATCCGAAGGCCGGCACGGTCAAACTCTTCGGATGCCCGATCAAGATGTCCGCCTTCGACGATCCTCACCGACGCGCGACCGCGCCCGAGCTCGACGGCGATCGGGAGCGAATCCTGAAAGAGATCGCCGACGACGACCAGCGATGAGGGCTTGAGCGGCGTACGACGGTCATCGCAGGCGGAGCGGCAGAGTGAGATACTCGCGGTAGATCCGGTCGCGGTGCTCGAGGAGCAGCGGGTCGACGAGCGCGAGCAGGGTCGGATCGGTGAGCGTGTAGAGCTGCCGGCTCTCGTCGTACATCGGGCACACCTCCGGCGGCAGCGGTTGGATCAGCGTCGCGAAGGTCGCCCAGTAGAGGTCGAGCGCGCTCAGCCGGTCGCCGAGGAAGAATGAACGCCCGGCGTCGTATTGGCGGCGAAGCTGCGTGGCGAAGAGCCGCAGCAGCTCGCGCACGCGCGCCTCGATCTCGACGGGCGACTGGAGGCCGTAGCCGTAGCGGCCGGCGATGTACTCGCCGATCGGGCGCAACGACGAGCCGTTGCTGATCACGGCATGGGCGAATTGCAGGCGGCGGCACCAACCGAAACCGAGCTCGCCGCAGAGCTCGTGGAGGTAGCCGAACATGCGGGCGCGCTCGTCGGGGTCGCGCGGGATGAGCGCGGGCTCGGGGACGAGGCGCTCGGCGAGCTGCAGGATGGCGCTCCAGGTCGTCCGCGGCGGCTCGTCATTGTAGATCGCGGCCGGCGCGCTCGTCTGACCGGTCCATTCCTGGATCTCGGTGTTCGGCGCCATCACCCGTTGCGGTACGGGAGTCCAGGGGATCTTCTTGACGTCGAAGACCGCTTTCGCGCCTTCCGACCAGGGATTGGGGATTCCCTTGGTCACGATCAGTCGGAGTCCGGGGAGCGTTCGTGCCTCGTTCACCTCGACCCACGGCATCGCCATCGCGCATGTCCTCCTGGCGCGGAACCTTAGCCGACGCGCGCCGCTGCTACCACGCGTGAAAATGCAGATCGCGTATGCAAATGTGCGGCGCGTGGACTGGGATGCCATTCGCAAGGAGGCGTGATGCCGGAAGAGTCGGAGATCGAGACCACGGAGCTGCGTGAGCGCATCCACGAAGAGGTGGAGCGCGAGGGCGGCGCGTTCTTGCGACGGATCGCGCTCACGACGGCGTTCCTCGCCGCGCTGGCGGCGCTTGCCTCCCTCGAGGCGGGCGACACCGTGAACGAGGCGCTGGTGTTGAAGGGCGAGGCGACGCGGTTACAGGCGGAGGCGTCGGACGTCTGGGCGCACTACCAAGCGAAATCGATCAAGGGCGCCGTCGCGCGCGCGGCGGCATCGTCGTGGGAGGCGGCGGGTCACGAGGTGCCGAGCGCGGTCGCGGACGAGGTGCGCCAGCACGCCGAGGGCGAGGCCGACCTCGAGCGCGAGGCCCGCGCGCGCGAGCACGAGCGCGACGAGCACGCCCACGAGGCCGACGCGCTGCTCGCGCGCCATCAGCGATTCGCGCAGGCGGTCGCACTCTTCCAGGTTGCGATCGCGCTCGGTGCGGTCGCTGCCTTGACGCGCGTTCGTGTCGTGTGGATCGGCTCGATTTTGCTCGGTGGGGTGGGGCTCGCGCTCTTCGCGCTGCCGTTTCTGCGTCCCTAGTCGAGCTGCCACCAGCGGGCGGTGTCGAGTTCGACAGCATCGAACGGTTCCGCGCGGATCGGACCGTCGCCGGCGTGCGTCGCGGCGACGATCCAATGTCCGTCCTCGACGCGGTAGACCTCGATCGTGCGTGCCAGCGGATCGACGATCCAGAGGTGCGCGACACCCTCGCGTGCGTAGATACGCATCTTGTGCCCGCGGTCGATACGCGCCGTACGGCGCGAGATGATCTCGCACGCCCAATCCGGTGCCTGACGGAACGCCGTGACGTTTCCGAGCGCCGGCATTCGCGCGCGTCGCCAACCCGCGAGGTCGGGCACGAGTACATCATCGCCAAAATGCAGCTCCGGTTCGTAGAGGATCCACCACCCGCCCGGAGCGGTTGGCGAGCCCGGTGGCCCGTCGAAGCGGTCGAACAGCGCGGCTGCCATGGCGATCCCGGTGCGCGCGTGCGGCGTCGCTGGGCGCGGCGTGGCGACGAGCTCGCCGTCGACGATTTCCGCGACCAGCGTGTCGGGGACCTTCACGAGGTCGGCGTACGTCGCCTTGCGCGCGGGACTCATGTCGACACGCTACCACGCCCCTCGTCTACACGGCGACCCATACGAGCAGCCGTCGCGAAGGGAGCGGTTGACCTCCGCCGCCACGTGCGCGACAGGAACGATATGACGACGACCCTCGCAAACAAGATCGCCCTCGTGACCGGCGGCGCGCGCGGCATCGGTCGCGGCATTGCGCTCGCGCTCGCCGACGCCGACGCCGGCGCCGACGTCGCGGTCGCCGACGTCGACACGCTCGCCGCCGGCGCGCAGCACTACGGCGACGCGCGCGTCAGCGGCTTCGAGTCCGCGCAGCGCACCGCCGCCGAGATCGGCGCGCGCGGCCGGCGCGCGCTCGCGATCGGGGCCGACGTCACCTCGAAGGCCGACTGCGAGTCGATGGTCGCGGCGACCGTGCGCGAGCTCGGCGGCCTCGACGTCCTCGTCTGCAACGCCGGCGTCGTCAGCCTCGCGCCCGTCGCGGCGATGGACGAGGCGACCTGGGGTCTCACCTTCGCCGTCAACGTGAAAGGCGTCTTCCTCTCGTGCCAGGCTGCGATCCCGACGCTCGTCGCGCGCGGCGGCTGCATCATCAACATCGCTTCGGTCGCGGGGAAGAACGGCGCCCCGGGTCTCGCGCACTACTGCGCGTCGAAGTTCGCGGTCGTCGGTTTCACGAGCTCCTTTGCCAAGGAGCTCGCCGCCGCCAACGTGCGTGTGAACGCCATCTGCCCCGGCATTCTCCGCACGCAAATGTGGGAGTATCTCGCCGAGACGCTGCGGGCACCGGGCGAGACGCGCGACCAGTCGTGGCAGCGCTACGTGCAGCAGCTCATCCCGCTCGGCCGTCCGCAAACACCCGCGGACATCGGCCAGGCCGCCGTCTATCTGGCGACGGCAGCGAACGTGACCGGCCAGGCGCTCAACGTCGACGGCGGCATCGAGCTGCATTGAGATGCCGGCGCTCCTCGACGTGGCGCGCTACCGCGTCCTCTTCGCCGACTGTGACCCGATGCGGATCATGTACTATGGATCGTACTTCCGGCTCCTCGAGATCGGGCGGGCCGAGCTCTTCCGCCGCCTCGGCCATCCGTTCCGTGACTACGTCGCGCGCGGGCGCTATCTCGGGGTGATCGAAACCACCTGCCGCTACCGACGACCGGCGCGCTACGACGACGAGCTCGTGATCCGCTCGGCGATCACACACTTCGGGCGCGCACGCGTTGAGATCGCGTACGAGGTCGTCGACACCGGCGGCGCGCTCGTCGTCGAGGCGACGACGACGCATGCGGTCGTCGATGACGACGGACGGCCGCAGCGCATCACCGCGGAGTTCAAGGCGGCGCTGATGACAGCGCAGGACGCTGCGCTCGAGGAGGAGCGACCATGACCGTGAAAGCGATTCCCGCAGGCTACCACACCGTGACCCCGTACCTCGTCGTCGCCGGTGTCCCGAAACTGCTCGAGTTTCTCGCCCGGGTGTTCGACGCGACGGAGATTCACCGCACCGCGATGCCGGACGGTACGATACGGCACGCGGAGGTGCAGATCGGCGACTCGCGGGTGATGATGGGTGAGGCGCGGGGTGACCAACGACCGATTCCCGCAATGCTCTACGTGTACGTCCCCGACGTCGACGCGACGTACGCGCGCGCGCTGCGCGCCGGCGGCACGTCGCTTGCCGAGCCGGCGGACCAGTTCTACGGCGACCGCACCGGCGGCGTGCAGGACGCGTGCGGCAATCAGTGGTACATCGGCACGCACAAGGAGGACGTGCCCGCCGACGAAATCGCGCGCCGCGCCCGGGCGGCGATGCGGGAATGAGCACCATGGAAGACGGCGCCGTTCTGGTGACCGGCGGCAACTCGGGCATCGGCTTCGAATGCGCGCGCGCGCTCGCGCGCCGCGGATGGCACGTCGTGATCGCGAGCCGCGACCGCGCCGCGTCGGCGGCGGCAGTCGAGCGCATCCGCCGCGACAGCGGCAACGGCGCCGTCTCCGAGCGCGGGCTCGACCTCGGCTCCCTGACCGGCGTGCGCGCCTTCGTGCGCGAGCTCGAGAGCGACGCCCTGCCGCTGCGCGCCCTCGTTTGCAACGCCGGCCTACAAGTGACCCAGGGGCGGCAGAGCTCGGCCGAAGGCTTCGAGCTCACCTTCGCCGTGAATCACCTCGGTCACTTCCTCCTCACCAACCTGCTGCTGACGCGACTCCTGACGCACGCGCCGGCGCGTATCGTGATGGTCGCCTCGGGCGTCCACGACCCGAAGAACACGACCGGCATGCCGAAGCCGACGATCGCCGACATGGGCACGCTCGCCGCTACCGGCGGCGCGCGCCGGGGCGACTACGACGGTCGCCTCGCGTACGTGAACAGCAAGCTCTGCAACGTGTGGTTCACCTACGAGCTCGTCCGCCGACTCGCCGCGGCGCATCTCTCGGTCACCGTAAACGCCTTCGATCCGGGCCTGGTGCCGGGGTCCGGCCTCGCGCGCGACTATCCCGCGGCGTTGCGATGGTTGTGGAACCGCGTCCTGCCCGGCCTGGCGCGCGTCCTCTCGCCCGTCCTCGCGGGCATCAACCCCGCCGACAAGTCCGGCGGCGCGCTGGCGCGTCTCGTCGTCGACCCCGCGCTCGCGGGCGTCACCGGCAAGTACTTCTCCTCCACCACGCGCTGGCGCGAGGCGCCGTCCTCGGAGGCGTCGTACGACGTCGCGCGTGCCCGCGACCTCTGGGAGGCGAGCCTGCGGATGACGGGGCTCACGCGCGACGAGTCGCCGCTCGCCGCCTAGTGTCCCGTCACTAGCGGGTCCGGTCGACGGCCGCCGCGGCCGAACCCGCAGCCGAGAGCTCCGCGGAATAGCGCTCCACCAGCGGCGCCAGCGTGCGCAGCAGGAAAGCGAGATTGCGTCGCGCCCATTTCTCGTCGAAGAACGGCACGGTGAGCGCGAGCGACACCAGGCCGTGCAACGCCCCCCAGAAGACCTCGATCGTGTGCCGCACCGCAGTCTCGTCGAAGTGCGAGAGCGGCGGGGTTTCCAGCGCGGCGTCGATGATCTGCTGGAGGATGCCGAAGCGGGTCCGCACCAAGTCCTCGCTCGACTCGAAGACGCGACCCGGTCGGTGGATGAACATCAGCTCGTAGAGCGTCGGGTTTTCGAACGCGAAGTCGAAATAAGCGTTGCTAAGCGCGTGCAGTCGTTCCATGGCGTCGCCGTCGCCGACTTGCAGATAGCTGCGTGCGAGATCGTATCCCTGGCCGATGACCGCGAGCAGGAGGTCGTGCTTGTGCTCGTAGTAGGCGTAGAGCGTGGTCGCGGAGTAGCGCAGTCGCCGGGCGAGCTTCCGCATCGAGAAGCCCGCGTAGCCCTCCTCGACGAAGAGCGCCATCGCCTCGCGGAGGATGCGACTCCGCAGCTCCTCCTTGGCGGCGAGTGTCCGCGCGCGCCCACGCGGCGCCGTCGCGATCCGCCGCGAGGTCGAGGTCGTCCGGCGGCGCGCTCGGCGGGCCTTCCGCATGGCAGCGCGTTCTAATGGATCGCGGCGGCGACGGCAACGTCGCCGTGCGATCCGGTGCTCCGGTCGTCTACGGCTCGACGACGCAGAAGCCGTTCTCCCGTACCAGCCTTACCAACGCAGCTCCCAGTACAGCACCTTGCGCCGGTACTTCGATGAAGACGATGTGACACTTGCACTCCCGCTGCGTATGATTCAATTACGGGCGCTGCTAGTTGAGCGAGCTCACCTTGGGCACCCACGGCACCCTCGTCGCACGTGCGAAGGCATGACCGATTCGTTCGCGTCCCTAAAAAATGTGTCTCGAAGAAGTATCTTCCGCTCTACCTCAACGAGTTCTCCTTCCGCCACAATCACTGGAAGGACGGCGATGCCTTCGCGACGCTTGTAGCAAGGTGCGGTGCGTGACCGCGTGCCCGTGGCCATGCTAAAGCACCCGCATGCGGAAGAAGAAGGCGGGAGGCGGAAAACCCGTTCTCCACGGCGCCACGCACGACGCGGACATGCGGAAGTTCGATCGGGCACTTGCGAAGGCGATTCGTCCACCGCGCTGATGCGGAGAGCTGCGGCACCTATCGCGTCAATGCAAGGGCGAGCACAGCAAGGTATCCCGCCACGAACACGGCCACGACAAACGCGTCCTGCCAACTTGTAGGAGTGCGCATGGGTTTGTCTTCGTTGTCACTCCTTGGCGTTGGTCTGTCTCTCCTGTTGGTCGGATTTGCGCTGGTAAAAATCCACCGCAAAACCGTTGAGCCCGCGATGGCTGCGGCCCTGCTTGGTGCCGCGATGGTCGCCCCTCTCGCCTTCGGAAAAATCGGATCCGACTTCCGCGCCACGCTGCCAGGCGGGACGACAATCGAGACCTGGGTCGCGAGGGCCGAGGGTGCCGCGCAAGCGACGAGCGCGGACCGCAAAGAAGTTGAAGCGATCGCATCGCGCCTTCGCGATCTTGAAACACGCTTCCGTCGGGTCATGGCTGACTCGGTAGCGCTGACGTATCTGTCGTGGTTGTCGCGCGGGCAGCTCGGCAGCATCCCCGGGCCGACGACTAACAAGCTCAATGCGCTCGCCCAAAGCATGCTCGCCGAGGGCGTTCCCGACGTCCGAGACCGCGACGCGTTGGTTGCGGAAATCGAAGGGCTGTCGCCTGGATTTGTGCGGATGAAGCCGTCGCCTGGCCAGTTCCCGTACGCGCAACCGACTGGCCCTACGCCGTTCGGGCTACGAGGGTTTGAAAACTAGGAAGGGACCGCAGAACGCCGACATGCAGAAGTTCGACAAGACCATGGTGAAGGCCATTCGCCCCTCTCGTTCTTAGGGCCGTTTCTTCTTCCGCTCGACTGCCAGCGCAGTACGATCGCGCTGCATGCGTTTCTCCGCGAGCCTCACGCTCTTGGTGGTGTACCTTGCAACACAATCACCTGAAAAGTTGCGCCAAAACAGACCAACTCCCCGGACAGCCCGTACTCGTATGGATGTCCCCAATCTCGTGTGGCCAGACCCCTGCGTTTTTCGCTCGACGGTGGTGCTCCTGTCGTGCGAGTGTCCCGCAGCTCTGTTGGTAGACTCCCCAACCACCCCGAATTCACCTCAGTAAAGGAGACTGTCATGCCGTCTGGCGCCCCGCTCGGTGTTGCCGTGCTTGTCTTGTTCCTGGGGTTACCTGTGTCCGCGCGCGGCGACGCGACAATCTGCGAGCGAGCTATCGCCAAAGCATCAGAGCAGCTTGCGCAGGCATTGGTGAAGGTGCAGCAGAAGTGCGAGGACCGTGTCGTATCGGGACTCTCCGCTGGCCCGTGCCCCGATCCCTCGACTGCGCTGGCGACTGGCAAGGCCGAAAACAAGCTCAAGGCGACGCTAAACGCGAAATGTGGCGGGCCGGACAGAAGCTGTGGGACTGGCACGGATGAGTCACTGTCCTCCATTGGTTGGGACATCGGAACCTGCCCAGGTTTGGAAGGTAGCGCGTGCACCAATCCCATCGCGAACTGCAACGATGTCGCCGACTGTCTCATCTGCCTTGGTGAGGCGGCAACCACTCAGGTCATCGGTTTATACTACGACGATCTCGTGAGCACCTCGGACCCTCAACTATTGAAGTGCCAACGCACGATTGGCCAAGCAGGAACGCGCTTCTTCGGCAAGGAGAGTAAGTCGCTCCAGAAGTGCGAGGACGCGGTGCTTGCCGGGGTCGCTACTCCGCCGTGCCCGGACTCCAAGGCGATCGTTCTCATCGCGCGAGCGAGAGACAAAGCCGTTGCTCAAGTATGCAAAGTGTGCGGGGGATCTGATCGGGTTTGCCAGGGACTCGGGCCTGATCTCACACCGGCTATGATTGGTTTCGCGTCCGACTGCCCATCCATCACGGTACCGAGCACGGGACCGTCATGCGGCAGGGCTATCAATGAGCTAAAGGACATCGCTATGTGCTCGTCCTGCGTCACCGATTTCAAGACGGCGTGCCTAGACGCCGCCAGCGTACCAGCCCTCAAGTCCTATCCGCCCGAGTGTGGCACCCCCACATCGACGCCAAGCGACACTACAACGCCTACACCGACTGCGACGTCAACGACCACGGCGACGCCAACGACAACCGCGACGCCTACACTGACCGCAACGCCTACTCAAACCGCAACACCCACGGCGACCTCAACTCCAGTCCCAACTATTACGCCCACAGATACGTCCACTGACACTGCCACGCCAACACCTACCGGGACAGCCACCCCGACAGCTACGTCAACGTCTACACAGACGCCATCGCCGACTCCGACCCCAGTAGCGACTCCCACATCGGGTCAGGATCTGTTCTTCGCACGTACAAATTTTACGGGTGGTCTCACCAGTAAAGTGTGCGTCAACAATGGCTCGGCGGCGTTTACATGCGGTGACGTGTTTGCGGACGCTCGGCATGTCAACGCGGTAGCGGTCGGGGACCTAAACGGTGACCGCAAACTCGATGCTGTCTTTGCGACTTCGGACGAACCGCAGGTGTCGCGCGTTTGCATTGGCGATGGCTCCGGGGGATTTGCTTGTGCTCCCGTCAATGGCGAGGTTCTAGGGTCGGCAACTAGTGCGGCGGTCGCGTTGGGGGATGTAAACGGCGACGGCAAGCTCGACGCGGTTTTTGGCCATACAGCGGGACAGCCAAACCGGGTGTGCCTTGGGAACGGCGCGGGAAACTTTAGCGGATGCGCAAACCTCTCGGGAGATACTACGCCAACAAACGGCGTTGCATTGGGGGATGTGAACGGCGACGGTAAGCTCGACGTGCTCCTGGCGCGGTCCTTGGCAACCAAACTCGTTTGTCTCGGAAATGGTGATGGAACGTTCGCGCCATGCAGCAACGTCGAATCAGAAATGGCCGATACGTACTCCGTAGCCCTCGGTGACGTTAACAACGATGGTAAGCTGGATGCCGTGTTTGCCAATTTACAAGGTAGCCCTCCGGCAGCAACATTCTACAATCGCGTGTGCCTCGGAGACGGTGCGGGCCATTTCTCGTGCAGTGCGATTGCTGCTGAATCTGATCGTTTCGCTAGTGTCGCATTGGGCGACGTGGACAATGATGGCAATTTGGACGCGGTGTTCGCGAATAATAACCAGTTGCCCAATCGTGTGTGCTTGGGGGATGGGGCCGGTCACTTTGCCTGCTCGAACGTGGGCGCGTACACCCACGGCTCCACCACGGTAGTTCTGGCGGACTTGAATGCGGATGGTCACCTGGATGCCGTGTTCGGAACGGAACCGACTCCGACCGAACCGGCAAAGATCTGCTTGGGTATTGGGAACGGGACGTTTACCTGCAGTGATGTGGCGGCGACGACAACAATGGCAAGGGGTGTGGCTGCCGGAAAGCTCGCTTGGTGAGAGTCGCTCAGCCTGCCCAGGAGACCACTGAACAGGCAATCACGCTGGCGCCACTGCCTCGCCACCTCGACATTCTCCAAGTGTACCGAGGTGTCGCCGCCACGTTGGTCGTGCTCTTTCACCTGACATATTGGGGAGGACCGCCACCGTTTCTGCAACTTCCGCTTTGGACACCGATGCTGCCGACGTGGAGGCCGGCTGGCTTGTTCCGTTCCGGTGGTAGTGGCGTAGATTTCTTTTTTACTCTGAGCGGTTTTGTTATGGTGTGGGGATACGGTAGCGATGCGGGTAATATTTATCGACTCGGACCGTTTCTGAAATCGCGCATGACGCGTATCTACCCGACCTACTGGGCTGTGTTTGTGCTTACGGTACTTTACTATTGCATCCGCCCCGGAGTAGGGGACCCCTCTTTGCTGGAAACAAAAGCATTGATTCGTGGAGTCGCGCTTTATGGTATGGGGCCGTGGCAAATTCCCCCAAGTGGGACGCTTCCGTTCGAGTTGGCACTGTACATCTGCTTTGGGGCGCTATTCATAGTTGGGAGGACGCTGTTCTGCGTCGCGGGCGCCCTCTGGTGTGTCGCGATTGTTGCGCAGTGGTACGGATGGTATACAGTGGGAAATTATCCGATTCTGCTGTCGCCGTCGATGCTGGAGTTTTTCCTCGGTGCCGTTGGCGCGGTCTTTATTCGCAGGTATCGACCACGAGGGTCGGGAATATGGCTTGGGATTGCTGCCGTGCTTTGCGTAGTTGTGGGCGTCATAGGCTCAGTGGAGCAGGCTCAAGGCTATTCTCACAGCTTCCGCAATTTCGCGCTGCCGTATTTGCTCCTCATCATCGCGGGCGTGAGTTATGAACTGAGCGGCCAGCGCCGCTATCCACGTCTCCTGATGTTGCTGGGCGACGCGTCGTTCTCGATCTACCTGACACACTACTATCTAATCTGGGAGCTCAACGGCAAGATGTCTCAATACGGACTGATAGCCAGCACCATTGGTTACGATGGGCAGCGGATAGTCATTCTCGTGCTGGTGCTGGCGATCGGCGTGGGCTTTTGGGCGGTGGTAGAACGACCGCTGCTCAAGTGGCTGCACGGGAAATCCACGCGCGCCGTGGATCGCGCGATGCTACCGCCTTTGGTTGAGCGAGTTCGCATGTGAAGGGGGTACGGTCGTTTGTGCTGCTGCGTGCACGAGTGGCTGCGATGCCAGGGAATTGAACTGCCCCCGGTTTCCGTGGACGGGGTTAGGGCTTCGCGATCACTGCGGGCCGTCGAGCGGATGCCCGGGGATCGTGTCGTCGAGCGATATTCCGCCGAAGGGCTGACGCTCCTGATGCTGCATGCGTAAGCGATACGCCGCGCTGCTCTATGCGGCGCTGGCCGTCGTAGTGACGTGGCCGCTGGTGCTGCATCTCGGCGAGGCGGTCCCTGGTTGGCTCGGCGATCAGGGGTATAACTGCTGGGCCATCGATACCTTTTGGACGCAACTCACGAGCGGACACAGTCCGGTCGGGACGACCTTCCGGATCTTCGTACCGTTCGGCTATCGGCTGACCGACACCGATCAGGCTCCACTCGTCGCGCTCGCTGCGGGGCCGTTCTGGGCCTGGGGAGGTGAACACGGGCTCATCGCTTTCTTCGGCATCGCAGTGCTGCTCGCGCCCGTTGCCGGAGGCTTCGGCATACGCGCGACCGCCCTGGCGTTGGGGGTCGATGCCTGGGCGGCGTCGTGGGCGGGGTTGCTCTACGCGGCGTCTCCGACCGTCGTCGCGTTCCTGGGTTCGCCCTGGCACTTCAAAGTCATCGGCGGTGCGCTCTTTCCGTGGGCGCTTGCGGCGCTCTGTCGATGGCACGCCGTCCCGACGGGGAGACGGCTTGCGGTTTTGAGCGCTGCCGCATGGGCGTTGGCACTCGTGAACGGCTACGTCGCCGTCATGTTCGTCGTGGTGGCGCTCGCGGTAGGCGTGCTGGCGCTGCGCCGTGCGCTCGTGCCGACCATCGCGGTTGGACTGCTCGTGAACATCGCCTTCGTGGTCGCGATCGGCACCGTGGCCCTCCAGTCCGACTTCGGAGACTTTTCGTGCTGTGGGTTTTGGGGTCTCGCCCACGCGGATCTGCGGGACGTGTTCATCCCCGGGGAACAGACTGGGGTCTGGACCACCCCGGCGGGGCCGCGCGTGGCGGGATCGGGTCTCCGATGGAACGGCCCCTTCGGGTTCCTGAGTCGGTACAAGGCCGACACGGGAGAAGATCCGGGCAGTTACTATCTGGGTTTCGGCGCGATGGGACTGATGCTCGTCGGGTGTTGGCGGCGACGGCGCGACCGTCGCGTCCTCGGCCTCATGTTGGGCGGCGTGCTCCTCGTCCTGATGGCGGGCGGCAGCGTCTTACAGTGGGGCGGGGTGCCGGTGGTGACCGATCCCTGTTGGCTTCCGTGGATGTGGGCGATGCGCGTTCCGTGGCTCCGCGTCCTCGATCTGCCCCGATGCTTCATGCTCGGGGCGAATGCGGCGTTGCTGGCCGTGCCGGCTGCCGGACTCGGCGCACTGCGATGGCGACGGTCCGCGAGTGCCGCCCTGGTGCTCGCGATCGTCGTGCTGGAATACGGCCACGTCGGCATCAACCTGACGACGCTCGACGTGCCCGAGGCGATTCGTGCCGTCCAAACCCTTCCGGGCTTCCGGACGCTCTTAGAGCTGCCGCGTGGGATCGTGGAGAGCAAGGGCGGGTTCGGATTGGGCTCCACGAACAGCATCGGGGATTACTGGCAGACCGTGCACCGGAAGCCGACCGTGGCGGCGTACGTGTCACGGGTTCCCTTCTCGACGTTCTCGCGGTTCTTCTACGAGCCCGTGCTCGGGGACTTGCTCGTCTACACGAATCCCGGCCATGGGTTTACGAATCCGGGTGATCACGTCCGCCGCGACCTCCCCGTGCTCCCCTCCTACGACGCCGCGACCGTGGGGCAGTTCGTGCGTCGGCTGAACTTGGGTGCGGTGCTCGTCGGCACGGACGGCGCGCCGGCGGAAGTCCAGGACCTCAACGCGACGGTGCAACGGCTGCTTGCCGGATACATCGCCACGATCCAGCGGTGGCCGGACGGCTACACGCTCTATGTGCTGACCGATGTTTCGCATTGACGATTCCACCCTATCCGGGTGTAGCTGAGCGTACCGCCGTCGAGTGTGTCGAGATCTATGACAAGCAGACCGGCGTTACCCTTAGCCCCGGCAGCCACGACGTGAGGCGCAGCATATTCTCCAGTCCGAGCGACTGCCGCCCGCTCCCAGCCTTCGGATAATGCGGTTCGATCAGTGCCAGCAACTGCGGCCACGGAATCACCGCATTCAATCTCGGCGAGAAACCGCTCGCGGCGGGTCACCTTGCCCCTCTGAGTCCACGCCACCGATGCGAAGGTCCGTTGCTCGCCAATCACCCCACCTCCTCACTTGTCGATCGGAATTTCTTTTATCTCATACGATCTACTTGTGCAGAGCTTCCCTATTGGGATCGTGGTGGCGCCGGCAACGCGCCGCGCGCTCGGGCGCTGTGGTCGTTCTACGGCTCGGCGACGCGGAAGACGGCGAGAGTGTTCGAGCTCGCGCCGGTGACGTACACGTTTCGCCCGTCGGGGCTCACCGCCACGCCGCGCGCGAAGGCGAGACACTGACACCTCGGACCGCCCGTCTGCTTCTCGAGGAAGGTGAGGGCGCCCGTGCGTGGGTCGCGATCGAAGGCGGCGACCGCGTTGTCGTGCGTGCTCGCGACGTAGAGCTTCGTGCCGTCGGGACTGAGCGTCACCCAGAGCGCGCCATAGAGACCGTCGACGCCGTCGACACCCTCCGACACCACGCCTGTGAAGGTGACCGCGCCCGTGCGCTTGTCGCGACGGAAGACGGCGACGGCGTCGTCGGCCTGTCCGGCCGAGTAGACGTAGGCGCCGTCGGGACTCACCGCAACCGAGTGGATGCCGCTCAGGCCGATGTTGCGCACGCCTTCCTTTTCGACGTCAGAGAGGTGGAGTCGCCCGGTCGTCGCGTCGCGCCCGAAGACCGTCACCGCGCTCTCGTCGCCGCTCGCGACGTAGATCTGCTTGCCGTCGGGGCTGATCGCCAATGCGAGCGGACCGGCGATGCCGTCGATTCCTCCCATGCCCTCTCGTTGCACCTCGACGAATGTGAGCCATCCCGTCATCGCGTTTCGGCGGAAGACCGCGATCGCGTCGTCCGCTTGACCGGCCGCGTACACGTACAAGCCGTCGGGGCTGACCACGACGCTACGCGCGAAGCGCAGGCCGTCGACGCCCGCCACGCCTTCCTTCTGCGCCTCGACGAAGGTGAGTGCGCCGGTCGTGGCGTCGCGACTGAAGACCGTGAGGGCGTTGTCGTTGGAGCCCGTCACGTAGAGGTGGGCGCCGTCGGGGCTGAGCGCGAGCGACGAGGCGAAGGCGAGGCCGTCGACGCCGTCGACCCCGTCCTTCTCCACCTGCAGGAGCGTCAATGCGCCGGTTGCAGGATCGCGCTGGAAGGCCACGACGGCGTCGTCGTTGCCGCCCGCCGCGTAGACGTTCCGACCATCGGCGCTGGCGACGACCGCGAGTACACCCGCCAGACCCGTGACCCCGCCGACACCTTCCTGCTGCCCCTCGACGAACTCGAGGAAGGCGGCACGGGCCGGCAGCGCCGCGGCGAACCCCAGCGCCGCGGTGAGCACGATGAGTCGCGTCAGGGAAGCGAGCGAGAAGGAATCACGCCTGGCGCGCATTGCAGGACTACCTCCTGCATCTCGACTACCAGGAGATCCGCCGGGAGGCGACCCCCCTCCGTCAGCGAACGCGCACCTCTGATTCTTGATGGTGGCGCCGCGCCGGTGGTACGCTCCGACGTTAACGTAACAGTGTTCGGCTAATCGTCGTGCGAGCGCGGACCTACAATCGAGGTGAGTGTCGTGAGCGTCGTCCGGGTGAGCGGGATCCGTCTGTATTACGAGCGGCGAGGAGCCGGCGCCCCGGTCCTCATCATTCCCGGGATCTCCACGATCGTTTCCGACTACCGTCCCCTCGTCGACGGTCTCGCTGCCGCCTTCGACGTCGTCGTCTACGACAACCGCGGCAGCGGCGCGTCTGACAAGCCCGACGAGCCCTATTCGATGCCGCTCCTCGCGAGTGACGCCGCGGGTCTGCTCCGCGCTCTCGGGATCGGGCGCGCGCACGTCATGGGCTTCGCGATGGGCGGCATGGTCGCGCAGCGCCTCGCGCTCGACTTTCCGCAGCTCGTGTCCCGCTTGGTTCTCGTCGGCACGCACGCCGGGACGAAATCGTCCACGCGACCCTCCCGCGAGGTCGGCAGGGCGTTCCAATCGCCGACCGAGGATTGGGCCAAGCGGATGCGAGCGCTTGCCCGCTACGCCTTCGCTCCCGACTTCGCTGCGCGCGAACCGGAGCGGTACGCCGCGTTCGTGCGCAAGAAGTCCGCCGACGTCGAACCGTTCTACGCCTACCGGCGCCAGCTCGAGGCGGCCCTCGGCTACGACACCTACGACCTGCTGCCGGCGCTCACCATTCCGACGCTGGTGATCACCGGCGCCGACGACGCCATCGTTCCCACCGCGAACAGCCGTGTCCTCGCGGAGCGAATTCCGCATGCACGACTCGTCGTGATCGAGGGGGCAGGCCACCTCTTCTTCGCGGAGCGGCCCGCGGAGACGCTGCGCGCGCTGCGGGAATTTCTGCTGTAGACGCGGCGCGGCCCTTCCGTGAGGTGGCGGGATGGGGTTAGAGGAGAGGGATGGTGAGAACGGTCCTGCGCCGAATCGGTCTGCTCGTGGCGGCGCTCGTCGTCGCGAGAGTGCTCGCGGCGTTCGTCTGGCCGACGATCAACGACGTGAAGACGGGGGAGACGCCGCAGTATGCCGACCTCCAACCGCAGCGTTTCGCGCAGGCGTATGATCGCGTCTTCGACGCCGCGCTGGCGACGGCCCAGGCGCAGGGATGGGACGTGACCGGAACGGACCGCGACCGTGGTGCGATCGCGGCGGTCGCGACCACGAGAGTCTTCCGCTTCAAAGACGACGTCGCGATCACCGTGAACCACGATGGCGAGGGGGCGCTGGTAAACGTCCGCTCCCATTCGCGCATTGGCAAAGGAGACCTCGGGACCAACACGCGACGGATCCGTCGCTTTCAAGCCGATCTCGCGAGCCGGCTCGGCGCCGCGCCGAATCCGACCTGAGAGACGCGAGGAGGTCGAGCATGCCCGTCGTCTTCGTGCACGGCGTTCCGGATACCGCACGCGTTTGGGACGCCGTCGTGTCGCGGCTCACGCGGGAGGACGTGGTGCGGGTGTCGCTGCCGGGCTTCGGGTGTCCGGTGCCCGACGGGTTCACCGCCACGAAGGAAGCCTACGTCGACTGGCTCCTCGACGAGCTCGAGAAGCTACCGAAGCCGATCGATCTCGTCGGCCACGATTGGGGCTGTCTGCTCATCGTTCGCGGTGCGTCGCTGCGGCCGGAGATCGTCCGCACGTGGGCGGCGGGAGCCGCGCCCATCGATCCCGAGTACGAATGGCACCCGACGGCGCGTCTGTGGCAGACCCCGACGGTCGGGGAGGCGCTGATGGAGCAGACGACGCCGGAGCTGATGCGCATGGGTCTCACCGCCGCCGGCGTTCCGGAGGCGTACGCGGCGTACGCCGCGAACCGCGTCGACGCCACCATGAAGCACTGCATCCTGCAGCTGTACCGCTCCGGGGTGCACGTCGGCGCCGAGTGGGAGAGTGACCTGCGTCGCGTCGCGGCGCCGGGACTGGTTCTCTGGGGCATAGACGATCCGTACGCGTCGGCGGACTTCGGCGCGCGACTCGCCGCGCACACCGGCGCACGGCTCGTCACGTTTCCTGGATGCGGCCATTGGTGGCAGCTCCAGAAGGCCGACGCGGTCGCTGCCGAGCTCGAGCGCTTGTGGGCGGCGGTCGAAGGCGAAGCCTAGCGCGGGGCGGCGGCGTTCCACCTCGATCTCGTGCGGGGCGACCGGACATCCGATGCGGTTCGGCTCTTCACGCAGAAGAACCGAGCCTATGTTCGCTTCGTTCGCTTCGTGCTGTACCCGCAAGGGATTCGCGCCTTCTTCCTGGGGTCGCCGCTCCTCCGTTCCGATCTCCGCGTTCTCGACGCGGGGTGTGGAACCGGGATCGTCACGCTCGCATTGCGAGACGCTCTCGTGCGCCGGCGCCTGCCCCCCGCGTCGTTACAGGCATTCGACCTCACCCCGGCGATGCTCGAGCGATTCCGACGGTCGCTTCGTGCTCGCGGAATCGAGGGCGTCGACGTCACGCAGGCGGACGTCCTCGACCTCGACGCGCTTCCAGGCTCCTGGAGCGACTACGACCTGATCGTCTCCGCCTCCATGCTGGAATACCTTCCGAGGGATCGCCTCGTCTCTGCGCTGCGCGGCCTTCGTGCCCGTCTGAATCGCGACGGTGCCTTCGTGCTCCTCATGACCCGACGAAACTGGCTGACGCGTCCGCTCATCGGGCGATGGTGGCAGGCGAATCTCTACCGGGCGCCGGAGATCGAAGACGCGCTCCGTCGCGCGGGATTCTCGACCGTCGCGTTCCGAAGCTTTCCGCCCGCGTTCCGCCACCTCGACCTCTGGGGTTACATCGTCGAGGCTGGCGGTTGAGGAAACGCTCCGGGCTTGCGTGGGACGGCCGGTTCAGCGAAATTCCGCCGGCGACGCTCGCGCGCTTCTTGTGTCACCGACACGGAGGTCTCGATGGAATCGACGGCAGAAACCGACGTCCTCGTCCTACATCCGGCGATCGGCGTCGCGGGACGGGTGATGTTCACGCTGATCTTCTTCTTGTCGGGCATCACGCACTTTACCGACCTCGCGCACTACGTAGCATTGATGCCCGCCGCGATCCCGTTTCGCGCCTTCTGGGTCGTGATCGCAGCCGTGGTGGAGCTGATCGGTGCGACGCTGATCGTCACCAACAAGTATCCGCGTCTCGGGGGCTGGCTGATCGCCGTCTTCCTCGTTCCGGTGACGATGACGGTGCACGGCGTCGGGATGGTGACCGCGCAAAGCGCAGAGATGCAGCAGATCCAGACGTCGTTCTTTTTGAAGGGCGTCACGATGACGGGGGCGGCGTTGCTGATCACGCAGCTCGGTGTGAAACGAGCGCCGCGTTCCTGATCGAGCGTCGCGACGCCATGAGCGCCATTCGGATCGCACGAACCGACGCCGAGATCGCGGCGTGCTTCGCCGTGATGCGCGAGCTCCGTACCCATCTCGTCGCCGCGAACTTCCTCGATCGTGTGCGGCAGCAGGAGGCGGGCGGGTACCACCTCGCGTATCTCGGAGACGAGGATACGGTACGCGCGGTTGCCGGCTACCGCGTGCTCGACAACCTGTTTGGAGGCCGCATTCTCTACGTCGATGACTTGGTCACGGCGCCGACGTGCCGTTCCAAGGGGTACGGCAAGGCCCTCCTTGGCTGGCTCGTCGAGCACGCCAAGGAGCAAGGCTGTGCGTTCCTCGAGCTCGATTCCGGCGTTCAGCGCTTCGATGCGCACCGGTTCTACCTGTCCAACCGTATGATCATCTCGGCGCATCACTTCGCCCTCAAGTTGTAGATAGGGAGAACGATCTCATGGTCATCGTCCACCACCTCAACAACTCCCGTTCGCAGCGCGTGCTGTGGCTGCTCGAGGAGCTCGGGGTCGCCTACGAGGTGAAGCGCTACGAGCGCAACGCGCAGACCATGCTGGCGCCGCCGGCGCTGCGCGCGGTGCATCCGCTCGGCAAGTCGCCGGTGATCACCGACGGTGCGCTCACGCTCGCCGAGTCCGGCGCCATCATCGAATACTTAGCGCGGCGCTACGGCGACGGCCGCCTCGTGCCGACGGCCGGTACGCCCGAGCACCTGCGTTACACCTACTGGCTGCACTACGCCGAGGGCTCGTTGATGCCGCCGCTTCTCCTCAAGCTCGTCTTCGACCGGGTGGAGAGTGCGCCGATGCCGTTCTTCGTCCGCCCGGTCGCGAAGACGATCGCGGGCCGCGCCAAGGGCTCGTTCATCGAGCCGCAGATCAACTTGCACCTCGACTACATCGAGGGGGAACTCGGCAAGAGCACCTGGTTCGCGAGCAACGACTTCACCGCCGCCGACGTCCAGATGAGCTTCCCGCTCGAGGCGGCCGCCGCGCGCGCCGGCCTCGGCCCGACGCGGCCGAAGCTCACGGCGTTCCTCGAGCACATCCACGCGCGGCCGGCGTACAAGCGTGCTCTGGAGAAGGGCGGGCCGTACGAGATGGTGCGCTGAGCGCTCGTGCGCGATGTCGATCCGAGGCGCGCCCGTTCGACTACCAAGAAACGGCGACAGCCGAGGAGGACGCGATGCAATACATGTTGCTGATCTACGAGAGCGAAGCGAGCTTTGGAAAGATGTCGGAGCAGGAGCGTGGGGCGATCTTCGGGGAATACATGAAGCTCACCGAGGACATCCGCAAGAGCGGGAATTTCGTGGCCGGCGCGCCCCTGCGGCCGACCCCGACCGCGACCACAGTGCGTGTGCGCGCCGGGAAGCGGCTCACCACGGACGGGCCGTTCGCCGAGACCAAGGAGCAGCTCGGCGGCTACTACCTCGTCGAGGCGAAGGATCTCGACGAGGCGATCGCGATCGCCGCGCGCATTCCGTCGGCCCGGGTGGGCTCGATCGAGGTGCGCCCGGTGATGGCGATGAACGGGTAGGGCGAGCCTTCGGTCGTCCGGCGGGATACACTCGGCGGGCGACCGATGGACATCGCGAGACTCTACCGCGAGGAGTCGGGGCGAATCCTGGCGACGCTGATCCGCGTCCTCGGCGATTTCGATCTCGCCGAGGAGGTGCTGCAGGAGGCGTTCGCCGCGGCGCTCGAGCAGTGGCCGGCGGACGGCACGCCGCGGAACCCGTGTGCGTGGCTCGTGCAGACCGCACGCCACAAGGCGATCGACCGGCTGCGCCGTCGCACGCGGTTCGAGGAAAAGCGCCGGGAGCTGGAGCGGCTGGTCGTCCTGGAAGACGCGGAGCCGGCCGCCAGCGAGGAGAGCACGCTGGCCGACGACGATCGACTGCGGCTGATCTTCACCTGCTGCCACCCGGCGCTGGCGTTGGAGGGACAGGTAGCGCTCACCCTACGCACACTCTGCGGTCTCGCCACTGAGGAGATCGCACGCGCCTTCCTGGTGCCGCCGGCGACGATGGCGCAGCGCCTGGTGCGCGCCAAGCACAAGATCCGTGACGCCGGCATTGCTTATCAGGTGCCCGCCGATGCGCTGCTGCCCGAACGGCTGGAGGCGGTGACGGCCGTCGTCTATCTGGTGTTCAACGAGGGCTACGCGGCGACGCAGGGCGACGCGCTCGTGCGCCGCGAGCTCTGCGCCGAGGCCGTCCGCCTGGCGCGGCTGCTCGATCGCCTGCTGCCGCGACCGGAGCTGAAAGCGCTCCTCGCCCTGATGCTGCTGCACGATGCGCGCCGCGACGCGCGCGTCGACGCCGCCGGAGATCTCGTCCTGCTCGAAGACCAGGACCGTACCCGCTGGGACCGGGCGCAGATCGTGGAAGGCCTGGCGCTCGTCGAGGCCGTGCTCCGCACGGGCCCGCCAGGTCCCTACGCTCTGCAGGCGGCGATCGCCGCGCTACACGCGCGCGCGGCGCGTCCCGTGGAGACCGATTGGGCGCAGATCGCCGCCCTCTACGCTCTGCTCGCGCACGCGCATCCGTCACCGGTGGTGGAGCTCAATCGCGCGGTGGCGGTGGCGATGGTCGAGGGGCCCGAGGCCGGCCTGCGACTGATCGCCGCGATCGCGCCGCACCTGGCGAGCTATCACCTCCTGCACGCGGCGCGCGCCGACCTGCTGCGCCGGCTCGGTCGCCGGGAGGAAGCGGCGGCGAGCTACCGGCGCGCGATGGCGCTCGCGACCAACGAGGCGGAGCGGCGGTTCCTTACACGGAGGCTCGGCGAGGTGGAGCGAGCGCCCTCATGACTGCGCTCGACCTGCGCGGTCGAAACGGGCGATCGCGTCGGCCACGAAGCGATCGACGAGCGACGGGGCCAGGAGCTTCAGCCACGGGCCCACCTTGCCCATCGCCGTCATGAGCAGCTCGCGGCGCCGGCGCTCCATGGCACGAACGATCTGGCGGGCGCACTCGTCGGCGGACATGGTGCCCGCGGGCGGGCGGAACGGCGCGCTGTGCGCGCCGTCGTCGCGCCCGATTCGCCGCGTGTGAATGTCGGTGGCGACCGGGCCGGGGCAGACGACCAGCACGTCGACGCCGCTGCCGCGGAGCTCGATGCGGAGCGAGTCGAAGAATCCCTGCATCGCGTGCTTGCTCGCGGAGTAGGCGGCCCACGATGGGAAGCCGGTCTTGCCTTGCAGCGACGAGACCGCGACGACGAGCCCGCGACGCGCCACGAGGGCCGGTAGCGCGTAGCGGGTGCAGTAGACGGCGCTGAGATAGTTCGTCCGCATGATGTGCTCGAAGACGGAGAGATCGGTGATCTGATCGACGCGAGCGCGCGCGGATATGCCGGCGTTGTTGACGAGGACGTCGATGCTGCCGAAGTGCTCCACGGTGCGCTCGACGAGCGCGCGGCAGGCCTCCGGCTGCGAGACGTCGGTGGGGATCGCGACTGCTTGTCCACCGGCCCGGTTGCAGCGCGCGGCGACCTCGGCGAGGTTCGTGGCGTTGCGCGCGGCGAGCGCGAGCTTCGCCCCGCGTCGCGCGAGCGCGAGGGCGAGCGCCCGTCCGATGCCGTCGGAGGCGCCGGTGACGATGATCGTTCGGTCTTTCATGTCCCGCAGCCTGCAACAGGACGCACGCGAAAGCCATTACCCGCGAGGTAGTGTTTTAGCGGCGCGAAATGAGTAGGGTCGTTCCGGCATGATCGCAGCGATGACACTACCGACCTGGATGCGCGGCGCCTTGTTCGCCACGGCCGCAATGAACCTCATGGCTGCCGTCGGATTTCTTCCGACTGCACGCGCGCTACGGGCGGTCGCCGGAATGCCCGAGGGTGAGCACCCGCTCTACCTCGCGACGGTCAGCATGTTCGTGCTGCTCTTCGGGCTCGGCTATCTGTGGACGGCGGCGACGGGTCGTGCCGATCGTCTCTTCATCGCAATCGCGGCCGTCGGCAAGCTCTCTTTCTTTGGGTTGCTCGTATGGTTCTGGGCCGCCGGCGCGCTGCCGTTCCGTGCCCCGCTGGCGGGCTCGGGAGACCTCGTATTCGGGCTACTGTTCGCGAAGTGGCTCTTCACGCCGCGCGCGATTGCGTCCGCCCGCTCTTCGACGTAAGGGCGGCCGCATGGCGAAGAGCGCGGGCGACCTACCGACCCGATTCGAAGGCTTCGCCGATCGCGACGGACGATTCTTCCGGGCGCTCGCGCGCAACCAACGGCGCGAGTGGTTCATGCTCCACCGCGAGGAGTACGATCGCGGCTGGCACGCGCCGATGCGGGCACTCCTCGCCGAGGTCCGGGAACGGATCGAGCCGCTCTTCCGGCACGAGCCGCTCGCGCCGCCGAAGGTCTTCCGCATCCACCGCGACGTCCGCTTCTCCAAGGACAAGGCGCCCTACAAGACGCACATCGGCGGCTATGTCGCGATCGACGGCGCCGGTCAGGGGCCGTCCGCGCCCGCGGCGCTGTACCTGCACGTCGGCGCGCGCGAGATGTTCGTCGCCGCCGGTCAATACATGATGGATGCGGGACAGCTCGTGCGCTTTCGCGCCGCCGTCGTCGACGAGCGTCAGGGCGGGACGCTCGCGAGGCTGCTGCGGAAGCTCACCGCCGCCGACTTCGGCGTTGGGTCCCACGATACGCTGCAGCGCGTGCCGCGAGGCTTCGATGCCGAGCATCCGCGTGCGCATCTCCTCAAGCGCAAGGGGCTGATCGTCACGTTTCCCGAACCGGCGCGCGGGCTCCTCGTCTCGCGTACGCTCGTCGACTGGCTCGTGATGCACACCAAGCGCGCCGTGCCCCTGGTGGAATGGCTCGCAGCAGTGGCCGCGTGAACGACGGCTCGCGTCAACGACGACGTATGGAGGAGATCCAGCGCCTCGACGCGACGGCGAGCCGGCGCGCCAATCTCAGGGGGCGGGAACGCGTCGGGTGATCGCGTAGTCGAAACTATGCGCGCTCGTCCGGCACGGCCTCACTCCACCGGCGCGTGATTGCTGCGGCGCGGGCTCGCGTCGTCGTGGCGACGTTCGGCACCGGCAACTCGCCCTGCATCAGGTTCTCGAGCGCGCACGTCCACATGCCGAGCCACACCTGCGGATTCGTCAGCTCGGTTTCCGGAGCGGAACGACTGCGCGCGACGAAACCCGGCAGATAGGGCCGCCCGTTTGCTTCGCCGACGGGAAGGTAGCGGAAGTTGCAAGCCCAGCGGACCTCTTCTGCCGTGCGATTTTCGCTCGCGCTGTGCAGCAGGGTGTTGTGCATGAACACGACGTCGCCGGGCATCGCCTCGATTGTCTTCGCCTGCTCGATGAGGTCGTCCGGGAACGGTCCCGAGCGCACCCCGAGACGGTGTGATCGCGGCACCAGCCGCAGCGCGCCGCGCTCCGGGTCCGCAGGAGTGAGCGGGATCCAGGCGATCACGATCTTGCTTTGGTGCGAGTCGCGGAGGCCGGCGATCGCATCCATGTGCCACGGGGTTTGTCCGACCTCGAACCCGTAGTGTGTCGCCGCGATGCTCGGGTTTCTGCGTCCCGCCGTCTTCGCGATCGATTCCGCGAGCGCGAGGTGTCGCGCCGCGAGCTTGAGGTTGAAATGGTAGATGGGGGACGCCTGGATCTCCGGACCGATGAGTGCCTCGAGGGTGTCCAGCAGCGCCGCGTTGCGCATCAAGCCGAAACACTCCGGGAGTTGTGCCGGCGGCAGATCTCGTCGCCAGCGAAACCGTGGCGAGAAGACGCTCAGCACGGGAGCGAGATGATGGAGCGCATCGCCTCCGCTCAACCCGAGGAGCGTCGCGAGACGCTCTCCTTCCGAGGCGGCGTTCCGCGTGCCGCGGGAAGTCGGCCGAGTTCCGCCTCGTAGATCGTCGCGAGCGCGTCGACGAGCGCCGCGTACGCATCCCGCAGCGGATGGACGTCGCGTCGCGCGTCGAGCAGGCCGCGGACGACGAGATAGCCCTCGTCCTCGAATCGTCGTGCGGCCGTCGCGGAGATCACGGTCCGACGGCGATATCACAGGGCCCTCGCCGAGGTCAGCCGCGATGCTTGCTTGGAATTATGCTGGTAACTCCTTCATCCCCTTCCGCGGCGCCCCCACGAGACACGCCATGTTTCCCGCCGGATGCTTGTTCTCGTACATCAGCTGATGCGTCCGCGGAATGTCGTCGAAGGTAAACGTCTCCCCGAGGCACGGATCCACTTTACCGGCGAGGACGAGATCGTTCAGCCCCTTCGCCTGGTCGTCGTTGGCGAAGTGCGACCCCTGAAACCGCTTCTGCCGCATCCAGAGATACCGGAGGTCGACGGTCGCGTTGTACCCGGTCGTGCCCGCGCAGATGACGACCATCCCGCCGGTGTCGCAGACGAAGATCGATGTCGGCACCGTGTCTTCTCCCGGATGCTCGAACACGATCCGCGGGCTCCGCCGCTCGCCGAGCGCATCCCACAGCGCCTTCCCGAAGGCGCGCGCGCCGGCCGCCCACTTGTCGTACGCCGCGGTGTCCTTCCAGTGCGGCAGCATTCCCCAATGATCGAACTTTTTGCGATTGATACAGCCGCGCGCGCCGAGGGACTTGCAGAAGTCGAATTTGTCCTCGCCGGAGACGACGGCGATGGGGATGCCGCCTTGAGCCTTGACGATCTGGAGGGCTTGGCTGCCGAGGCCGCCCGACGCGCCCCAGACCAAGACGACGTCGTTCGGCTGCACGCAGTGAGGCGGCCACGCCATGAGCATGCGATACGCGGTCGCGCCGACGAGCATGTAGGCGGCGGCGGCTTCCCACGTGAGGTGCTTGGGCTTCGGGAGGCACTGGTGCGCCTGCACCCTGGTGAATTGCGCGAAGCTCCCCCAGTTGGTCTCGTAGCCCCAGATCTGGAAGCTCGGAGCGAACATCGGATCCTGACCGGCCCTGACCGATGGGTCGTTCCGGTCCCAGACGCCACAGTGGATGACGACCTCGTCGCCGACCTTGTGGGTGGTGACGTCCTTGCCGACGGCATAGACGACGCCCGAGGCGTCGCTGCCGCCGATGTGGAAGCCGGTGGTGTCGCCGCCGCGCGCGTGCACCTTGATGACGTCGACGGGGGAGCCGAGGGCGGCCCAGACGTTGTTGTAGTTGATACCGGCCGCCATGACGGAGACCAGCACCTCATCGGGCTCGAGCTCGGGCACGGGTACCTTCTCGACCTTGAAGGCATGCAACGGCGCGCCGAAGCGATCCTGCCGGATCACCTGCGCGTACATCTCGCGCGGCACGTGGCCGACGGGGGGAACCTGGCCGATCTCGTAGAGGTCGCGCTTCTCGCTCATGGGTGCACCTTCGCGGGAATGGCAGTAAACGCCGGGACCTTAAACGAGCGCCCCCGTCATTTCAAACGTGGTCGCGACGACGCGGCCTGGACTCTATCGGGGACGCGGGCTACTGCACCGACCGACGCGCACTTTCGCGCGCGGAGGATTCGACAATGCATGCTCCTATCACTGCGCTCTACGCGGGACTACTGGCGCTTCTCTTTCTCTTCCTCGCCGCGCGGGTCGTCATGGTCCGCCGATCCACGTCGATCGGCCTCGGTGACGGTGGCAACGCCGTGCTGCTCACGCGCATCCGCATCCACGGCAACGCCGCCGAATATGTCCCCTTGGCGCTCCTGCTGATGCTCATCTTGGAGGTCAACGGCGCCTCCGCCAGGCGGCTGCATTGGCTGGGGATCGTGCTCGTCATCGGTCGGATCGCCCACGCGCAGGGCCTGAGCCAGTCATCCGGCACCACCCCCGGTCGGTTGGTCGGCAACGTGCTCACCTGGGGCGTCATGCTGTTCGCCGCCGTCGCGAGCATCCGGAGCTACTGATTCGCAGCAAGACGGTAGCGCTGGTGCGAGAGATCCAGTGCGTGCCGTATCTGTGGCCCGCGCCGCCGGACGCCGCGTCGGCGCGGCGCGCGCGGGCGGGGACCTGCGCCTCGAAGCATGCGTGGCTCGCCGAGGAGCTCGATGCGATCGGCATCGTCAGTCTTCCGTTGCTGGTCGTCGGTCCGTTGGTCCCGCGCCAGCTCGCCGACGCGCCGGACCTGCGGGACGGTGCGGCGCTGCTCGAGGTCCACGAATGCCTCACGGTGCTGACGCCATGGGCGGGACCGCTGCGGGTCGACGTCACGTGGGATCCGCCGCTCGCGGCCCACGGCCTTCCGGCGACGCTCGAGTGGGACGGTTCGTCCGACATGCGCACGGCCGTGGACGCGACGGGGCCGGGCTGGTCGCTGCCGCGCGCCGGCCTGCGCGACGCGAAGGAGGCGCTCCGGGCTCGTCTGTACGCGCCTGGAGAACGCGCGCGGCGCGACCGGACGCTCGCCGCCCTTGCCACGCGCTTCTCGGCCTGGAGGACCGCGACGCGATGACCGGCGAGAAACGTCGCCGACGCGCGCTCAGCGGCCCATGAAGCGGAGAAACTCCTCCACCGACTCGAAGCGCATCGTCATGTTCCGCCGCTTCTCGGTGCCGATCGTCGAGGTGGGGCGGTCGGCGTAGTTGTGGCCGGGGTAGACGATCGTCTCGTCGGGGAAGTTGCGGAGGGTGTGGTTCAAGCTGTGGTAGAGGTCCGCGGGGTTGCTGCCGGGGAGGTCGCTGCGGCCGCAGCTGCCGATGAAGAGGGTGTCGCCGGAGATGAGGTTGTCGCCGGCGAGGAAGCACTGCGAGCCGGGCGTGTGGCCGGGCGTGTGGACGAACTTCACCGGGACGGCGCCGACGCTGACGGTGTCGCCGCCCTCGACGGGGATGAGGTCGGAATCCGAGAGATCGGAGACGCGGTGGACGAAGCCGGCCTCTTGCTTGTGGATGTAGACCTTCACCGGAACCTTGGCGATGAGATCGGTGGC
The DNA here is from genome assembly GCA_016200545.1 of Deltaproteobacteria bacterium. Taxonomy (GTDB): domain Bacteria; phylum Desulfobacterota; class Binatia; order UTPRO1; family UTPRO1; genus DP-19. Next base: position 23,966 of record JACQEO010000051.1, on the reverse strand, counting down.
GCCGGCGATCGTCATACCGCCGAAGCGGCCGCCGAGGTGGTCGGGGTGGAAGTGGGTGACGAACGCCTTCGTAATCCGCATGTCGTCCTTGGCGGCGATATCCAAGATGGCGTCGATGTCCCAGGCGGCGTCGACGACCGCGGCCTCGCGCGTCTCGGGATCGCCGACGAGGTAGACGTAGTTCTGCATCGGGCCGATCTCGAGTTGACGCAGGTAAATCGGTGCGGTCATCGCGCCCTTTTCGCGGGCCTCGTCGGCGCGACGGGGCGCGCGCGTTTCGGCTTGTGTCCCGCCGGCAGGTTCAGGCCCTTCTCCCACAGGTACTCGCACTCCCCGAGATGTTTCGACACCCAGCGCGACAGCACGAAGAGCAGGTCGGAGAGGCGGTTTACGTAGCGCAGCGGACCGTCGCCGATCGTCTCGCGGCGGCGCAGGCGCAAGATGTCGCGCTCGGCGCGACGACACACCGTCCGCGCTTGATGGAGGAACGCGGCGATCGTGCCGCCGCCGGGGAGGATGAACGACTTGAGCGGCTCCAGATCCTCCTGGCACTCGTCGATCGTGCGTTCGAGGACCTTCACCTGCTCGTCACCGACGCGGATCATGCCTTCCCACTCGGCGTCGGGCGGCGTCGCGAGCTCGCTGCCGAGATCGAAGAGCTCGTTCTGCACCTGGCGCAGAATGGCGTCGAGGCGGCCGGCGATCGGCGACGTGGGCGCGGCGTCGTTGCAGGCGCGGACGACGCCGAGGATGGAGTTGAGCTCGTCGATCGTGCCGTAGCTCTCGATGCGCGGGTCGTCCTTGGGAACGCGCTTGCCGCCGACGAGGTGGGTGTCACCCTTGTCGCCGGTGCGCGTGTAGACCTTCGTGATGCGGATGGCCACGCGCTACGCCTTCGCTGGGCCGGTCTCGACGGGAAGGCCGGCGTCGTGCCAGCCGGGGATGATGACGCGACCGGTCTGGTCGCGCGCGCCGCCGAAGCCGCCGCGGACGTTGGTGACGTCGGTGTAGCCGGCGTCGCGCAGGAGTTCGCAGGCGCGCTGCGAGCGGCCACCGGCCTGACAGCCGACGAGGAGCTTGGTGGTGCGCGGCACCAGCGCCTCGACGCCGGCGACGAAGTCGGGATTCGGCCGCGGCTGGCCGCCGGCACCAAAGAACATGACCGGCACGTGGCGCGCGTCGGCGGGGTGGCCGGCCTCGAACTCGGGCGCGGTGCGCACGTCGAGATAGACGGCGTCGGGTTGCTGCCGCAAGAGGTCGAACGCTTCGGGCGGCGTCGTCTGCGGGATCTCCATGCTCGTCTCCCCTAGCAGAGGCGGCGGAAGGCGTCAGCCCTCGCGCGCGGTGAACAGACGCAGGAAGTCGTCGTGCGACGCCGGCGGACGGCGGGCGACGGCGAGGTTCTCCTCGGCGTGCGCGCGCCGGCGCATGCCGACGAGCGCGGTCGTGATGCCGGGGGTCGAGCGCACGAACTGGATCGAGCGCTGCGCGTCGGTGTCGAGGCCGACCATCGCTTGCGCGAGGATCTCGGGCATCTGGCCGGCGAGCTGCCCTTGCAGCAGCGCGGCGCTGGCGACGACCTTGACGCCGAGTTCGTCCGCGGCCTCGACGAGCGAGCCGAAGTGGTCGCCGACACGCTGGTTGCGGAGCGTGAACGCCTCGGGCATCGCGAGGTTGCAGGGGAGCTGCACGACGCGGAAGTGATGGCTCTTCCCGGCCTCGCGCTCGGCGAGCTCGACGAGGTCGGCGAGCGCGAGGTACTCGCGCTCGCCGGCGCCGACGCGGAAGCCGTTCCACGTGGCGACGCCGTAGCAGGCGATCTTCCCCTGATCGACGGCGCGCTCGAGGACGCGGATCGCGCCCGTCATGCGGGTGTGGAAGGTGGTGCGGTCGACGGCGGTGAGCTGCGTCTCGGGATTGTGCAGGTAATAGACGTCGACCGTCGCCACGCGGAGGTTGCGGCGGCTGCGCTCGATTTGGTCGAGGAGGTAGCGCGGCGCAAGCGAGTGCGATCCGGCGACCAGGTCGGCGGGCGTGAGGAGGCCGGAGCGGACGTAGGTATCCTGGAAGTAGCGACCCGCATCGGCGGGGTAATCGCCGTCGAAGGGGAGATAGCCGCCCTTGGTGCAGATGACGACCTCGTCGCGCTGCAGCTCGCCTTCCGCGATCAGTGCCGCGAGCGCCATGCCGATGACGCGCTCGCTGCGCTGCGCGCGGTAGTTGATCGCGCTATCGACGACGTTGGTGCCGAGCGCGACGGCGGCGACGAGCGCCTGGCCGTAGGCGGCGTCGGTCGCGTCGTCGGGGCTACCGAGATACGTCCCGATGCCGATCGACGACAGCAGGAGCCCGTTCGGTCCCGCGCGGAAGTGCTCCGGCGGGATGGTGCCCGCCAGACGATCACGGAAGCGGCGGGTTCCGTCCCGGGTCGCGGCCTCGTCCATGCCCCTCCTCCTTGGCGCAGCGCTCGAGGATGATCGCCTGCAAGCGCTCGGGATCGATCGGTTTCTTGTAAAGCACCTTGCCGTCGAGACCGGCGAGCTTGCTGCGCTTGATCACGTGGTCGCGGTCGTAGAGATAGCCGGTCATGAGAATGACGGGCAGCTCGGGCCGCCGCTCCTTGAGCTCCATGTAGAGATCATAGCCGTCCATGTCGGGCATGACGACGTCGCTCACCACCAGATCGAAGCGCCGCGCCGCGATGAGCGCGAGCGCATCGGCGGCGCAGATCGCGAACGCGACTTCGGCGCCCTGCGACTGCAGCAGTGCCGCCATCGATTGGCAGATTCCGAGGTCATCGTCGACGACGAGGAGCGTGAGGCCGGCGAGCGATCGCTCGCGCGGCGCCGGCATCGACGCGGAGTCGCGCAGGATGGCGCGGTCGACCGTCGCGCCGCGCGCGTCGATGGCGGCGTCGGCCCGCAGGTCGGTCATGAGCGTCCCCGGGAGATACTGCCGGGTTTCGTACTCGCCGGCGGAGGCCATCTCCTGGACGCGATTCACGATGCGCTGGATCTGCCCGAGCTCGCGCCGCACCGCCTCGAAGCGATCGTCCTCGATCACCAGCTGCTCGTCGCTCGCGATGCGGCGGACGAATCCCTCGACGAGCTCGAGCGAATTGGTGATCACCTCGAGCGGGTTGTTGATCTCGTGCGCCAAGCTGACGGCGATCTCACCCAGGGTCACGAGCTGGTCGTGGCGGCGGATCTCGCGCAGGTCTTTGGCGAAGCCGATCGAGCCGCTCTCGGCGCCCGCCTCGTCGTAGATGATGCCGCCCGAGATCGCGACCGGGATCTGCTCGCCACCCTTGGCGGTAAAGATGGTCTCGAAGTTCTTCACCTTGCCGCGCTCGGCGTGGGTCTCGCTGCGCATCGCCCACATGACGCGCTTGGCCTCGTCGCGGCTCGGATACAGGAGCGCGACCGGCTTCCCGTGCACCTCGTCGGAGCGATAGCCGAGCGTCTGCCTCGCGCCGTCGTTGTAGAAGACGATCGAGCCCTCGCGATCGACAGCGACGACGATGTCGGGGGAGTTCTCGATCAGTTTTTCGAAGTAGATGCGCGGAAGCGCCATGAAGCCTTCGAGCTGCCGGGTCGCGTCACGGCTTCTCGGTCGACGCAAAGCATGTTAGGCGGCAGGTCCCGTGGGGTCAAGGTTGGAGGGAGGACGCCGTATCTTCGTCGCACTCGTGCTGCTGGTCGTGGCCGGCTGCTACTGGAGCAAGTACGACAAGCTCACGCGCACCCACGTCGAGCTGCTGCTCTCGATGGCCGCGAAGCTCGCGGCCGTGACTCGTGAGGAGGGCGCCCCGCCGGCGTCCTTCGCCGAGTACCGCTACCCGCTCGAGCGCGCCCGCGACTTCACCCGCATCGTCGCCGGCCGGTTCGAAGGACGCCCGTCACTGGCGGCGTTCCGGACGTTTTGCGACGCCTACGAGGACGTCTTGAAAGCCGCCGAATTCTGGCGCGGCGCCGACCCGGGCGCGAACGCCGATCTCGAGCGCGCGCAGGAGAAGCTCCGCGCCGACGCCGTGACCGTGCTCCACGCGCTCGACGCCGAGGCGGAGCGCTGACACCGCGGCGGCTCGCCCGTTGCTGTCATCAAATCGGGGAAGCATATCCGGAATCGGCCGGCCGGTATGCGGCGCGCTCCAGCTCCGCGAACGACGCCTCGATGTCGCCGATGAAATCGTGCAGGTCGGGTACGAGATCCCAGTCGCAGATGCAGCCCCAACAGATGCGTCCGGCGTAGCTGAAGAGCGCGACGCCGAGGCCCTGGTTCACGAGCAGGTTCACCATCGGGTAGCACTCGCGGAGCGGCGCGCCGAGGAGATAGAGCGGGATCTGCGGCCCGGGTACGTTCGTCACCACCAGATTGAACGGCCGCGAGCGCGTCGCCAGCTGGACGGCGAGCGCGAGCAAGGTCGAGCTCGTCCACTCGCTCACCGCGGCGAGCACCTCGGCGCCCATCGCCTGCTTCGACTCCTTGAGGCGGGTGGTGGTCGCGCGTACCGCGGCGAGGCGGCGCAGCGGATCGGGCTCGGCGACCGGCAGCTCGGTCATCCACAGGGCGATGCGGTTCCCGAAGGTGCCGCGCTCGGCGGCGGTACGCAAACTGACCGGGACGTTGGCGCGGATGTCGAGCAGGTCGGGATTGATGCGACGGCGCTCGAAGAAGCGCCGCAGCGCCCCGGCGACGGTTGCGAGGACGACGTCGTTCACGGTGCCGCCGAGGCGGTCTTTCACCGCCTTCACGGCGGCGAGGTCCATGACCGTCCAATCGATGCGGCGGTGCGGGCCGATGGCGCGATTGAAGGGCGTCGGCGACGCCGGCCGCATCGTCGCGCCGAGGGTCTCGCCGAGGGCGCGGATGCTCTCGAGCGCGCGCGCCGCCAGCGTCAGCGGGGCGGCGAGCGCGCACGGCGTCTCGACGAGCGCCGCCAGCGGCTCGCTGACGCGGCGTACCCACTCGTCGCGCAGCAACGCGAACCAGCTCGGCGCGGGACGCGGGATCCACGTCGGCGCGTCGGGAATCCCTTCGTCGGGTATCGGCGAGAGCAGGACGGCCATGAGATCGGCGCCGGAGATGCCGTCGATCATGCAGTGATGCGTCTTGGCGAGGAGCGCGAAGCGGCCGTCGGCGAGGCCCTCGACGACCCACATCTCCCAGAGCGGCTTGGCGCGATCGAGCTTCTGCGAGACGATACGCGCCGCCAGACGCTTCAACTGCCGCTCGTCGCCGGGGCGCGGCAGGCTGGTGTGCCGCACGTGGTAGTGGATGTTGAAGTGGTCGTCGTCGACCCAGACGAGGCGGGTGCCGAGCGGCACCGGCGCGAGGCGCTGGCGGTAGCGCGGGATCAGGTGGAGGCGCGCATCGACGTAGGTGCGCACGCGATCGATGTCGATGCCGCCGTCGCCGTTCCGTAGCGGGCCGGTGTCGAACAGCATGACCGCGCCCACGTGCTGGTGGGAGTTCGGGTCCTCGATCGCGAGAAACGAATTGTCGACGACCGACAACCGATCGTAGGCGTAACCGGGCATGATCGGTGCGGCGCGCGGCGCCGCCAGGGAACGCAGTCTAGAGACGAACGGGTGCCGCCTTCAAGAGCGATCTGGCGGGCGTCAGGGGCGCAGCAGGGCCACCCGCTTCGGGTCTTTCACGCCCCCGAGCAGTTCGGAGATCGTCGTCCCGAGCTGCGGGTGCGTGACGTGCGGGGCGAGCTCGGAGAGCGGCAAGAGGACGAAGCGCCGCTTGTGCATCTCCGGATGCGGGATCTTGAGGTTGCGCTTGTTGATCGTCTGGCTGTCGAACAGCAGGAGATCGAGGTCGATGATGCGCGAGCCCCAGCGCTTGCCCTTGACGCGCTTGCGACCCATCGCGCTCTCGATCGCGCGCGTGCGCTTCAGGAGCTCGTCGGCCTCGAACTCGGTCTCGATCTCGAGGACGCTGTTCACGAACCAGGTCTTGGCGTTGCCGTGCGGCTCGCTCTCGTAGAGCGACGACGCCTTCACGATGCGCGTCTCGGGGAGCGCGGCGAGCTTCTCCTCGGCCTCACGAATGTTGGCCTTGCGATCGCCGAGGTTGGAGCCGAGCCCGATGTAGATGCGATGCATCTCAGAGCCGGAGCGTTCGCAGGCGCTCGACCGCCTCTTCGAGCCGAGGGGTCGCCACGGTCAGGCTGAAGCGAATGTAACCCTCGCCGGCGGCGCCGAAGCCGCTGCCGGGCGTCACGACCACGCCGATCTCCTCGAGGAGCTTCGCGGTGAGCGACGCCGAGGTGAAGCCGCGCGGCACACGCACCCACACGTAGAACGTGCCACGTACCGGCTGCGCCTCGAGGCCGAGGCTCGCGAGCGCGGCGAGCAAGAGATCCCGGCGCTCGCGGTAGAGCGCGCGCATGCCGGCGACCGGTGACTGATCACCGCTGAGCGCGGCGATTCCCGCCTCCTGCACCGCCTGGAAGACGCCCGAGTCGACGTTGGTCTTCACCTTTCCGAGGCCGCCGATCAGCTCGCGGTTGCCGATCGCGAAACCGACGCGCCAGCCGGTCATGTTGTAGGTCTTCGACAGCGAGTGGAACTCGATGCCGAGCGCGGCCGCGCCTGGCGTCGCGAGGAAGCTCGGCGGCGGCTCATCGTAGTAGATCTCGGAGTAGGCGTTGTCGTGGGCGACGATGATGTTGTGGCGGGTCGCGAAGGCGACGACATCGGCGAAGAACTGTGGGCTCGCGAGCGCGGCCGTCGGGTTGTTCGGGTAGCCGAGCCACATGAGCTTCGCTCGCCGCGCGATCTCCGCGGGAATCGCCGCCAGGTCGGGAAGGAAGGCGTTCTCGCGCGTGAGCGGCATCAGGTACGGCGTGCCGCCGTTGAAGAGCGTGCCGATGCCGTAGACCGGGTATCCGGGGTCGGGCACGAGGACGATATCGCCGGGATCGACGAAGGCGACCGCCATGTTGGCGATCCCTTCCTTCGAGCCGATCAGCGACACGACCTCGGTCGCCGGGTCGACGGTGACGCCGAAGCGTCCCTTCACGAACGCCGCCGCCGCGGCGCGGAAGCTCGGCAACCCTTCGTAGTCGGGGTAGCGATGGTTCGCCGGACGCGCCGCCGCCTCCGCGAGCGCGCGCACGATGTGCGGGAAGGTGGGGCTGTCAGGGTCGCCGATGCCGAGGCTGATGAGATCCACGCCGCGCGCCGCGACCGCCTTCTTCATGCGGTCGATCTCGGCGAAGAGATACGCCGGAAGTTGGCGAATTCGCTCGGCAGGTCTGATGGTTACCGGCACCGCCCGGTACTCCCTTCGGTTCCCAGAACCCCAGCATTTTCGGGATAAAACGGTGGCCTAATTAGCGGAATGAATGCACATTCACAAGGGTAGCGCCGATCTGGGTAGGCGAAGCGTTAGGCTCAGCCAGTCTCCTGCTCCTCGCCGGGCGCGGTCTTCTGCCGCTCGTCGGGGCACCGCCGATCGCCGACGTACGCGAGCAGGGGCGGCCCGCCCGAGCGGACGCCGAGCTGCCACTGAACGTCGCGCGGCGCCGTTCCCGACGCGCGGACGGTGCCGGGGTGAATCCCGTGCAGGTGATGCGACGCGCAGACCGCGATGCGATTCGCGCGGGCGTTGCCGCCGCCGCGCGACCGGTAGTGGAGATGATGCCAACCAGCGTGGCGCCCCCGGCTCCGCGTACGCGTCGAGCGCCTCGCGAAAGAGCGCGACCACCGACACCGGCGCGATGAATTCAATCTCGACGTCGCAGACCTCGAATGCCGCGCGCCGACCGGTGTCAAATTTTGTCAGCAGGGTTTGCAGCGGCGCGTGCGCACCGATTTGCACGCTCGCGGCGGACGTGGCTGCCGCCGCGGTTGACGTGGCTGCTGCGGACGTGGCGATCGCCTGCGCGACCGGCGATACCAGCACGCTGTCGAGCGGCGGCGGATCGAGACGCGCCTCCGCGCCGCAGACATCGCGCGCCTCGAGGACCCAGCTCACCTCGTCGGCGAGGCGGCGCACCGTGACGGCGTCCGCGCGCGCGATCCATGCGGCGGCGTTCGCGCGATCGACGACGGGCAGCAGCGTCAAGGCGCACACCCAAGAGATCGCCCCCTCGTCGTAGGCGTGCGCGAAGTCGTCGGCACGCCGCGTGCTCCTTTCGACCTTGAGGAGCGCCCAAGCTTTGCGAACCGAGATGCCGAGGCGCTCGCGCACGTAGTCGGCGAGCGAGGGGAAGCCCTGCGCGCGATACAGGTGCTGGTCGACGACGATTCTAAGGAGGCGACCGATCCGGGGCTCACTCGTCCGGATCGCACGCATGACGGCCACAAGCCGCGCGTCGAGCGCGAACGGATCGGACACTGCACGTGGCGGTGCTGGATCCGAGCGCTCCGGCTCGCGGGCAGCGCCGGCCTGCGCTGTCGCGACGGGTGTCCTGGCTCGGGCGCGACGGGTCCTGGCTCGGGGCAGTGCGCGCCGGTTGCCGAATCGCATCATCGCGCCCGGCGGGCGAGCCGCATGCACGCCAGCACGGTACGGTCGACGAGCGACACGCCCGCCGGCCGTCCGGAGAACGCTTCGGCGGCGATGATCTCGGCGGCGCGCCACGCCGCGAGCGGCTCGCCTGCGACACGCGACGCGAGCTCGAGCGCGCTGCCAGAGCGCCCGCACGCGCGCCGGGCAGGCGATGCGCAGTTGCAACGCGGGCTCGCCGTCGATCGTGCCGTCGTCGGGGTCGGGATCGGCGGTGCCCGCGCCGTTCGGACGCACTGCGCGCCCGATTCGTTCGAGCTCTTCGACCGTGGTTGTGCGCGTGCGTGCCAGCCACTGCTCCTGATCTTCGGGGCGCGCGATGGCACAGACCGTACGTACCTGCGCCCAGGAGAGCTCGGCGCGATCGAACGCCGCCGCGACGATCGGCAGCGCGTCGAGCCGCGTGGCGACCCAGGCGGCCGCGTGCAGCGTGCGCGCCGACACCCCGAGGCGCTCGCGCGCGTAGTCGCTCAGCCGGACGAACCCGAGGCGACGATATGCGTGGCCGCGACACAGCGCGCGCGCGACGATCCCGAGCTCGTGCCGTGCCGCCGCTTCGGTGCGGCACGCGACGCGCAGTTCGATGTCGACCTGCTGGGCGAACTGCGCGCGTTCGGTGCGGCGCGCGCGCTCGAGCTCACCATCCGCGTCGCCGCGCTCCCGCGGGCGACGGCTTCGTGCCGCACCGCTGCGACCGACGGCGGCGTGGATACGCGGACGCGACCAACTACCTGCGCTGTGCAGCAACGAGCTCATGTGAACGGTTGCGTCCCGATTGATGCAGTCGAAATCTACTCCCCCGGGTAGGCGAACAATAGGCGAAGGTAGTAGTGAGCGTCAAGCGTTTTTGTCGACCGCCGGTGTTCTTTCCGATCATATGGTGCCTAGCCGATTCTTTGGATCGCCATAGCCTTCTACCTGATGTCGCGCTTCTCCCGTCACGCCGAAACTGACCCACTGCGCCGATCCGGGCGCCGGACAGCCGAGCGCGACGGCGACGACGCCGAACGCGTCGTCGCCCGCCGCCTCGCGCCGGATCTCGAGGACGTCGACGAGCTTCGCGAGCTGGCGGACGACCTGCTCGAGCCGCGCGTCCTCGCGTACCAAGAGCAGCACGGCGCTGCGGGACGCGTCGGCTGTCGGCAGGCAGGCGATCCCGTCGACATTGAAGAGGCGACGGTGAAAGAGGCCGCAGACGTGCGACATGACGCCGGGATGGTTCCGCACGACGAGGCGGAGGACGACGCTCGGGTGCCGGGTCTCGGCAGAGCAGCGGTCGTCACGGCGTTGGTCGGGCATCGTCTCCTCCATTCTCGGTGTCGTCGCTGGCGGTCGCGCGCGACACGGGCGCGTCGCGATCGATCATCTCGCGGTTCGGGCCACCGGGGCGCACCATCGGATACACGTTCGCCTCGGCGGCGATGGGGACGCGGACGAGACACGGCCCGGGTGTCTCGAGCGCATGGGCGAGCACGGCCGCCGGGCGGGACGCCGTCGCGAGGTCGTAGGCCTCGACGCCGAAGCCACGGGCGATCGCCGCGAAGTCGGGCGCGGCGACGAAGCGCGAGGCGTGGAAACGGCCGCCGTAGAAGAGCTCTTGTTGTTGCCGCACGAGTCCGAGGTGCGCGTTGTCGAGGAGGATCACGGTGACGCGCACCTTCTCCTCGGCCGCGGTCGCGAGCTCCTGGATGTTCATCAGGAGACTGCCGTCGCCGGTGAAGCAGACGACGCGGCGATCGGGGCAGGCGAGGGCGGCGCCGATCGCCGCCGGCAGGCCGAAGCCCATCGTCCCGAGGCCGCCCGAGGTGAGCCACTGCCGCGGCCGCGTGAACGGAAACGCTTGCGCCACCCACATCTGGTGCTGTCCGACGTCGCTGGTGACGATCACGTCGTCGCCCGCGAGCGCCGCGACCGCGCGCACCAAGCCGTACGGCCGGCACGTGTCGTCGGCGCCCGGCATCGCCAGCCGATGCGCCGCGCGCAGCTCCGCGACGCGCGCCGACCACGCCGGCCGCGGCCGCGGATTGATCTGCGCCATGAAGGCGCGTAGCGCCGCACCGACGTCCGCCTGGATGCCGAGCGTCGGCGTCTTGATCTTGCCGAGCTCGCTCGCGTCGACGTCGACGTGGAGGATGCGCGCATGCGGACAGAACTCGGCCGCCTTGCCGGTGGCGCGGTCGTCGAAACGGATGCCGAGCCCGACCAGGAGATCACACTCCTCGAGGATCAGATTGGTTGCGCGCGCCGCGTGCATGCCCACCATGCCGAGGAAGAGCGGGTGATGCGCCGGCATCGCGCCGAGACCGAGCAGCGTCGCCGCGACCGGGATCGAGCCCCGCTCGGCGAGGCGGCGCACCAGGTCCGACGCCCCCGCCGCGATGACGCCGGCGCCGATCAGCAGCACCGGACGGCGGGCGTCTTCGAGGAGCGCCACCGCGCCGAGGACGTCCGCGGACGTGCAGTCCGTCGCCGGATCGGCTCGGCCCGGCTCCGGCCACGCGTCGACGGTGATCGCCTCCAGCTGCACGTCCTTCGGCACGTCGATCACCACCGGCCCCGGCCGGTCCGACGTCGCGATGCGAAACGCCTCCGGGATGACGTGCAGGAGCTCGCGCGCCGACGACACCAGGTAGTTGTGCTTGGTGATCGGGATCGTGAGCCCGTAGGTGTCGATCTCCTGAAACGCGTCGGTGCCCATCATCGCGCGCGGCACCTGCCCGGTGATCGCGACGAGCGGGATCGAGTCGAGCTTGGCGTCGGCGATCGCGGTGAGGAGATTCGTCGCCCCCGGCCCCGAGGTCCCGAGGCAGACCGCCGGTACGCCGGTCGCGCGCGCCATCCCTTGCGCGATGAACCCCGCGCCCTGCTCGTGGCGAGCGAGCACGTGGCGGATGGCGCTCCCGTGGAGCGCGTCGTAGAGCGGCAGGCTCGCGCCGCCCGGAATGCCGGGGATCGTCGTGATCCCCTGTCGCTCGAGGAGCCTCACGATGAGGCCCGCGCCGTTCGTCTGCATGATCAGTCCTCCCTCCGCGGTAGTGCCTGCGGCTGGGGACGGCAGGGGCCCAAAACGACAAAACCCCCGCCGGCCTCGCGCCAGCAGGGGTTTCGGAAGCGTTACGCTTGCGTCCCCGCTACGGCGCGATGGCCTCGGTCACACCGACGACGACAACAACGACCACCGTGAGGTGGCCGCCGCGTTTCGAAGCGTCGAGCGTGAGACCGGCGGGGAACATGTGGGGATCTCTCTATCGTGTTGGCGAAGCGTCGCGCAAGAGGGGATTCGCTGGTGCACCGGCGTGCTCGCGCCGGGGCATGCAGCCGCAGTCGGCGAAGCCCCACGGTGCCGGGGTCGTCGCGAGCAGCTGCCGGGAGTGAGCAATCCGGCCGTGCCACGCGCTGTCCGCAGATCGCGGAGGCGCTCCGCGGTTGACTCCAATCGTTGACACTGTCAACGATCGGCCATGCGCGACGAGCTCGGCCGCCTGCGGCGGTTCAATCGGCTCCTCACACAGCGGATCGGCCTCCTCGACGAGCGCTACCTCGGCTCGCCGCTGCCGTTCGCGCAAGCGCGGTTGCTGTACGAGGTGGCGGTGCTGGCGCCGCTCGCGACGCACCACTTACGGCGCCTCCTCGCCGTCGACGCGGCGGCGCTGAGCCGCGGGCTGGTGGCGTTGCAGGCGCGCCGCTTCGTCCGCCGCGAGGTCGATCCGAGCAACGCCCGCAACCGGATCGTGGAGGTGACGGCGAAGGGGCGGCAGGTGCTCGCCACGCTCGATCGTCGTGCCGACGAGCGGGTGGGCGCGATGACGGCCGGGCTCGCGGCAGGCGACCGTCGCCGCTTGCTCGACGCGCTCGACCAGGCGCGGCGGCTGCTCGTCGGGGCGGTAGTGCGGATCGAACGGCGCGCGGCGCATCACCCGGACGCGCAAGCGGCGCAGGCCGCCTACCTCGGCGAAATCGCGCGGCGCTTCGGGCGGCCGCTCGACCACTGGAACCAGGGGCCGATCGCCGCGGCGGTGTCGCTGGTCGTCGCTGATGGGCGGCGGCCGATGGGCTGCGGCGCGCTGCGCGAGATCGCGCCCGGCGTCGGCGAGATCAAGCGTATGTGGCTCCATCCCGACGCGCGCGGGCTCGGATTGGGAGCACGGTTGCTCGCCGCGCTCGAGGCGGCGGCACGCGGGCTCGGTCACGACGAGATCCGCCTCGACACCAACGACCGTCTCCGCGAGGCAATAGCTCTCTACGAAGGTGCCGGCTATCGGCCTATGAAACGCTACAACGACAACCCCGACGCGACGCGCTTCTACGCCAAGCAGCTCCGGCCCGCGCGCGAAATCAAGCGCATCGTGCTCGGACGGCGGTGCGACCGGCGAGAAAACCCGTCGCCCACGCCCACTGGAAGTTGAAGCCGCCGATGCGCCCATCGCAGTCGAGCATCTCGCCGATCAGGTAGAGGCCGGCCTGCTTGCGCGAAGCCATCGTACGGTAGTCGATCTCGTCGAGAGGTATGCCGCCGGCGGTTACTTCGGCATGGTCCCAGCCGCGGTCGCGCTCGACCGGTAGGACAAGGGCGCTGAGCCGGTGCGCGAGCGTGCGGCGATCGGCGCGCGCGACCTCGGCGACGCGCGTCGTCGGGTCGAGGCCGGCGGCGCGCGCGAGCGCGGCGGCGACGCGCTCCGGCAGCGTCTCGGCGAGGACGCCCGCGAGTGAGGCGCGCGGACGCGACCGTGACGCCGTGAGCAGCCGGCGGTCGATCGTCTCGAAGGTCTCGCCCGGAAAGACGCTGCACCGCACCTCCGCTGCTCGTCCGGCGTCACGCGCCAGCGTCCAGTGGCGACTCGCGTCGAGAACGACCGGCCCGCTGACTCCGAAGTGCGTCCAGAGGGGGCTCCCGCTGCGGCGATCGGCGAGCTTGCCGTCGACGAACATTTGCAGTTCGACCGACTGCGAGACGCCCGAGATTTCAGGGTGGAAGCTGGCGCCGAGAACGAAGGGGACGAGCGCCGGAACCGTCGCCGTCACGCGGTGCCCGAGGCGCTCCGCGATCGCCAGGCCCGCTCCGTCGCTGCCCGTGCGTGGCAGCGAGCGTCCCCCGGTCGCGAGGACGACGGCCCGCGCCGCGAGAACGCCGTGCTCGTGACGCACGCGCCAGCGCAGTGCGTGCGGGTCGTCGGTCGGCGACGCGGCCACGACGTCGTGCACGCGATGCCCCGTGAGGACGTGGACGCCGAGCGCGGCGCAGCGCCGCAGCAGCGCATCGAGCACCGTCTGCGCGCGATCGGTTGTCGGGAAAAGCTTGCCGGTCTCCTCGCGCTTCAGGGTCACACCCATCGACGCGAACCAGCGGACAGTCGCCTCGGCGTCGAAGGCGGCGAGGACGTTGCGGACGATGGGACGCGCGCCGTTGAAGTCCTCGGGGCGTACGATCTCATGGGTGACGTTGCAGCGCCCGCCGCCCGAGATCAGGATCTTGGCCCCGATCCGTGCCGCGCCGTCGAGGACGACGATGCGAAGTTGACTGCGGGCGTTCGGGCGCACCGCCGACCGAACAGCTTCTGTGGCGAAGATCGCGGCTGCGAGCCCAGCGGCGGCCGCCACCGACGACGGCGATGTCGCAGCGCTCGTGCTCCGCGCTTGGTGTCAGGGAAGGAGCTCGAATCCGAGACGCCAGGTGTAGATGCGCAAGGGTTCAGCGGCCATACAGCTCGTGATCGACATCGCGTGTGGCGAGCTCGCCGTGCGCTAGTCCGCAGAGTTTCAAGAGGACGCTGCTACCCTGCCGACGTCGGGTGCTCGGAGGCTGGACGCGCTTCTCGATCAGCTCACGAATGAATCGCGACACGCTTTTCCCCGCGCCCCTCGCCGCGGTGCGCACGCGCTCGTGCAGCTCGGGATCGAGGGAGATCGAGATGATGTGCCGTGAAGTCGGCACCTACAACCCGAGGACGTCGCGCATGGTGTAGAGCCCAACCGGCTGCGCGGCGAGCCAGAGGGCGGCGCGCAGCGCGCCGCGCGCCAGGCACTCGCGGCTCTGGGCGCGATGCGTGAGCTCGAGGCGCTCGCCGGCGCCGAGGAAATAGACGGTGTGATCGCCGACCGCGTCGCCGCCGCGCAGGCCGACGATGCCGATCTCGGCGTCGCTGCGCGGGCCGGGCTCGCCCTCGCGGCCGAAGCGCGCGCGCCCGGCAAGCGGCGTCCCCTGCGCCGCGGCGACGACCTCGCCGAGCCGGAGCGCGGTGCCACTCGGCGCGTCGCGCTTCAACCGATGATGGACCTCGGCGATCTCGACGTCGAACGCGGGGCCGAGGGCGGTCGTCGCGGTGGCGATCAAGCGTTCGAGGACGGCGACGCCGACGCTCATGTTGGGGGCGATGACGGTGCGCGTACGGCGCCCCAGCGCCTCGGCGCGGGTGCGTTCGGCGGGGCTCAAGCCGGTGGTGCCGAGGACGATTGCGGCGCCGGCGGCGGCGGCGGCTTCGAGGTGGGATAGGGCGGCGCCGGGGGCGCTGAAGTCGAGTGTGACGCTCGCGGGCGCCGGCGCGTACGTCGCCGCGACGCGCACGCCGAGCGGCTCGATGCCCGCGACCTCGCCGGCGTCGCGGCCGAGCGCCGCGTGTCCCGGCGCCTCGACGGCGGCGGCGAGCGTGGTGCCCGAGTCGACGGCGATGAGCTGCACGAGCAGGCGGCCCATGCGGCCGGCGGCGCCGCAGACGACGATCGGCGTCGCCATGGTCAGCGCAGGCGACCGAGGTCGCGGAGCGCCGCCTCGAGCTGCGCGCGCTTGGCCGCGTCGGTGAGCGGCGTGAGCGGCAGCCGGAGCTCGTCGCGGCAGAGGCCGAGAAGGGCCGCTGCATGCTTGATCGGGATCGGGTTGGTCTCGGTGAAGCAGGCGTGAATGAGCGGCAGGAGCCGGAACTGCAGCGTGCGCGCGCGCGTCCAGTCGCCGGCGGCGCACACGGCGGCGAGATCGGCCATCTCGCGCGGCACGATGTTCCCGATCGTCGTGATCACACCGGCACCGCCGAGCGCCATCAGCGACAGCGTGACGGCGTCGTCGCCGGCGTAGATGGCGAGGCGATCGCCCGCGAGGTGGAAGACGTCGAGGGTGTGGTCGAGCGCGTCCGATTCCTTCAGGCCGACGACGTTCGGATGCTCGGCGATGCGCGCGATCGTCGCCGCCTCGATGCGCGAGGCCGTCCGCCCGGGGATGTTGTAGAGGATGAGGGGCAGGTCGACGGCGTCGGCGATCGCGAGATAGTGGCGGCCGAGGCCTTCCTGCGTCGGCTTGTTGTAGTAGGGCGAGATCAAGAGCGCCGCGGCGGCGCCGGCGCGCTTCGCCCCGGTGGTGAGGCGGATCGCTTCCGCCGTGGAGTTGGATCCGGCGCCGGCGATCACCGGCACACGGCCGCCGGCGCGCTCGACGACGAAGCGGATCACCTCGGCGTGCTCGTCGTGCGACAGCGTCGCCGCCTCGCCGGTCGAGCCGCAGGGCACGAGCGCCGCCGAGCCGCCGGCGATCTGCGCCTCGATCATCGTGCCGAAGGCCTGCCAGTCGATCGCGCCGTCGCGAAAGGGGGTGAGGAGCGCGACCATCGAGCCGGTGAAGCGCGGGCGCATCTACATCCCCGTCGCGGCGTAGAGCGCCGCGAGCTCGACGTCGGCGGTGAAAACCTCGACGGCGGCGCCGGTCATGTGCACGTGATCGTCGGCGCGCCACTCGATCTCGAGATCGCCGCCGCGCAAATGTACGAGCGCGCGCCGCTCGGTGCGGCCGGTGAGGACGCCGGCGACGAGCGCCGCGCAGGCGCCGGTACCGCACGCCATCGTCTCGCCCGAGCCGCGCTCCCAGACGCGGAAGTCGAGCTCGCGCGCCGAGCGCAACGCGACGAACTCGGTGTTGACGCGTTCCGGGAAGAACGCGTGGTGCTCGAACTTCGGTCCGATGCGGTCGAGCTCGAGCGACGCGACCTCGGGAACGAAGATCACGCAGTGCGGATTGCCCATCGAGACGCAGGTGATCCGCCAGGTGGTGCCGCCCACCTCGAGCGGCTGATCGACGACCCTGCCCGCGCTCGCGACCGGGATGCGCGCGCCGTCGAGAATGGGCGCGCCCATGTCGACGGTCGCGCCGCTCACGCGGCCGCGTGCGTCGACGGCGAGCGTGAGCGTCTTCACGCCGCAGTCGGTCGCGATGCGCATCGGGTTGACGTGCAGGCCGCGGTCGTAGACGAACTTGGCGACGCAGCGGACGCCGTTGCCGCACATCTCGGCGCGGCTGCCATCGGCGTTGTACATTTCCATGCGGACGTCGGCGTCGGTGGACGGGCGGATGAGGATGAGGCCGTCGGCGCCGATGCCGTGGTGGCGGCGCGACACCGCGCGCGCCAGGCGCGGCGGGTCGGCGAGGTTGCGCTCGCGGCAGTCGACGTAGACGTAGTCGTTGCCGGCGCCGTGCATCTTGGTGATGCGCACCGTCTCCGCCGCGGCGCAGCTCGTGGCCGCGGGCGCCGCGCTCGTCGTCACCGATGACGTGGCCGTCGCCTCACGTGCCGCCGTCGAGGTCACGCCGGCCTCACCCGAGCGACGCGGGCAGCGACTCGCCGCGGATCAGATCCTCGACGCTCTCGCGCTCACGGATCACGTCGTAGCGCTCGCCGTCGACGAGGACGGCGGCGGCACGCGGCCGCGCGTTGTAGTTCGACGCCATCACGAAACCATACGCGCCCGCGCTCATCACCGCCAGTACGTCGTCCGCCTCGACAGGCGGCAGCGAGCGGTCCTGGGCGAGGAAGTCGGCGCTCTCGCACACCGGTCCGACGACGTCGACGGTCTCCGTCTTGCCGGGGCGCGGCGCCATGACCGGACGGATCTCCTGATAGGCGCCGTAGAGCGCCGGGCGGATCAGGTCGTTCATCGCCGCGTCGACGATCACGAAGCGCTTCACGGGTCCGTCCTTGAGGTAGAGGACGCGGGTCAGCAGCACGCCGGCGTTGCCGACGAGCGACCGCCCCGGCTCGACGATCATCGTCAGGTCGAGGTCGCGTGTGCCCGCGACCAGCGCCGCGCCGTACTCAGCGGGGGTGGGCGGCCGCTCCTCGCTGTAGGTGATGCCGAGGCCGCCGCCCATGTCGAGATAGTGGATGCCGATGCCGCGCTCGCGCAGCCGGCCGATCAGCATGCGCACGCGCGCCAGCGCGTCGGTGAACGGCGTGAGACTCGTGAGCTGCGAGCCGATGTGGCAGTCGACGCCGACGACGTCGAGGTGCGGGAGGCGCGCCGCGTGTTCGTAGATCTCGAGCGCGACCCCGATGTCGATCCCGAACTTGCTCTTCTGCATTCCGGTGGAAATGTACGGGTGTGTCTTCGGGTCGACGTCGGGATTGACCCGCAGCGCCACCGGCGCGCGTCGTCCCGCGGCCGCCGCCACCTGCTCCAACGCCTCGAGCTCGGCCACCGACTCGACGTTGAACATCAAGATGCCGGCGGCGAGCGCCTGCGCCATCTCGTCGCGCGTCTTGCCGAGGCCCGCGAACACGACCCGACGCGGATCGCCGCCGCCGCGCTCGACGCGGAACAGCTCACCGCCCGAGACGATGTCGAAGCCGCTGCCCTCGCGCGCGAAGGCGCGCAAGATGGCGAGCGTGTTGTTCGCCTTGACCGAGTAGCAGACGACGTGAGGAACCGGCGCCAGCGCGCGGTCGTAGGCGCGATAGCTCTCGCGCAGCGCCGGCAGGCTGTAGACGTAGGTCGGCGTGCCGACCTCGGCGGCGATGCGCGCGAGCGGCACGCCGTCGCAGTAGAGTTGTCCGTCTCGTTCCGTGAACACCGCTCAGCGCCCTTTCGTCGCTCCGCGGCGCGCTCTCGGTGACGCGCCCACGGCTGGCGTGGCGCCCGGCGACGGGGAGGGGTGCGGCGGCTCCCACGTGATCGTCGCCGCGCCGGAGGGGGCACTATAGTATCCGTCGGTCGTGAACGCCACGATCCGGTAGTGATAGGTGGTACCCTCCATCACGGCGTGATCGACGTGCTCGAAGCGCGTCGTCTTCTGGAAGCGACCGCGATCGGTGACCGGCACGCGCGCCAGCTCCTCGAAGGACTCGTTGTTCCGTGAGCGGTCGACGACGAAGCCGCCCAGGTCTTCCATCTCGGTGCCGTCGACGTATTTGGTCGGACGGGCCCAGCGGACGGCGACGCCGTCGACGAGCGTCGTCAGCGACACCTCGCCGACGACGTGCGGCGCGACGAGCTGCGGCGGCTTCACTTCCGTCTTGCGGGCGCAGGCCGCGAGCGCGAGCGCCGCGGCGACGAGCAGACATACGCCGCGCATCACGCCAACCTACAGGCCGCGAAGCCGCCGCGCCACGTTGGCGGGCGCGGTGCCGCCGCCGGCGCTCCGACGCGCCAACGCCGCGTCGACCGACAGCCACTCGCGGAGATCGCTCCCGAACGCCTTCGACAGCTCGCGCCATTCCTTCAGCGGCAGGTCTTCGAGGCGTCGGCCGCTCTCGAGACAGCGGCGCACCGCCTGGCCGACGAGGTTGTGCGCCTCGCGGAAGGGCACGCTCTTGGTGACGAGGTAGTCGGCGACGTCGGTCGCGAGGAGAAAGCTGTCCGCGGCCGCCTCGCGCATGCGATCCGCGTGGACGACGAGGCGCGGTACCATCGCGGTCAAGACCGCGAGACATCCCTTCACGGTGTCGACGGTGTCGAAGAGCGGCACCTTGTCCTCTTGGAGGTCGCGATTGTAGGCGAGCGGCAGCCCTTTCAGGATGGTCAGCATCGCCATCAGATTGCCGTAGACGCGTCCGGTCTTGCCGCGGACCAGCTCGGCGACGTCGGGGTTCTTCTTCTGCGGCATGATCGAGCTACCGGTCGCGAACTCGTCGGGCAGCGAGATGAAGGCGAACTCCGCCGACGACCACAGCACGATCTCCTCGGCGAGACGTGAGAGGTGGGTCGCGAGGATCGCCGCCGCGGCCAGGAACTCGACGATGAAGTCGCGCTCCGAGACCGCGTCGAGGCTGTTGGTCGCAACGCGCGCGAAGCGCAGCTCGCGCGCCACCTGCTCGGGGTCGATCGGAAACGTCGTGCCGGCGAGGGCGCCGGCGCCGAGCGGCATGACGTCGGCGCGGCGCCGGCAATCGGCGAAGCGTTCGCCGTCGCGCTCGAGCTTCTCGTGGTAGGCGAGGAGGTGGTGCGCGAAGAGAACCGGCTGCGCGCGTTGCAGGTGCGTGTACCCCGGCATGACGACGCGCGCGTGCTTGCGCGCGGTCGCCGCAAGCGCCTTCTGGAAGGCGGTGACGTGCTTCAAGATTGCGCCGATCTCGGCGCGGACGAAGAGCCGGAGATCCAGTGACACTTGGTCGTTGCGGCTGCGCGCGGTGTGCAGACGGCCGCCGGCGGGCCCGATCTTCTCGGTCAGCCGCCGCTCGATCGCCATGTGGATGTCCTCGTCGGCGGTGTCGAAGCGGAAGGTGCCGTCGGCGATCTCCTGCTCGATCTCGCCGAGGCCGCGGCAGATGCGCTTGCCGTCGACGGCGGAAATGATGCCGCGGGTGACGAGCATGTGGCAGTGCGCGAGCGAGCCGGCGATGTCGTACGGCGCGAGGCGCTTGTCGACGGCGATCGAGGCGGTGAAGTGCTCGACGATGGGGGCGGTTGCGGCGGCGAAACGCCCTTCCCAGAGCTTGTGCTTGCGGGTTGCCACGGACGCTCGGGTTATGAGCCGGACACGCCGCGCTTTGCAACCAGCGCCTGGATGCGCAGGCGGAGCGCGTTCAGGCGGATGAAGCCCTCGGCGTCGCGCTGGTCGTAGATACCGCCGGCTTCGAAGGTGGCGATCGCGGGATCGTAGAGCGAGCGCGCCGCGCGCCGCCCGGCGACCGTCACGCTTCCCTTGTAGAGCTTCAGGCGCGCGGTGCCGGTGACCGTGCGCTGCGCCTCGTCGAGCGTCGCCTGCAGCATGCGACGCTCGGGCGCGAACCAGTAGCCATAGTAGACCATCTCGGCGTAGCGCGGGACCAACGAGTCGCGGAGGTGCAGCACCTCGCGGTCGAGCGTCAGCGATTCGACGGCGCGATGCGCGACCTGAAGGACGGTCCCGCCCGGTGTCTCGTAGACGCCGCGCGACTTCATGCCGACGTAGCGGTTTTCGACGAGGTCGAGGCGTCCGACGCCGTGGCGCCCGGCGAGCGTGTTCAGGCGCGCGAGCAGCGTCGCCGGCGTGAGGCGCGCGCCGTTCACCGCGACCGGGTCGCCGGTCTCGTACTCGATCTCGACGTACTCCGGCGTGTCCGGCGCCTCCTCCGGCGCGACCGTGAGCGAGAACATGTCGCGATGGGGCTCCTGCCACGGGTCTTCGAGGACGCCGCCCTCGTAGCTGATGTGGAGCAGATTGCGATCGGTGCTGTAGGGCTTTTCGCGCGTCACCGGCACCGGGATGCGGTGCGCTGCGGCGTAGGCGATGAGCTCCGAGCGGCCGGCGAACGTCCACGTCCGCCACGGTGCGACGACGACGATCCCGGGCTCGAGCGCGTAGTAGGTGAGCTCGAAGCGCACCTGATCGTTGCCCTTGCCGGTCGCGCCGTGCGCGACCGCGGGCGCACCGGTGGCGCGCGCGATCTCGATCTGCCGCTTGGCGATCAGCGGCCGCGCGATCGAGGTGCCGAGGAGATATCCGGCCTCGTAGACGGCATTGGCGCGCAAGATCGGGAAGACGAAGTCGCGCACGAACTCCTCGCGCAGGTCGTCGACGTACACTGCGCTCGCGCCCGTCGCCGTGGCGCGCTCGCGGACGCTCGCGAGCTCGTCCCCTTGGCCGAGGTCGGCGCAGAACGCGACGACCTCACAGCCGTACTCCTCGATGAGCCAGCGCAGGACGACCGAGGTGTCGAGGCCGCCGCTGTAGGCGAGGACGATCTTGTCGAGGCGTCCGCCGGCCGCACCGGGCGCGCTCATCGTCTCGCCTCCTGCGCGAGCCACGCCATCAGCGCCTTTTGCAGATGCAGTCGGTTCTCCGCCTGGTCGAACACGATCGATTGCGGTCCCTCGATGACGGACTCGCTGATCTCCTCGCCGCGATGCGCGGGCAGGCAATGCATGACCAGCGCGCCGCGCGCGGCACGGCGCATGACGTCGTCGTTCACCTGGTAGGGCGCGAAGCGCGTGCGTCGTGCCGCCGCCTCTTCCTCCTGGCCCATGCTCGTCCATACGTCGGTGTAGACGACGTCGGCGTTGTGGACGGCGTCGGCGACGTCGTTGGTGATCTCGATCACGGCACCCTTGGCGCGGCACTCGGCGAGGATGGCGGCGTCGGGCTCGTAGCCGTGCGGACAGGCGAGGGCGAAGGTGAAGCGGTAGAGCGTCGCCGCCTCGAGCCACGAGTGCACGACGTTGTTGCCGTCGCCGACGAAGGCGATGCGCAGCTCGTCGAGCGCCTTCCGGCGCTCGTGGAGCGTGAATAGGTCGGCGAGCACCTGGCACGGATGGTGAAAATCGGTGAGGCCGTTCACCACCGGAACGTCGGCACGCTCGGCGAGCTCCACCAGCACCGTGTGCAGGAAGGTGCGCGCGACGATCATGTCGACGACGCGCGCCAACGTGCGCGCGATGTCGGCGACGGTCTCGCGCTGCGCGAGGCGGATGTCGGCGGGTGCCAGGTAGATGGCGTGGCCGCCGAGCTGGGTGATGCCGGTCTCGAAGCTGATGCGCGTCCTCAGGCTCGGCTTCTCGAAGATCATCGCCAGGGTCTTGCCCGCAAGGACCGGCCGCGGCTTGCCGGCGCGCAACGCGGCCTTCAGCTCGCTCGCGAGCGTGAAGAGCGCCTCGCATTCCGCGCGCGAGAGATCGGTGACGCGCAAGAGATCTCGCTTCGCAACATCGGGTTTCACGGGCTGAGTACCTCCTCGAGGATCGCGAGTCCGCGGTCGATCTCGGCCTCGCGGATGACGAGTGGCGGTAGGATCCGCAGCACCCGCTCCGCCGTGCAGTTGATCACGAGTCCACGCGCGAGGCACGCGTCGACGACGCTCGCTCCCGGCTCGCGCAACGTGACGCCGAGCATGAGCCCGTGGCCGCGCACCGCGACGATCGCCGGACAGCGCGTCGCCAGCGTCTGGAGCTTGGTGAAAACGTACTCGCCGAGCGCGCGCACGTGCGCGAGGAAGCCCTCGTCGGTCATGATCTCGACGGTGGCGACGCCGGCGGCGGTCGCGAGCGCGTTGCCGCCGAACGTCGAGCCGTGCGTGCCCGGGCCGAAGCACGCCGCGACGTCGTCGCGAGCGAGAAGCGCGCCGATCGGCACGCCGCTCGCGAGCGCCTTGGCGAGCGTCATGAGATCGGGCTCGACGCCGCTCTGCTCGTAGGCGAAGAGCGTGCCGGTGCGTCCCATGCCGGTCTGGATCTCGTCGAAGACGAGGAGCACGCCGCGCGCGTCGCAGAGCCGGCGCGCCGCCGCCAGATACTCGGGGCTCGGCACCACGACACCACCCTCGCCCTGGATGGGCTCGAGCATGAGCGCCGCCGTGGTGTCGGTGAGCGCGCCGTCGAGTGCCGCGATGTCGTCGTAGGGCACGTAGCGGAACCCCGCCGGCAGCGGCTGGTAGCCGACGCGCACCTTCTCCTGACCGGTCGCCGTGAGGGTCGCGAGCGTGCGGCCGTGGAAGGACCCGAGCGCCGACACGATCTCCGTCCGGCGGCCGCCGAGACTGTGGCCCCAGCGCCGCGCCAGCTTGATCGCCGCCTCGTTGGCCTCGGCGCCGCTGTTGCAGAAGAAGACCCGGTCGGCGAACGAGTGCGCGCACAAGAGCTCGGCGAGCCGCGCCTGCGGCTCGCAGTAGTGGAGATTGGAGACGTGCAGCAGGCGATTCGCCTGCGTGACGATCGCGTCGACGATCGCGCGCGGCGCATGGCCGAGGTTCACCACTGCCAGGCACGAGAAGAAATCGAGGTACTCGCGCCCGTCGGCGTCCCAGAGGCGCGCCCCCTCGCCGCGTACGAAGGCGACCGGCGCGCGGGCGTACGTCGGTATCAGATGACGGTCCGATGTGGCGATGATGGAATCCGCGTCCATGGTCGGAAACCCGCGATACTGCTGCCCGCGGGGTAGCATGTCAACGCGGAGCCTTCGGTGTTGACCGGACGGAGTCCTTCCCGCGGGAGGACTCATCAGTTCAGCGCCGCAACGTCATGTGGCGTCGGCGGTTCACGCCGAGCTAGGCCTTCTCTCGTCTTCGAGACGGCAGCGCCGTCGCGGCCTGCGCGGGCGCTCGTGCAGCGTTACGCCGGAACTAGCCTCGATGTGACAAAAACTGACGGGCCGCGCGGCGCCGGGCACTGAGAAGGCCCTTCGTTGTGGTAGAGCGGGTGTTGCGAGCAACCGACATCCACCAACAACGAAAGGCCATTCCCAATGCGACGAAGAAAAGCGGATTTGCGGGGGCGGG
>JACQEO010000046.1 GCA_016200545.1 Deltaproteobacteria bacterium | reverse complement strand
CCTCGCGCCACGGGCCACCGCTTGCGTACCTGATCGACGAATCGAGCGATCTCGTCTTTGGTGTCCATGGCGGTCTGTATACTATAATTATACGTAAGACCCAAACGAAACCACCCCCCTACGGAGACTGAGGCCTTACCATCGGGTAGTGTCTGGTTTTCAAACCCGGCCAGCACCGCGACATCGGGTACTGTCTGGACCGGCCAGAACCGCGACCTCGGGCGATCGCCAGCGCCTGGCCTATAGCCGATCGCTACGCGCCTTCGTGGAAACGCTGCGTGATCAGCTCGCCGAGAGCGTCGATCGCCTGCTCCGCGTCGGCACCGGCGGCGAGCAGGACGAGTGTCGTACCTTCCGCGGCGGCGAGCATCATCAGGCCGAGGATGCTCTTGCCGGAGACAGATTCCTCGCCGTTCGCGACCGTCACGTCCGCCGCGAAACGGTTCGCGGTCTCGACGAAACGCGCGGCGGCGCGTGCGTGCAACCCGAGTCGGTTGACGATCGCGACCTCGGCGCGGATCGATCCGTCGGCGAGTCGCTCCTTCCGCATCATGCGTCGCGCTTCGACGCACGCCCGGGCGCGATCGGCACGCCGGGACCGGCGCGTACGATGTGGTCGCGCCCGTAGGCGACGACGAAGGCCGCGAGCGCCTCGAGGTCCATCGCGTGGCGTGCCGAGATCACCTTGAGGAGGATCGGCAGATTGACGCCGGTCACCACTTGGATGTCCGCTTCGCGCGCGAGCGCGATGCTGACGTTGGTCGCGGAGTCGCCGAACATGTCGGTGAGAATGATCGTCCCCTGCCCTTCGTCGACCGAGGCGGCGGCGGCGCCAATCCGCTCTTTCAGGCTCTCCAGTGTGTCGTCCGCGGCGGCGCCGACGGCGAGCATGCCGGGTACCGAGTGCCCGAGGACGCCCTCGATGCTGCGCAGCACCGCGGGCGCGAGCGAGCCGTGACCTACCAGAACGATGCCGATCATGGACGTGCGGCGTCCCGATGCTGGGCCGTCACCGGATAGCCGTGCCCCGCGAGTCGCCGCTCCAGCTCTGCGACGATCGCGACCGATCGATGGCGGCCGCCGGTGCACCCGACGCCGAGCGTGAGATAGCGTTTCCCCTCGCGCTCGTACAGCGGCAGCGTGAAGTCGAGGAGGGCCATCGTGCGCTCGAGGAACCGCGCCGTCTCCTGCCGATCGAGGACGTAACGGGCGACGGCGGGATCGGTACCGTCCAGGGTTCGCAGCTCGTCGACGAAGAACGGGTTCGGCAGGAAGCGCACGTCGAGCACCATGTCGGTATCGGACGGCAGGCCGTACTTGTACCCGAAGGAGACGAGGAAGACGCGCATCGCCTCCTCGCCGCCGGCGACGACGCCGAGGAGGCCGCGCAGCTCGTCGCGCAGCTGGTGCACGGTGTACGCCGAGGTATCGATGATGCGGTCGGCCATGCCCTTCAGCTCGGTGAGCTTCTCGCGTTCGCGCCGGATACCGGCGGCGACGTTCGTCCCCTCGGCGAGCGGATGCGGCCGGCGGGTCTCGCTGAAACGCCGCACCAGGACGTCGTCGGCGGCGTCGAGGTAGAGGATCTCCACGCGATGGCCGGCGCGACGGATGTCCTCGAGCACCGCCGGATAGTCGACGAGAAACGCGCGCTCGCGGAGATCGATGCCGAGTGCAACCCGGCTGATCTGCTCTTCGGAGTTTTCGCAGAGCTCGATGAATTTCGGTGTCAGTACGACCGGCAGGTTGTCGATGCAGTAGAAGCCGAGATCCTCGAGGACGCGGATCGCCGTGCTCTTCCCCGATCCCGAGAGCCCGGTAACGATCACGACGTGTAGCGACGTGTCTCTCACCGGCTCCTCTCGTCCGTCCGCCCGCGCCTGCCTGCCGCGCCCCGCACGCGCCTACGGTCATCCGGCGGGCGGTTCGTCACCATGACGATGCCACGCCGACGTGCGATCTCGTCGTCGAGGCGGGCGGCGAACTCGCGCGCGGTGTGACGGCCGAGACCCTTCAGCACGTGGTTGCGCGCCGCGACCTCGATGAGGGTCGCGACGCTGCGCCCGGGTCGGATGGGGATGCGCACCTTCGGTACCCTGACGCCGAGGATCTCGTGCGTCTCGTCCTCGAGTCCGAGCCGGTCAGCGACCTCGTCGCTCGACCATTCGATCATCTCGGCAGCGAGCTGCACCTCCTTCTCACGCAAGGTCGCGAGAATGCCGAAGAGGTCCTGCACGTTGATGATGCCGAGGCCGCGGATCTCCATGTGGTGGCGGATCAGTTCCGCACCGCAGCCCATCACGCGGCCGGCCGCGGTGCGGCGCACCTCGACGACGTCGTCGGCGACGACGCGATGGCCGCGTGACACGAGATCGAGCGCCGCTTCACTCTTGCCGATGCCGCTCTTGCCGAACAGCAGGACCCCGAGGCCGTGCACCTCGACGAGGACACCGTGCAGCAGGCCGTGGGGCGCGAGCCGTTCCTCGAGCCAGGTGGTGATGCTGCGGATCAGCTCCGAGCTGCTGAGCGTCGTCGCGAGCAGCGGCACCTTGTGACGCGCGGCGAGCTCGACCAGGTACGTCGGCGGCGCGGCGCCGTTGGTGACGACGAAACACGCGATCCGCTGCCGACACACCCGTGCGACGGCTTGCCGTGCGTCCGCGGGCGCGAGCGTGCGCAGATAGCCGAGCTCGGTGTTGCCGACCACCTGGACACGCTCGGGGTGGATCTGCGGCAGGTAGCCCGCGAACGCGAGACCGGGCTTCTGGATACGCGGTATGCTGATCGCGTTGTCGAGCGCCGGCTCGCCGGCGAGCAGCGTGAGGTTCCACGCCACCCCCCGCGCCGCGATCAGCTCCCTGATCGTGACCACGCCGTTAGCTTAGCATGCGGCCGGGAGGTTCAGTACTTCTCGTCTTCGTCGCGGATGGTCGCGAAGAGGGCTTCGCGTGTTGCGCCGGCGAAGAGACGCTCGCGGAAGCCGCGGTCCTTCAAGAGGCGCGAGATGCGCGCGAGCGCCTTCAAATGCACGCCGGCCGAGTCTTCGGGCGCGACGAGTAGGAAGAAGAGACGCGTCGGGCTGCCGTCGAGCGAGTCGAAGTCGATGCCCGCCGGGCTCCGACCGAACACCGCCACGACGTTGCCGATACCGGGGAGCTTGCCGTGGGGAATGGCGATGCCTTCGCCGATCGCCGTCGAGCCGAGCTCTTCGCGCTCGAGCAGCGCCTCCACGAGACGCTCTTGGTCGGTCGTCGGGTGGACCTTGGCAAGCGCGGCAGCGAGCTCCTGGAGCGCCTCCGGCTTGGAGGTGGCGCGCATCTCGGGCACGATCGCTTCCGGGTCGAGGATGTCGAGAATCTTCATCGCGATCCCGTGAGCGTATAGCTGACCCGCTCGCCCTGGGCAAAAGTCAGGACACCTCCGGCGCGATCAGACCGTAGTTGCCGTCCTTCCTCCGGTAGACGACGGACAGGACGTCGGTCGCCGCATTGCGGAAGACGAGGAACTCGTTGCTCATGAGGTCCATCTGCATCACCGCTTCCTCGACCGACATCGGCCGCACCGGCAGCCGCGTCGTCTGGATGACGTCCGGGCCGTTCCGGCGATCGAAGCTGTCGGCGCGAATCACGTCCATGCGCAGGCCGGGTCCGCTCGCCGCCGGCGGCGGCGCCGGCGGTGCCTCGACGGCACGCTGGCGCGATTGCCGCGCCGGTCCCTTGTGGGACTTGAGCTTGCTGGTGTGCTTGCGGGCCTGTTGCTCGAGCTTCTCGGCGGCGAGGTCGATCGCCGAGTAGAGGTCGCCCGTTTCCTCCTTCGCGCTCAGGGTGGTCCGATCGGCGTTGAAGACGATCTCGGCGACGTGCCGTCGCTTGGTCACGGAGAGGACGACGTGCGCGTCGATCGGCCGGTGCACGTACTTTGCGAGGCGCTCGACGCGCCGCTCGGCATGATCCCTGAGCGCCTCGGTCGCCTCGACGTGCCGAAAGGTCACGCTCACCTGCATCGACGACCTCCTTGCCACCACCGTTGAGCCGCCTCGAACCTTAGTAGGGCCGAAACGCCAAAAACCTACCCCCCGAAAAATTGCTTGCGCTTCGACGACGGTAAGATGCCCATCAGCTCTCGATACTTGGCGACCGTCCGTCGCGCAATGTCGATGTTCTCCTTGGCGAGGCGCTCGGCGATACATTGGTCGCTGTATGGGCGCTTGGGATCCTCGGCGGTGATCATCTCGCGGATTTTCTTGCGCACGCTCTCCGCCGAGACGTCGTCGCCGTCGGAGCTGCGCAAGCTCGACGTGAAGAAGTACTTGAGCTCCAAAATGCCCTGGGGGGTGTGCGCGTACTTGTTGGCGGTGGCGCGGCTCACCGTCGACTCGTGCATGCCGATGTCGTTGGCGACATCCTTCAGCACCAGCGGGCGTAGGTGTGAGACGCCGTGCTCGAGGAACTCGCGCTGAAACTTGATGATGGATTGCGTGACCATGTAGAGCGTCCGCTGCCGCTGGTGGATGCTCTTGATGAGCCACGCCGCCGCCCGCATCTTGTCCTGGATGTATCCTTTCGCCTCGGACGTTTCCGCCTGGCCGAGGACGCGGCGGTAGAACTGGCTCACGCGCAGGCGCGGCAGCCCCTCGTCGTTCAGCGTCACCACGAACTCGTCGGCGACCTTCTGGATGTAGACGTCGGGCGTGATGTAGCGGATGTCGCCGTCACCGTAGTCGCGCCCCGGCTTCGGCTCGAGGGTCGCGATCACGCGCGCCGCGTCGGCGATCTCGGTCATGCTGACCTTCAGCTCGCGCGCGAGCTTGTCGAAGCGCCGCCCCTCGAGGCCACTGATGTGATCGCGCACCAGGGTCGCCGCCAGCGAGTCGGCGAGGCCCTTCTGGCGCAGCTGGAGGAGGAGGCACTCCGAGAGCGAGCGCGCGCCGACGCCCGGCGGATCGAAGCACTGTACGCGGGCCAATACGAGCTCGGCGACCTCGAGCTCGACACCGGCCATGAAAGCGATCTCCTCGACCGAGGTGCGCAAATACCCGTCGGGATCGAGATTGGCGATGATGACGCCGCCGATCGTCTGCTCGGCCTCCGACATGTCGGAGAGGCGGAGCTGCCACATCAGGTGGTCGACGAGCGAGTTGCTGCGTACCAGCGTGTTCTCGAGCGCGGGTCGCTTGTCGTCGTCCTGCTCGCCGCCGCTCCCCGCGGGCGCGCCGTGGAAGTCGTTGCCGTAGTTCTCGACGTAGTCTTTCCAGTCGATCTCGCCGAGCGCGTTCGCGGCCGCCACATCGGGTGCGGCCTCCGCTTCGGGCTGCCACTCGTCGTTCGACGTCGACGGCGACGGACCGTCGACGCTCGGCACCTCGGTGTCGAGCTTCGGCTCCTCGACGGACTCGTTCGCCTCCTCGAGCACCGGGTTCTGCGCCATCTCGTCGACGATCATGGCCTCGAGCTCCATGCGGCCGACCTGGAGGATCTTGATCGCCATCCGCAGCTGGGGCGTCATCACCAGCTGCTGCGTCAACTTCTGATAGAGCTTGGTTTCGAGTGCCATGGGTCAGAGACGGAACTGCTCGCCGAGATAGAGCGTCCGCGCTTGGCGGCTCTCGGCAATGTGCGCCGGCACGCCCTCCTCGAGGATCGCGCCCTCGTTCAAGATGTAGGCGCGGTCGCAGATGCCGAGTGTCTCGCGCACGTTGTGGTCGGTGATCAGCACGCCGATGCCTCGGTCCTTGAGTTGTTGCACGATGTTTTGGATGTCGAGGACCGCGATCGGATCGATGCCCGCGAACGGTTCGTCGAGGAGCATGAATGCCGGTGAGATCACGAGCGCGCGCGTGATCTCCAACCGCCGTCGCTCGCCGCCCGACAGCGAGTACGCCTTGCTCTTCGCCAAGTGCGCGATGCTGAGCTCCTCGAGCAGCCCGCTCAATCGTACCTGACGCTCTTCGGCAGAAATCGGCAAAGTCTCAAGGATCGCCAGGATGTTCTCCTCGACCGTGAGCTTGCGGAAAACCGAGGGTTCCTGGGAAAGATAGCTGATCCCGGCGCGCGCGCGCTGATACATCGGCAGATCCGTCAAATCCTTGCCGTTCAGCGACACGTGCCCGGCGTCGGGCCGGAGCAGGCCGACGATGATGTAGAAGGTCGTCGTCTTGCCGGCACCGTTCGGGCCGAGGAGACCGACGACCTCGCCACCGGCGATCGACACCGACACGTCGCGCAGCACGCGCCGGCCGCCGAACGCCTTGTCGAGCCGCTCCGCCGTGAGGACACTCTCCCCCACCCGCTCAGCGCCCTGCGTCCGTCGGCGCGCCGGACGCCGCGCCGAGCCGCACGTCGGGGGAGCGGACGGCCGCGGCGCCGCTCGGGGTCGGGCGCGACAATGGACCGCTGCTCGGATTCGCGTTGGGATAGAAGACCGCGCTCACCCGTGAGTTCGACCCGCTCTCGACCACGCTTCGCTGCTCTTGCAGGTAGACGATGATGCGGTCACCCGCGACTCGGTTCGCGCCCTCGTGCAGCACCGCCCCGTCGCTCAGCACGATGGTCTGCTTCACCTGATCGAAGACCGCACGGCGTCCCTCGGCGACGCGGTCGCCGCGCTGAATGCGCACGTGGCCCTCGGCGACGACCTCCTTGATCTTGTCGGCGCCACCACCGAGCTGTGCCGGACTCGCGGCCGGAGCGGGCGCGGCGCCGGGAGACCGCGCGACGGCGGGCGACGGCGCCGCCCCCGGCGAGGACGCGGAATCGGGTGCGGGCGAGCGCTGCACCGCTTGTCGATCGTAGGTGATCGCAAGGTGATCGCTGGTAAGCGTCACGTCCGCCTGTGTCACCTTCACGTTCCCCGAGTACGTCAGCACGCTGCCCTTGTAGTCGAGCTCGAGGGAGTCGGAGTTGATGTGGATCGGCTCCTTGTTCGAGCCGAGGGATAGTCCCTGGAAGAAGTCCATCTGGTCGGGGGGCGCGCCGCCCCCCGTACCCTGGTCGGGCGCGCTTCCTCCGTGCTGCTTCTTCGACTCGGCGATCGCCGGCACGGCGAGCAATCCGAGCACGCACCCCATGACGAGCAGCCGCTCACAGCGTCCCCGCACCAGCAGCCTCCCCCACCTTCAGGACCGTCTCGACGGTGCCGTCGAGGTGCAGCCGCTGCGCTTCCATCTCGACCGTCATGCGCCCTCCCCTGACCGCCAACCCGTTACCCGTGATCGTGACCGCCGGCGCGACCACCGTGTCCGAGGCGCGCTCGTAGACCGCGCGGTCGCTCTTCACCAGGTAGTCCTTGAATCGCACCTCGATGGCGCCTTGGAGCTCGGCACGATCCATGTCCCGCCCGTTCAGAAACAGCTTGCCCTGGTCGCCGCGGATCGAGATCGGTCCCTGGTCACCCTTCAAGAACAAGGTCACCTCGGGGCCCTCGACCTTGACCTGCTGCTCGTCCTCGAAATACTGCGCTTCGCGCGCGGCGATCTCCCACGCCTTGCGATCGCCCTCCATCTTCATGCGGCGGAAGTTCTGAATGCGCTGCGCGGCCTCGGGCAGGAAGTCGAGCTGGGCACTGCGTAGGCCGCGAAGATGCTGCTGCCACTGCGAGCGGACGAGCTGGGTGGTGACCCCACCGAGGAGCAGGACGAGCGCGATGCCGAGCCCCCAGCGAGCTTGCCGGCGGGCGGAGAGGGCGCGGAACCGCGAGACAGGCATGCAAGAAAAATACCATCGTGATTCCGAGTAGTAAAGCTACGGTTGGGGTATCCATCTAAGCGGAGTAAGATGAGGCGGTGACCTCGGCCCCGCTGGCGAGCGTGCGCTACCCAAGATCCACCGGCGAGTTCTTGGCCTGGTTCTCGACCGATGCGGACTGCCTGGACTACCTCGAGTGGCT
>JACQEO010000040.1 GCA_016200545.1 Deltaproteobacteria bacterium | reverse complement strand
TCACCTCGCTCGCGACCCCTCCGCTGACCCCTACCGCCTCCTCTTCCACAATCACTCGCCTCCGTGATCGCCGGCCTCCTCGCCATCCTCGCCGGTCGTGCTGGCCGGACGCCCCCTATGACGAAGACTGAGGCATTACAGTCGGCGGAGAGACTGACGTCGACGGCCAAGAGCGGCTGCTGCTTCGCCTCGCCGATGTCGCCGACGGCGGTCGCGGCGAACGTGCCGTCCTCCTTTTGGTCGACGAGCCAGATTTTGGACGTGAGCGCGGCGGCGGTGAAGGCGTAGTTGTGCCGCGGCTGCAGCGCCCAGCGAATCTCGAGCGGCGCGCCGGGAACGTCGAGCGTCTGAATCGGCTTCCGCGCATGGAAGTCCCACATCACCATGGTATTGCCGAAGCGTTTCATCGCCTCGGCGTCGGCGAGCATCGTACCGAAATCCATCATGTAGTTGTTCCACCCGGTGAACGACGAGGTGAGCATGCGGTTCAATCGCGGCTGCACGCGGGCGTCGTAGCCGTACTCGGCCTTCTCGGGCAGCCAGAGCGTCTGAATGAACTTGCCGTCGTTGTTGTACTCGACGAGCGCCGTCTTGCCGCCGTGATCCTTGTCATTGGAGAGCCCGGTGATGAGCATGCGACCGGGAAGCGCGAAGAAGGTGTGCGGGCCGACCACGCCGCCGCTATCCTTCACGAACGAGTCGATCGTCCGGACGATCTTCGGTCGCGCCGGACCGGCCGCGAGGTCGAACACCCACATCACGCTGTCGTCGAGGCCGGCAGCCCAGAGGTAGCGCCGGTCGTCGCTGAAACCGGCGTGGTGCGCCTCGTGTCGACCGCCGACCGACACCGACGACACCACCTTGCCGTAGGTCGCGGTGTCCGCGGGGTTCGCGCCGACGGTGACGAGCTTGTCCGATCCGTCACCGACACCGTCCATACCGAGCGTCCAGACGTAGACGTAGTCCTCTTGTCCGGTGATCTTCGGCATGTACGGCGACATGCAGGTCTCGTCGGCGTGCACCACGGAAGCGCCGCAGAGCGCGAGCGCCCCGACGAGGCTCGCGAGGAGTCCCGTTACGATCCATCGCGTCATGGTGTCCTCCTTTCCATTAGAGGAGCCTCAATCACCGCGCCGCGCCGTTGGCAACCACGCTGGGCCTCGCCCGCCGATCGAGCGGCACGAGCCTTCGCTCGGGTAGCGGATTCTGCTAGCACCGTCCGGACTTTCGAGGACCCGTGCCCGCGACGAGTACCACCTGGTCGAGCATCGTGTATGCGCGAGTCCCCGCGCTTGACTCGCTGCGTTCGTACAACCTCGCGCACGCGCGGGCGGATCTCGTCGCCGGGCTCTCGGTCGCCGCCGTCGCCGTGCCGCAGGCGATGGCGTATGCCCTGATCGCCGGGCTCCCGGTCGAGTACGGCCTCTATACCGCGATCGTCATGACGACGGTCGGCGCGCTGCTCGCCTCGTCGCGCCAGCTCATCAACGGACCGACGAACGCGATCTCGATCGCGCTTCTGAGCGCCATCGGCTCGTTCGGCGGGCAAGACGAGCGCATCCAGGCGGCGGTGCTGATCGCGTTCCTGGTGGGCGCGATCCAGCTCGCCATCAGCGTGCTCCGGCTCGGCGATCTGACGCGCTACATCTCGCACTCGGTGATCGTCGGCTTCACGGTCGGCGCGAGCGTCCTCCTGGTGCTCGATCAGACGAAGAACCTGTTCGGGTTGAAGGCGGTCGGGGAGGTCCACGACCACTTCCTCTATCGGTTCTGGCTCACCGTCACGCACGGAGGCGCCGCGCACGGCCCGACGCTCGCGATCGGCCTGGCATCGATCGCGCTCGTCCTCGCGCTGCGCTGGGTGAAGCGCAAGCTCGGCTGGCCGCTCTTGCCGGAGTTTCTGATCGTCGTCGTGCTCATGGCGGCGCTCACCGCGGCGCTCGGGCTCGTGGAGCAAGGGGTGAAAGTCGTCGGCGACATCCCGGCGGCGCTGCCGTCGCCGCGGCTACCGGCGCTCGACGCACCCTCCTTGCGCGACCTCGGCGGCAGCGCGCTGGCGATCGCCCTCCTCGGCCTGCTCGAGGCGATCTCGATGGCGAAGGCGATCGCGGCGGTGACCGGACAGCGGCTCGACATGAACCAGCAGTGCCTGAGCGAAGGCGTCGCCAACTTCACGGGGAGCTTTTTCCAGTGCATGCCGGGGTCGGGCTCGTTGACCCGCTCGGCCATCAACCAGCAGGCTGGCGCGCGCACGCAGTGGTCGGGCGTCGTCTCGGCGGTCGCCGTCGCGCTCGTCATGTTGGTGTTCGCGCCGTACGCGCGTTTCATCCCACGCTCGGCGCTGGCGGGACTCTTGATGCTGACCGCCGTACGCATGGTAAATCTGCGCGACCTTCGCTATCACGTGCGCGCCTCGCGCTTCGACGCGACGATCGTTGCGGTCACTGCCGTCGCGGCGGTCGCGATCTCGATCGAGTTCTGCGTCCTGATCGGCGTCTTCATGTCCTTCCTGCTGGCGGTGCCGCGCACCGGCAGGATGCTGCTCACCGAGTTCGTCGTGACGGCCAGCCGCAGCGTCCGCGAACGCCGACCGGAGGACGAGGTCTGCGGTCGCATCCTCATCTTCGGGCTCGAGGGCGAGATGTACTTCGGCTCGAGCGCGAGCCTGGAGCAGCACCTCGACGCGATCGACGCGCGCGTCATCCCGGAGACACAGGCGGTGGTGCTCCGCCTGAAGCGGGCTCGCAATCCCGACGCGGTCGGCATGTCGCTCCTGGAGGGCTGCGTCGACCGGTTGCGAGCGCGCGGAATTCAGGTGATCCTATGCGGCATCCGTGAAGGGATGTTCGCCTGCATGACGAACTGTGGTCTCGCCGAGAAGCTGGGCGCAAACCACGTGTTCCTGGAGCAACCGGTCCCGCTGACCAGCACGGTGCTCGCCGTGCGCCATGCCTACGATCTGGTGACGAACCTCTGTCCGACCTGTCCGCGACGAGAGGGGGTCTCACCACCCTTGTTCTACGAGATCTAAGGAGAGATGCGTGATGAGGAAAATCGACACCATAGTCTTTCCGTTGTTCGCTGTGCTTCTGCTCACCTCCGCAGCGCCCGCGCGTGCGGAGACGAAGTGCGAAATGACCTTCCACCTCGAGGGATGGTCGGCGTTCTACAAGACCGCCAAGGGCGGTGGGCGGATCACCTGTAACAACGGCCAGGCGGCGTCGATCGTGATCCGTACGAAGGGCGGCGGCGTCACCTTCGGCGTGTCGAAGATCGTCGGCGGCATCGGTCACTTCTCCCCGGTCGCCAACATCGGCGAGGTCTTCGGCGACTACGCGAACGCGGAGGCGCACGCGGGTGCCGGAGAGTCGTCTGATGCGCAGGTCGTCACCAAGGGCACGGTGTCGCTCGCGCTCTCGGGCAAGGGACGCGGCGTCAACCTCGGCTTCGCGTTCGGGAAGTTCACGATCGCGCGCGCGGCGGTGCGACGCCACGCGGCGCCGTCGCGCCCGCGCCTCGAAGAGGCGCCGCTCGACGACCGGGCGCCGGCGCGGCGCAGCGCCGAATCTCCTCCGAGCGGCGCCGCCTACTAGCGCGGGCGGCATCACCGCCGATGCAGGTACCAGTCGAGCGCGTCCTCGAGACGATCGTTGCCCCAGAAGAGCTCTTCGCCGACGACGAAGCTCGGCGCGCCGAAGATGCCGCGCGCCTGCGCCGCCTCCGTCTGCTGGCGCACGCGGTCTTTCATCGCCGCCTCCTGCGCGCGCCCGAGCCATATCGTCGGCGCGACACCGAGCGACTTTAGCACCGCGCCGATCACCTCCGGCTCGGAGATCTCGCGGTCCTCGGCGAAGTTGGCGCGGTAGACGGCGCGGACGAACTCCGCCAGCCACGGCTCGTCGGCCGCCGCGGACGCGACCCGCGCCGCGAGCAGTCCGCTACGCGGAAACCGTGTCGGCCGCCGGAGAGCGACGCCCTCCTTGGCGCACACTCGCTCGAGGTCACGCCACATGTACTGTCCCTTGACGGGATAGATGTTGAATGGGGAGTCTCGCCAGCCCTGTGCTGCGAAGATCGGACCGAGGAGGAACGGCCGCCACACGACCGGCACGCCGCGCGCATGTGCGATCCGCTCGATGCGCATGGCCGCCGGATAAGAGTAGGAGCTGGCGAACTCGAACCAGAACTCGAGAGCCGCCGCACTCATGTCGACCTCCGTAGCCGGGCGCCGCGGCCGATGGAAGGCCGGTGGCGGAAATGGACTTGTGCAACCCGGCGGTCGCTCCGTACGCTGGCATCGGGAGGTCCATAGACATGCGTACGATCGGACTGGTGGTCGTCGGGATGATCGTGGCCCTGCTGATCGCGTCCGGGGTGGCCGCCGAGCAGCGCTGGCAGTGCGGCGGCGGCCTCACGGTACCGCTTCAGGGATCGCGCGCGGAGCGCGAGGCCGCATGTCGCGACCTCGCGGCCGTGCACGACGATCCAGGCGCGCCCATCACCCAAGAGCAGGCGGCTCGGCTGAGGCAGCGGATCCAGCAAGCCGAGAAGCAATACGACGTCGACATCAAAGTCGAGAAGTTGGATCGTCAGTAGTCCCGCCGCGCGACCCGTCACGGCGCGCGCGGAATCGCCTCGACGAAGTCGGCGACCGCGGCGTTGAACGCCGCCGGCTGCACGACGTTCACCAAGTGGCCGGCGCCGGCGACGGTCACGAGCCGCGCGTGGGGAAGCGCCGCGCCGAGGGCGCGGCTCGGCGCGAGCGACAGACGATCCTCCGCGCCGACGATGACGAGCGTGGGACACGCGATCGACGGAGCGGCGCGCGCAAGCTCGGCGACCGGCGGCTGCACCGCGATCAGACCGCGCAGCGTATGCGCCAGGGCGCGGGGCGAGTGCTCGAGGAATCCCTGGCGGATGAGGGCGGCGGCGCGCGCGTCGAGCCCCGAGTCCGGCCCCCAGACGAAGCGCGCCCCGGCGGCGTCGAGCCCGACTTCGTCGATCGCGGCGGCGAAGGCCGCGGCGCGGGCGCCCATCGATCCCGGCGTTGCGGCACCGGCGGGGAAGGCGGCGAGCACCAAGCCGCGGGTGCGTGCCGGGTGCGCGAGCGCGAAGCGGAACGCGATGCCGGCGCCCATCGAGAGCCCACCGACGACCGCCGTCGCCGCGCCGACGGTGTCGAGCAGGCGCGCAACGTCGGCGACGAACGCTTCGGGACGATAGGCCTCGGCGGCATCGGGCGCCTCGCTGCGCGCGTGCCCACGGGCATCGAACCGCACGACGCGGAAGCGTCCTCCGAGGGCGCGCGCCTGGGCGCGAAAGTTGCGCGCGCTGCCGCCGAATCCATGGCCGAGCACGATCGTCGGACCCATGCCGTCGACCTCGACGTGCAGGCGCGGCGCGATCATTGACAGAGGACTAGTCCCGGGTTCACGGTGGAAGGGAGCGTCCGCTCTAGCAAGCGGCGCGGCGTCGTTCCAACGAGACGCGTTCCGGGGTCACGTGTGGCCGTCCCCGCACATGTGGCGTGCGACTCCGCCCGCGACACTTGCGTTGGGATCCTCGATGAACGCGCGTGACGCTTGTCATGAAAATGACTCTCGCGCCGCGGCACGCGACCAATTGACGCATGGTTACACCACTCCCCCGAGGGCACGCTTCCTGCTCCCCCGACACCGGCGGCGGCGCCGACATCGGCGTCCGCAGCTACGAACCGTCATCGGAACGTCACGGAGCTCGTCATGATCGAATTTGCAGCGGGAATCATGGTTGGGGGATCGGTGGGCGCCGTCATCATGGGTGCCTTACTCTCACAGGCCCGGGCCGTGACCGGCGACGTCCGTGGTGCCACCACCCGCCGGCATCCTCGTATCGCCGATCGGCCGCTCTCGACGCTGCTGCGCAGCGGTCGCACGCTCGCCGCCGCGACGCCGCAGCTGCTGCACTGAGCTTTCGATCGATCGCGTACGCGTCCCGCCCGTCATCGCGGGCGCCGGCGCACTGATCGACCCTCCACACCGGCGCTCAGCGCGTAAAGCG
Source organism: Deltaproteobacteria bacterium (assembly GCA_016200545.1). Lineage (GTDB taxonomy): Bacteria > Desulfobacterota > Binatia > UTPRO1 > UTPRO1 > DP-19. The sequence goes on along the minus strand of JACQEO010000040.1, from coordinate 97,048 downwards.
TAGCCAGGCGCCGAAAAGCCGCTTCACGACGGGCGTCAGCCGGGTGCGGTTGTAGGCGTCGCCGGCCTTGCGAATCGCCTCCGCCTGGGTGGGGTACGGGTGGATGACGTTCGCCAAGGCGCCGAGGCCGATCTTCCGCACCATCGCGAGCGTCAGCTCGTTCAGCATCTCGCCGGCGTGCCGGGCGACGATCGTCGCGCCGAGGATGGCGTCGCCGCCGGCGCGCACGTGCACTTTGACGAAGCCCTCGTCCTCGCCGTCGGCGAGCGCGCGATCGACGTCGCGGAGCGGAATCGTGAAGGTCGTGACCGCGATGCCGCGCGCCGCGGCATCGCGGTCATAGAGGCCGACGTGGGCGATCTCGGGATCGGTGTACGTGCACCACGGGATGGTGAGCGCCGAGAGCGTCTTGCGGCCGAGGAAGAGCGCGTTCTGGATGACGACGCGCGCCGCCGCGTCGGCGGCATGCGTGAACTTCGTGCTCATGCAGACGTCGCCGGCCGCGTAGATGCGTGCGTGCGTGGTGCGCAGGCGATCGTCGACGTGCACGCCGCGCTCGCGATCGTAGGCGACGCCGACCGCCTCCAGGCCGAGGCCGTCGACGTTGGGCGCGCGTCCGGCGCCGACCAGGATCTCGTCGACGCACACCTCGCCGCGCGCGCCGCCGGCCTCGAACGCGATCGTCTTGCCGCCGGCGCCGGTCATGACGCGGGTGAGCCGCGCCTCGAGGACGAGGCGGATGCCCTCGCGGACGAAGGTCCGCTGCAGAATCTCCGCCGCGTCCGCGTCTTCGCGGTTCAGGATGTGCGGCGAGTCGTGGAAGAGCACGACCTCGGACCCGAGCCGGCGAAAGGCCTGCGCCAGCTCGCAGCCGATCGGGCCGGCGCCGATCACCGCCAGCGATCGCGGGCGCTCGGTCAGCGAGAACACCGTCTCATTGGTGAGAAAGCCCGCCGCGGCGAGGCCGGGGATCGACGGATGCGCGGCGCGCGCGCCGGTCGCGATCACCGCGCGCCGAAAGCGCAGCCTCGCGTCGCCGACCGCAACGCGGTCGGGAGCGGTGAAACGCCCGTCGCCGAGAAAGACGTCGACGCCGAGGTCGCGGAAGCGCGCCGCCGAGTCGTGCGCGCTCAGGTGGGCGCGCAGACGCCGCATGCGCTCCATGACGGCGGCGAAGTCGATCTCGGCGCCGCTCGCATGCACGCCGAAGCGCGCCGCGTCGCGCAGCTCGGCGACGACGCGCGAGGAACGGATCACGCACTTCGACGGCACGCAGCCGACGTTCAGGCAGTCGCCGCCAAGGAGGTGCCGCTCGACGAGCGCGACCTTGGCGCCGAGACCCGCCGCGCCCGCGGCCGTCACCAGCCCCGCCGTGCCGGCGCCGATGACGACCAGGTTGTAGCGTCCCGCCGGCGTCGGATTGACCCACCCGGGCGGATGCACGTTGGCGACGAGCGCCCGATCGTGCTCGTCCTCCGGCCACACCTCCATCATGTCTCCCGCGCACGGGTGGCGGCGAGCGCCTCGAAGAGGCGGGTGACGAGCGCCGTCCAGCCGGTCTGATGGCTCGCGCCGAGGCCGCGGCCGGTCTCGGGATGGAAGTACTCGTGGAAGAGCACGAGGTCGCGCCACGCGGGATCCGCGGCGAACCGACCATCCGTGCCGTGACACGGCCGGCGCCCCTGCGCGTCGGGAAGGAACAGCCGCGTCAGCCGCGTCGCGATCTCGCGCGCCACCTCGTCGAGGGTCAGCATCCTCCCCGACCCGACCGGACACTCGACGCGCAGCGTGTCGCCGTAGAAGTGGTAGTAGCGCTCCAACGCCTCGACCAGGAGGTAGTTCAGCGGAAACCATACCGGGCCGCGCCAGTTGGAGTTGCCACCGAACATCCCCGTCGTCGACTCCGCAGGCTGGTACCCGACCTCGTAGGACGTACCGTCGTTGCGGAAGATGTACGGCTCGTGCTCGTAGATGCGCGAGAGCGAGCGGATGCCGAAGGGCGACAGGAACTCGCGCTCGTCGAGGACGTAGCGGAGCACGCGCTCGAGGCGCTGACGCGAGGGGACGGCGAGGAGGCGGCGTCCGTTCCCGCCCGCCGCCGCCGGCTCGACGTAGGCGATGTGGTGCGCCAGGTCGGCACGATTGGCGAGGAACCATTCGAGGCGCTTGCGGAATCCCGGGAGCGCCGCGATGACGTCGTCCTCCAGCACCTCGCACGCGAAGAGCGGCACCAGGCCGGCGATCGAGCGCAGTCGCAGCGGCACATGGCGGCCGTCGAGCTGCAGCTGGTCGTAGTAGAACCCATCGGCTTCGTCCCACAGTCCGGAACCACCGAGCTCGTTCATCGCATCGACGATGGCGACGAAGTGCTCGAAGAACTTCGAGGCGAGGTCCTCGTACGAGGGATCCTCGCGCGCGAGCTCGAGCGCCATCGAGAGCATCGTCGCGCTGTAGAAGGCCATCCACGCCGTACCGTCGGCTTGCTCGAGCGTGCCGCCCGTCGGCAACGGACGCGAGCGGTCGAAGACGCCGACGTTGTCGAGGCCGAGAAAGCCGCCGGCGAAGAGATTGTTGCCCTCGGCGTCTTTGCGATTCACCCACCACGTGAAATTGATGAGCAGCTTCTGGAACACGCGCGCCAGGAACAGCCGATCGCGACGGCCGCGCGGCGCCGTCATCTTGTAGACGCGCCACGCCGCCCACGCGTGCACGGGCGGGTTCACGTCGGAGAGCGCCCATTCGTACGCCGGCAGCTGCCCGTTGGCGTGCATGTACCACTCGCGGAGGAAGAGGATGATCTGCTCCTTCGCGAACGTCGCGTCGAGGTGCGCGAACGGGATCATGTGGAAAGCGAGATCCCAGGCGGCGTACCAGGGGTACTCCCAGGCGTCCGGCATGGAGATGACGTCGCGATTGTAGAGCTGCGACCACTCGGCGTTGCGCCCGCCGCGACGCGCCGCGGGCGGCGCCGGCTGCGCCGGGTCGCCCGCCAGCCAGTCGCGCACGACGTAATGATAGAATTGCTTCGACCAGAGGAGGCCGGCGTGGGCCTGTCGCATCACTCCCCGCTCGACGGCGGTGAGGCCGGCCGGCAGGCGCGCCGCGTAGAACTCGTCGGCCTCGCGCACGCGCGCCGCGAGGACGTCGTCGAACGCGACGCCGAACGGTGGCGTCGTCGCCTCCGCCTCGGCAGTGAGACGCAGCCGCACGACGGCGCGCGTGCCGGCAGCGAGCGTCAGGCGGAGGTGCGCCGCCGCCTTGGTGCCGGCGCGCGTGTCGACGGCGTCGGCGCGGCCGCGGACGACGTAGTCGTGAAACGCGTCCTTCACGTAGCGGCCGCCGCTCGGCGCGCCGAACACCCGCTCCATGTCGGTCTCGTTGTCGGTGAAGAGCAACGGCGCCGGACCGGCCGCGGCATCGAGGACGAGCCGGAAACGCCCGAGCGATGCGTGCTCGGCGACGACCGCCCCCGTCCCGTCGGCGGCCATCCGCGGCTTCGGCCAGTAGCCTTCGCCCGTCCGTCCCCACGACCACGTATTGCGGAACCAGAGCGTCGGCAGCACGTGGAGCGGCGCCGGCGTACCGCCGCGGTTGATGAACGTGAGCTGGATGAGGACGTCGTCGGGCGAGGCCTTGGCGTACTCGGCGACGACGTCGACGTAGCGGCCGTCGTCGAAGACACCGGTGTCGGCGAGCTCGAACTCCGGCTCGGCGCGTCCGCGGCGGCGGTTTTCCTCGACGAGCCGCGCATACGGGAATTCGGTGAGCGGATAGCGGTAGAGCGCCTTCAAATAGGAGTGCGTCGGCGTCGAGTCGAGGTAGAAGTAGGTCTCCTTCACGTCCTCGCCGTGATTGCCCTCCAGACCGGTCAAGCCGAAGAGGCGCTCCTTCAGGATCGGGTCATGCTCGTTCCAGAGCGCGAGCGCGAAGGCGAGGCGACACTCGCGATCGCAGATGCCGAGGAGACCGTCTTCGCCCCAGCGGTAGGCACGGCTGCGTGCGTGATCGTGGGGGAAGTAGTCCCAGGCCGTCCCGCTCGCCGAGTAGTCCTCGCGCACCGTCCCCCACTGCCGCTCGGCGAGGTAAGGCCCGAAACGTTTCCAATTCCGCGTCCGCGCCGCGTCCTCGGCGAGGCGGACGTCCTCGGCGGTGAGCGGGCGCGCCGCGCGCGCGGGCTTTGGATTCGTGGCGACGGTCATGCGATGGTCACTGGCGCCCGGATGCATAGCGTCGTCCGGGCCGCGCGGAAAGGGCTCGACTGAACGGTGAACGCACTGTGAACGCTCGCATCGGACGCATCGTCGCCGGCGTCGTCGCGGTGATCGCGCTCGTCATCCTCGGACGCGCGCTCGGCGGGTACCTGCCCGCCTTCGCCCGCTGGGTCGACGGTCTCGGCGTCTGGGGGCCGGTGGTCTTCGTCATCGGCTATGCGCTTGCCGCGATCGCCTTCGTGCCGGGGTCGATTCTCACACTCGCCGCCGGGGCGATCTTCGGTGTCGCGCGCGGAGCGCTCTACGTCTTCGTCGCCGCCGTCCTCGGCGCATCGGGCGCGTTCCTCGTGGCGCGGCACGTGGCGCGCCACGTCGTCGAACGGCGTCTCGCGGGCAACGCACGCTTCGCCGCGATCGACCACGCCGTCGGCGCCGAGGGACGGAAGATCGTCTTCCTCCTCCGTCTGTCGCCGGTCTTCCCGTTCAACCTCCTCAACTACGCGCTCGGCCTGACGCGCGTCTCGTTCGGCGACTTCCTCCTCGCGTCGATCGGCATGATTCCCGGCACGCTCCTCTACGTGTACTACGGCAAACTCGCGGGCGACGTCGCGACACTGGCGAGCGGCGCCGCGGTCGAGAAGGGCCCCGGGTACTACGCCGTGCTCGCGCTCGGCCTGCTCGCGACGATCGTCGTCACCACACTGGTGACGCGGACGGCGCGGCGCGCCCTCGACGAGGTGACGGCGCGTCCGTAGTGCGTCAGAACACGACGGTGGAGGACGTGGCGCCCGCGCGGCGAGCCGGAGCGCCCAGCGCCCGGCTCGCCGCGGATTGTTCGTCGGAGTCGGAGGACTGATCGACCACGTTCGGCAGTATCACGGTGAACACCGAGCCCTGCTCTCCGCTCTGGACGGTGATCGTCCCACCGAGAATCGCGACGTAGCGTTGCGCCACGTAGAGACCGAGGCCCATTCCCCCGTGGTGGCGCGTGGTCGACGTGTCCGCCTGCCAGAACGGCTCGAAGATGCGTTCTCGATCCTCCGTAGGAATCCCGCTTCCGGTATCGGTCACGCGAACCACGAGACCCCGTCCGCGCACCCACGCCTCGACGCTCACCCGCCCGCGCTCCGTGAACTTGAGCGCGTTCCCGACCAAGCGCGACAGCACGGTGCGGAGTTTCACGGCGTCGGTGATCAAGGTCACGTCGGCGACGTCGTGACTCCAGTCGAGCACGACCGTCGAGCCTTCACAGAGCCGCTCGCACGCCTCGTACGTGGTGGTCCAGAGCTCACGAAGCCCGACCGGCTTGAGGTCGAGCTCGGCATTGGCCGTCACCAGATTCCCGAACGCGAGGATGTCCTCGACGACCTCGAGCAGCGATCGGCCTGCATCTTCGATGCGCGCCACGTAGCTCGCCGTCTCTCCGTCGTTCGGAGCGGCTTGCCGCAACAGCTCGGTGAAGCCGAGGATGGCGCTGAGCGGCGAGCGGAACTCGTGGGAGATGATCCCGATCACCTCCGACCGCGACGCGCGTGCGCGCAGCAGATCGTCCTGCATCCTCGCCGTCGTCAGGGCCAGCGCCGCCTGATCGCCGATCCCCCGCGCCAGAGCGCGATCGTTGGTGTCGAAGGGCAGCGTCGTGGAACGCAGGATGCTCAAGATCCCGACGATCTCGGCGCCGTACCGCAGGACGACGTAGAGGGCGCGACTGCTCGTGTCCGTCAGCAGCGGCACGAGCGGGTCGCGCGGGTCGTCGTCCGGCAGCACGCGCATTCCCCGCGCGGCCGGCGGTTCGAGACTCGGAAAGTCGCGGGGAATCTCGAAGGCGACGGCCGCCCAGCGTGACGAGTGCGCCTGTGGCCCGGCGATCGCGGTGACGCGGAATCGCCCTTGCGCATTATCATAGAGTAGCAACGTCGCCGTGTCCGCCCGCAGTAGCTGAACGGTGCTGGAGAGGATCTGCGAGATGGCCTGGTCCGGTTCCGTCGCCGCACTAAGCGCGGCGCTGAGCGACCCGAGGCACTCCTTCTGCCACGCGAGCTCGACTGTCGTCGACGTGAACGTGCGTGCGTCGGATACCTGACGATCCATCACGTCGAGTTCCCTCCTCGACACGTCTATAGCAGCGAGCGTGCCTACGAACGGCGCGCAGTCGCACCGCCGACATTCCGACGGTGATCACCCGAGTTTTTGCCGTTCATTCCCTACCTGCCGTCTTCATCGCAGCATGATGCGCCGTTGAATTATCGACACTCCGTCGGATCGGTCTCGATGGCGCGACACCTGAGCGGACACGTTCCGCCCCGATTGCGTACAACGTTGAACGATCCGGGCGCGACTTGAGCTCATGCAGGCCGGTCTGCACCCTCGGTCGCGAGCCCGAGGTGGCGCAACACCAGGTTCTTCACCTGCGTCGCGTGCACCGCGCCTTCGCCGCAGAGGAGCGACGGCTCGCTCGAGATGAGAACCGGCCCCGTCGTGCGCACGCCATGCGACCCGCGCACGAGCGACGGATCGAGCGCAATCACGTCCATCAGCATGCGGAAGCCGAGCACCTTCTTCGCGACACGCCAGCCGACCTGCGCCGCCGGTAGGATCAGGCCCGGATCGAGAAACAGCTCGACGGGGTCGTAGCCGGGCTTGCGGTGGATATCGACGGTGCGCGCGTACTCGGGCGCACGCGCGTCGTCGAGCCAGTAGTAATAGGTGAACCAGTGGTCGGGCGCGGCGAGTGCGATGAGCTCGCCGGAACGTGGGTGGTCGAGGCCGACGGCGCGCTTGCCGTCGTCGTCGAGGACGCGCTCGACGCCCGGAAGGCGCGCGACGAGCGCCTGCACCTCGCGCACGCGCTCCGGCCGGCGTACGTACACGTGCGCGATCTGATGGTCGGCGACGGCGAACGCTTCCGACGCGCCGGCGTCGAGCTTCTCGAGGCCGAGCTCGGTGCGAACGCGGAGCAGGCCCGCCTCGCGGAGCGCGCGGTTCAGGTGGACGACGCCGCGGACCGGCCCGATCTCGTACTCGGAGAGGACGACGACGCGGGCGCCGTCGCGGCGGACGTGGGCGATCAGCTCGCCCGCGACCTCGTCGACGGCGCGTAGATCGGCGGCGATCTTGGGATCGGCGGGACCGAGGCGCTGCAGGTTGTAGTCGAGGTGGGGCAGGTAGACGAGCGTCAAGGTCGGGTGGCGTGTGTCGTAGACGTAGCGCGCCGCCTCGGCGATCCAGCGGCTCGAGCGGATGTCGGCGTTCGGGCCCCAAAAGTAGAAGAGCGGGAACTCGCCGAAGCGCGCGGTCAGCTCGTCGTGGACGTCGGGTGGGTCGGTGTAGATGTCGGGGAGCTTCAGGCCGTCGGCCCAGTAGATCGGCCGCGGCGTCACCGCGAGATCGACCGAGCTGTACATGTTGTACCACCAGAAGAGGTTGGCGCAGGTGAAGGACGGATCGCGCCGTCGCGCCGCCTCCCAGATCTTCTCGCCGCCGACCAGGTGATTCGACTGCCGCCACAGCCACACCTCGGCGAGGTCGCGGAAGTACCAGCCGTTGGCGACGCAGCCGTGCTCGCGCGGCAACGTCCCAGTGACGAAGCTCGCCTGCGCCGTGCACGTCACCGCCGGCACGACGGTCTCGAGCGGCCGCATCCCGCCGGCGCGCGCCAGCGCCGCGAGATGCGGCGTGTGCTCCCCCAAGAGATCGGCCGAGAGGCCGACGACGTTCAGGACGACGGTGCGCTGCACGGTCATCGCCGACGGGAAGCCGTCACCGTCGCACGAACGGCGCCCGCCCGGCGCGCAGGACGGAGTTGCCGGCGAAGAGCTCGCGCTGGTCGATCGCCGGCTCGGCCGCGAGCTCGGCCACGTCGAGCCGTCCCGATTGCGCGAAGAACGCCAGCGGATTCCGCCACACGATGGTCTCGATCATCACCTCGTCGATGCCGCTCGCGCGCATGCGCGCGGCGGTCTTCGCGACCTTGAGGGGATCGGAGATGCCCCAGTCGGCGGCGCTGTTGATGAGGATGCGCTCGGCGCCGTAGCGGCGCACCAGCGCCACCATGCGGTCCTCGTCCATCTTGGTCTCGGGATAGATCGAGTGCGCCGCCCAGCAGCCGCTTGCGAGGACGAGCGGCAAGGTTTCCTCGTTGTTGTGGTCGATGAGGACGCGCTCCTCGGGGAAGCGCGCCTCGCGGACCAGCGCGATCGAGCGCTCGGTGCCGCGCTTCTTGTCGCGGTGCGGAGTGTGAACGAGGACCGGCAGCTCGTGCGCACGCGCGAGCTCGAGCTGGCGCGCGAACACACGCTCCTCCTCGGCGGTGCCGTCATCGAAGCCGACCTCGCCGACGGCGACGACGCTCTCCTTCTCGAGCCAGCGCGGCAGGAGCGCGAGGACGCCTTCGACCAACCCCGGATCGTTCGCCTCCTTGGGGTTGAGCGCGAGCGTACAGAAGTGGCGGATGCCGAACTGCGACGCCCGGAAACGTTCCCAGCCGACGAGCGACGCGAAGTAGTCTTCGAACGTGCCGACGTGCGTCCGCGGCTGGCCCATCCAGAACGCCGGCTCGACGACGGCGACGATGCCGGCGGCGGCCATCGCCTGATAGTCGTCGGTCGTCCGCGACGTCATGTGGATGTGCGGGTCGATGAGCCTCACGGCGTCTCCACCGCGAGCGCGGCGAGATCGGCCGAGACCGAGCGCCCGGCCGCGCGCCGCTCCCGCGCGTAGTCCTGCGCCATACGCCGCAGCTCCGGCGTGCGCCGTTGCTCGAGATCGAGGACGCGCGCCAGCGGCACGGCGAGGAAGAGCGCCTTCAGGACCATCTGATCGAAGTGTAGCGCGTCGAGGTGGCGCGCGGGATATGGGTTGTCGCACGCGAGCGCTTCGAAGATCGGCTGCACGCTCGTCCGGCAGGCGTCGGCGGCGAGCGCGGTGAAGCGTTCCGGCCGCGTGAGGAGCGGCAGCGCTCGCAGCACGGCGCAGCGCTCGTCGGTGTCACCTCCGCGGTAGCAGTCGCTGAGCAGGCGCTCCGCGTCGTCCCGTTCCGCAGCGCCGACGAGAAGCGCGATGCGCCAGAGCTCGTCGACCCGCCTCGCGAGCGGCCATTCGACCCCGGCTGCCCGCACGCACCCGCGCTCGGCGTCGTCGAGGACGAGCGGCGCCCTGCCGACCTTGCGACTGGCGGCGCCGAACGTCGCCAGAAGCGTGCTCGCGTCCGGCGTACCCGGCAGCGTGACCGTCGTGCGCGGCGCGAGCAGCGATCGCAGCAGGGCGAGCATCGTGAAGCCCTGCACTGCCACGATTGCGGCTCATATGCTATCGCGTACGCATGCGCGACGTGCTCGCAGCGATCATGGGGCAGTTCTCCGCCGACACCGGCACGATTCATCGCCTCGACGGCGACGTGCTTCTTCTCGAGGCCGAGGTGGGACTGCCGCCGCCCGTCGTCGCGATCGTCCGGCGCGTCCCCGTCGGCAAAGGCATGGCCGGGCTCGCCGCCGAGCGCAACGCGCCGGTCTCGAGCTGCAACATCCAGGTCGACACGACGGGCGACGTCCGTCCCGGCGCGCGGCAGACGGGCGTGAACGGCGCCATCGTCGTCCCGATCCGGGACGACGCGGGAGCGGTCCGCGGCACGCTCGGGATCGGCGTCCGCCGCAAGTACGAGTACGACGCGGACGAGATCGCCCGCCTCCTCGTCGAGGCGGCACACATCCGATTCATCTAGGCGGGTGGGGCGGGGGATCAGCTGCGCGCGAAGATCGCTAGGCGGGGTAGTGGCGCGTGGGGATTCTTCCGTACCGCGCGCCGTCGGCGTGCCTATGCACGCTCTTTATGCGCGCTCCGCTGATCCCCCGCCCCACCCGCCTTGCACCGTGGACCACACACGAAGATACCGCCCGCCCGAACCGTGACCTCTTCTCTTCGCGGGAGCCGCGCGAGCACCGCGCCCACGCGGCTCACTGCGCGACCATCGAGTGAACGACCGATGTAGCTGACCGAGCTGGACGGGATGTCGGCGTCGAGTTCACGTGAACGCCGCGTGCGACGACCATTCCACCGGCGAGCGCAGCGAGCGAAGCGCACGCGCCGCAACGGCCCAGTCACCGCGACGGCGCCAGCGACCGCCGTACCTCGCCGCTGCGCCGATACGCTCTCCGTGCGACGAGCGGGCCGCCGCGCGGGCGGGTGGGTACGGCGTGGGGATCAGCGGAGCGCGCATAAGGAGCGTGCATAGGCACGCCGGCGCCGCGCGGTACGGAAGAATCCCCACGCGCCACTACCCCGCCTAGCGATCTTCGCGCTCCGTTGATCCCCACTCCGTACCCACCCGCCCGAACCGTGACCTCTTCTCTTCGCGGGACGAGCAGACTGGAGCGGGACTGCCAGAGCTAGTCGCCAGCGCGTGCCGGCGCGTCATGCCCCGATCGCGAACAGCGCCGGCAACGTGTCCGCGAACAGTCGGACCAGCGCCCGCAGGGTCGCCGGGTAGGGTTGAATGTCAAGTGCGAGAACAGAACGGAGCGGCACCGCATCCGGGGCGATGCCTACTCGTAGCGGTGCGTGAGAACGCGCAGGGGACGATGCGAATGCGATGCCGCTACTCAGCGCGGCGGTGCGGAACGACACGCGCTGCGCGAGGCGATCGTCACTCCATGCCTATCGCCCCCGCGCTGCCGAGCACACGGTCCTCCACCGCATCGTGCGCACGCACCTCGCGACGTTCTTCGCAGCGGCGGAGCCCGCCGGCGGCGTGCCGACGTTCGTCGAGCGCGAGTTCCGGCAGTTCTTGGGATGTGGCGTGTGGGCCCGAGGCTTCGCGCGCTTTCGCTGCGACGCGTGCCACGCGGAGCGGCTCGTACCGTTCTCGTGCAAAGCACGCGCGGTCTGCCCCAGCTGCGGCGGGCGACGGATGGCCGAGCGGGCGGTGCATCTCGTCGATCATGTGCTGCCCGCCGTGCCGATGCGCCAATGGGTGCTGAGCCTGCCGTTCCGGCTGCGGTATCTCTTGGCGTGGGACCACGTGCTCTGTCGCGAAGTCCTCGCCGTCTACGCGCGGGCGCTCCGCGGGTTCTACCGCCGCCGCGCGCGCCGCGCCGGCATCAGCGACGCGGAGACCGGCGCCATCACCGCGATTCAGCGCTTTGGGAGTGGCCTCAATCTCAACGTTCACTACCACACGCTCGCGCTCGACGGGGTCTTCGCCCGCAACGGTGACGAGTGGCGCTTCGTGCCCGCGTCGCCGCCGACGCCGGGCGAGCTCACGCGGCTCGTCGCGGCGATCGCGCGCCGGGTCGAGCGCCTCCTCGCGCGCCACGGCCTCCCGCTCGGCGAGGCGGACGCGGACGCGCGCGATCCCCTCGCCGAGGACGCGCCCGCCCTCGCTGCGCTCTCCGCCGCGTCGGTCGCGGGGCGCAGCGTCCTCGGCCGCGCCGCGGGCGCGCGCGTCGCGCGCATCGGGAACGATCCCGACGCGTACACGCCCAAACCCGAGATGCCGTGGCACGCGCGCCACGCGAGCTTCGATCTGCACGCGGGCCGGACGGTGCGCGCCGACGACCGCGCGGGGCTCGAGCGCTTGGCTCACTACCTTCTGCGCCCGCCGCTCGCGCAGGAGCGGATCGAGCTCCTCGCCGATGGCCGCGTCGGCGTGACGCTCGCGCACCCTTGGGCGGACGGGACGCGCGCGCTCGTGTTCACCCCGGTCGAGTTCCTGGAAAACGGTCGCGCACGGCGGAGCCGTGCACCTGCTCGACGAGAAACTCCCGGCGTGCCTACCATCGCGAGCCGGGAGGAGTGGCCGTCGAGTTATTGGTGTTCCGCGAACCCGAGGGAAAACATGGTCCGGGGGTGACGAGCGGACTTGATAGTGGTGACGCCGTCGCGGCGATCCCGTTTAGGAAATTGATCTTCTCCGCCGCCCCTGCTCCTGGCTTCATTCACCTACGGAGGACAGCCATGCAGGGCAAACAGAAGAAGGTGCGCGGAAGATCGCCGGGACAGCTGCCCACGCTCAATGAGCACGCGGCGGGGTTGGATGTCGGATCAACGTTTCACGTCGGCCCGGAGCGCGGCGATCAGGATGAAGACCCCGTGCGCACGTTTCGGAGTTTCAGCGGCGATCTCCACACGATGGCCGATTGGCTCGCCAGCGTGGGCATCACGACGGTCGCGATGGAGTTGACCGGCGTGTACTGGATCCCGGTCTTTGAGATCCTGGAGGCGCGTGGGTTTGCGGTGCTGCTCGTGAACGCGCGCGACGTGAAGAACGTGCCCGGCAGAAAGACCGACGTGAACGACGCGCAGTGGTTGCAGCAGCTCCATCAGCACGGCCTGCTGCGCGGGAGTTTCCGCCCGCGCGACGAGGTCGTGCGACTCCGCGCCTACCTGCGTCACCGGGAGCGGACCGTCGAGTACGCGGCCGCTCACGTGCAGCACATGCAGAAGGCGCTCATGCAGATGAACGTACAACTCCATCACGTCGTGTCCGACGTCACCGGCGTGACGGGCCTGCGCATCATCCGCGCGATCGTCGCCGGCGCCCGTGCACCGGCGGAGCTGGCGCAACACCGCGACGTTCGCTGCGCGTCGTCGGAGGAGACCATCCGTGAGGCGCTCACGGGGAACTCTACCGCCCCGAACACGTCTTTGCGCTCAAGCAGGGGCTGGAACTGTGGGAGTTCCATCAGGCCAAGATCGCGGAGTGCGACCGCGAGATCGAAATGGTCCTGCAGTCGCTGAACGCGCAGCGTGCAGCGCCGGCGGCGCCGCTGCCACCGGTCCGACACGCCAAGGCCAGGAACGAGCCGAACTTCGATGTGCGGCCTGCGCTCTACACCCTGCTCGGCGCCGACCTGTCGCAGATCCACGGTTTCGGTCCGTACACCGTGCTCAAGCTGGTGGCGGAGTGCGGCGACGACATGACGAAGTGGCCGACGGCCAAGCACTTCACGTCGTGGCTGAGCCTGGCGCCCGGCAACAAGATCTCGGGCGGGCGTGTGCTCAGCTCGAAAACGCGGCGCTCGTCGAACCGCGCCGCCGCACTCCTGCGCATCGCGGCCGTCAACGTCGGCAAGACGCAGACCGCGCTCGGCGCATTCTATCGACGACTGGCAGCGCGCACGGGCAAAGCGAAGGCCGTAACCGCCACGGCCCGAAAGCTTGCCGTCCTCTTCTACCGGGCGCTGCGGTTTGGGATGACGTACGCCGATCCCGGAGCTCCGTACTACGAGGAGCGCTACAAGCGCCGGGTGATCGACAGTCTCCAGCGTCGCGCCCGCCGCCTCGGCTTCACGCTCGTCGCAAACCCCGTGGCGATCGAGGGAGTTTCTTAGGAAGCTCGCGGCCTTGATCCCGAAGCCGCGGGTGAATCTTCTCCTCTACCATGGAGTCCTCGCGCCCCGCGCCCGCCACCGCGCCGTCGCGCTCCGGGCCGTGCCTTCGCCGGCGTCGGCAGACGCGCCCGCATGCGATGCCGTCGCCCCCGCGTCACCGGTTCCGGCCGCCGTCGTGGCGCGGCGGCTTCCGCCCGTGTCCGCGTCGCCGACGCCGGGCGCCTCCGACACCGGCGACGCGAGCGACGTATCGCCGCCGTCGTCGCGTCCGCCGCCGCGACCGCCCGGGCGCCATTTCGCGTGGGCCGAGCTTCTCCGGCGCATTTTCGAGATTGATATTCTTGCGTGCACCTGCGGCGGCCGCCTACGGTTCATCGCCACGATTGAAGATCCGCCGGTGGTCGAGCGGATTCTCCGCCACCTCGGCCTGCCGACCGCGATGCCGGAACTTGCCCCGGCGCGCCCGCCGCCTCGCGATCCCGCGCTCGCGTTCGACTTCCCTTCCTGAGCGGCTCCCGCCGATCGTCCCGGCGCTGCCGCGGTGCGTTTTGACGCACTGCCTTCGCCCCTCTAGCAATGCCCATCCGCGGCCACGCAACCGGCGAGCCGCTTCATCCGCCCCGTATTAGGCGAATGGGCGGCGAACACAGGAGCGTCCGATAAAGGGTGCTACGTCAACTACGCCGCTAAAGTTTCTTATCGACTTCACCACTGGACCGCCTCGAGGAGGGTCCTCATGAAGAACCTGCTCGCCGTTGTTGCTTCACTGCCTCTGCCTGCCCGCCTCCTCGCCATCTCCACGCGTACCATACTAGCCTGCGTGCTCGCCTCTCTCGCGTTCTGCGCGCAGCCCGCACAAGCAGCCGGCATCGCTTTTCAAACCGGCGATGTCCTTGCCGGCGTCGGCGCGGCGGGTGGGGCGGGGGATCAGCTGCGCGCGAAGATCGCTAGGCGGGGTAGTGGCGCGTGGGGATTCTTCCGTACCGCGCGCCGCCGGCGTGCCTATGCACGCTCTTTATACGCGCTCCGCTGATCCCCCGCCCCACCCGCCTTGCACTGTGGACCACCCACGAAGATGCCGCCCGCCCGAACCGTGACCTCTTCTCTTCGCGGGAGCCAGGCGAGCACCGCGCCCACGCGGCTCACTGCGCGACCATCGAGTGAACGACCGAGTGAACGACGCGTCGAGTTCACCTGAACGCCGCGTCCGACGACCATCCCGCCAGCGAGCGCAGCGAGCGCAGCGCACGCGCCGCGACGGCCCAGTCACCGCTACGGCGCCGGCGACGCCGTGCCTCGCCGCTGCGCCGATACGCTCTCCGCGCGACGAGCGGGCCGCTGCGCGGGCGGGTGGGTACGGAGTGGGGATCAGCGGAGCGCGCATAAAGAGCGTGCATAGGCACGCCGACGCCACGCCGTACGGAAGAATCCCCACGCGCCACTACCCCGCCTAGCGATCTTCGCGCTCCGTTGATCCCCACTCCGTACCCGCCCGCCCGAACCGGGACTTCTTCTCTTCACGGGACGAGCAGACTGGAGCGAGACTGCCAGAGCTAGGCGCCGGCGCGTGCCGGCGCGTCATGCCCCGACCGCGAACAGTGCCGGCAAGGCGTCCGCGAACAGTCGGACCAGCGCCCGCAGGGTCGCCGGGTAGGGTTGCAGGTCCGGATGCAGGACACCCCACGCGCGCGTGAGGCCGGTCGCTCCGAGTCGTACCGGCACGAGCGCACCGCCGGCGATCTCGCGGCGCGCCGACCACACCGGTATCACGGCGACGCCGAGCCGCCGCTGCGCCAGGTCTTTCAGCGCCTCGAGATGGTCGACCTCGACGGCGATGCGTGGGAAAACGCCCTCCTCGAGGAGGAAGCCGAGTGTCAGGTCGGTGATCTGGCTCGCTCGATCGTAGACGAGCAAGGGCTCCTTCTCGAAATCGCGCGCGGTCACGAAGGGCAGCGCCGTCCATGGGTGGTCGGGCGGCACGACGGCGACGAGCTCGTCGCGCCCGGCCTCGACGACGCGAAGCTTGCCGGCGTCGAGAGGTAGCGGTAACAGCGCCACGTCGAGCTCGCCCGCAGCGAGCCGCCCAAGCGTCATCGCCGTGTGCCCGCTCGTCACCCGCGCGTCGATGCGCGGGAACCGCTGCTTCAGTTCGACGAGCACTTCAGGCAGCAGGTAGTTGCACGGCGGCTCCGGCGTCCCGATGCGCACGATGCCCGCGCGCCCATGCGCGTGCTCGTCGAGGAAGCGTCGCGCTTCGTCGAGCTTCTCGAGCACCTGCCGCGCGCAGCGTAGCAGGACTTCGCCCGCGGGCGTCATTCGGGTGCTCCTGCCGAGACGCACGAGCAGCGACACGCCGAGCTCCTCCTCGAGCGCACGGACGTGCTGACTGATCGCCGATTGGCTGATGCCGAGCTGCTCGCCCGCACCCGTGAAGCTTCCGACGTCGACGATGGTTTTGAATATCTGCAGCTGCTTGGTCTCGATCATGACCCGACACGATGGGAGGCATCAGCCGCCGGAATCGCTGCGCGCTGCCTGCTCATCGGGCAGCACTGCTCGATGCGCGTGCATCGGTCTGCCGTGCCGGCGCGGAACGGGGGACGGCGGTCTCGGTTCTTCGGTGGCACTGGCGTTGCACAATTCGTCTCGCGAACGTTGCGCGTCACGATGCATCGGCGCGCACGATCGGAGAGAGAAGCAAGGGCAATGCCTCGAACGAGCGCCGATCGATCAAGACAGACGGTGGTGGTGGTCGGGAACGGCATGGTGGCGCATCGCCTCTGCGATCGCCTCCGCGAGTTGGACGAGAGTACGCGTTGGCGCATCGTCGTCTTCGGAGATGAGTCTCGCCCCGCATACGATCGCGTGCACCTGAGCGAGCTCTTCAGCGGCCGAACGGCCGAGGATCTGCTGCTCGCCGACGCGAGCTGGTATCGCGAGCGCGATATTACTCTCCACGTCGGCGCGCGCGTGGTCGCGATCGACCGCGTGCGGCGGAGCGTCGCCGCGGCGAGCAGGCGACGGGTCCGCTACGACGCGCTCGTCCTCGCCACCGGCTCGGCACCATTCGTCCCCGGAATTCCGGGCACGGAGTTGCCCGGCGTGTTCGTCTACCGCACCATCGAAGACGTCGACGCGATCCGTGCATACGCGCGGAGCGCGCGCCGCGTCGCGGTCATCGGCGGCGGACTGCTCGGCCTCGAGGCCGCGAAAGCCGTCCTCGACCTCGGGCTCGAGACACACGTGGTCGAGGTCGCACCGCGGCTCATGCCCCGACAGGTCGATGACGGCGGAGGCGCGGCGCTTCGTCGGGCGATCGAAGCCCTCGGCGTGCACGTGCACGTCGGAGTACACCCGGAGGCGCTCGTCGGCGCGACGACGGTGGAGACGCTGCGATTCACGGACCATGAGGCGCTCGCGGTCGACATGGTGGTCATCTCGGCCGGCATCCGTCCTCGTGACGAGCTTGCGCGCGCCTGCGGGCTCGCGGTCGGCGCGCGCGGCGGCATCGTCGTCGACCCCACGCTCCGCACCAGTGACCCCGCGATCCACGCGATCGGTGAGTGCGCGCTCGTGGGCGGCATGATCTACGGCCTCGTCGCGCCGGGCTACGCGATGGCCGAGGTGCTCGCCGCACGCCTCACCGGCGCCGATCCGACCTTCACCGGCGCCGATCTCTCGACCAAGCTCAAGCTCCTGGGCGTCGACGTTGCGAGCTTCGGCGACGCGTTCGCCGACGAGACCGCCGGCACCCAGGCGCAGCGCCTGGTCCTCGAGGACCGCATCCGGGGCGTCTACCAAAAGCTCGTGCTGAGCGCCGACGGCACGCGCCTCCTGGGCGGCGTGCTGGTCGGCGACGCGATGCCGTATCACGCGCTGCTCGACGTATGTCGCCGCGGAACACGAATCCCCGAGCGACCGCACGAGCTCCTGCTCGGTACTGCGGGCGTCGACGGGGCGACGACACCGCTCGACGACGACGCGCAGGTGTGCGCCTGCAACAACGTCAACCGCGGCGCGATCTGCCGTGCGATCGCCGAGCGTGAGCTCACGTCGGTCGGCGGCATCAAGGCGTGTACCCGTGCCGGCACCGGCTGCGGAGGCTGCGTGCCGCTGCTCGCGACCTTGCTCGACGCCGAGCTCGCCAAGGGCGGTCGCGCGGTCACGCGCACCGTCTGCGAGCACTTCGCATACACCCGTCAGGAGCTCTTCGAGATCGTGAAGCTCGGCCGGATCGCGAGCTTCGATGCGCTGCTCGCGAGTCACGGGAGCGGCGCCGGCTGCGAGGTGTGCCGCCCCGTCGTCGCGGCGATTCTCGCCGCCACGTGGAACGACTTCGTCCTGAATCACGCGACCATCCAGGACACCAACGACCGCTTCCTCGCCAACATCCAGCGCGGCGGCACGTACTCGGTCATTCCGCGCATCCCCGGCGGCGAGATCACGCCCGCGAAGCTCATCGCGATCGGCGAGATCGCGCAACGCTTCGACCTCTACTGCAAGATCACGGGCGGCCAGCGGATCGATCTCCTCGGCGCACGGGTCGAGCAACTGCCCGACATCTGGGAGGCGCTCGTCGACGCCGGCTTCGAGAGCGGCCACGCCTACGGCAAGGCGATGCGAACCGTGAAGAGCTGCATCGGCTCCACCTGGTGCCGCTACGGCGTCCAGGACTCGACGGCGCTCGCCATCCGCCTCGAGGAGCGCTACCGCGGCCTCCGCGCGCCGCACAAGCTCAAGTCCGCGGTGTCGGGGTGCATTCGCGAGTGCGCCGAGGCGCAAGGCAAGGACTTCGGCGTGATCGCGACCGAGAAGGGCTGGAACCTCTACGTCTGCGGCAATGGCGGCGCGCAGCCACGCCACGCGGACCTGCTCGTCGCCGACGTCGACGAGGCGACGGTCGTTCGCCTGATCGATCGCTTCCTGATGTACTACATCCAGACCGCCAATCCGCTTGAGCGGACAGCACGCTGGCTCGAGCGACTCGACGGCGGCATCGACTATCTACGCGGCGTCCTCGTCGACGACACGCTCGGGATCTGCGCTCAGCTCGAGCACGACATGGCGGCCCTAGTGGCGAGCTACGCCTGCGAGTGGGCGGCTGTCGTACGCGATCCTGCGCGCCGCCGTCAGTTCCGCGACCTCGTCGGTGCTCCGACCGGCGACGCCGAGACCCGCGAGCCCGTCGCCGACAGCGCCTTCGTGCGCGAACGCGGGCAGAAGCGTCCCGTCGATTGGCCCGACGAGACGCCGCTCCCGCCGCGTCCGTCGGCCGATCTGCCGGGGAGCGAATGGGTATGCGTGGCGCAGGTCGCGGACGTCCCGCGCGACGGCGGCCTCACGATCGCGCACGGTGATCTGCGTGTCGCGGTGTTTCATTTCGCGACCCGCGGTGAGTGGTGGGCGACGCAGGCGACGTGCCCGCATCGCAAGGACGCCGTCCTCGGTCGCGGGCTCCTCGGCACGCAGGCCGATATCCCGAAGATCGCCTGCCCGCTCCACAAGAAGACCTTCTCATTGGTGACGGGCGAGGGGCTCGCCGATCCGCGCTACTGCATCCGGACGTACCCGGTCGAGATCCGCGACGCCGCCGTGTGGGTGAAGCTGCCGCCCATTCACAGCGTCGCGGCGCTACCGTCGCGATCATCGAACGAGACGGCGTCTGACCCATCCGCGCAGACGGCGTGCGCGCGACCATGAGCGGATACGGCGCCGAACCAGCGCTCCACCGCGTCGCGCTGCGTGACGCCACGCTCGCGACCGCGCTCGTCGTCGCCGCGGTATGGGCCGGCTCGCGCGCCGGGCGCGACCTCGATCCGGCACTGCTCGGCTATCTCGGCGCGACCATCGTCGCGACCTTCGCCCTGACCTGGCGCGTGAGTGCGTTCTGGCGTCGGCTGCCGTCGGCGTTCTACGGGCGCGCGCTGCTTACGGCGCTGCGCGACCCGTGGCGCGCGCGGACGGTGTTCCATGCGGCGGCGATCGACCTGGGAACGCAGCGCTTCATCGCCGCGCGCAGTCGAACGCGTTGGCTCGCGCACCTCGCACTCTCGCTCGGAACGCTCACGAGCTTCGCGATCACGGTGCCGCTCGTGTTCGGGTGGATACACTTCGCGGCCGACGGCCAGGATCACTACCGGCCCGTCGTGCTCGGGATCGTGCTCGGACGCTTCGCCCTCGACGGCGGCGCGGCCTGGCTGGCGTTCCATGCGCTCGCTCTCGCCGGCGGCGCCGTCGCGTTCGGCGCGACGTATTTTCTCACCGCGCGACTGCGGAGGCGGGCGCTCCCCGGCGTCACCGATCCCGGCCATGTCCTGCCGCTCGCGCTGCTGCTCTTCGTCGCGCTCTCCGGGCTCGCCTTGCCGGCGAGCCGGAACCACGCCGAGCTCTTTCCGGCCGTCTCGCTGCTTCACGAAGCCGCGGTGGTGGTGCTCCTCGTCGGGCTGCCGTTCTCGAAGCTGGCGCACGTGCTGATCCGCCCGTTGCAGCTCGGCGCTCGCGTCGTGCGCGCCAGCACCGAGTGGAGCGCGTGCGGTATGTGTGGTGCACGGCTCGCGCCGAGCGTTCAGGTCGCCGCGGTGCAGGCGCTCCTTGCCGCGCGAGGAGCGCGCCTCGCCGGACACCTCCAGCAGTGCCCACCCTGTCGGCGGCGGTCCACCGCTGCGGCGCAGGCGCGGCTCCTGGGTGCGCGCTTCCATCCGGATCTCGTCGACACGAGCCCACAAGCGCGCGTTCCCGACGCGCGTCCGTACACATTCGGAAAGGTCGCCTGAACGGTGGCGTGCGTACCCGCCGACGAGGCGTCGCTCATCGCCGCATTCGGCCCGCACCTCGCGTGGGAGCCGCCCGGCGGCTTCGCCGCGCGCGGCACCCCCGACCGCGCGGTGAAGACACACTGCTGCTTCTGCGGCCAGCAGTGCGGCGTCCAGCTCCTGGTGAAGGACGAGCGCGTGGTGGGTGTCGAGCCGTGGGAGGAGTTTCCCTTCAACCAGGGGAAGCTCTGCCCCAAGGGCATCAAACGTTACCTTCAGAACAACCACCCCGACCGCTTGCTCCAACCGCTCGTGCGCACCGGCAACGGCTTCGCGCCGATTCCGTGGGACGAGGCGCTCGACCAGGTCGTGGAGCGCGTGCGCCGCATTCAGGCGCACCACGGACCCGACGCCGTCGCCGTCCTTTCGGGCGCCTCGCTCACCAACGAGAAGGCGTACCTCATGGGGAAGTTCGCACGCCTCGCCGTCGGCACCCGGCACATCGACTACAACGGCCGGCTCTGCATGGTTGCCGCCGGCGCCGCGAATCTGAAGGCGTTCGGCATCGATCGCGCCGCCAATCCGTGGGCCGACATCGCCGCCACCGACTTGATCCTCGTGCTCGGCGCCAACGTCTCCGAGTGCAGCCCGATCACCACCGATTACATCTGGCGCGCGCGCGACCGCGGGGCGCGGCTCGTCGTCGTCGACCCGCGCCTCACCCCGATCGCGCGCACCGCCGATCTCTACCTGCCGATCCGCCCGGGCCGCGACGTGGCGCTCCTGAACGCGATCCTCCACGAGGTGATCCGTCTCGGCGGTGTCGATCACGCGTTCGTCGAGGCGCACACCAGCGGCTTCAGCGAGGTCATGGAGGCGGTGCGCGACTACGCCCCGGAGGCCGTCGAGCGCGAGGTGGGCATCCCGGCGCACCGCATCCGGGAGGCGGCCGTCCTATGGACGCAAGCGCCGCGCACGATGCTGCTCCACTCCCGCGGCATCGAGCATCACACCAAGGGCGTCGAGAACGTGCTCTCCTGCATCAACCTCGTGCTCGCGACCGGCAAGATCGGCCGCGCCGGCTGCGGCTATGCGACGATCACCGGTCAGGGCAACGGCCAAGGCGCGCGCGAGCAAGGACAACGCTGCAATCAGCTTCCCGGCGCGCGCGACGTCGAGAACCCGGAGCACCGCGCCGCGGTCGCGGCGGCGTGGGGCGTGCCCGAGTCGGCGATCCCACGCAAGGGCGCGACGGCACCCGAGATCCTCGAGATGATCCATCGCGGCGAGATCCGCGGCCTCATCTCGCTCTGCTTCAATCCGCTGGTCTCGCTGCCGGATGCGACCTTCACTCGCGAGGCGCTCGAACGCCTCGATTTCTACGTTACGATCGACTTCTTTCTCTCCGAGACCGCACGCCACGCCGATCTCGTCCTGCCGGGGTCGCTCCAGGAGGAGGACGAGGGCACGGTGACGAGCGTCGAAGGACGTGTGCTGCACATTCGCGAGGCGGTGCCTCCGCCCGCCGAGGCGCGTCGCGACTGGGAGATCATCCGCGACCTCGCGCATCGCTTCGGCGCCGCGGAGCTCTTCGACTTCCACTCGTCACGCGCGATCTTCGAGGAGCTGCGGCGCGTCTCGCGCGGCAGCGTCGCCGACTACTCCGGCATCACCTGGGAGAAGATCGACGAGAAGATGGGGGTGTTCTGGCCGTGCCCCGACGAAGCGCATCCGGGAACGCCGCGGCTTTTCGAGGGTGGCCGCTTCTACCACGCTGACGGGCGGGCACGCTTCCACGCCGTCGCCTATCGGCCGCCGGCCGAGGAGGTCGACGATGCCTACCCGATCATCCTCACCACCGGTCGGGTGGTGTCGCAGTTCCTCACCGGGACGCAAACGCGCCGCATCGGGCCGCTCGTCGACCTCTACCCCGCGCCGCGCGTCGAGATGCACCCGCGACTCGCGGCCGAGCTCGACGTCACCGACGGCGACCCTGTGCGGGTCGCGAGCCGGCGCGGGTCCGTCGATCTCCTCGCGCACGTCGTCGCGACGATTCGGCCCGACACCGTCTTCATCCCGTACCATTGGCCCGGCCGGCGCTCGGCGAACCGCCTGACGGTGCGCGCCTACGACCCGCTCTCCGGAATCCCCGAGTTCAAGGTGGCGGCGGTGCGCATCGAGCGGCTGCCGGCCGTGGAGCGCGTGTGATCGGCACGCTCTTCGTCGATCCCAGCCGCTGCATCGGCTGTACCGCGTGCGTCGAGGCGTGCAGCGAATGCCCGGGACATGGCGGCGAGTCGATGATCCACCTCGATTGGCTCGAACGCGCGAGCTCGGTGCAGACCGCTCCGACGGTGTGCATGCACTGCACAGAACCTGCGTGCGCGGCCGTCTGTCCCGCCGACGCCATCAAGATCGACCCCGAGGGCATCGTGCTGTCGGCGCTCGCCGAGCGCTGCATCGGCTGCGGGAACTGCGCGCTCGCGTGTCCTTTCGGCGTCCCGATCATCCATGAGGCGCAGGCGCTCATGCGCAAATGCGACCTCTGCTACGACCGCACCAGCGTCGGCCGAAAGCCGATGTGCGCCACCGTCTGCCCGTCGGGCGCGCTCTTCTACGGCACACAAGAGGAGGTCGCCGACCTCCGCCGCTCCCGACCGCAGAGCCACTTCGTCTTCGGCGGCGAGACCGTCCACACCCGCAACCATCTCATGGTGCCGCTCTCCGTCGGTACCGTCACCCTGGAGCCGGACGCGACCGTGTCGCGCTCGACCGCCGAGCAACAGCTCGAGGAGGCGCTGTGCTGACGCCGCCGTTTCCCGTGACGCTCAGCGACGAGCGTCGTCTCGATCGCCGCCGTTTTCTCGCTGCGCTCGGCGCCGGAGCCCTGCTGGCGTCAGGCGGTGCCTGGTTCGCGCGTCGTCGCGACGCGCGCGCTGGGGTCACGACGGCGATCGCGGCCGCTACCGTCGCCGATCTCGCGCCGGGCGAGGCCCGCGTCGTGGCCGGCGGCGGTGGTGAGGCCCTCGTCGTCCGCCTGAACGACGGCGCTGTCGCCGCCTTTGATCGGCGCTGCCCGCACCTCGGCTGCCCGGTGGTGTGGGCGGCCGCGAACGGGCGCTTCGAATGTCCGTGTCACGGGGCCGCCTTCGACGCACGCACGGGTGGGGTGCTGTTCGGCCCGCCGCGGACCGGGCTCAGACCGATCACGATCACCGTAGATGAGGAGGACTGACACGATGGACGGACGAACGACGTTGACCCGGCGCCGATTCCTCGGCGGCTCGGCGGCGGCGCTGCTGCTGGCCGGCATGCCCAAGGGCTGGGTCGGGGGAGCCTGGGCGAACGAGGGACCGGAGACACCGGAGGTCCGCGTCGGAATCATCGCCCTCACCGACTGCTCGTCCATCGTCATGGCGCACGAGCTCGGGCTCTTCACCAAGTACGGCATCCGGTCGACGATCTCGAAGGAAGCCTCGTGGGCCGTGATCCGCGACCGACTGACGCTCGGCGAGAATCAGGCGACCCACATGCTCTACGGGATGCCCTACGCGTCGACCATGGGCCTCATGGGTTCGCCGAAGAAACCGATGATCATTCCGCTCGGGCTCAACCACAACGGCCAGGCGATCACGCTCACGAAGGCGCTCCTCGAGAAAGGTGTGAAGCAGCCGCAGGATCTGAAGCCGCTCGCCGCCGCCGCCAAAGCCGCGGGCGAGCCGATGACCTTCGCCATGACCTTTCCTCCGGGTACGCACGCCATGTGGATGCGCTACTGGCTCGGTGCGGGTGGCATCCATCCCGACAAGGACGTGACCCTCATCACCATCCCCCCGCCGCAGATGGTCACCAACATGAAGGTGGGAAAGATGGACGGCTTCTGCGTCGGCGAACCCTGGAACGCACGCGCGATTGCCGACGGTGTCGGCTACACCGTCACGACGACGCAGAAGATTTGGCCCGACCACCCCGAGAAGGTGCTCGCCTTCACGGCCGAGTTTGCCGAGCGTAACCCGCGCACCGTGAAGGCGGTGATGCGTGCCGTCGTCGAAGCCAGCCAGTACATCGACCAGCTCGAAAATCGGCCGCACGTAGCCGAGGTCGTGAGCCGACCGCAGTACATCAACACCGAGAAGGAGGCCATCCTCGGGCGGCTGCTCGGCAAGTACGAATACGGCGACGGGCGCAGCGAGCAGGACCCGCTCTACATGACCTTCTTCGACCGTCAGACGAACTTTCCGTGGAAGTCGCACGGCCTGTGGTGGCTGAGCCAGTTCCGGCGCTGGGGAATGGTCGGTCCCGAGGTCGACTACCGCAGCATCGTCGAGCAGGTGCATCGCCCCGATCTCTTCCGCGCCGTCGCCAAGGAGATGAGCATCGACGCTCCCAGCGGGGACACGAAGCAGGAGACGTTCTTCGACGGCACCGTTTTCGACCCAGCCGAGCCCGAGCGCTACGCGCGGAGCTTCCCGATCAACAATCTCGTGGCGTGAGGAGGACCCACTCGATGACCAGACGCAGCAGCTTGTCGACCCTGTTGCTCCCGTTCGCGGGCATCGCGACCGTGCTCGCGGTCTGGACCGTCCTATCGCGCCACGTGGCGCCCGACCTGCCGTCGCCATGGCGGACGTGGAAGGAGTCGGAGCCGTACGTGCTGCGACCCTTCTTCAAGGACGGCGAGATGAATCAGGGGATCGGCCGTTTCGCGTTGCTGAGTCTCTGGCGCGTGACCAAGGGGTTCAGCCTCGCGATCGCGATCGGCACGCCGCTCGGATTCCTGCTCGGCCTGTCCCCGACCTTTCGCCGCGCGTTCGAGCCGGTCATCCAGGTGATGCGGCCGATCTCTCCGCTCGCCTGGCTGCCGCTCGGGCTCATCATCTTCCAGCGCTCGGAGCCGGCCGCGCTCTTCACGATCGCGCTCTGCGCGATGTGGCCGACGGTGGTGAACACCGCCGTCGGCGTACGCTCGATCAACGTCGAGTACCTGAACGTCGGCCGCGTCCTCCGGCTTTCGCCCATGACCATGCTCCGCAAGATCGTGATCCCGGCGACACTCCCCTACGTGTTCACCGGCTATCGGCTCTCGCTCGGCCTCGCCTGGCTGGTGATCGTCGCCTCGGAGATGCTGACCGGCGCGCCCGGCATCGGCGGCTTCCTCTGGCAGGAGTACAACAGTCTCGTCTACTCCCACATCCTGCTCTCGATCGTCACGATCGGGCTCATCGGCTTCGCGCTCGATCGCCTGATGGGCATGGTCGAGACGCGCGTGCGCGGGCTCTGACACATGGCGGCGTTCTTGGAGCTGCGCGGCGTACGGAAGGCCTTCGCCGGCTCGCACGGCGCGACGCCGGTGCTGGCCGGCGTCGATCTGGCGGTCGCGGAAGGCGAGCTCGTCGCGATCATCGGCGCCTCGGGCTCGGGCAAGACGACGCTCGTTTCTCTCATCGCCGGTCTGCTACCGCCGGACGGCGGCGAGATCGCGCTCGACGGTGTGCCGGTGCGCGCGCCGAGCCTGGAGCGCGGTGTCGTGTTCCAGAACCACTCGCTCCTCCCGTGGCTGACCGTCCTTGAGAACGTGCAGCTCGCCGCCGACGCGGCGCGATCCGACTGGTCGGCGGCGGCGCGTCACGCCCGCGCCGAGCATTGGGTCCGGCTGGTCGGCCTCACGGACGCGGCGGCGAAACGCCCCGCGCAGCTCTCGGGCGGCATGCGGCAGCGCGTCGCGGTGGCGCGCGGGCTGGCGGTCGAGCCGCGCGTGCTCTTGCTCGACGAGCCCTTCAGCGCGCTCGACGCGCTCACCCGAGCGACGCTCCAGAACGAGCTCGCGCGGATCTGGGCGAGCGATCGACGGACGATGCTCCTCATCACCAACGACGTCGACGAGGCCTGCCTTCTCGCCGACCGTATCCATATCCTCGTCCCCGCTCCCGCGGGCGGTCACACGCTCGCCGACGGCATCGCGGTCGCTCTCCCGCGCCCGCGCGTCAGCAGCGAGCTGAATCGTCAGGTCGAATACCAGCGCGTGCGCCGCGAGATTCTCGCCCGACTGGCGGAAGCCCACATGCGGGCGGCCGGCTAGACGTCATGCAGCTCCTCGCAGGCGACATGCGTCCCGTATCCGATCGGTTCCTCGAGTTCTCGCGACTCTCGAAGCACTTTCCCGTGCCTGGCGGCGGTGAGGCGGTGATCGTCGAGGACTTCGACCTGCGCGTCGCCGAGGGCGAGTTCGTCTGCGTCATCGGCCACTCGGGCTGCGGCAAGTCGACCGTCCTCTCGATCGCGATGGGCCTCGCGTCGCCGTCGAGTGGCGGGATCATTCTCGCGGGACGCGAGATCGTCGGCCCGGGGCTCGATCGTGGCGTCGTCTTCCAGTCGCCGGCACTGCTGCCCTGGCTCACGGCGCGCGAGAACGTGCTCCTCGCCCTCGACCAGGCGCTCCCCGACGCGCCGCGCGGCGAGCGACGCCGTCTCGCCGACGCCGCGCTCGCGCGCGTCGGGCTCGCCGAGGCCGGCGACCGCCGGCCGGCGGAGCTCTCCGCGGGCATGCAGCAACGCGTCGGTATCGCACGCGCGTTTGCCGTCGAGCCGCGCGTGCTGCTGCTCGACGAGCCCTTCAGCCTCCTCGATGCCTTCACCCGCATGGATCTCCAAGACGAGATGCTGCGGCTCTGGGAGGAAGACAGACGCACCGTCGTCATGGTCACCCACGACGTCGACGAGGCGCTGCTCCTCGCCGACCGCGTGGTGATGATGACGAGTGGGCCGCGG
This sequence comes from Deltaproteobacteria bacterium, assembly GCA_016200545.1. GTDB lineage: Bacteria > Desulfobacterota > Binatia > UTPRO1 > UTPRO1 > DP-19. The sequence continues at coordinate 69,991 of JACQEO010000040.1, read as the reverse complement.
GCGCGGGTGGGTGAAATCCTCCGGGTTCCTTTCGCGCGTCCGCGACAGCGCGCGCGCGTGCTCGAGGACGCGCGATACTACCCGCTGCGCGAGCGCCTCCTGGCCTTCCTCGCGGAGCAGGGTGGCCATCAAGGAGCGATTCCATGAGACGATCAAATGTCGTGGTCAGCGTCATCACCATGAGCGCCACGCTGGTGTGGGGATCTTGCGTCGCCGGGTTCGAGGTCGCGCCGCTCACCGCGAAGGGACCCGGCGATTCGACCTTCACCCTGAGCGCGAGCAATCGCGTGCGCGGCGAGTTCGCCGATTGGTTCGAGGCCGCTCCGCCGAACGGCAACAGCAACTACGACTTCCTCGGCAATCGCACCCAGGTGGGGATCGCTGGCAAATGGCGCTGGCTCTCGGGATTCCTCCAATACCAGCACACGATTCTCGAAGGCATCCCCGAGCACGGCGTCGGGGTCGGCGGGACCTACCGCCAGAACACCAACAGCACCCTTCAGGAGCAGGGGTGGCTGCGCCAAGGCTGGCTGCAGGCCGAGGCGACACGCGCGGACTGGCGCTTCAGCCTGCTCGGTGGACGCTTCCGCTACCTCGACGGTCAGGAAGCACTGTCGAAGAATCCCAGCCTCGAATGGATCCGCAAGACTCGGATCTCCGAGCGGCTGATCGGTCCGTTCGACTACACGCACATCGGCCGGAGCTTCGACGGCGCCCACGTGGCGATCGACGGCACGGCGCTGAATCTCACCGGCTTCTATCTCGTACCGACGTCGGGAGGCTTCGAGATCAGCGCCGGGCGTCACATGGGAATCGACCTCGGAGGTCTGTCGCTCATGATGAAGGATCACGAGCAGCTGCCCGGTACCGAAGGGCGGCTGTTCTGGATTCACTACCACGACGGGCGACCGAGCAACGGTGACGTCGTCGTCTTGGACAACCGACCGCTTGCGGCGCGGAAGGCCGATCACGACAACATCACCGTCGAGACGATCGGCGCCGACCTGGTGCACGCCCACGAGATCGGTCCGGGCGTGGCCGACGGGCTCGTCTGGGCGGCCGGCCAGGTCGGTGATTGGCAGTCGCTCGATCAGCGCAGCTGGGCGTACGCCGTCGAGGCGGGGTATCGCCTACCGAACCTGACGGCGAAGCCCTGGCTGCGTGTCGGGCTCTTTCGCAGCTCGGGTGACGACAACCCGACCGACGGCGATCACGGCACGTTCTTCCAGATGCTGCCGACGTCGCGGCTCTACGCCTTCACGCCCTTCTACAACCTCATGAACAATCAGGACGTGATGATGCAGCTCCTCACACGGCCGCTCGCGATGCTCGCCACGCGGCTCGACTTCCACTGGCTGCGCGTCACCGAAGGACGCGACCTCTTGTACTTCGGCGGCGGCGCGACCAAGCGCGACTTCTTCGGCTTCGGCGGCACGCCGGCAGGCGGCTCGCATGAAACCGCCTACGTCGTCGAGGCGACGGTGACCTATACGGTCACGCGCAACCTCGAGCTGCAGGGCTACTGCGCCCACGCGTTCGGTCAGGGTGTCGTCCGTCAGGGTTTTCCTCACGACCAAGACCTCACGTACGGGTTCCTCGAAGGGACGGTGAGCTTCTGAGCGCGCGGCCGCCCGACGGTAGCCCTGCCGACGCGCCTCCCGCCGATGAAGGTAGGGAGGAGGACGAGCAACCGTGGCTCGAACCCGAAGAGGCGCCCGAGTTGGACCCAGATTGAGGCTGTGAGAAGACGACGGCGATCTCCCACGCTCGCCATCGGCGCGGCGGGGGCCGGGAGTCGCGGTCTCGCGCCCGCGTGCGATAGCTCCGCGGCCGGGATACGAAGCCGGCTGCAATCTCACCTGACCAGTCCGGCGGCGACGATGCGCCGGACGAGAGAGGAGCGGCAATGCCACTCGTTGATCTCCGCCGCGACGGCGACGTCTTCGTTCTCACCATGCGCGCCGGCGAGAACCGCTTCAACCGCTCGTCCCTCCAGGCGTTGAATGACGCCCTCGACACCGTCGAGGCGTCGAGCCCACCGGCGGCGCTCGTCACCACTGGCGAGGACAAGTTCTACTCGAACGGCCTCGACCTCGCGTGGATGTCGGGCGACGGGCGTGACGAGGCGGGCGCATTCGTCGGCGATCTGCTGCGCTTCCTCGGACGCCTGCTCACCTTTCCCGTCCCGACGGTGGCGGCGATCAACGGGCACGCCTTCGCGGCGGGCGCGATGCTCGCCCTCGCCCACGACTTCCGCGTCATGCGCGCCGACCGCGGCTTCTTCTGTCTGCCGGAGGTCGACATCCAGATCCCGCTCGCGCCCGGCATGACGGCGCTCATCGGCTGCCGACTCACGCCGTCGGTCTTCCGCGACACGATCCTGACCGGCGCCCGCGTCGGCGGCGCCGCCGCGCAAGCGCAGGCGATCGTCGACGAGGCGGTCGCGGGCGAGGAGGTGCTGCCGCGCGCGCTCGAACGCGCCGCTGCGCTCGCCGGCAAGGACCGGACGATCTACGGCACGCTGAAGCGCGGGCTGTACGGCGCCGTCTACGAGGTGCTGGCGAGCGGCGCGCTCACCTGAGGGCGGGTCGCGCGGTAGAGCGCGAGCGTCCCGAAAACGGTCGCAAACGCGTCGGTTTCGCGGACGGCGACGAAGCCCGCCTCGTGAAAGAGCTCGGGCAGCATGCCGGCGACGTTCTCCGCCGTCGTCGCGAAGCCATCGAGGAGCTGCACGCCGAGGAAGAGCGCACGCATGACGGCGTTCCGCGGCCGTCCCCAGTCGGCGACGTGCAGCTCGCCGCCGCCGGCGAGGATGCGAAAGACCTCGCGCAAGGTGCGCCGTTTGTCGGCGGGCGACAGGTGATGGAGGAGCAGACTCGAGACGACGCGATCGAACGACGCGTCGTCGTACGGTAACGCGTACGCCAGCGCTCGATCGAAGCGAACCGTCTGTCCCGCCGCGGTGGCTTTCGCGCGCGCCAGCGCCAGCACCTCGGGGTCGCCGTCGACGCCGACGATCTCCGCCCCGGGCGCGCTCTGCTGCAACATCAACGTCAAGGTGCCGGTGCCGGCGCCGAGATCGAGGACGCGCATCCCCGGCGCGAGCGCCGCTTGCGCCACCAGCGCACACTTGAACGTCGCCTCGCGCAGAGTCGCACGCAGCACCGGATCGTACAGACGCGTGAGCGCCGCAAACCCCAGCGCCGGTATGAATCTCGAAGCGGCGTGTTCGAGATCATCACTCACCGTCGACGACGTACGCTGCCCACCGAGCGAGCGCAAGGCGTTTCCCCCGCCGTCATCCCCCGCCCGGCGCAGCCGGGCCGGGCGGACGCGATCGGGGCGCGCGCGAGGTCGTAGACTTCTCTTCCGACCTCGCGCGCGCCCCGATCGCGTCCGCCCGTTCTTGACTTTTGCGGGTTTTGCGGCAGCGTGCGGCCGCAGCCCCCGCCCGAGGAGGAACCATGTCCGGAGCAGCCGTGAACACCTACAAGGCGGACCTTCGCGCCATCCAGTTCACGCTCTACGAGCACCTGCACGTCGAGCAGGTCTTCACGCACGCGGCGTTCTCGCACCTCTCCCGCGAGGAATGCGACGCAACGATCGAGCAGTGCCTGCGATTCGTGAACGCCTATACCGGTCCGCTGAACGGCCTCGCGGACCGCGCCGGCTGCGTGCTCGAGAACGGCGTGGTGCGTACACCGGCGGGCTTCAAGGAGGCGTGGCGGAAGCTCTTCGAGCTCGGCTTCATGTCGTTCCCGATGCCGCGCGAGGGCGGCGGCTTCGGCGGCCCGCACGCAATTGCGGTCGTTCTCGAGGAGCTGCAGAGCGGCGCCAACACCGCGTTCAACATGTACCAGGGTCTCACGCACGGCGCCGCCGACCTGATCGAGGTGTTCGCGCGGCACGAAGACAAGGAGCGCTTCCTGCCGCCGATGATGGAGGGACGCTTCGCGGGCACGATGTGCCTCTCCGAGCCGCACGCCGGCTCCGACGTCGGCGCGACCAAGACGCGCGCGCGGCACGTCGAGGGAAACCTCTACGACATCGCCGGCACCAAGTGCTGGATCTCCGCGGGCGACCACGACCTCACCGAGAACATCATCCATCTCGTGCTGGCGCGCATCGACGGCGCACCCGCCGGCACCAAGGGACTCTCGCTCTTCATCGTGCCGAAGATCCGGGTGAACGAGGACGGCTCGCTCGGAAAACCGAACGACGTCGTCACCGCGTCGATCGAGCACAAGCTCGGCATCCGCGCCTCAGCGACCGCGGTCCTCAACTTCGGGGAGAACGGCGGCTGCCGCGGCATCCTCGTCGGCGACCAGCCCCACATGGGCATGCGCCAGATGTTCCGCATGATGAACGGCGCCCGCATCGCCGTCGGCGTGCAGGGGCTTTCGGTCGCGTCGACCGCCTACCTGAACGCGCTCGCCTACGCGCGTGAGCGCCGCCAGGGCTCGTCGGTCAAACACTTCAAAGATCCGAACGCGCCGAGGGTGGCGATCATCGAGCACGCCGACGTGCGCCGCATGCTCCTCGAGATGAAGGCGAAGGTCGAGGGCATGCGCACGTTGGCGTTGAAGCTCGCGCTCCACTTCGATCTCGCGTATGCGCTCGCGAAGACCGACGAAGCGAAGGCGATGTATCACCAGGGACAGGTCGATCTCCTCACCCCGATCGTCAAGGCGTACTGCTCGGATCAGTCGTTCCGCATCACCGAGCTCGCCATTCAGACGTATGGCGGCGCCGGCTACGTCACCGACCATCCCGTCGAGCAGTACTGTCGCGACGCCAAGATCTTCTCGATCTACGAGGGTACCAACCACATCCAGGCGCTCGACCTCGTCGCCCGCAAGCTCCAGGAGCACGGCGGCGAGAACTTCCGGCAGTTTCTGAAGGAGATCGCCGAGTTCGTGGACACGTATTCGCACCAGCCCGGCATCGGCGCCGAGGTGCGCGCGCTCGGCGAGGCGACCGACGCCCTACAACGCGGCGCCGGCGCCCTGATGGAATTCTTCATGGGCGGCAAGATCGACCAGGTGACGTTGGTCGCGAACGCCTTCCTCGAGAGCATGGCCGAGGTCACGATCGCCCACTTGCTGCTGCAGGCGGCGATCATCGCCGATTCCAAACGCGGCCAGCACGGTGACGACCAGAGCCAGGAGGACTTCGACTTCTACTCCGGCAAGGTGATGGCCGCGAAGCACTACGTGAGCTACGTGCTCCCGGGCGTGCACGCGAAGATCGGCGCCATGATCGGCGGCGATCGCAGCGCGCTCGACGTGACCGACGGCGGCTTCTCGACAGCGTTCTGAGACGATAGAAAGTTTAGCGGCCTTTTCGCGCTGGCTGGTTGACATAACGTTCATCGGACGCTGCACTCTCTCGCGTCCTCTCCTCAAAACGAGAAGCGTGGCGACGATCGCCTTGACCGGAACGATGGCCCGACTGCGATCACCCCGCGTCGTGTCCGGCTCGGTCGGAATGCTGAAGTCGAGATCCTCGCTCAGCCGGAAGAAGCCCGAGTGAACCTTGGCCAGGCAGGTACCACCCTTGAAGATCAGCGGAACATCGGCCGCCGCGAGGGCCTCGAGGATCACGCTGCAGAAGTAGTCCTTCTCGATCAGGCGTGGGGCGAATCCCGTCTCCTCGCCGGTGAACCGGATCGCCGCGCGCAGCTCCTCCGGCGCCTCTTCGTGCCAGCGGATTGGCATGCTCAGGCCTCGCCGTTCCAGACCACGCCCCAGCGGCGCTCAACCGGGCCGCGCTTGGCGCGGCGCGGAATCCAGGGAATCGGACTGCTGGTCGCGGGAAGCGCTCGTTCGAGCTTGCGGAGCAGCGTCTCAGCGATGCCTTCGCGTTCGAGCAGGGCGCCGATCCGGCGGATCGTTCCCTTGTCGCCGTAGCGCAGCGTGAGATCGACGAGATCGGCCGCCGTGACTCGCTTCGCCTCGAGGTCGCTCCGGATCCAGCGGTATCCCCGCGGGAGGCTCCCGAAGCGGGACCAATCGTAGACGGCGTCAACCAGGGACCGGGCGCGCGAGGAGTAGATCGCTGGTGGGCCGCCCTCCGAAGGAGCGGCCTCCTCGGTCGCGCCGAGGCGGGCGTCCGCGACCTTGATGAGGGTCAGTTGGATCGAGCCGATGCTGCGGTCGCTGTAGCGAACGGCAGTAGAGGGGCACAACGTCCGACTTTGGACGTTATGACAACCAGCTCGATCGAAAAGCCAGCTAGAGTTGCCTATCAACCTATCAACTCCCTTTCTCGTCATCCTGCTCGTGCTCGCCGCGGTCACGTGCTTTCTGCCAGCGGCGTCGCTCGCGCGCATCGGAGCCCGGCCGCCGTCGTTCACACTCAACACGGTCGTCGGCGGCCCGACGCGCGGACGCTTCCGAATCGACGATCACCTCGGTCACGATCCGATCGTGATTCTCTTCTGGGCGACATGGTGCGTTCCGTGCCGCGGAGAGATGTCGGTGTACGTCCCGCTGTTCGAGCGCTACCAGGCCCAGGGGCTTCAGATGGTCGCGATCTCCGTAGACGACACCTCGACGATCATGCAGGCGGGGCCCGCCGCGCGGCGCCTCGGCGTGCGATTTCCCGTGCTCGCGGACCTCGACACGCGCGTCACCAGCCAGATCAATCCGCGTCGCTCCTGCCCCTTCAGCGTCTGGGTCAACAGGCGCGGTCTCGTCGTCCGCGAGCAGGAGGGATTCTCGCTCGGCGAGCGTGGCGCGATCGAGCACGGGATCGCCGACCTGGTCGCCGGCCGTCAGTGACTATCGCTTGACGGCGAGTATCGAGACGCTCTTGACGCCGTACTTCGTGGTCGCGCCGAGTGCGCGGTCCGAGATGAATCGGTACTCGGGATTCTCCTGCACGCGCGTGACCGACAGCCCCGCGGCCTCGATCTGTTCGCGGTACGCGTCGCGCTGCGCCGCTCCGCCGATGCAGGCCGCCCACAGATCCGCGTTGCAGACGACGCTCTCCGGGAGCGCGGCGTCGGTCACGATGTCTGCGATCGCCAGGCGTCCGCCAGGGCGGAGCAGCCGCGCGGCCTCCTTGAAGACGCGGCCTTTGTCTGGCGCCAGGTTGATGACGCCGTTCGAGATCACGCACGCGGCGGTACCGCTCTCCAGCCCGGTCTCCTCGATGTAGGCCTTCCGGTAGGTGATCTGCCCGAAGCCACCGGCGGCGCGCAGGCGCTCCGCCTTCGCGAGCTGCTCGTCGGTCATGTCGACGCCCACGACACGGCCGCTCGGCCCGACCTTCAGCGCTGCGACGAACGTGTCCATGCCCGAGCCGCTCCCGAGGTCGACCACGGTCTCGCCCGATTCGAGGCCGGCGAGGTTGAAGAAATGGCCCACGCCCGCAAACGACGCGATTGCATCGGCCGGAACGCGATCGAGATCTGTAGCGGGGTAGCCGAGCCGCTCCGCCATGACTCTGCCCATCTCGAAATGGAACTCCCCCTCCGGGCTCTCGGCGACCTCGCGGTACATCTGCTTCACCTTCGATTCGAGTTCTCGTGCGTCGACATTTGCCATGACGTTCTCCTCAGAAGCTCAGGGTTTGCGCGCCGCCGGCGACCCATTCGATCAGCGCGCCCGCGCCGGTGACGATGGTGCCGGGAAGAAAGTCCGTCGGCGCGATGCCGCGGTGCTGGACGCAGGGCGAGCACGCCCAGACGGTGCCCTTGGCGTCGAGGAACGTGCGCACGAGCTCCTCGAGCGGCTTGAACGGACGCACCGACGCGGCGTCCGCGTAGCCTGCCTTGGCGCAGTACACGCCGTCGGAGGTCAGGAAGACGGCGACATCGTGCCCGCCGCTCTTCGCGGCGTTCGCGATCGTCTAGCCGACGGACGAGAGGTCGTGGTTGGATCCGTGTGTGATGACGACGACGAGCTTCATGGTTGTCCTCCGTTGGTTGTCACGAGATCAAAGTCCGATGGCCGCCGCGCCCATCGCGGTCGATGTGCGTGCTGCGGTGGCGCGTGCGCGCCACCAGCCGGCGAGAAAGATGCCGCCCAGAACTCCGAGCCCCGTCGCGACGGCGGCGGCGTTGCCCGAGCCGATCTGCGCTGCGAGGGGACCGGGGCAGGTCAGCGAGACCGCCCAGCCGATGCCGAAGAGCGCACTTCCGCCGACGTGCGCCGTCGTCGGGCGCGTGGAGGTCCATTCGATCTCCGTCCCGCCGACGAGAGATCGCGCCCGGGCGCGGCGGAGGATTCGCGCGCCGACGCCGGCGACTGCCATGGCCGAGCCCATCAGGAGGAAGAGGTCGACGGAGCGAAAGAGGAGCATGTCCTCGATGACCGCGGGGTCCGACATTCCACCCCACGCGAGCAGGGCACCGAACGCCGTGCCGAACGCGAGGCCGATGAGCGCGGTTCGCATCAGACGCCTCCCGTGAGCCACGCGATCGCGTGCGCCGTCCCGACCGCGACCGTCATGAACGTCCCGCAGGCGACGAAGCTGGCCGGCGAGCCGAGCGCGGTGCCCGAGATCGCGTGCCCCGACGTGCAGCCACCGGCGATGCGCGCACCGAAGCCGATGGCGCCTCCGGCGGCCACGGATGCCACTGCGACCCCGACTGCGCTGCCGCCGAGGTGTGCCGCGAGAGGCGCGTTCGCGAAGCCCATCACGAGGTGCCCGGTCGCGAGCGCGTGAACGAGCCCTCCGAGCACGACTCCGCCGAGGAACATCACCCGCCAGCTCGGCGCGGTGCGCGGTGCGCGCAGCCACGCGGCGACGTCTACCCAGCCGCCGAGCGCGCCGAGCGGCTTGTTCAGAGTCCAGAGGAGCCCGACGACCAGTAGCCCGATCGACGGCCCCACCACCCACCACGGCCCGTGTGCCATGCGTTCCTCCTTGACGTTGCCCGTTAGTTCCATTACTCAATAACTCAATTGAATGTCAGTACGCAAGACCCCATCATCCGGATCGGCCGCGGACCGCAGCGCCGCCAAGCGCCGCATCTACGAGCAGTTCGCGCGAATCGGAAAAGCGCTCGGCTCGGCGACGCGCCTGGAGCTGCTCGATCTGCTCTCTCAGGGTGAGCGGTCGGTCGAGGCGCTCGCGCGCGAGGCCTCGCTGGAGATGGCCAGCGCATCACAGCACCTACGCGCGCTCGCGGCGGCGCGCCTCGTCGAGACGCGCCGCGAGGGGCAGCGAATCGTCTACCGGATCGCCGACCCGAGCGTCGTGGCGCTCTTCCACGCTGTGCGCGCCGCAGCGAAGGCGCAGCTCGCCGAGCTCGACTCCGTCGCGCAGGCGTACCTCCAGCGCGAGGACGACTTCGAGCCGATCGACCAGAGCGAGCTCGCGCGGCGCCTCCGCGACGGCACGGTCGTGCTGATCGACGTGCGACCGCCCGAAGAGTTCGCGCAGGGGCACATCCGCGGCGCGATCAACGTGCCGCCCGGCGACGTCTCGGCCTGGGCCGCCAAGGCACCGCGGAAGAAGGAGATCGTTGCGTACTGCCGTGGGCCGTACTGTGTCTACTCGATGGACGCCGCTCGGACCCTACGCGCAAAAGGGCTGCGCGTGCGGGCGCTGCCCGACGGAGTGAACGAGTGGGGCGCCGCGGGCCGCCCGGTCGCGCGCACCGCCACGCACGGAGGCCGGTCGTGATCTTCAAGCCCTACTACTACTTCGAGACCGGATGCGCCGCGTACCTCTTCGGGTGCGGCGGCCTCGGCAAGTGCGCGGTCGTCGATGCGCACGAGAGCGACGTCGATGCGTACCTCGCATTCGCGGCGTCCAAGGGCATGCAGATCACCCACGTCATCGACACGCACGTCCACGCGGACCACGTCTCCGGAGGAGCCGCGCTCGCACGAAAGGCAGGCGCCCCGTACTGCCTGCACGAGTCGGCGGACGTCGCGCTGCCGTTCGAGCCGCTGCAGGACGGCCAGGAGATCGATCTCGGGAACGTGCGCGTGAAGGTGCTGCATACGCCGGGGCACACGCCGGAGAGCGTCTGTCTCCTCGTGACGGACCTTCGCCGCGGCGCGGAACCGTGGTTCGTGCTGACGGGCGACACTCTGTTCGTCGGAGCCGTCGGACGACCCGACCTGCCTGGCCAGGCGCGCGAGAGCGCCGCGGAGCTTCACCACAGCATTCGCGAGAAGCTCCTCACGTTGCCGGACGACGTCGAGGTCTATCCGGCGCACTTCGCCGGCTCCGCGTGCGGCGCCGGCATGAGCGGCAAACCGTCGAGCACGATCGCCTACGAGAAACGTTGGAACGCGCTCCTCGCAAAACCGGAGGCCGACTTCGTCACGGCGGTCGTCGACGTACCTTCTAAGCCCGCGGAGATGGAACGCATCCTGCGCGTGAACCAGGGCCGCCCGGAACACGGTTCGTGAGCCCGGTCCGCCTCGGCATCCGCGAGAACCTCGCGCAGTTCTCGCTGCTCGTCGTCGTCAACGCGTTCGTCGGCGCGATGGTCGGCATGGAACGGACGATCCTGCCTCCGATCGCCGAGCACGAGTTCCACCTCGCGGCGAAGACCGCGGTGCTCTCGTTCATCGTCGTCTTCGGCATCACGAAGGCGCTCACCAACTATCTCGCCGGTCGGCTCTCGGATCGCTTCGGCCGCAAGCATGTGCTCGTTGCCGGGTGGCTCGTCGCGGCTCCGGTGCCGTTCCTCCTCATGTGGGCGCCGACCTGGAACTGGGTGCTCTGCGCCAACGCGCTCCTCGGCGTGAGCCAGGGCCTCACCTGGTCGACGACCGTCATCATGAAGATCGACCTCGCCGGCTCGAAGAACCGCGGTCTCGCGATGGGGCTCAACGAGTTCGCCGGGTACTTCGCAGTCGCCGGCAGCGCGCTCGCCACGGGCTTCGTCGCGGCGCACTACGGCCTGCGTCCCGAGCCGTTCTATCTCGGCGTCGGGTTCGTTGCGGTCGGCCTCGTTCTCTCCGCGCTCGCGGTGCGCGAGACCAAGCACCACGTGGGCGTCGAATCGAAGCAGCACGGCGAGCTACCGCCGGACGGCATGCTCACGCAGCGCGAGGTCTTCTGGCGCACGACGCTCTCTGACAAGAACCTGTCGAGCGTCACGCAGGCCGGCCTCGTCAACAACCTCAACGACGGCATGGCGTGGGGGCTCTTCCCGCTCTTCTTCGCTGCGGCACGGATACACCTCGAAGAGATCGGCGTACTCGCCGCGATCTATCCGGCGACTTGGGGGATCGCGCAGCTCTTCACCGGCGCGTGGTCGGATCGCGTCGGGCGCAAATGGCTGATCGCGACCGGCATGTGGGTGCAAGCAGTGGGCATCGTCGTCGTCATCCTTTCCGGGGGCTTCTGGGGCTTCGCCGTCGGCGCGGCGCTCCTTGGCATCGGCACCGCGATGGTCTACCCGACGCTCCTCGCCGCGATCGGCGACGTCGCGCATCCGAGCTGGCGCGCGTCGTCAGTCGGCGTCTACCGCCTCTGGCGCGATCTCGGCTACGCGATCGGCGCGCTCCTCGCGGGCATCGCGGCGGATGCGATCGGCCTCTCCGGCGCGATGTGGATCGTCGCGGCACTGACCCTCGCGTCGGGGCTCGTGGTCGCGGTCCGGATGCGCGAGACAGTCCGCCGCGGAACGGCAGTGTCGACCTCCACGGAGTCGAAGCTCGTTCTCTCGGACGCACGAGGAGCATGACGATGGCAAAGACGCTGTTCATCTTGAACGACCCACCGTACGGAACCGAGCGGAGCTACAACGCGCTCCGGCTGGCCGGCGCTCTCTCGAAGCGCGAGGGCGAGGCGGTGAAGGTCTTCCTCATCGGCGACGCCGCGAGCTGCGCCAAGAGCCACCAGAAGGTTCCAGAGGGCTACTACAACCTGGATGTGATGCTGAAGAGCGTCGCCACGCACGGCGGCGAGATCGGCGTGCGGGACCTGCATGGATGCCCGAGGAATGACCGACGCCGAGCTCGTCGAAGGCGTGCAGCGCAGCACACTCGAGAGGCTCACCGACTGGACGCAGTGGGCCGAGAAGTCGCTGGTGTTCTGAAAGGATTTTCGATGACGACTACCCCCAAGGCCGGCCTCTCCACCCGCTGCATCCACGCGGGAGACCGACTCGACGAGCGCGGCGGCATCCACATGCCGCTCTACAACCACTCGACGTTCGCGTTCCCGAGCGCGCAAGCCGTGCTCGACGTCGTGGAGGGGCGCGCGACCGGCAACCTCTAGCGAACGGCAGTAGAAGGGGCGGACGTCCAATGAACGTTATGTCAACCAGCCAGCGCGAAAAGGCCGCTAAACTTTCCTCCCAACTACGGCGTGACGCGGTCCAGCATCGGCCCTACCTCCGGCGAGATGTGCCGGAGACGTTTGGACGCGCGATTGAATTGGGGCCCGGAGCTTACGGTCGGTAATGCTTGACTAGCTGGTCGATGAAGCTGAGACAGGTACTGTTGAATCTCGACGCATTGAAAACATCCCTTGCGGCGGTGTGCGATCGGCCATGCGCGTTCGTGCTGACGCAGAACGGTACGATTCGGTACGCCTCGCGCTCGAAGAGCTTGAGGGAGTGCGGCGGTTGGATTCGTCCTGGCCAGAAGGTCCCGGACGCGTCCCTGGCAGCGCAACTCATTCGGTCCGCGAAGGTAGATGGGCCCATCGAGGTGAGCGCGGGCGAATGGCTCGACGACTGGGGGCGAGGCGGCGTCCTCCAGGAGGATGCTCGCCACCTTCCGCGCTGGAATCAAACTCTGGCGCTGCTCTGGTTTGAAGATGATCGGGTGCCAGTATCGTCATCGAACTACGTCGACGACGATGACGACGAAGAACCTGCCCTACGGCCACTTGATGGAGTGCTACCCTGGCCGGGCAAGAGTCGCCGACGGCGCTGACGCTGCTCCTTCCCTGCCGTCTGCGGCTACGATGCTGTGCAGAACGGTGTGCTTGGCGGCGCGGGGGCGATACGCGTCGACACATGGACGTGTCGCGCATCGCGGGTCCTCCCGCACAGCCGCCGCGAGTGGCGGCATCGCGTTCGCATCGCCCGGGGCACGTTGTCACGCAATCCCTGCGAGTAGAGGTCGTAGAGGTCGGACAGGCGGCGCTGCATTCGTGATGATCAACGCTCTTGACAGCTCGTCGTTAGTTTCGTATTTTCTTCGCCTCGTGCAGCCGAGATTTCTCCTACCTAATGCCGCCGAGTGGAGCGTCCCGCCGGAGCTCCTCGCGCGACCCTCGCGTGAAGAGCTGCGTTCCCTCGACCGCGACGCGTACGCGCTCTTGTTCGATCGTCACCTCCGCGTGCTCGCGCGGCAGGAGGCGTCGTGTCGGCGCGTGCTCGGCCGGCTCGCGGGCGCGTTTCTCCGCACGAAAGGTCACCATCGTCTCGGGTTCGCACGGCTCGGCGACTGGACGCGCGAGCGGCTCGGGATCTCGGCGCGCGAGCTGCAGAGCATTGCGCGTGTCGCGTCGAAGTTCGAAGCGCTACCGACCCTGGCGCGCGCGTTCGAGACGGGCGAGCTCTCCTGGACGCAAGCACGCCTCCTGATCGACGTCGCCACGCCCGAGAGCGAAGCCGCGTGGATCGCCGTCGCGCGCGACCTTACCGTCCGCGCACTCGCGAACCGCATCCGCTCGGGAGAGGCGCCCGTGCCCCGCCACCCAACACGCGATGACGCGATGGCGGTCGCCACTCGCGACGACGAAGACGACGGCAGCACGATCGACGGCGAGCCCGCGGTCCGGATCCGCATCGCCTGTCCGCGACGCCTGCGCGCGCTCTGGCGATCGACCATCGAGCTCGCCAGACGCATGACGGGTGAGCCGCTCCCCCTTTGGGAGGCGTGCGAGGCGATTGCCGCCGAAGGGCTCTCGTCGCCAGACGCGCGCTGCGCGGCGAGCGATCACGGCCGCGGCGATCCGCCCGGCGCCGCTTCGTGCACGACGGCGTCGCGGGACTGCCTCGATTCTGACGCGGACCGGCATCGGGTCGAGCGTCGCGCGGACGCGTTCAGCCAGCTCGATTGGGCGACGATCGAGGCCGCGATCCCCGAGCGTGTCGCCGCGCTCGCGTGCGGCATCGAGGCGCTCGACGCGTTGGCGCTCGACGGCCGCCTGCGCGCGACGCTCGAGTCCATGCATCGTATCCATTGGCAGACGGGGCGGCTCTTGCGGCTCGTCTTCGATCTCCGGCTCTATCGCTGGCTCGGCTTCGCGACGGCCGAGCGCTACGTGCAGGAGCGGCTCGGTATCGGCATCCGCACGGCGCAGGGCCTCGTCGCCGTCGAGCGCGTCACCTGGCGCGCGCCGCGTCTCGGAGCGGCGTATGAACGCGGCACGATCTCGCCGCTGCGCGCGCTGATCATCGCGCCTGTCCTCAGCGAGACACACGAAGCCACGTGGCTCGCGCGCGCGAACGAAGTGACCGTTCGGCGACTCAGCGACGAGGTGACCTGGGCGCTCAACGTCCAAGACGTGCGGCCGCTCTGTGAGCCGGTGGCGCCGCCGGCGGCGGGACTGCTCGTCATGCCGAGTGAGGCGCAAATGCGTGCGCGCTTCGATGACGAGACCCCCGACGTCGTGATCAGCGTCCGCGCGCCGGCGTCGGTCGCGGCGCTCTTCGAAACCGCGATTGCGGCGTTCACCCGTGCCGGCAAGCCGCGCTGGCGCGGTTTCGAGCGGCTCCTGGCGCATGTCCGTGCCGAGTGGAACGCGCAGCCACGCCATCGCGATCCGATTTTCGCGCGTGACAGCTGGCGCTGCGCCGTACCGGCGTGCAGCTCCCGGCGCAACTTGCACGATCACCACGTGATGTTCCGGTCGCGCGGCGGCGGTAACCAACGCGACAATCGCATCGCGATCTGCGCGGCGCATCACCAGCACGGGCTTCACGGCGGCGGGTACGTGCGCGCCTGGGGAGAGGCACCCGACGGCATTCATTGGGAGCTCGGTATCCGTCAGCATGCATCGCCCCTGCTGACGCTGATCGGGGACCGCTATGTGAGCGACAGCTGAGGCCAGACGGCGGGCTCCGGACGGCTCCGCCGCGTTCCGCGCCGGTGCGCGCGACGCCCTCCCATGTGTCAGTCCGCCGTTACTCGGGTTGCCGGAGGCGGCGGCGCAGGAGCTTCCCCGTCGAGCTGCGCGGCAGCTCGGGGACGACGCGCACCTCGACCGGCTTCTTGTAGCCGGCGAGGCGGACGCGACAGAAGGCGATCAGCTCGGCGTCGGTCACGCGCGCGCCCGGGCGTAAGACGATCCAAGCGCCGACGCCTTGCCCCCAACGCGCGTGCGGCACCGCCGCGACCGCGACCTCGGCCACCGCGGTGTGCTCCTCGAGCACGAGCTCGACCTCGCGCGGGTAGACGTTGAAGCCGCCGCTGATGATGACGTCGTCGGTACGGTCGACGAGGGTGAGAAAGCCGTCCTCGTCGAAACGGCCGAGGTCGCCCGAGCGCAGCCAGCCGTCGACGAGCGCCGCCGCCGTCGCCTGCGGGTCGCGCCAGTACTCGCGCATCATCTGCGGACCGCGCACCGCGATCTGCCCGACCTCGCCCGCCGGCAGCGGCGCGCCGTCGGGATCGAGGACCTGCACCTCGTTCATCGCCGTCGCGAGCCCGCACGAGCCGCGCCGGCGCGCGTCCAGATGGTCGGCCTTACGGAGCGTCGTGATCGGAAACGGACACTCGCTCATCCCGTAGATCTGCAACAGCACCGGGCCGAGACAGACGAGCGCGCGCTCAAGCGCCTCGGGGGCGATCGGCGCCGCGCCGTAGACCAGCGTGCGAAGACTCGGGAGCGCGCCCGCGGCGCCGCCCACCGCATCGACGAGCGCGGTGATCATCGTCGGCACGAGAAAGAGCGTCGTCACCTGCTCGCGCGCGATCGTTGCCGCGAGCGCGCGCGGCTCGGCGGTCGACGCGATCACGGTGCGGGCGCCGCGCCAGAACGTCGGCGCCAGCAGCGCCTCGCTCGCGTGCGTGAGCGGCATCACGTGCAGCGCGACGTCGTCTGCTGTGAGCTCGTGCAGCTCGGCGAGGAGATTGCGCAGCGAGGTGAGCGCGCTCGCGTGCGTCAGGACCGCCGCCTTTGGCTTGCCGGTCGTGCCCGAGGTGTACCGTAAACGCGCGACGTCGTCCTCGCCGAGCGCTGTCGAGGGTGCCTCGTCGGGCTCGGCGGCGATCCGGCGCTCGAGCGCGGCGTCGCCGCCGCTCACGTCGAGGACCTCGAGCCGCGACGGGGCGCCGGACGCGCCGTCCGCGTCGGTGAGCAGCGCCCGCGCGCCGGAATGCTCGAGCATGTACGCGACCTCGGGCGGCGCGAGCCGGCGATTGATCGCCACCCACGCCGCACCGGCGCGCACGATCGCGAGTTGCGCGACGACGTGCGCCACCGAGTTCGGCAAGCTCGTCGCGACGCGGTCGCCGCGCACGACGCCGAGACGCCCGAGGAGGCACGCGACGCGATTCACGCGCGCCTCGAGCTCGCGGAACGTGAGCGTGTGGTCGGCGTCGCGCACCGCCTCGCGATCAGGCCAGCGGCGCGCGGCGCGGCGCAGCGGTTCGGTCGCGTTCACCAGGATCTCTTCGGCGAAACGGCATCGATGCGCAAGCCGCGCGCACGCTTTGACGTTGACACTCCGCGAAGGCCGATGCTACCGTTTTGACCACGGGGGGAAGCATGGCCGTCGGATGGTGGCCTGCGGGGGAGGTTGGCGGGTACACGCCCACACGGCGCGCCGCTCGTTTCACCCCCTCAACCCTCCGCCACTCCTCATTCGCCGCTGTGCGGCGTCCTCGCGGCCGAAGCGTACTTGCCCGAGCCTTCCGCACACCACTATACTTTTGCGTGACATCACCGCACGCGGGCTTCTCGCGCGCACTGCTCCGGTGGCGTGGGCGACCCGAACTCCCGGCTGATGGCCGGGAAGGAGCGACTATGGACAACGGGAAGAACGTCTTTGAAAAGCTGATCAAAGACGATCGCGCCGCCCACGAGCAGAAATCGTGGCGCGGCACCTTTCTCGACTACCTGGAGCGTGTGCGTGAGGATCCGAGCCTTCCGAAGCTCGCGCACTCGCGGCTCTACGACATCATCATCAAGCTGGGCACGGCGGACATCCTCGAAGGGGACGATCCGCGGGTGAAGCGCCTCTACAAGGACGAGTCCGTCAAGGTCTACAACTTCTTCCGCGACGAGTTCTTCGGCATCGAGCGAACGATCGCGCAGATCGTGCGCTACTTCCACGCCGCGTCGCTCAAGGGCGAGGAGAGCCGGCAGGTCCTCTACCTCATGGGGCCGGTCGGCTCCGGCAAGAGCTCCCTCGCCGAGAAGGTCCAGCGCGGCCTGGAGGCGAGCGAGCCGTTCTACGCGATCGACGGCTGCCCGATGTTCGAGGAGCCGCTGCACCTGATTCCACGGCATCTCCGCAAGGAGTTCGAGAAGATGCTCGGCACGCACATCGAGGGCGACCTCTGCCCGGTGTGTCGCTATCGTCTGAAGGACGAATTCGCCGGGCGCTACGAGGAGGTGCCGGTCGTCAGCCGTGTCTTCTCCAAGCGCAACCGCATCGGCATCGGCGTCGTCCCGCCGGTCGACCCGAACAATCAGGACACCTCGGTGCTGATCGGTAGCGAGGACATCTCGAAGCTCGACCAATACTCCGAGGGCGACCCGCGGGTTCTCGATCTCAACGGCGCGCTCAACGTCGGCAACCGCGGCGTCGTCGAGTTCATCGAGGTCTTCAAGAACGAGACCGAGTACCTCCACGCGATGATCACCGCGACGCAGGAAAAGGTCATCCCCGCGCCCGGGCGCCACGGCCTCGTCTACGTCGACACCATCATCGCCGCGCACTCGAACGAGGCCGAGTGGCAGAAATTCCGCGCCGACCACACCAACGAGGCGATCCTCGATCGTATCGTCGTGGTGCGCGTCCCGTACAACCTCCGCCTGTCCGAGGAGGTCAAGATCTACCAGAAGATCATCCGCAACTCGGACTTCCGCGCCCACGTCGCGCCGCACACGCTCGAGACCGCCTCGATGTTCGCGATCCTCTCGCGCCTCGAGCCCAACAACAAGTGCGATCTAATGACGAAGCTCAAGCTCTACAACGGCGAGGAGGTCGTCGAGAAGGGCAAGACCAAGAAGATCGACTTCCACGAGCTGCGTGAAGACGCGAAGCGCGAGGGCATGAGCGGCATCTCGACGCGCTTCATCATGAAAGCGCTCGACAACGCGCTCTCCGACAACGTCGAGGGCAACTGCATCAACCCGATCAACGTCCGCGAGGCGCTGATCGCGATGGTGAAGGAAGCCGACATCGGCGACGACACCCGCAAGCAGCACCTCGAGTTCCTCCAGGACGTGCTGCACAAGGAGTACCTCGAGGCCCTCGAGAAGGAGATCACGAAAGCCTTCGTCTACTCGTACCAGGAGCAGGCCGAGGCGCTCTTCCAGAACTACCTCGATCACGCCGAGGCGTTCGTCAACAAGACGCGCGTGAAGGACCGCAACACGCGCGAGGATCTCCAGCCCGACGAGGGATTCCTCAAGTCGATCGAGGAGCAAATCGCGATCATCGGCTCGGCGGCCGAGGGCTTCCGCCAAGAGGTGATCGCCTATCTCTGGGCGGGCAGCCGGCGTGGCGATAGGATCACCTACAAGAGCTACGAGCCGCTCAAGGAAGCGATCGAGAAGAAGCTCATGACGTCGGTGCGCGACATCAGCCGCATCATCACCAAGGCACGCACCCGCGACGAGGATCAGACGGGCAAGTACAACGCGATGGTGAAGAACTTGCTCGACAACGGCTACTGCGAAAGCTGCGTCGACGTCGTGCTCAAATACGCCGCCAACAACCTCTGGAAGGACTGAACCGGGTGCCGAGGGACCCCCATCTGCTGCGTTGCTCGGGCGCTCACTTGCGTGGCCTGGCTTGGCTAGGCTGCGGCGTAGCTAGCGCTACGCCTCCGCGTTCGCTTCCTCGCGCCTTGCATCTGGGGGCCCCTCGGCCCCCGGCCCTCGAGGCTCCTCAAGAGGGGAGCGTCTCACCGCGCCCCTTCGTCGGCGGCGGCGCGATCCTGCGGATCGCGGCCGCCTGACGGCGCGGCATGTCGATCAACACCATATTCCGGCCGTTTCGGAACTCCGATGCGGAGCGGAGTGACCGGACGGCGGGGGATCGGCTGCGGCATCGACAGAAGATTCGGGAGTCGATCCGCGAGAACATCGCGGACATCATCGCGGAGGAGTCGATCATCGGGAAGAGCCGCGATCGGGTCATCAAGGTCCCGATCCGCGGCATCCGCGAGTATCGCTTCGTGTACGGGGACAATACCCCGGGCGTCGGCCAGGGCGACGGAGCGTCGCAACCCGGGCAGGTCGTCGGCAAGGCGCGCGGCGAGGGGGTGGACAAGGCGGGTGACCGCGCCGGCGTCGACTACTACGAGACCGACGTCACACTCGAGGATCTCATCGACATCATGTTCGAGGATCTCGATCTACCCGACCTCGAGCGCAAGGCGCTCCGGCAGATCGAGGCGCTGCGCATGTCGAAGCGCCGCGGCTACCGGACCGTCGGGATCCGTGTCCGCTTGGACAAGCACCGGACCGTCAAGTCCAGGGTGAAGCGCAAGCTCGCCGCGCAGCGGCGGCTCCGGAACGTGGAGCTCGACGCCGCCGACGCGCCCGGCGAGGGCACCGCGGCGGCGGCATCCGTCCCCGAGCTGCGCGACGGCGGGGAGCAGCGCGTCGACGCCGACGGCCAAGAGCGCCAGGCCGACGCGACCCCGAAGCGCTTTCCCTTCCACGTCGACGACCTCGTCTACCGCCACATCACGACCGACGTACGCCGGGAGTCGAACGCGGTGGTGATGTGCATCATGGACACCTCGGGGTCGATGGACACCATGAAGAAGTACCTCGCGCGGAGCTTCTTCTTCCTGCTGTACCAGTTCATCGCCACCAAATACCGCAGCGTCGAGATCGTCTTCATCAGCCACCACACCGAGGCGCACGAGGTCACCGAGGAGGAGTTCTTCCACAAGGGCGAGTCGGGGGGCACCTTCATCTCGTCGGGCTATCAGAAGGCGCTCGACATCATCGCCAAGCGCTATCATCCGTCGCTGTGGAACATCTATGCCTTCCACTGCTCCGACGGTGACAACTTCGACTCCGACAACAGCGCCGCGCTGAAGTCCGCGAGCGAGCTCGCCGCGATCTGCAACCTCTTCGGCTACGGCGAGATCAAGCCGCTCGGCTCGCGCTACTACGAGAGCTCGATGCTGAACATCTTCCGCCGTCTCGACGCCGAGAACTTCCAGACCGTCCTCATCGAGCGCAAAGAAGACATCTGGCCGAGCTTCAAGGCGTTCCTCGCCAAGGAGCGGGTGCAGGACTGATCCGGTGGCGAACTGGGAGCTCCAGGATCTCGAGTATTGGGACGCGAAGATCCGCGACCAGGCAGAGGCGCTCGGCCTCGACTGCTACCGGCAGGAGTTCGAGCTCTGCAACCACACCGACATGCTCGCTTACATGGCGTACTCGGGCATCCCCTCGCACTACCCGCACTGGTCGTACGGCAAGTCGTTCGAGAAGCTGAAGACCCTCTACGAGTACGGCGTGAGCGGCCTCCCCTACGAGATGGTGATCAACTCGAACCCTGCGCTCGCGTACCTCATGCGCGACAACTCGCTCTGCCTCCAAATCCTCACCATCGCGCACGTCTACGGGCACAACGACTTCTTCAAGAACAACTTCACCTTCAAGACGACCCGCGCCGAGTTCACGCTCGGAACCTTCAAGGCGCACGCCGAGCGCGTTCGCCGCTATGCGGAAGACCCGTCGATCGGCATCGACCGCGTCGAGGCGATCCTCGACGCCGCGCACGCGCTCTCGCTGCAACGCCGGCGGAACCTCGCCGTCCGCAAGCTCACGCCCGACGAGGAGCGCGAGCGCATGCTGCACGCGGCCGAGCCGCCGCCCGACCCCTATCAACGCTTGCACCAGCGCGCCGAATACGTGCAGCCCGACCTCCAGAAGCTCCCGCTCAGCCCCGAGGAGGACCTGCTGCTCTTCATCCGCGACTACAATCCCTATCTCGCCAACTGGGAGCGCGACCTGCTCACGATCGTCGACGAGGAAGCGCGCTACTTCATCCCTCAGATCGAGACCAAGATCATGAACGAAGGGTGGGCCTCGTGGGTCCACCGCGAGATCCTGAACGGCATCGAGCTCCCGCAGGACCTCCACCTCGAGTTCCTGGTGCGCCACAATCAAGTGGTGCGGCCGACGCCCGGCGGCCTCAACCCGTACCACGTCGGCCTCAAGGTCTGGACCGACTTGAAGCGTCGCTTCGACGAGCCCACGGCGGAAGAGACCGAGGACTACGGCACGTCGACGATGACCGGCATGCAAAAGCTCCTCGACGCGCGGGCCACCGACCGCGACGTGTCGTTTCTCCGCCGCTACCTCAACGAGAACCTGATGCGCGAGCTCGACCTCTTCGAGTACGAACCGAAGGGCGAGGATCTGGTGATCAGCAAGGTCGCCGACAAAGAAGGTTGGCGCGACGTGAAGGAGCAGCTCCTGCGCAACGTCGGCATGGCGAACGTTCCGGTGATCTCCATCGACGACGCCGACTTCGGTCACAAGCGCACGCTCTACCTCGTCCACCAGCACGACGGCCGCGACCTCCACCTCGAGAACGCCGAGAAGACCCTCGGCTACCTCTACCGCCTCTGGGGTCGCGAGGTGGTCCTCGAAAGCGTCGTCACCGCCAAGCGCACGCTCCTCACGTTCAACGACCGCGGCTTCTCGGCGAAGACCCTGAAGTAGCCGCCGGTCCTCGCGCCATTGACAGCGCCGCCGCCGTACGCGACGGTTGCTCCCTGGGCGCACGGTGGGACGCGGGCGGGATGTGGGCGCTCTTCGTACGATCCGCATGGACGCCCACATCGAGGAGCGCTACCGGAGCGAGACGCGGCGGCTGGTCGCACGTCGTGGCGCGTTCGGCGCGATGCTGTTCGCGGCGGGCGTCGGCATGGGCGGGGTCCTCGAGGTCCACTACCATCCCGAACGCCTGCGGTATCTGCTCCTCGTCTTCACCCTCGAGCTCGCCATCTGTCTCGTCGCCAACGCGTGCCATCGCTCGCGCGCGCTTCGCCGCCTCGGGATCGGGCTGACGTGCGCTGCGTGCGTCGCGCTCGTGGCATGCGTCACGCTGTACGGCGCGCTCACGGGCGCGAATCGCGCCGCGCTCGCCCTCCTGTTCATCGCCTTCGAGCTCACGACCGCGCTGCTGTTTCCCTGGGGCGCCGGCAACCAGGGGCTTATGGCAATCGCCTGCATGCTCGCGCAGACATCGCTCGTACTCGGCGGATCGCGGTCGGAGGGGACGTTGCCGGTGGCCTACGGGCTCTACGCCGTCGCCGCCAGCGGCCTGCTGTCGATCATCGGTGCGGCATTCCTCGATCGTCAGCGGCGAACGGTCTTCGGGCAACGCGAGCAGCTCGATCGGCACCTCGCGACGTTTCGCGATCTCACGCGCACCCTGCACGGCTTCGATTCGCAGCGCGTGCTCTCCGTCGTCTGCACGACGACCCTCGAGACGTTTCGGCTGCGTCGCCTCTGGGTCGTGTGGCAGACCCTCGGGGGCGGCTCGGTCCAGGGCTATCTCGTTCGCGCCGCGGGCGGGAGCATCACGTGGGAGCCGCTCGTGGAGACGCGGCAGCTGTGGCACTGGATGGCGGGGTGGCGGCACGCGGCAGGAGCTTTCCTCACCAGTAGCGCCGCGGCCGACGTTCCGAGCGCGCTGTACGGCGCCAACACGACGACGCTCCTCTGCATGCCGCTCGGCGACAACGGTGAGCGGCTGGGAGCGATCTGCGCCGATCGCGGCCGCGCGGCGCTCCCGCTCACGGAGCGCGAGCTGGCGCTGGCATCGGTGCTTGCGAGCGGCGCGGCGATCGCGATGGCCAACGCCTGGCTCTACGATCAGGTGGCGGCGGCGAGCGCGGAGAAATCGGTATTTCTCGCACGCATCGCCCACGAGCTGCGCAACCCACTGCAGGCGATCCTGTGGGACGTCGATGCGCTGCGAGAGGGTGCCGACGGCGAGCGGATGCAACTCGAGCGGGTGCGGCAGAATTCCCTCATGACGCTCGACCTCGCGAAGGAGCTGCAGGATTTCGCGGAGATCGAGACCAGGCGCCTCACCGCGAATCCCGAGACGATCAATTTGACGCAGACGCTCGACCATCTGGAGGTGACGGCGCGGGCGCTGCTCGACGGGCGGCCGATTGCGTTCCGCACCGACGTCGCGCCGGCCGCCGCCGTGGTCGTGACCGATCCCTTTCGCCTGCGCCAGATCCTGACCAACTTGATCTCGAACGCGGCGAAGTTCACCGCGAGCGGCGCGATCGAGGTCGAGGCCAGCCGGCTCGGGACCGAGATTGCGATCAGCGCGCGCGACACCGGCGTCGGGATCGACGCGACCGACCTGACGCGCATCTTCGCTCCCTTCTACCGCGGCTCGGCGCGCGCGCTCACCGGCGCGCGCGGTATCGGCCTCGGGCTCGCCATCTCTCAGGAACTCGCAGTGATCCTCGGGGGACGACTCGAGGTCGAGAGCGTAGCCGGCGGAGGTTCGACGTTTCGCCTACTGCTTCCCGCACATTCGGACGTGCCCGCGCTCGCGGGGTCCGCGGAAGAGTCCGCCGCTCTGCGTGGGGCGGTCGTGCTCCTCATCGAGGACGATCCGAGCTATCGCACCGCGGCGGCGAGCGTCCTGCGACAGCACGGTGCCAACGTCATCGAGGCGAGCGACGGGTTCGAGGGCCTACGCCGCGCGCGCGAATCGCGACCCGACGTCATCGTTCTCGATCTCGGACTCCCCGGCATGGACGGCCTGCACGTTCTGACGCATCTCAAGCGTGATCGCCAGCTCAGCGGCGTACCGGTCGTCATCGCGACCGCCGATGGTGATCTCGAGACGCGGTGTCGCGAGGCCGGATGCGCCGCGTGGCTCTCGAAGCCCTACACGCCGATGGAGCTGATTCCGGTGCTCGCGCCGCTCGTGCGCGGCGCTTCATGTCGGCCGGCGCACGCCCGTCCAATCTAAAGAACCTGCGTCATCGGAAGTACTGCTCCGCGTTGGCGACGATGTGCTGCGCCGTCCGCGTCGCGAGCGTCATCACGGCGAGCTGCGGCGGCACCGCGACGCTGGTCGGAAACACACTCGCGTCGGCGACGAAGAGGTTGCGCACCGCGTGCGCCTCGCCGGCACCGTCGACGACGGACTGGCGCGGGTTGCCGCCCATGCGCAGCGTCCCCTGCGGTTGGTACGAGATGAAGAGCGGGTCGTTGGCACGGATGCCGCGCTCGTGGATCGCCTGGTACGCGCCCCGACGTCCGATGGTCACGATGTCGTTGTACGGCAGGAAAACCTTCTCGGCGCCCGCAGCGAAGCTCACCTCGCTTGCGTGCACCATGGCCTCGACGAGCTGCTCCGAGTCCATGCTGCCAAGGCGATAGACGACGGTCGGCGGCGCGTCGTCCGAGAACTCGAGGCGGCCGCGCGTGTGATCGTGGAGGAAGATGCCGATCGCGCCGAGGCGCGGATAGAGCGTCATCAGCTCACGGTGCTGCGCGCCGTACCCGGGTAGCACGCTCGCCGCCGCCACCGGAAACGCGAAGGTCGGGATGAGAAGGTAGCCGTGCCCGGCGCTGCGCTCGTCGAGGCGGAGGAACTCGTCGACGACGTACCCCTGCGGGATGCCGCGCCAGGCGGTGATGGACTCCGGATAGAGGGCGCTCACGGCGACGTGGGGTTGCAGCCGCAAATTGCGTCCGACCTCGTCGGCGGGATCGGGCAACCGGCTGGCGCGCCAGATACGTGGCGAGTTGATCGCGCCGGCGGCGAGGACGACGACCTTCGCGCGCACCTTGAGCGGATAGCGGGTGCCGGTGCGCGAGCGGTTGAAGAGCCCGTCGACGCCGATCGCCCGCCCGTTCTGCGTCACGATCTGCCGCGCCTCGCAATCGGGCACGACGACGGCTCCCGCCTTCGACGCCGCCGGGACGTAGGTCGTCAGCATGTCGCCCTTGCGGTCATACGTGCAGCCGAGCGCGCAGTAGCCGGAGTCGAGGCAACCGCTGCGGTTGTGAAACGGCAGGTAGCCGCGATACCCGAGTTGCTCGGAGCCGAAGAGCAGCTTGCCGCTGTTGGGGTTCACCTGCTCGGGGGTGATGCGGCGCACGCCGATTTGCTTCTCCACCTTGCGCAGGTGCGGATAGAGGCCCTCGTAGCCGATGCCGGGAAGGTCGAAGCTGCGCGCCCAGTGGGCGAGGATGGCGCGCGGCGGCCGCACGCACAGACAGAAGCCGGGGACGGTCGAGCCGCCGACGAGACGTCCCTGCGACACCAGAACCGCGTACTCGGCGCTCGCGGTCGTGCCGCTCTCGCGGTAGATGCGCGGGTAGATGATCTCCTCGCGTTGCACGAAGTCTCCGCTGCGGACGTAGGAACCGTCCTCGAGAACGACCACCGAGCGTCCCGCTTCGGCGAGCTCGCGCGCGACCACCGCGCCGCCAGCGCCGGAGCCGATCACGCAGACGTCGCTCTCGAGCGCGACGTTGCTGTCGACGGTCGCGGTGTCGAGGATCATCGCCGCCCGAACCGCGCCATGACGGCGGCGAGCGGCACCGGATCCTCGTGCACGAACTCCGAGGCGACGTCGATCCGCCCGATCCACGGGCCGTCGTAGCTGATCGTGTCCCACGCGCTCGGCTGCGCGTAGTAGCCGAGCGCCGCAAGCGTCTTCAGCGCCCGGAAGACGATACGCCGGGCGCCGAGGCTGCTCTCCATCCAGCCGCGCAAGTAGACGTCCTGTTCCGCCGGCGAGAGCCGGGTGAAGCGTTTCGGCTTCAAGTCGAAGAAGTGCGTCCCGTGCTCGAGGACACGCAACATGAGCCGCGCCTGGTTCTGCGTCGTCGGCGGAAAGTCGGTGAGCAGCGCGTCGATGAAGCCGCCGATCTCGTCGCCGCGCTCGTCCGGAAGGCCGAGGATGCGGACCGCCGCCTGCGTCACCACCGCGAACTCCTTGCGAGAGAGGAACTTCAATGGGCGCGCGATCGGCAGGTAGCGCGCACACCCCGACGGCAGGAGCGTACCGAACGACAGCAGCAGCACGCCGCCGAAGCCGGTCCGAAGCAGTTGGCGGCGCGTGAGATCGACCTGGAGCGCGCCGAGCGCCGTCGCCCGGTCTCGCATCACCACCGGTCTCGCATGAGGAGCGCGCATGCTACGTGCGGACGACGGGACATGGCAAGTCCTTGCGCCGCGTGCGTGCGGCGCTCGATTGGCCGAGCGGCCGGGGTCCGGTATAGAGAGACATGCCGTTGTACGAGTATCGCTGCACGGCGTGTCGCGCGCGCGTCACGGTGCTGACGTTGCGCGTCGGCGAGGAGGCGCACCCCACCTGCGATCGATGCGGGAGCGCGGCCCTCGAGCGGCTGATGTCGCGCTTCGCGATGGTGCGCTCGGAGGAGTCCCGCCTCGACGCGCTCGCCGATCCCTCGAAGCTCGGCGATCTCGACGAGAACGACCCGAAGAGCATGGCGCGTTGGATGAAGCGCATGGGCGGTGAGCTCGGGGACGAGCTCGGCGGCGAGGATCTCGACGCGATGGTCGAGGGCGTCGACTCGGGCGCGGACGACGTCGATCCGTGCGGCGGTGGCGGCTGCGGGGATGACGGCAGCAGCGGCGACGACGACTGAGCCCCTCCGCGACGGGTCGGCGACGCGTCACCCGGCGTGAAGCGTCCGCGGACGCGCGGGTCGCGTCAACGCCACGGCACGTGCCGGGCCATCGACTCCTCCCAGTGCCGCCCGTCGAAGGGCGTGATGCGCAACGCGGCCGGGTCGACACCGTCGAGGCAGCGCACGTTCACGTCGATCTTGTCGGGATCGGAGCGCGGCACGTAGAAGGAGTGAATGCCGCAGTGGCGGCAGAAGTGATGTTTCGCGACCCGGGTGTTGAACTCGTACGTCGTGAGCGCGTCGGCGCCGGAGAGCAGCTCGAAGTGCTCCGCCCGCACGATCAAATGCAGGAAGCCCTTTTTCGCGCACATCGAGCAGTTGCACTCGCTCAGGTGGTCGAGGTCGGCGGTGACGCGGAAACGCACCGCGCCGCAATGGCAGCCGCCGTCGTAGGTCGTCACGGCGCTCGCTCCAGCAGCACGATCGCCTGCGCGGCGATCCCCTCGGCGCGTCCGATCGCCCCCAGCCCCTCGCCGCGCGTCGCTTTGACGTTGGCCGCGTCGACCTCGACACCCAAGAGCTCGGCGACGTTCGCACGCATGCGGTCGAGGTAGGGAGCCAGCCGCGGCTCTTCGGCGAGGATGGTGAGGTCGGCGTTCGCCACCCGGTATCCGCGGGCGCGGACCGTCACCATCGTCTCGCGGACGAAGTCGGCGCTACCGCGGTCTTTGTAGCGCGCGTCCGAGTCGGGATAGTGGCGGCCGATGTCGCCGGCGCCGATCGCACCGAGCAGCGCGTCGGTCAGCGCATGCAGCACCGCGTCCGCGTCCGAGTGGCCGGCAAGACCGCGCGCGCCCGGAATCTCCACCCCCCCGAGCACGAGCCGCCGCCCGGGGACGAGAGGGTGGATGTCGAAGCCGTGGCCGATCCGGAAAGGCATCGGGCGCAGGTTAAAGTTCGTCCCCGGGTACTGTCAACGCGCCGGTGCAGAGCCTCGCCCGGCATGATAGTCTCCCGCGACGCCATGAAATCCGCGGCGAAATCGAGCATGGCACCGCAGGCGAACGCGACCGGCGCCCGCGCCGACGAGAGCTTCCTCGCGGCGCACTCCGAGGACGTGCTCGCGAGCCTCGGCGACGGCCTCGTGCTCCTCGATCTGGACGGACGCGTCGCATTCCTCAGCCCGCGCGCCGAAGACTTGACCGGCGTCTCCGCGGCACAGGTGGTCGGGCGGAGCGTCGAGCAAGCGTTCGCCATGAACCCCTGGATCGGGGACACCGTGCGCTGTCTGCAGCTGGGCACGGCGCGGCGTACGAGCGACGCCGGCGAGCTGCTCGCGCCGTTCGGGCGGCGGGTCGCCGTTCAGCTCATCGCCGCCCCCGTCATCGACGCGCTCGGCGCCGCCGTCGGCACCTTGCTGCTCTTCCGCGACACGACCGCGCAACGCTCGCTCGGCGACGCCGCCGACCGTGGCAGCCGCGTCAGCGATCTCGCCGCCGTCGCCGCCGGCCTCGCACACGAGATCAAAAATCCGCTCGGCGGCATTAAGGGCGCCGCCCAGCTCCTCGCGGAGGAAGTCGGCGGCAACGCCAACGTCGGCCGCTTCACGAGTCTCATCACGCGCGAGGTCGACCGCGTCTCCGCGTTGCTCGAGCAGCTGCTCGAGCTCACGCGCCCGCCGCGGTTGCGGCTCGCGGCGGTGAACGTGCACCGCGTCCTCAACGACGTGCTGACACTCGAGCGCGCGGGCGGGGACGGGGCGCTCACGGTACGTCTGGTCTTCGACCCGAGCCTTCCCGACGTGCTGGCCGACGAGGCCCAACTTCGCCAGGTGTTCCTGAATCTCGTGAAGAACGCGCTCGAGGCGATGGAGGGCACCGGCACCCTGACCGTCACCACGCGCATCGAGACCGACTTCCACGTGCGCCACGCGGCGCGCGACCTCGGGCAATTCCTCTCGGTCGACGTCGAGGACACCGGGCCGGGGATCGCGGCCGAGGACTGCGAGCGCATCTTCGCGCCGTTCTTCACCACCAAGACGAGCGGCACCGGCCTCGGCCTCGCGGTGAGCGAGCGTCTGGTGGCGCAGCACGGCGGCACGATTACCATAGAGAGCGAGCTGGGGCGCGGCACACGGGTACGCGTCCGCCTCCCGGTCGCGGCTCCGGACCTACGGGACTAGTCATGGCACGCATCCTGGTCGCTGACGACGAGGAATCGATCCGCATGGTGCTCGGCACCGCGCTCGTTCAGGCTGGGCACGACGTCGAGACCGTCGCGAGCGGCGGCGACGCCCTCGCCGCCCTCACCGACGGTGACTTCGACGTCGCCATCCTCGACATCCGCATGCCGGATCTGAGCGGCCTCGACGTCCTCGAGCGCATCCGCGCCACCGACAAGCCCGTGATCGTCATCGTCATCACGGCGCAGAACACGATGGCGAACGCGATCGAGGCGATGAAGCGCGGCGCCTTCAACTACCTCACCAAGCCCTTCGACCTCGACGAGGTGCGCGCGCTGGTGTCGCGAGCGAGCGAGATGCACGAGCTCACCCGCACCGTCGGCCGCATCCGCACCGAGGTCGGCAGCCGCTACGAGCCGGGCGTCACCCTCGTCGGCACGAGCGGCGCGATGCAGGAGATCTTCAAGACGATCGGCCGGGTGGCGAAGAGCGACGCCACCGTCGTAATCGAGGGCGAGAGCGGCACCGGCAAGGAGCTGATCGCGCGCGCCATCCACTTCCACTCGCCGCGTTGGAGCGGCCCGTTCGTCGCGCTCAACTGCTCGGCGATCCCGCGCGACCTTCTCGAGAGCGAGCTCTTCGGCCACGAGCGCGGCGCCTTCACCGGTGCCAGCGAGCGCCGCGTCGGACGCTTCGAGACCGCGGCCGGCGGCACGCTCTTCCTCGACGAGGTCGGCGACATGCCGATCGAGCTCCAGGTGAAGCTGCTGCGCGTACTGCAAGAACGCGAGTTCAGCCGCGTCGGTAGCACGCAGGTCATGAAGGCAAACGCGCGCATCATCGCCGCCACCAATCAGAGCCTCGAGCGCGCCGTCCGCGAGCAGCGCTTTCGCGAAGACCTCTTCTTCCGCCTGAAGGTGGTCCCGATCATGGTGCCGCCGCTGCGCGACCGCCGCGGCGACATCCCTGAGCTCATCCGCCACTTTCTCACCAAGATCAACGCCGAAATGGGCACCGACATCACCGCGATCGCGCCCGAGGCGGAGGAGCTGCTCATCCGTCACCCGTGGCCGGGAAACGTCCGCGAGCTCGAGAACTGCCTCCTGCGCGCCGCCGTCCTGGCGCCGGGGCGCACCCTCACCCCCGAGGACCTCCAGGTCTCCGAGGCGACGCCGCCGCCGCCCTTGAGCGGCTCCCTCGCCGACACGCTGCGGAGCGCCGTCGCGGCGCTGGTGCGCGACCCCGAGCGTCCCGCGAAGGAGCTGTACGCCGCGGTCGTGGCGGCGGTCGAGCGGCCGCTCATCGAGCTCATCCTCGAGCAGACCGGCGGCAATCAGCTGCGCACCGCCGACCTTCTCGGCATCAACCGCAACACCTTGCGAAAGAAGATCACCTCGCTCGGCATCGTCGTTCCGCGCGGCGGCAAATGATCCTGCCGTCGCGGGTCTACTTCATCGTCGATCCCCTCGACACCGGGCATAATCCCGTCGAGCTCGCGCGCGCCATGCTGGCGGGGGGCGCGCGCTTGCTGCAACTGCGCCTCAAGGGCATCGCGACCGGCGAGTTGGTCGCGATCGCACGTCGCATTCGCGAGCTCACGACGGCCACCGGGGCGGCCCTGATCATCAACGACCGCGTCGATGTCGCGCTCGCAGTCGAGGCCGACGGTGTCCACCTCGGCCAAGAGGACGTGCCGGTCGCCGAGGCGCGCCGGCTCCTCGGTCCCGACCGTTGGATCGGCTTCTCGACGCACAGCGAGGCGCAGCTCGAGGCCGCTGCCGGTTGTGGCACCGACTACCTCTCGCTCGGACCGATCTTCGCGACCACGAGCAAGTCGGCCGCCGACCCGGTGATCGGCTGCGCGCGCCTGCGCGCCGTCCGCTCGCGCGTCGCCGAGCCGCTGGTCGCGATCGGCGGCATCACCGCCGCGACCGCGCCCGAGGTGCTCGCCGCCGGCGTCAACGCAGTGGGCGTCATCGCCGCCGTCGTGCGCGCGCCCGACGTCGCGCGCGCGACCGCCGAGTTGTTGGCGGTGGCCGGCGGGTGATGGGCGTCGCGACCCGGAACGGTCACGAAGACTGCGACATCGTCGCCGTGCTGCGAAGCTGAGCCGTGGCGCGCGTCGGTTGCCGGCGCCCGCGTTCATGACAGCAGCAGAGAATATCAGTGCCGTTATACATTGTGTTGCGTTTTTGGTTGACACTGTCACGACTTTCGCCTATTGTTCGCCTCGATGCTCCCACCGGTCCCGGAATCACTGCGCGCCGACACGGCCGCGTTCGAAATCGTGCCGCCGGAGTTGCTCGCGCGTCCGCCGCGTGACGAGGTACGCAGGCTCGATCGGGACGCCTGTGCACTGCTCCTCGATCAGTACCTGCGGCGCCTCGCCTCGCAGGAGACGCGCGGCCGGCGAGCGCTCGGCACCATCGCAGCGGAGTTCCTGCGCCGGCAGGCTCACCACGCCCTCGGGTTCGCGCGCGTGGACGACTACGCGCGTGAGCGTCTGGGAGTCTCCGCTCGCGAGTTGCAGACCTGCGCGCGCGTCGTGAGCGCACTGAGCGCGCTTCCCGTGCTGTCCGTCGCCTTCGAGCGGGGTGCCCTCTCGTGGACGCAGGTTCGGCTGCTGGTGGCGGTCGCACGGACCGAGACCGAGCAGGTGTGGCTTGCGATCGCGGACGGGCGCACGGTGCGTGCCCTGGAGGCGATCATCCGCGATGCCAACGCGCGGGCGCGCGTGCACGAGGGCGCGGTCGCGCCGCCGACTACCGCGGGCACGGCGCCTGCCACCGATGCCGCGGATCCGACGGATCCCGTGCCTGCCACGGATGCCGCGCATAGTCTGACCGAGACGCTCGAGGACTGCGCGGAGGACAGCCCGCTGACCGACGGTGAACCGAGCGTCACCCTGCGGATGCGCTGTCCGCGCTGGGTCGCGCCACTCTGGCGCGCGAGCCTCGAGATGGCGCGGCGCGTGGCGGGCGAGCCGCTCCCGACGTGGCGCGCTGCCGAGGCGATCGCGGCGGAAGGCCTCGCGGCACTGTGGACGCTCGAGCCCTCTGCCCGCGAGACCGACCATGTGCTCGCCCAGTTGGCCGATCGACGCGGGCCCGTGCTCGATCCCGGCGAGGCGCGCGCGACGTTCCACGCCGCGGCGGTCGAGACGATCGATTGGTCGGCGGTCGTCGAGGCCTTGCCGGAAGACGTCGAACGCCTCGCCCGCAATGTGGCGGCGTGCGACGCCCATGCGCTCGATGCGCGCCTCGGCGCGGCGATGCACGCGCTCCGCCGCATCGATTGGCAGCTCGGTCGGCTGCTCCGCCTCTTTGTCGACTGCCGATTGTACGAGCTCTTCGGCTTCGACTCCTCGTCACGATATCTGCGTGAGCAGCTCGGCCTCGAGGTGCGCAAAGCTCGCTTGCTCGTCGCCCTCGAGCGCAAGACGTGGCAGTCGCCGGCCCTCACGGAGGCGTGCCGCAGCGGGACCTTGTCCGCACTGCGCGCGCTCACGATCGCGCCCGTCCTCGGCGGCGGTACCGCTGAAGCCTGGGTGCAGCGCGCCACCGAGGTGACCTTGCGACGCTTGGCGGACGAGGTCGGCTGGGCGCTCGATGTTCGCGACGCGGGCGCCTCGTGTGTGCCAATGGCGCCGCCGGCGCATGGTGCGGCACTCGATGCACCGCCGCGGCAAATGCGTGCGCCCCTCGATGAGACGCTGAGCGCCGAGATCGTGGTCCGCGGGCCGGTATCAGTGATCGCGCTCTTTCGAACCGCCGTCGCGGCGTTCCACGCGCCGCTCACGCCCGCGTGGACGGGCCTCGTCAATCTCCTTGCGCACGTGAACGCCGAGTGGGCGCGCCTGCCGCACCATCACGATCCCGTGTTCGTCCGCGACGGCTGGCGCTGCGCCGCGCCCGCGTGCAGCTCGCGCCGCCATCTGCATGACCACCACATCCCCTTCCGCTCCCGCGGCGGCAATAACGCGCGCGACAACCGCATCACGCTCTGCGCATGGCATCATCTGCGCGGAATCCACGGCGGCCGCGTCCGCGCGTGGGGCGCCGCGCCGGCGGCGGTTCACTGGGAGCTCGGCGTGCGCCGGGGCGGGCCTCCACTCCTATGTCTCGTCGGCGAGCGCTACGAGGAAGTTCAGCGAGGCGCCCCGATCATGTAGGCGCCGTCGCCTAGCAGCGCGTGATCCTCAGTAAACAACCTCCCAGTCGCCGTTCTGCATGCGGACGACGACGAGCTGCGGCGGGTAGACCGTGGCGACGATCATCTCCGCGCACATCTGCGCCTCGCCCTTGATGCGCTCGAAGGCCTTGGGATCGAGCGCGAATAGCTCGCCGCTCTTTCGTCTCACGACGACCTCGGGGTTTCCCGTGGTGACGAACTCGACTTGATCCGCCGGCGGCGCCGCGACGCGGACACCGGCCTTGTAGGCCGTGTCGAGACACTTCGCCTTGCGAATCGCCCCGACGTCGATCCGCTGCTTGCCCGCGAGCGATTTGTATACGGCGGCGAAGTCGGGCTTGAACCATCCCGCCCGCTCCTGCAGCATCGCCGTCAGTCGCTCCTTGTCCTCGTCGCTGAGCGCCGTCACCGCGGGAAAGTGGTGCCACGGAACGTCGGTGGCGAAATCAGCGGTGAACTCCCGCTCGAAAACGACCTTCCCGGTCGCCTTCTTGTCGTCGACGCCTTCGGCGTCTTGGTTTGTGCCGCTGTAGTGACCAGGCTCGCGCTCCTCCTTGGCCTCGTCCAGCAGCGACGCCCAGCGGAGTTGCGCACGATACGCGGCCTTCCCGTCCGCCGGCTCGAATTCGATCCGGATGGTGTTCTTGCCCTTGCGCACCACCGCGCCCGCGGATCGCATCGGGATCCACACCGACGGCCCGATCTCGCGATCCTCGAACAGGACCGGGACGCTGTCCTTTCGCACCTCCTGCGCGGCGACGGGCACGTTGTTGATGAACACCTGTGCGGTGCCGGCGACGGTCTGGACGTGGTCATCTTTCGCCGGGTCACCCGTGAACGGTGTGAACTTGAACTCGACGTTGACGATGGCGGCCGCCGCCAGAGAAGCCCAAAGCACGAGAATCAGCAGTGCCGGAACGGCTCGTCGCATGGGGGAGCGCCTTTCCTATGAGCCGTTGAGCCGTCGACCCTCGCACCGTCGCGCGCGCGCCGTCAGGGCTCGGGTAGGAGGTCGAATTCGTCTTTCTGGGCCTCGATCAGGTACGCCTCGTCGCCGGGGAGTGCGTGATCCTCGAAGCGCATGAACTCGCTGCGGAAGACGACGCGCACGATGTCGGTCGGACCGTTCCGCTGCTTGGCGATGATGATCTCTGCATCCTTCTCTTCGGCTGTACCGACAAGGTTGCGGTTGTAAACGGCCTCCCGGTAGATGAAGGCGATGACGTCGGCATCTTGTTCGATCGCGCCCGACTCGCGGAGATCGGCCATCACCGGCCGGCGCTCGGCGCGGGCCTCGACCTGCCGGTTCAGCTGCGAGAGCGCGACCACGGGAACGCGCAATTCCTTGGCGAGCGCCTTGAGGGAGCGCGAGATCTCCGAGATCTCCTGCTCGCGGGAGTCGGTCCGTCCCGAGCCGCGCATCAGCTGCAGGTAGTCGACGACGATCAGCCCGAGGGTGCCGGCGGTCTCGCGCATCAAGCGTCGTGCCTTCGCCCGCAACTCGAGGACCGAGAGGGTAGCCGAGTCGTCGATGAAGATCTGCGTCTCCCACAGGCGGCCTGCCGCCTTCGTGAGCTTGGTGAACTCCCGTTCGGCCATATGCCCGGAACGCACGTTCGAGTAGTTGACGAGCGCCTCGGAGCAGAGCATGCGGAGCACGAGCTGCTCCTTCGACATCTCGAGCGAGAAGATCGCGACGGCGAGGCCGGTTTGCAGCAGCGCGGCGTGGGTCGCGATGTTGAGCGCGAGCGCGGTCTTTCCCATGCCGGGGCGGCCGGCGACGATGATGAGGTCGGAGCGCTGCAGACCCGCCGTCAGCTTGTCGAGATCGTGGAAGCCGGTCGGAACGCCGGTGATCATCTCCTTGCGTTCGTAGAGACGCTCGACGTCCTTCAGCGACTCTGCGAGCAGGTCCCGCATGTTGAAGAACGACGGGCGAAACTTCTGCTCGGCAATGCCGAAGATGCGGCGCTCGGCCTCGTCGAGGAACTGCTCGACGTCCTGGCGGCCGTCGTACGCTTGCGTGGCGATGTCGGTCGTCGTCGAGATGAGGCCGCGAAGGATCGACTTCTCCTTCACGATGCGCGCGTGGTGCGCGACGTTGGCGGCGCTCGGCACGCGATCGGTGAGCTCGGCGATGAACGACGCGCCGCCGACGGCCTGGAGCTGCGCCTGCTGGCGCAACGACTCCGCGAGCGTCACCGCGTCGACGGGCGTGCCGCGCTCGGCGAGCTCGAGCATGGCGGCGAAAATCTTACGATGCGACTCGCGGTAGAAGTCCTCGGGCCGCAGGCCGATCTCGACGGCACGATTGCACGCGTCGTTGTCGAGGAGGATGCCGCCGAGGACGAACTCCTCGGCCTCCAGGTTCTGCGGCGGGAGCTTCCGGAGGTTCTCTTCGATCGCGGCCATCACCACCCCCCGAGCCGGGCAGCTTATATGAGCGCCGCGGCGGGAAAAGGCAAGTACGGAATCTCTTCGCGACGCAGGTTCACGTCGAGCAAGGCTACGCGAACCGGTCGGCAGCGCGCGTCACCGTGCGATCACCGCACGGTCGCCGGGCGGCGAAGATACGCGCGAACGTCCCGACCGCGTCCGCAATGCGCAATCCGTACCAGGAGAGCGCCTTGCCGTCGACGAAGCGCACGGCGCCGTGGCGGAGCGCCGGCGTCGTTGCGAGCGGGGCGAGCGCGGGTAGATCGCGATCGGCGAAGTGATACGGCTCGTCGGGGAGCAGGACGACCTCAGGGGCGGTCGCCGCGACCTCCTCGAGCGTGACGACGGGATAGCGCTCGCGTCGGTCGGCGAGCGCGTTGCGGCCGCCGGCGACACGCAAGACGTCGTGCGCGTAGGTGTCGGCGTTGAACGCCATCCACGGCTTCCGCCAGATCGGGCAGAAGTAGGAGACGCCGCATCGGCGGTAGGTCGCGGCGCGCACGGCCGCGACCCCCGCCTGCTGCGCCGCAGCGAGGTACGCGCCGAGCTCGCCCCGGCCTACGGCGGCGCCGAGCGACGCGATCAGCCGAATACCGTCGTCGACGGTCTTCGGCTCGGTCACGAGAACGGCGAAGCCGGACGCGGAAAGTGCCGCGAAGTCTTCGCGCCGGTTTTCCTCGGCGTTCATCACCACCAGATCCGGCCGCAAGGCGGCGATCGCATCGAGGTCGGGGTTCTTGGTGCCGCCGACCTTCGCGACGGTCGCGACGCGCGCCGGCGGATCGGTGCAGTAGCGCGTCACGCCGACCACCGCGTCGCCGACGCCGAGCGCGAAGAGGAGCTCGGTGAGGCTCGGCACGAGGGAGACGATGCGCCGCGGGGGCCTCTCCGGCGTCGGCGCGCCGCTGCCGGCGGTCACTCGCGGCCCGCGGCGGACCCGTGCTCGCGCAGGACGCGCTCGAGCTCGTCCTTCTCCGGCGGCGTGATCTCCTCGCCCTCTTCGCCGCGCGATCCGTCGGAAGCCGGTGGCGCCCCCTGGAGCGAGCGCGCGCCTGGAACGCTGCTCGGCGGCGCCGGCGCCTCGACACGACGCGCACTCATCCACCACCAGAGCGCGAGCGCCCCCGCGCTCAGCATCGCGACGACCCACCACCCGCCGCTCCCCCGCCCTGCCCCGCGTCGCGCCATCAAGCGGAGAGCGCGACGCGATCGTCGAGTCGGAGCTGCATCACCTGCCAGCCGCGTTGGCGTGCGATCCGGCGCAGTAGTGGATCAGGATTCACGACCTGCGGGTGGCCGACGATCTCGAGCATCGGCACGTCGGTGACGGAGTCGGTATAGAAGAAGCTCGCGGCGAGATCGACGTCGTGCTCGGCGGCGAAGCGGCGCGCCCAGTGGAGCTTGCCGTCGCCGTAGCAGATGGGGCGAACCGCTTCGCCGGTGAAGCGACCATCGCGTACGACCAGGCGCGACACCAGCAAATGTTCGATACCGAGCTCCTCGGCGAGGGGCTCCGCGAGGTAGTTCGTCGTGCTCGACAGGAGGGCGACGAGGTCGCCGCGCTCACGGTGCGCGTGCACGCGACGCACCATTTCCGGCTGGAGGTACTGGCGCACCATGTCGCGGTACCACAGCCGGCAATGCGAAGCGATGTCGGCTTCGGCGCGGCCGCGTATCCACACGCTCGAGCGCTCGAGCGCGCGGTCGATGTCGAGGAGGTTCAAACGATAGCGCAGATAGAAGTAGAAGGTACGAACCACGTCGCGACGACGGATCTCGCCGCGTCGACGCAGGAACTTCATGTAGAGCGGACCGGAGTTCTTCGCGATCAGCGTCCCGTCGACGTCGAAGAAGGCCGCGACTGCCACCGCGAGGTCACCTCCGCGTGTCAGCGCTCGACGATCATCGCGATGCCCTGCCCACCGCCGATGCAGAGTGAGGCGAGGCCGAGACGCGCGTCGCGATCGTGCATCGCGTAAAGCAAGGTAACGAGGATGCGCGCGCCGCTGGCGCCGATGGGATGCCCGAGCGCGATCGCGCCGCCGTTGACGTTGACGCGGTTCCTCGGGATGCGCAGCTCGCGCAGCACGCCGAGCGACTGCGCGGCGAAGGCCTCGTTCAGCTCCCAGAGGTCGATTTCTTCCTTGCGCAACCCGGCGCGCATCAGCGCCTTCTCGGAGGCCGGCCACGGGCCCATGCCCATGATCGACGGGTCGACGCCCGCCGACGCGTAGGCACGGATCGTCGCCAGGATCGGCAGGTTCTGCCGCTTCGCGCGCTCCTCGGACATGACGACGACTGCCGCGGCGCCGTCGTTGATGCCGGATGCGGTGGCGGCGGTGACGGAGCCGTCCTTCTTGAAAGCGGGCTTCAAACCGGCGACTTTCTCGAGCGACGTCTCACGCGGGTGCTCGTCGGTATCGAACTTGATCGGGTCGCCTTTCTTCGCGGGAATCTCCACGGCGACGATCTCGTCCTTGAACTTCCCGCCTTTGATCGCGGCCGCCGCCTTCGCCTGGCTCTCGACCGCGAACTCGTCCTGCTCCTGGCGTGGGATCTCGTATTTGGCGGCGACGTTTTCGGCGGTGATGCCCATGTGGACGAACGTGATCGGACAGGTGAGGCCGTCGGCGACCATGGAGTCGATCACCTGCTCGTGGCCCATACGGTAGCCGAAGCGCGCTTTGTTCAGGAGGTACGGCGCGCCGCTCATGCTCTCCATGCCGCCGGCGACGATGACGTCGGCGTCGCCGAGCGCGATCGCCTGCGCGGCGAGCGCAACCGCCTTCAGACCGGAGCCGCACGCCTTGTTGATCGTGAAGCCCGGCACCTCCTTCGGAACGCCCGCCTTGAGGTAGGCGACGCGCGCCGGGTTGAGCCCGAGACCCGCCGTCAGCACGTTCCCGAGGATGACCTCGTCCACCTGATCGCCGGGGAGCCCGCCGGCGCGGCGCAGCGCCTCGCGGACGACGATGGCACCGAGCTCGGGCGCGCGAACCTGGGCGAGCGCCCCACCGAGCGTACCGATCGCGGTGCGGGTCGCACCAACGATGACTGCTTTTTTCATGAGGGCCTCCTCGGACGTGGACGCGCGAAAACGGGTGTTTGTTTATTGCATCCCGGTACGCGCCGTGGCAACAGCCGATCCGCCGAGAGTCGCCCGCAACGCCGCCCAACCGCTGCGGCGATCCCAACCGTCGACGCCGTTGTACCAGCAGAGCCCGATCCGCTGCGCTCCTCCCCAGCGTGCGGCGAGCGCGAGCCACAGACGCGCGCCGCGGCCGTAGAACATCGTCGCCGCCTGGTCGAGCCGCCGCAGCTTGCGACCGACCCATGAGCGCCGAAAGCGCGCCTCGGCCGCCGGCCACTCGAGCGTGCCGGCGGCCGCGGCGGCGGCGACCTCGGCGGCCGCCCATCGTCCGTACTCGAAGGCGAACGAAATCCCCTCGCCCATGAGCGGCTCGGCTCCGGCGGCGTCGCCGACGAGCAGCGTGCGATCGGCCGTGAACGGCGCGCGTGACCAGCAGCGAATCGGCGCCGCCTGATGACGGACGCGCGCGCCGCCGAGATCCACTTGCAGGGCGTGCAGGAGCGCGCGGAGATCGGGACCGACGCCGGCCCGGCGCGCGTAGACGCCGGCGTTCACGTGCGGGCGACCGTCGATGAGGCACGGAAACGCCCAGGCGTAGCCGGCGAGGCCGGCCGGCACGGCGCGAAAGTCGAAGTCGTAGCGCGCGCGATCGTGACCGTCCCAGCTACCGGCGTCGCCGATGGGCACGTCGGCCATCACGGCGCGTCCGATCGCGCGGCGCTCTCCGTGCGCGTCGCGATTCCGGTGACCATGGCCGTCCACCAATACCCGGCGCACCAGGCTACCCGAGCCGTCGGCGCCCACCACGAGGGACGCATGGTACCGGCCGCGGTCGGTCGTCACGACCACCCCGTCGCCGACCCGCTCGAGCGTCCGCACCCGTTCCTCCTCGCGCACCTCGACGCCGCGGGCGCGCGCCGCCCGCACCAGCGACGCATCGAACTCGGCGCGGCGGACGATCGCGCAGCAACGCCGGCCGTCGACCTCGACCCGCCGCCCCGGGACCTCGACGCGGGCGCGATCGACGACGACGTGCGGCACCGTGAGCCCCACCTCGAGCTCGTCGAGGCACGCGAGCGCGTGCGGGATGAGACCGCCCGCGCACACCTTCGCCCGCGGATGGCGCGCTTTTTCGAGGACGAGCGCGCGCCGCGCGAGCGCCGGATCGCGTCGTGCCAGATAGAGCGCGGTCGCCGCACCCGCCGGGCCGCCGCCGATGATGATGATCTCGCGCCGCTCCACAGGAACGTGACGTTAAGCCGCGACGGGCGCAGGCGCAATCGCCGCCGAGCGCTCGGGAGTGCCCGCGGCACGACGCCGGTTGCTATCCTCGGTCGGCCCGCTAGAGTTCACGCGATCGATCGCGTATCCGAGCCTACGCCCGTGCAACCCTCGATCATCTCATCGCGCGTGACCGGTGGTTTCGCCGTGGTCCTAGCGATCCTCGTGGTCACGTTCCTCGCGAGTGTCAACGGCGCCTCGCGGCTCGCCGATCTCGACGCCGCGGTCGGACGTGCACGCGGCGTGCTCGAGGAGATCGCCGCGACGCGCACCGTCCTGGGCGAGGGGGAATACGCGCGCCGCGGGTATCTCCTCACCCACGAGAACGCGTTTCTCGAGCTCTATCTGGCGGCGATGAAGGATGTCGACGCGCACCTCGATCGGTTGCGCGAGCTCACCACCGACGATCCGGGGCAGCGGCGCCGAGTCGCCGTGATCGGGCCGCTCGCGGCACGCCAGTTGACGCTGGTCACCGAGGCGATCGCATCCCCCTCCGGGCGGCCGCGCGACGTCGCCCGCGACGTCGCCGCGGAGCCGCTTCCCGACGACGGCGCGGTCGTCACCGAGCAGATCCGTGGGCTCGTCGCCGAACTGGAAGACCGGGCGCGCGCGCACCTCCGCGAACACGAGTCGGACGCGAACACCCGCACCGTCAAGGTGATCCGCGGCTTCGGTGCCGTCGCGCTCGTCGCACTGCTCCTCCTCGGTGCCGCGTACTACGCCCTCGACCGCGACGCCGCCGTACACGCCGCCATCCTCGAGGAACTGCGCATGTACTCCCGCTCCGCGACGCCGACCGCAGGCGCAGAGCCGGCCGAGACGGCGGGTTCAGAAGCGACCGGCGGCGAGCACGCCGCGTCGGACTGAACCGTCGCGCCGCCGCGCGCGCATGCGCGACGACGAGCGTCAGTAGCCGCGCGGGAGGATGTTGGCGCGGATCCACGCGACGATCTCGTCGGTGGCAGCGCCGGGCGTGAAGATCTCGCGCACCCCGTCCGCCTTCAGGCGGGCGATGTCCTCGGGGGGAACGATGCCGCCGCCGAAGATCGCGACGTCTCCGGCGCCCTTCTCCCGCAGCAGGCGGATGATCGCGGGGAAGAGCGTGTTGTGGGCGCCCGAGAGAATCGAGAGGCCAATCGCGTCGACGTCCTCCTGGAGCGCCGCCTCGGCGATCATCTCCGGCGTCTGATGCAGGCCGGTGTAGATGACCTCGAATCCTGCGTCGCGCAGCGCGCGCGCGATGATCTTCGCACCACGATCGTGACCATCGAGCCCCGGCTTCGCGACGAGAATGCGCAGTGTGCGCTGCGGCTTCACGCGATCACAGCCAGGCGGGATCGCGGTAGACGCCGAACTCCTCGCGATAGACGTCGCAGATCTCGCCGAGCGTGACGCCCTCTTTCACCGCGGCGATGAGCGGCGGCATGAGGTTCTCGCCGTCGCGACATGCGCGGCGCACGGCGGTGAGTCGATCGCGCGCGCGCGCCTGATCGCGCGCCTGCTTGAACGCGCGCACTCGCGCCGCTTGCCGCTCCTCGAGCGCGGGATCGATGCGCAAGAGGTCCATCGGCGGCTCGTCGCCGAGCTGGTACTTGTTGACGCCGACCATCACCTTCTCGCCGCGATCGAGCTGGCGCTGGAAATGGTACGCCGCCTCGGCGATCTCCTTCTGCGGGAACCCGAGCTCGATCGCACGCACGATGCCGCCCATGGCGTCGATCTGCCGGATGTAATCCTCGGCCTCGGCCTCGATGCGCGACGTCAGGGCCTCGATCGCGTAGCTGCCGCCGAGCGGATCGGCGGTGTTGGTGACGCCGCTCTCCTCGGCAATGATCTGCTGGGTGCGCAGCGCCACCATCACCGCCTGCTCGCTCGGCAGCGCCAGGGTCTCGTCCATCGAGTTCGTATGCAACGACTGCACGCCGCCGAGGACGCCCGCGAGTGCCTGGAGCGCGACTCGCACGACGTTGTTGAGCGGCTGCTGGGCGGTGAGGGAGCAGCCCGCCGTCTGCGCGTGCGTCCGCAGCATCAGCGCGCGCGGGTTGGTCGCACCGAAGCGATCGCGCATGATGCGCGCCCACAGCCGCCGCGCCGCGCGCAGCTTGGCGATCTCCTCGAGAAAGTCGTTGTGGAGGTTGAAGAAGAACGACAGCCGCGGCGCGAACTCGTCGACGGCGAGCCCGCGGCCGCGCGCCGCGTCGACGTAGCCGATACCGTCGGCGAGGGTGAAGGCGACCTCTTGCACCGCCGTCGAGCCCGCCTCGCGGATGTGGTAGCCCGAGATCGAGACCGGGTGGAAGCGCGGCGCCTCACGCGTGCAGAACTCGATCATGTCGATGATGATCCGCACCGAGGGCTCGGGCGGGCAGATCCACTCCTTCTGCGCGATGAACTCCTTCAGCATGTCGTTCTGGATGGTGCCGCCGAGCGCCGCCATCGGAACGCCGTGGCGCTCCGCGACGGCGAAGTACATCGCGAGAATGATGCTCGCCGAGCAGTTCACGGTCATCGACGTGGTGACCGCCGCGAGATCGATGCCGTCGAAGAGCTCGATCATGTCCTCGAGCGTCGACACCGCCGTGCCCTCGCGCCCGACTTCGCCGAGCGCGCGCGGGTGGTCGGCGTCGTAGCCCATGAGCGTCGGCATGTCGAAGGCGGTGGAGAGACCCGTCTGACCCTGCGCGAGGAGGAACCGGAAACGCGCGTTGGTGTCGCGCGCGCTACCGAAGCCGGCGAACTGCCGCATCGTCCACGGGCGCCCACGGTACATCGTCGGATACGGGCCGCGCGTGTAGGGAAACTCGCCGGGTCCTCCGATCACGGATGGGTCGGCGGGAAGATCCCCAGCGCCGTAGAGCGGCGCGATCTCCATGTCGGAGATCGTCGAGAAGCGTGGCGCGCTCGCGTCCGCGCCGGTCCGCTTGGGGTGCGCGCTCACGGCGCCTCGCTGCGGCCGCGACGGCTCGCGCGCGGGCGCCGCCGACGGCGGCTGAAATCGACGGCGATCACCTGCGCGGGATGCGACTCCGCGAGCGACGGGCGCGCGGGACGCGTCCGCCGCGAGATCAGCTTCGACGCGACCGGCACCCACTCCTCGGGCACGAGGATGCGAATCGTGCCGAGGTTTCCGATCCGCACCGGATCCATGCCGAAGCGTCCGTTCTCGAGCAGGCACGGGATCCCCTGGTGCTCGAGGAAGCCTTTGACGAGATACGCTTCCGGCTCGAAGACCGTCGCATGACAGACTTTCCAGGACATGGCGGGGTTTCCGTATAGATTATCCCCCTCGAGCTGCCAAGACCAAAGCCATCACCTTGCCGCCCGTAACGTCGCGGTCTATAGGCCGCCGCATGCGGCGCCATCGCGTCCGGCCCGGAACCAAGGTCGATCTCGGCGACATCGACCCCGCCGAAACCGGTCGCTACGAGGACGAGGACGCGGCGCGCGAGCACTTGGGACGCGACGTCGAGC
This sequence comes from Deltaproteobacteria bacterium, assembly GCA_016200545.1. GTDB lineage: Bacteria > Desulfobacterota > Binatia > UTPRO1 > UTPRO1 > DP-19. The sequence goes on along the minus strand of JACQEO010000040.1, from coordinate 26,615 downwards.
GCCTGGCGGCGCTCCAAGAGGTCCTCTACGCCGAACATCGCCACGCGGTGCTGATCGTCCTCCAGGGCATGGACACCGCCGGCAAGGACGGCACCATCAAGCACGTCTTCAGCGCCGTGAACCCGAGCGGCTGCGAGGTGGCGCCCTTCAAGGTGCCGACCGAAGAGGAGGCCGACCACGATTTCCTCTGGCGAGCGCACCGCTTCGCACCGCGGCGCGGGCACATGACGATCTTCAACCGCTCGCACTACGAGGACGTGCTGGTGCCGTTCGTGCACCGGCTGCAGCCGCGTGACGTCATTCGCCGACGTTACGATCAGATCAACGCCTTTGAACGCATCCTCATCGAGAACGGCACGGTCGTTCTCAAGTTCTTTCTCCACGTCAGCAAGGACGAGCAATGCGCGCGGCTGCAAGCGCGGCTCGACGACCCCACGAAGCAGTGGAAGTTCTCGCTGAAGGACGTCGAGGAGCGGAAGCTCTGGCCGCGTTATCAAAAGGCCTACGAGTGCTTGCTCGGCCACTGCAGCACGCGGCGCGCGCCCTGGCACGTCATCCCCGCGAACCACAAGTGGTACCGGAACCTCGCGGTGGCGGACATCCTCGTCGAGACCATCCGCGCGCTCGACTGTAAGTATCCGCGCCCGGAGCTCTCCGCGGCGGAGCGCAAGCGCATCCGGCTGTAGCAACGCGGGCGCGACGAGATCCGACGCTCAGTACTCGGGCTTGAACTCGAAGTGATGCGTGGTTTGGAGGTAGCGGACCGTCCGCGTCTGCGAGCGCATCACGACGGAGTTGGTGGTGGCGCCGCCGCGGAAGAAGCGCACGCCCTCGAGATAGTCGCCGGTCGTGACGCCGGTCGCGGCGAACATGACGTTGCCGCGGACGAGCTCGTCCAGGGTGTACCGCCGCTTCAAATCCGTGAAGCCCTGCGCGTAGCAGTGGCGGACGTCGTCCTGGGTGAGCGGCGAGAGCCGTGCCTGCATGTCGCCGCCGGCACAGCGCAATGCCGCCGCGGCGAGGATACCCTGAAGGCCGCCCCCGATGCCCATCAGGACGTCGATTCCGGAGTCGGGACGCGTCGTCGCGAGAGCGGCGGAGAGGTCGCCGGCGGCGAGCAGCTTGACGCGTGCGCCGGCCGAGCGCACCTCGCGGATGAGCTTCGCGTGCCGCGGGCGCTCGAGGAGCGCGACGGTGAGATCCGCGACGTACACACCCTTCGCCTCCGCGAGCGCCTTCAGGTTGTCGGTTGCCGAACGCTCGAGGTCGATGATGCCGCGTCCGTCGGGGCCGACGGCGATTTTCTCCATGTACGTGTTCGGGCAGCGGAAGAACACGTCGTGCTCCGCGATCGCGATGATCGAGAGCGCGCCCGCGCCGCCGGTGGCGCAGATGCTGGCGCCCTCGAGCGCGTCGAGCGCGACCTCGGTCGCGCTCCCGCCCTCGCCGACCTGCTCGCCGGCGTAGAGCACCGGCGTCTCGTCATGGCTGCCCTCGCCGATCAGCACGGTCCCGCTGACGGGAATCGCGTTGAACGCGCGCCGCATTGCCTCGATCGCCGCCTGATCGGCGCCCGCCTCGTCACCGCGACCCATGAAGCGCGCCGACGCGAGCGCCGCCGCCTCGGTGACGCGGACGACCTCGAGGGCTAGGTTCCTGTCCATTAATTTTGCCCCCGCTCGGCTGCGCCTCGCGATGGGCGTCGCACCGCGGGGTGAACCCGCGGTGCTCCCGTCGCGCGGCGGCTGCGCCGCGCGACCCCGCGGCGGCTGCGTCCCGCCACTCCTCGCACGACGCGCGCTAGACGGGGCCGGTGGTGGGCTCGCTCGGCTGCGCCTCGCATCGGGATCAGTGAATGCGGAGGCATACGGGGGCGCCTTTGACAGCTTTCATGCGACGGATGGCTTTGAGCGCGGCTTGGACGTCGCGCTCGCGGGCCTCGTGGGTGCGGATGACGACGGGGACGACGGTGGCGGCGCTGCGGCCTTTTTGGATCACGGTGCCGATACTAATCGCATGCCGTCCGAGGATGCCAGCGATGTCGCCGAGCACCCCAGGGCGATCGCGCGCCATGATCCGGAGGTAGTACGCCGTCCGCAGCTCGCCCATCGGCACCAGCGGCAGGTGGCGGATCGCCGCGAAGCCGAAGGGCGGCACGCGCGCCGCCGCGCCGGCGAGCCGATTGCGGGCGACCTCGACGAGATCGGCGACGATCGCCGTCGCGGTCGGCATCATGCCGGCGCCGAGGCCATAGTACATGCTCGAGCCGAGGTCCTCGCCGTCGAGGTAGATGGCGTTGAACGCGCCGCCGACGCCGGCGAGCACGTGCGTCGCGGGTACGAGCGCCGGGTGGACGCGCGCGGCGACGCGGGCGCCGTCGCACGTGGCGATCGCGAGGAGCTTGATCACGCAGCCGAGCTCGCGCGCATACAGCACGTCCATCTGCTCGATGCCGCGGATGCCCTCGGTGAACACGTCGCGCAGCCGAAGCTCGGCGCCGAAGGCGAGCGCGGCGAGGATCACGAGCTTGTGCGCGGAGTCGGTGCCGTCGATGTCGAAGCTGGGATCGGCCTCGGCGAGGCCGCGCGCTTGCGCCTCGGCGAGCGCGTCGGCGAACTGACCGCCGTCACGCGTCATCGTCGAGAGGATGTGGTTGCAGGTGCCGTTCACGATGCCGTAGACGCCGCGCACGCGATCGGCGACGAGGCCGTCGCGCAGCGCGCGCACGATCGGGATGCCGCCGCCGACGCTCGCTTCGAGGCCGACGTCGACACGGCGTGCGGCGGCGGCGCGCAGGATCTCCCGACCGTGGACGGCGAGGAGCGCCTTGTTGGCGGTGACGACGCTCTTGCCGGCGGCGATCGCCGCCATCACGAAACGGCGCGCCGGCTCGTAGCCGCCCATGAGCTCGATCACGACGTCGACGTCGTCGGCGGCGTAGACCTCGGCGGCGTCGCCGACGAGCATGCCTTTCGGCAGGCGGACGCCGCGGTCGCGGGTCGTGTCGATGTCGGCGATGCGCACCAGGCGCAGCGGCGCGCCGAGCCGGGCGTCGATCGTGGCGCGCCGGCGCTGCAAGAGCTTCACGACACCGGTGCCGATCGTACCGAAGCCGATCAGCCCGACGCGAACCTCACGCGGGGGCATGCGGGACGGAGGCTGCGAGGCGCCGTCAGCCGGCGCTGGCACTCCGCTCGGCGGGCACCAGCGCGCCGCCGAAGGCCTTCCGAATACCGCGCACCGCCTGCCGCGTCCGATGCTCGTTCTCGATCAGCGCGAAGCGCACATAGTCGTCGCCGTACTCGCCGAAGCCGATTCCCGGCGACACCGCCACCTTCCCCTCCTTCAGCAAGAACTTCGCGAACTCGATCGAGCCCATCGCGCGATAGGGTTCGGGAATCTGTCCCCAGACGAACATCGTCGCCTTCGGCTTCGGAATCTCCCAGCCGATGCGCTGCAGGCCCTCGCAGAGCACGTCGCGGCGCACCCGGTAGCGCTCCGCGTTCTCGCGCACGCACTCTTGTGGACCGTTCAGCGCGTGAATGGCGGCGATCTGGATCGGCTGGAACATGCCGTAATCGAGATAGCTCTTGATGCGTGCGAGTGCGTGGATCATCTCGCGATTGCCGACCGCGAAGCCGACGCGCCAGCCCGCCATGCTGTAGCTCTTCGAGAGACTGAAGAACTCGACGCCGAGGTCGATCGCGCCCGGCACCTGGAGGAAACTCGGCGCCTCGTAGCCGTCGAAGGTGATGTCGGCGTAGGCGAGATCGTGCACGACGAGTAGCTCGTGCTCGCGCGCGAACTCGACGATCTTCTCGAAGAAGTCGAGCGTGACGACTTCGGTCGTCGGGTTGTGCGGGAAGTTGAGGATGAGGAGCTTCGGCTTCGGCCATGCCTGCTTCACCGCCTGCAGCAAGAGCTCGAAGAAGTCCTCGCCCGGGATGAGCGGAACCGAGCGCAGGTCGCCGCCGGCGATGATCACCGAGTACTGATGGATCGGGTACGTCGGGCTCGGGCAGAGCACGACGTCGCCGGGACCGAGAATGGCGAGCGCGAGGTGGCCGATGCCTTCCTTGGAGCCGATGGTCACGATCGCCTCGGCATCGGCATCGAGCTCGACGCCGTAGCGACGGCGGTACCAATCGCAGATGGCGAGGCGCAGCTTGTAGATGCCGCGCGACACCGAGTAGCGGTGGTTCGGCACTTTGGCCGCGGCCTCGATGAGCTTGCTCACCACGTGCGGCGGCGTCGCGCCGTCGGGGTTGCCCATGCCGAGATCGATGACGTCCTCACCGGCGCGGCGAGCCGCCTGTTTCAGATCTCCGATGATGTTGAAGACGTACGGCGGCAGCCTCTTGATTCTGGGGAATTCCATCATCCTCTCGGCGTGTCTGCGCTCTCGAACGCGTGCTCGGCGTGATACGAGCTCCGCACGAAGGGTCCCGCAGCGACGTGGCGAAACCCTAATTCGCGACCGATCCTACCATACTCCGCAAAGGCGGCGGGAGCGACGTACTCGACGACCGGAAGGTGCTGCCGCGTCGGCTGCAGGTACTGCCCGATCGTGAGCAGGTCGCAGGCGCCGGCGCGCAGATCCTGCATCGCCGCCCGTACCTCGGCGGGGGTCTCGCCGAGGCCGACCATGAGACCGGACTTGGTGGCCACCAACGGGCGGAGTCGCTTCGCGCGCGCCAGGACGTCGAGCGACCGCGTGTAGCTCGCCTGCGGTCGCACCGCACGCGCCAGGCGCGCGACGGTCTCGAGATTGTGGTTGAAGACGTCGGGCGCGGCGTCGAGCACCGTCCGGAGCGGCGCCTGCTCGCCCTTGAAGTCGGGCGTCAGCACCTCGATGCGCGCGCTCGGCGCCGCGGCGCGCACGGCACGGATGGTGGCGGCGAAATGCGCCGCGCCACCGTCCGCCAGGTCGTCGCGCGCGACCGCGGTCACGACGACGTGGCGAAGCGCCATTCGTCGGGTCGCCTCGGCGATCCGCGCCGGCTCCCCCGGGTCGAGGGGAGCGGGCCGCGCCGTGTCCACGGCGCAGAACCCGCAGCGACGCGTGCAACGCGCGCCCGCGATCATGAAGGTCGCCGTCGGCCGCGAGAAGCATTCTCCGATGTTGGGGCAGCGTGCCTCCTCGCAGACCGTACGCACCCCGAGCTCGCGGAGGACGCGCCGTAGGGGCCGTGCCTCGCGCAAGATGCCGCGCTTTTTCGCCGCCCACGCGGGAAGCCGCGAGCCCGATCGCGGCGCGATCACCGCGCGCTTAGAACCGGACGCCGACCGAACCCAGTGTCGTGACGAACTGCTTGTCGGGATGGCTGGGCTGGAATGCGTGGTGGTAGCTGCCGTTCACGCCGATGGTCACCGCCAACAGCGGGTAACGGTCGGCGCGACGTTCGTAGAGCTGGAAGACGGTAGCCTCGATGCCGAGCCCCGCCTGGACGCCGAACGCGTCCTGGTCGTCGTCGCTGATGAGCGTGCGGTGATTGGAGGTGACCTGATTGAAGTACGCGAAGTGGTCCCACTCGACATGGAACAGGCCGTAGGGGCGCACGAGATAGTCGGAGGGCAGGAAGTTGATCCGCGGACCGAGCCCGACGATGAACGTCTGATTCGTCTCGTTGGAGTGGCCGGAGAATCCGGGACCGTTGAAACGATCGTGATCGTTGACGTTGTCGTTGAAGCTGTGCGTGAACTGCAGCATCAGATCGAGGAACTCGACCATCTCGTAGCCGGCCGCGATGCTGTACGTGCCGCCGATGTGCTGCTCGTGTCGGAACTCGCTGACGGGGATCATCGCGCCGCCTTGCCCTTCGACGAAGACCGTTCCCGGCTGGGCGTACGCCACACTCGACAAGGCGACCGAGAGTCCCACGGCCATCATCACTGCGCGAATGCTCATATCGCCACCCCTTTCCCCACGCTGATCGAATTTCGATTGCACGCGCGCCACTCATCGCGCATGGCAAGAACGATAGCGGCCGACTTTCGGAAAGGCAAGGCACGATCGGCATGCGGCCTTCGCCCGTCCCCGCGTCCGCGAGCGCTCGCCCCAGCTCATCCGACGCGCGCGAGCTCGAGTCGGCCCGCCCAGCGGTCCGCCAGCACGTCGCGCAGCACGACCGACTCCGGTGTTCGCAGCTCCGGGTCGGCCTCGAGCCATGCGACCGCGTCCTCGCGCGCCGCGCGCAGCAGGGCGCCGTCGCGCAGCACGCTGGCGGCGCGGAAGTCGGGAAGGCCGGACTGGCGGGTGCCGAGGAACTCGCCGGGCCCACGCAGCTCCAGATCCTTCTCCGCGATGCGAAAGCCGTCGTTCGTCTCCTCCATGACGCGCAGGCGCTCGCGCGCCTGATCGCCGCGGGCGTACGACGCCAGGAGAAAGCAGAGCGAGCGATGCGCGCCGCGGCCAACACGACCGCGCAACTGATGGAGCTGCGCGAGTCCGAAGCACTCGGCGTGCTCGATGATCATCACGGTCGCGTTCGGAACGTCGATGCCGACCTCGATGACGGTCGTCGCGACGAGCACTTGATAGTCGCCGCTCTTGAAGCGACGCATGACGTCGTCCTTCTCGTCGGCGCGCATCTGCCCGTGGACGAGGCCGAGGCGGTACCCGGCGAGCGGGCCGGCCGCGAGATCGCGCGCCGTGCCGGTCGCGTCGAGCAGATCGCTCTTCTCCGACTCGGTGACGAGCGGGCAGACGACGTATGCCTGGCGACCGGCGTCGAGCTCGCGGCGCACGCTTTCGAGGACGCGCGCCCGTTGCGTCTGGGGATACACGCGCGTGACGACGGGACGCCGCCCCGGGGGAAGCTCGTCGAGGACGGAGACGTCGAGATCGCCGTAGAGCGTGAGCGCGAGCGTACGCGGAATCGGCGTCGCCGTCATGAGGAGGATGTCGGGATTGGTGCCGTGGCGCTTGAGCGTCGCCCGCTGCATCACTCCGAAGCGGTGCTGCTCGTCGATGATCCCGAGGCCGAGCCTCTGGAAGCCGACGCGCTCCTGGATCAACGCGTGCGTCCCGACGACGAGATCGATGTCGCCGCGCGCGATCGCGCGCTCGGTGCGGCCGCGCAGCTTCCCCTGCACGGCGCCGGTGAGCAGCGTCACGCGCAGACCGATCGTCGTCGCGAAGCGGCGAATCGTCTCCCAGTGCTGTTCGGCGAGGAGCTCCGTCGGCGCCATCAAGGCCGCCTGATAGCCGTTCTCGACGGCGACCGTCGCCGCGTGCAGCGCGACCACGGTCTTGCCGCTGCCGACATCGCCCTGCACCAAGCGGTGCATCGGATGCGGCGCCGCCATGTCACGCTCGATCTCGCCGACCACGCGTCGCTGCGCCGCGGTGAGCGCGAACGGCAACGCCGCGACCAGGCGCTCGGCGCGCGCCGCGGGCACGCGGAAGGCGATGCCGGGCTCGCGCGCCAGGACGCTCTTCTTCAGCGCCATGCCGAGCTGCAGGTAGAAGAGCTCGTCATAGACGATCGCGCGGTGGGCGGCCGAGGTGGCGGCATTGAGCGCCTCGACGTCCGCCTCGGCCGCCGGCTGATGCACGTCGCGCAGCGCTGTCGCGAGATCGGCGACCCCGCGCGCGCACGCGATCGCCGCCGGCAACGCGCTCGGGACGCGGGTGGCGTACGTGTCGACGGCGCTGTGCACCACGCGCCGCATCGCCCCCGCGGAGATCCCCGCCGGCTTGGTGTAGACGGGCACGATGCGGCCGAGCTCCGCATGTTCCTCGCCCTCGAGGAGCTCGACCTCCGGATGGACCATGCGCAACGGCGCGAGTCCGTGCGCCAGCGCCGCCTGCCGCAGCGGCTCCACGCGCCCATGCAGGAGCGCGCGCTGGCCGGCGCGAAAACGCGAGTGGAAGTACCGGAGCTGGTGGTACCAGACGAGCGACAGCGCGCCGGTTTCGTCGCGCGCGACCACCTCGAGGATCTTCCGGCGTCCGCGACCCGCCCAGCGCTCGGCGGGCGCCTCCATTACGGCCTCGAGGGTCGCCTCCTCACCCGGCCGCAGGCCCGCGATCGTGCGCACCTCGCGGCGATCCTCGTAGCGAAAGGGGAGATGGAAGAGGAGGTCGTCGACGGTGGCGAGGCCGAGCTTCGCGAGCTGTTCGGCGCGTTTCGGCCCGACGCCCTTCACGTACTGCACCGGCATGCGCAGCGCCTCGAGCTGCGGCGCGATCGGCGCGGCGCTGCGCGCGTATCTCGCTGTCGCGGCGACCTCCGGAGCGGGAGTCGCCTCCAACAGCCGCAAGCGCTCGAGCATGCGGCGCACGGCGGCGAGGGCCGCATCGCGATCGAGCGTCGCCACGCGATCGAGCAGCGCGTCGATCTCCGCGAGCGCGTCGCGCGTATCCGTGTCGGCGACGGCGGCGGCGCGCGCGATCTTGGCGTGCATGGCGTCCACCGGCAGCGCCACGCGCGCGATCTGCTGCGGCGCGCCGACGAGATACTCGAGCGGCGGCGTGAGCGTGCGAACGAGATCCTGAAGCGGCGTCACCGCTCGCGCAGGGCGCGGTGATAGTCCTGCAAGGGCTTCACCGTGAGCGCCCCGTCCCGCAGCACGGCGATCGCCTCGGCGGCGGCCTGGGCAGCGGCGATCGTCGTAAAATAGGGGATCTTCCGCTCGAGCGCGGTGCGGCGGATCGAGAACGAGTCGCGCAACGACTGCGCATCCGCCCGCGGCGTGTTGACGACGAGCGCGATCGTGCCCGCCTGGAGCGCGTCGACGACGTGCGGGCTGCCTTCGAAGACCTTGTTCACGAGGTCGACGGCGATGTCTCCCGCGGCGATCGCGGCGGCGGTTCCGCGCGTCGCCACGAGACCGAACCCGAGGTCACGGAGCCGGCGCGCGACGAGAACCACGTCCCCGAAGTCCTCGGGCCGGACACTGATGAAGGCGGTACCGTTCTGCGGGAGCACCGTCCCGGCGGCGAGCTCGGCCTTGGCGAACGCCTCTCCGAAGGAATCGCCGATCCCCATCACCTCGCCCGTCGACTTCATCTCGGGCCCGAGGACGGTATCGACGCCGGGGAACTTGAGGAACGGGAACACCGCCTCTTTGACGCTCACGTGCCCGGGGACGATTTCGCTCGCGAAGCCGAGCTCGGCGAGCGTCTTCCCCGACATGACGCGTGCCGCGATCTTGGCGAGTGGTACCCCGATTGCCTTGCTGACGAACGGCACCGTGCGCGACGCCCGCGGGTTCACCTCCAAGATGAAGACGCGCCGGCCCTGCACCGCGTACTGCACGTTCATCAGACCGACGACGCCGAGCTCGCGCGCGAGCGCGACCGTCTGGCGGCGGATCTCGTTCTGCACCGCGGCGTCGATCGTGGTGGGCGGCAGCGAGCAGGCGCTGTCGCCGGAGTGCACGCCGGCGCGCTCGATGTGCTCCATGATGCCGCCGATCACGACGTCGCGACCGTCGCTCACCGCATCGACGTCGATCTCGACCGCGTCCTCGAGAAAGCGATCGATGAGGAGCGGCCGGTCCGGCGAGGCCGCGAAGGCGCGTCGGACGTAGCGCTCGAGGTCGTGCGGCTCGTAGATGATCTCCATGGCGCGGCCGCCGAGGACGTACGAGGGGCGCACCAGCACCGGATAGCCGATGCGGTCGGCGACCGCGATCGCCTCGGCGTCGGAGCGCGCGATGCCGTTCTCCGGCCGCAGGAGATCGAGCGCCCGCAGCACGTCGTCGAAGCGTTCGCGATCCTCGGCACGGTCGATCGAGTCGGGGCTCGTCCCGATGATCGGCACCCCGGCGCGCGCCAGCGGTACCGCGAGCTTCAACGGCGTCTGCCCGCCGAACTGGACGATGACGCCGTCGGGACGCTCGCGCGCGACGATCGCCAGCACGTCCTCGAGTGTGAGCGGCTCGAAGTAGAGGCGGTCGGAGGTGTCGTAGTCGGTCGAGACCGTCTCCGGGTTGCAGTTGACCATGATGGTCTCGAAGCCGTCCTCGCGGAGCGCGAACGCGGCGTGCACGCAGCAGTAGTCGAACTCGATCCCCTGACCGATGCGGTTCGGGCCGCCGCCGAGGATCATGATCTTCTTGTGCTGCTCGACCGCCGTCTCGTCCTCGTCGTCGAATGTCGAGTAGAAGTAGGGCGTGTGCGCCGCGAACTCCGCACCGCAGGTGTCGACGCGCTTGTAGACGGCCGCGAGTCCGGCGCGCTCGCGTGCCGCGCGAACCGAGTCCTCGCTCGTGCCGGTCACCGTCGCGATGCGTACGTCCGAGAATCCGAGACGCTTCGCGGCGGCGAGCACGTCGCCGTCGCTCGCCGGGTCGGTGAGCGTCATCAGGCCGGGACGGAGCTCGCGACTCTCGAACGTGATGATCTCCTCGATGTTGCGCAGGAACCACGGGTCGACGCACGTCGCCTCGTGAATCTCCGCGAGCGACATCCCGGCGCGAAAGGCATCGCCGATCACCCACAGGCGGTCGGCGCCCGCGACGCGCAGGCGCGTGCGCAGGGCGTCGCGATCGCGGAGATCGACGTGCGTCGGCTCGAAGCCGTGACTGCCGATTTCGAGCGAGCGCATCGCCTTGTGCAGCGACTCCTTGAACGTGCGGCCAATCGCCATCGCTTCCCCGACCGACTTCATCTGCGGCCCGAGGACGTCACGCGCCGCCGGGAACTTCTCGAACGTGAAGCGCGGAATCTTCGTCACCACGTAGTCGATCGTCGGCTCGAAGCAGGCCGGCGTCTCGCGTGTGATGTCGTTCGGGATCTCGTCGAGCGTGTAGCCGACCGCGAGCTTGGCGGCGATCTTCGCGATCGGGAAGCCGGTCGCCTTGCTCGCGAGCGCCGAGCTACGCGACACGCGCGGGTTCATCTCGATCACCACGAGGCGGCCGGTGTCCGGGTGCACACCGAACTGGATGTTCGAGCCGCCGGTGTCGACGCCGATCTCGCGGATGATGCGGATCGCGGCGTCGCGCATCAGCTGGTACTCCTTGTCGGTCAGTGTCTGCGCCGGCGCCACCGTGATCGAGTCGCCGGTGTGGATGCCCATCGGATCGAAGTTCTCGATCGAGCAGACGATGACGACGTTGTCTTTGGCGTCGCGCATCACCTCGAGCTCGAATTCCTTCCATCCGGCGATCGACTCCTCGATCAACACCTCGCTGGTGGGCGACGCCGCCAGACCCCAGCGCACGACCTCCGCGAACTCGGTCTCGGTCGCGGCGACGCCGCCGCCGGTGCCGCCGAGCGTGCGCGAGGGACGGATGATGAGCGGCAACGGGATCTCGCGCCGAACTGCCTCCGCCTCCTCGAACGTGCGCGCGTAGCCGCTGCGCGGCAGATCGAGGGCGATCCGCTGCATCGCCGCCTTGAAGAGGTCGCGGTCCTCGGCTTTCTTGATCGCCGCCAGCTTGGCGCCGATGAGCTCGACGCCGTAGCGCTCAAGGATACCCGCCTCGGCGAGCTCGATCGCGAGGTTGAGGGCGGTCTGCCCGCCGATCGTCGGCAGCACCGCCTGCGGCCGCTCGGCGGCGATGATGCGCTCCAGGACCTCGACGGTCATCGGCTCGATGTAGGTGCGGTCGGCGAACTCGGGATCGGTCATGATCGTCGCCGGATTGGAGTTCACCAAGACGACCCGATAGCCCTCCTCGCGCAGCGCTTTGCACGCCTGGACACCGGAGTAGTCGAACTCACACGCCTGGCCGATCACGATCGGGCCGGAGCCAATGAGGAGAATCGTCTGCAGATCGGTCCGCTTCGGCACGTCAGCCTTTGGTGCGCGCCATGAGCGCGACGAAGCGCCGGAAGAGGTACTGCGCGTCGTGCGGACCGGGCGACGCCTCGGGGTGGTATTGCACCGAGAAGAGCGGCTCCGTGGTGTGCGTCAGCCCCTCGATGGTGTGGTCGTTCAGGTTCACGTGGGTGAGCTCGGCGAGACCGCGGAGCGAGTCGACGTCGACGGCGAAGCCGTGGTTCTGCGCGGTGATCTCGACCTTGCCGGTGGTGACGTCCTTCACCGGGTGGTTGGCACCGTGATGCCCGAACTTGAGCTTGTAGGTGCGGCCGCCGAGCGCCAGTCCGAGGATCTGGTGACCGAGGCAGATGCCGAAGATCGGCACCTTGCCGATGAGCGCGGCGACCTGCTCGCGCGCGTACGGTACGGCGTCGGGATCACCGGGACCGTTCGAGAGGAAGACCCCGTCGGGACGCTCCGCCAGGACCGCCGCCGCGGATGTCGTCGCCGGCACGACGCGCACCCGGCAGCCGCTGGCGACGAGGTTGCGGAGGATGTTGAACTTGATGCCGTAGTCGTAGGCGACCACGAGCGGCCGCGGGCCCGGCTCGGGACCGCGCGTCGCGCCCTCGAGTTGCCACAACGGCGCGTCCCAATCGTATGCTTCGGCGCAGGTCACGTCGCGCACCAGGTCGACGCCGACGAGGCCGGGTCGGGCCTTCGCCTTGACGACGAGGCGGATCGGGTCGAGGTCGACCGACGAGATCACGCCCTCCTGCGCGCCGTGGGTGCGCAGGTGTCGCACCAGCGCGCGGGTGTCGATACCGGCGATGCCGACGATCCCGTGCTCGCGCATGTAGGCGCCGAGGCTCTGCTCCGCGCGCCAGCTGCTCGGTGGATCCCAGTATTCCTTGACGATGAATCCACTCACGAACGGGCGCCGCGACTCCGCGTCCTCGCGATTCACACCGACGTTGCCGATCTCGGGATACGTCATCGCGACGAGCTGACCGCTGTAGGAGGGATCGGTCAGGATCTCCTGGTAGCCCGTCATCGCCGTATTGAAGACGACCTCGCCGCCGGTCTCGCCCTCGGCGCCGAAGGCGATGCCGCGAAAGACCCTGCCGTCGGCGAGCGCGAGCACGGCCGGATGACCTGCCCTCTCGTCCGCTCTCCTCACTGGCACAGCCTTTCCGCGAAATTCCCGATCAGTCGACCCCCAATGCACACTCCCACCGCCCGTCCGCGGAGCTCGACGCCGGCGAACGGCGTGTTGCGCGACCGCGAGCGGAACGCGGCGGGATCGACTCGCCAGCGGAGCTCCGGATCGAGAAGCGACACGTCGGCGGCGGCACCGCGCGTGAGCTGCCCGCCGGGGAGGCCGAGGACGCGTGCCGGACCGAGTGTGAGCGCGCGCACCGCGGTCGCGGCCGAGAGCACTCCGGCGTGGACCAACGCCAAGGTCAGGCCGAGGGCGGTCTCGAGGCCGACGATGCCGAACGGGGCGCCCTCGAGCCCGCGCGCCTTCTCGTCGGCGTGGTGCGGGGCGTGATCGGAAGCGATCACCGCGATCGTACCGTCGGCGAGCGCCGCCCGTACCGCCTCGACGTCGGCCGGGTCGCGGAGCGGCGGGTTCATCTTGGCGTTCGCTCCGTGCCGCTCGACCGCGCTCGCGTCGAGCATGAAATGATGGGGCGTCGCCTCGGCGCTGATGCCTTTCGCGCCGGCGCGCGCGCGACGGACGTGGGCGATGCCGGCCGCTGTGCTGACGTGTGCGACGTGCAGGCGCGCGCCGAGCGCCGCGGCGAGCACGCAATCGCGCGCGATCATGACCGCCTCGCCCGCGGCATCGACGCCACGCATCCCGAGTCGCGCGGCGACGGGGCCGGCGTGCATCACGGCGCCGGCACTGCCGGCACAATCCTCCTCGTGGGCGATGATCGCTGCCCCCAGCTCGGCGGCGGCGGCGAGCGCCCGCTGCATCACCGACTCGCGCATGATGGGCATGCCGTCGTCCGAGAACGCGACCGCGCCCGCTTGCCGCAACGCCGCGAAGTCGGTGAGCTCCTCGCCAGCGAGGCCCTTCGTCACGGCGGCGATCGGGAGGACTCGCGCCAACGCCACCTCGGCCGCACGCGCGCGGATCCAGCGCGTCACCTCGACGTCGTCGTTCACGGGATCGGTGTTCGCCATCGCGGCGACGGTCGTGAATCCGCCGGCGACCGCGGCGGCGGCGCCGGACGCGATCGTCTCCTTGTGCTCACCGCCGGGCTCGCGCAGGTGCACGTGCATGTCGATCATGCCCGGCGTCACCCAGAGCCCGGCCGCGTCCACGACGGCACGTGCCCGCGGCCCCTCGCCCGGCGCCGCGACGCCCATGATCTTGCCGTCGTCGATGAGGACGTCGCCGACGACGTCGAGAGTGCGCACGGGATCGAGGACGCGACCGCCCGTGATGGCGAGATCGATCATCGCCGCCTCATGCCGCCTTCGGGTCGACGTAGGAGTAGATGACGACCGTGTCCTTGTGCTCGCGATCGAGCTCGCGCAGGCGCACGCGCACGCGCTCGTGCGATGCCGTGGGAAGGTGCTTGCCGACGTAGGTCGGCTTGATCGGCAGCTGGCGGTGGCCGCGGTCGATGAGGACCGCCAGCCGCGCCGCGCGCGGGCGGCCGGCGCGCCAGATCGCCGCCAACGCTTCCTTCACCGTCCAACCCGAGTTGATCACGTCGTCGACGAGCACGACCGAGCGGTCGGCGACCGCGAGCGGCTCGGCATCGGTGTGACCGGGCCAGCGGAGGATGCCGTCGGCGCCACCGTGAACGTCGACGACGCCAAGCTCTACCTCCGCGCCGCGCTTGTCGTGGATGCGCTCCGCGAGCCGATGCGCGATGAAGGCGCCGGCCGTCTTGATGCCGATGATCACCAGCTCGTTCAGCTCGTCGGTCTCGGCGAGGATCGCGTCGGTGAGCGCCTCGAGGCTGCGCTCGATCTCGCCGGCGTTCATGATCGCCTTCTGCGGACCGAGCTTGTAGGGTTTGTAACCCGCCTCTTCCGCTTGTTTCACGGAGTCGAAGATCACCAGCGCGCCGTCGCGCATCCAGCCGTCGAGGTAGCCGTACATCGGCTCCTCGTACACGTGGAAGTGGTGCGACTTGCGGTTGCCGATCACTTGGATGCGCGACTCGTGATCGCAGTAGAGACAGACGAGGTGGGCGCGGCCGCCGGCCTCGCGGTGCAAGCGGAAACGCTTGTCGGAGGCGATCTCCTCGCGCCGCGTCACGCAGTTCGGATTGCCGCAACGCGGGCCGATGCGGATCGTGCCTTCGGCGCGGGCGGCGGCCCGCGGCGCCTCCGCGGCGCGGGCGCGATGCTCGAGCAGAAACGAAACGAGCGCCATCCGCACCGGGACGCCGTACGCGGCTTGCTGGAAGTAGATGCTGCGCGGATCGCGGTCGAGAGCCGACGCGATCTCCCCGCTCCGCGGCAGCGGATGCATGAGGAGGGTGTGGCGCATCGACGGATCCTGGAACGTCGCGGTATCGACCCGCAGGTATTCGACGCCGTCGTCCTGCGTCTCCTGACGCTCGCGCTGCTGGCGCGTCATGTAGAGGGCGTCGAGCGTGATCGGCTCGGCGCTCGCGAGGCGCTCCTGCAAATCGAACTCGGCGTCGGTGAAGAGCGTGAGCTGATGCGGCTTGGCGGGCATGAGGTAGAGCGCGTGCACGTCGTGCGCGATCGCCCGCAGGTCGTCGGGGCGCGCGACCGTCGGCCGGTAGTCGTACTCGTCGGCGAGCTGCTGCAGGAGCCACGCCGGGAACTCCATGCCGCGCACGGGTACGACGACGATGTTGGCGCCGAAACGCGCCAGCGCGCGCACCAGCGAGTGGGCCGTGCGCCCGTACTTGAGGTCGCCGCCGACGGCGACCGTCAGTCCCTTCAGCGTGCCCTTGGCGCGTCGCAGAGTGTAGAGGTCACAGAGGGTCTGCGTCGGATGCTCGTGGCTGCCGTCGCCGCCGTTGATCACCGGCACGACCGCGCTCTCGGCGGCGACGCGCGCTGCGCCGTCCCAAAAGTGGCGGATGACAAGGAGGTCGGCGTAGCTCGACACCACCTTCATGGTGTCGCCGAGGGTCTCACCCTTCACGGCCGAGGAGCTCTTCATGTCGGGCGCGCTGATGACGGCACCGCCGAGGCGCCACATCGCCGCCTCGAAGGAGAGGCGCGTGCGCGTGCTGGGCTCGTAGAAGAGCGTCGCCATGATCGTGCCGGCAGCGTCGCGCAGAGTTTCTCCCGCCGCGAGCGCCAGCTCCATGCGCTCGGCGCGACGGAAGATCTCTTCGATCTCGTCGTCCGCGAGGTCGGCGATCGCCAGTACGTGGCGCGTCACTGGAGCCGCACCTCGTCGGCGCCGTCGAGCTCACGCACGTGCACGTGAACGCGTCGCTGCTCGCCGCGCGCGACGTTGTAGCCGACGAAGTCCGCTTTGATCGGCACCTCGCGATCGCCACGATCGACGAGCGCCGCGACCTGCACCGCGCGCGGCCGCCCGAGACCGCCGAGAACGTCGAGCGCCACCCGCACCGTGCGCCCGGTCGAGATCACGTCGTCGACGAGCACCACCACGCGCTCGTCGATCGGCAGCGGGATCTCGGTCGCGGTCACCTCGATGCGCTCGCGCGGCTGCTCGACGTCGTCACGGTAGGCAGTGATGTCGATCGATCCGACTTGCAGCTCGCTCGACGTCAACTCGGTGACTTTGCTCGCGATTCGACGCGCTAGATGCACGCCACGCGAGCGGATGCCGACGAGGACGACGGCGGCGATCTCGTGGTGACGTTCGATGATCTCATGGGCGATCCGCTCCAAAGCGCGCTGCATGTGCACGGCGTCGAGGAGGAGACCGTCGTCAGACATGGCGCGGCAAAAAAAAGCCCTCCCGACCGAGGCCGGGAGGGCTTTCGAACGAGTGAAACCCGAACGTGGAGAGGGTCACCGGACCGACCTTTCCTGACCTCGCGGGGTCAGATTAAAAGGTGCAAAGAATAGGTACGCCGGGTGGTGATTGATGTCAAGTCGAGGTTCGGAGCACGCCGCCGACACACCCATCCGACTCGACAAGTGGCTGTGGGCGGCCCGTATGTTCAAGACTCGCGCGCTCGCCACTACCGCCGTCCATGGCGGCAAGGTCCACGTGAACGGCGCCCGAGTGAAACCCGCCCACCCCATCCGGATCAGCGACATCGTCGCCATCCAACGCGGCAGTGACGAGCTCACCCTCGTCGTTCAAGCCGTCAGCACCCACCGCGGTCCCGCCACAATCGCGGCGACACTGTACGACGAGACTACCGAGAGCCGCGCCGCCCGCACGCGTCGTGCCGTCGACCGCGCCGCCTTTGCCCAAACCCCCCACTCCCAGGGCCGCCCCTCGAAAAAAGACCGCCGCGCCCTCACCCGCTTCAATCGCAGCACTCACTTCTAGCCCCAGCCGAGGCGCTGTCGGCGGCCTACGGTATCGCTCTTACTGAAGCTCGAACCGTTCGCGCAGCACCTTCAAGAGCGCGACGTTGTCGCTGTGGCCGGTCATGCGGGCGGTGATGAAGCCCCGTAGCGGACGCCCGAGCAAGTAGAAGTCCCCGAAGATGTCGAGAATCTTGTGGCGCACGAATTCGTCGGGGAAGCGCAACGGCGTGTTCACCACGCCGTTCTCACCGATCAGGATGCAGTTGTGCAGGCGACCGCCGCTCGCGAGGCCCATTTTCTCGAGCGCTTCGATCTCGCGCAGGAATCCGAAGGTGCGCGCCGGCGCGATCTCGCGTTTGAAGTCTTCGGTGTCGCCGAAATGGAAGGTGAACTCTTGGCGGCCGACGGGCTCCGGATACTGCAGGACGTAGTGGACGCCGAACGCGTCGGCGGGCTCGATCGCGAGGTACTCACCCCCGCCGTCGCGGTCGCCGATCTCGTAACGCCGGTCGATCACGATCTCGTCGACCGCGCCGCCTTGATCCTCGATGCCGGCGCTCTCGATGAGCGCGCAGAACTCCGACGCCGAGCCGTCGAAGATCGGGATCTCGCCCTGCATCTTCACCAGGAGGTTGGTGATCCGATAGCCGTGCAGCGCCGCGAGCAGGTGCTCGACCGTCCTGGCGACGATGCCGTCGTGGAAGAGCGTCGTCGCATAGCCGGTCGAGTCGACGTACTCGATACGCGCGGGGATCGTCGCCGACGCCGAGATGCTGCCGAACACGATGCCGCTTCCGGCGGGAAGCGGTTGCAGAATGAGCCCGGTGCGAATGCCCGAGTGGAGTCCCTGGCCGTTGGCGACGACGCTCCGCCGGATCGTGCGCTGGATCCATGGATGGTTCGCGATCGGCACCGTGAGGTCGGCCGCCAGCGTGTCCGTGGCGTCGTCGCCGACGGCGTCGGGATGCGACTCGAGCGCGCGGTCGACGACGTGCAGCAGGCCGTCGAGTGAAAACGGCTTCTCGATGAAGTCGAACGCCCCGAGCTTCGTCGCGGTGACGGCGGTTTCGATGTTTCCGTGACCGGAGATGACGATGACGGGCGTCGTCGGATCCGAGTCGCGGATGTGCCGCAGGAGCTCGATACCGTCCATCTCCGGCATCCAGATGTCGAGGATCACGAGGTGCGGACGCTCACTCTCGATCAGTCGCAGCGCGCCGCGTCCGTCTTCGGCCTCGAGGACCCGATAGCCCTCGTCCGCGAGAACGCCGCGCACGCTTTGCCGGATGCCGGACTCGTCGTCGACGACGAGAATCGTCTCGAGCGCATGACCTTGTTCGCTACCCATCACCCCTCCTGTGCGGACGGTCCCGCCTAGTGCAGGACGATCTGCTCGACCTGCCCTTTCACCGGGAGCTCGATCACGAAACGGCTGCCCCGCGGCTCGTTGTCCTTGACCCGTACGAATCCTTGATGGTCGGCGACTATCGTCGAGACGATCGCCAGCCCGAGCCCCGTCCCGCCTTGCTTGGTGGAGAAGTACGGCTCGAAGAGGCGCGTCCGGGCGTTGGGATCGATCCCGCAGCCGGTGTCGGCGACCTCGAGCGCGACGATCCCGGGCGCGCGATGGTAGCGCGTCCGGACGTCGATGCGCGGCTCGGCGCCGTTCGGCGCCGCGCAGGCGGCGACGGCGTTGTCGAGCATGTTGATGACGGCGCGCTTGATGCCCTCACGGTCGAGCGCGAGCAGCGGCAGCGCCGGATCGGGATCGAAGCTGAAGCGGATGTCGCGATGGCCCTCCTTGAAGAGCAGCATCGCCTCCTCGACCAGCGCGTTCAGGTCTTCCGGCGTGTGCTCTCCCGAGGGCAGGCGCGCGAAGGTCGCGAACTCGTTCACCAAGGTCTTCAGCTCCTCCACCTGGGTGACGATCGTACGCGTGCACTCCTCGAATAGGGTGCCGTCGCACTTCAACTGATCGGCGTAGCGTTTGTGCAGGCGCTGGGCGGAGAGCTGAATCGGGGTGAGCGGGTTCTTGATCTCGTGCGCGATCCGTCGCGCGACCTCGCGCCACGCCTCCATGCGCTGCACCTTCACGATCTCAGTGACGTCTTCGAAGAAGAGCACGGCGCCGATCGCCTGCCCGGCGTCGTCACGCAAGAGGGTCGCGGTGAGGACGATGGTCAGCACGCGGCCCCCGGCCACGAGCTTCAGCTGCCGGTGTGCGCGCGCGCCGTGGGTGGCGCGAGCGGCGTTCTCGTGGAGCTCCTGCATCAGCTCGCGCGCCGTGTTCAAGTCGGGACGCGCGAACACCTCCGCGACGTCGCGCCCGAGGGCAGTCCGGCCGTCGAGACCGAGGAGACGTTCGGCGGCCTCGTTGATGGTGGTGACCCGCCCCTCCTGGTCGAGCGAGATCACGCCGCCGGTCATGGTCGCGAGGATCGTCTCCATGTAACGGCGGCGCCTCTCGAGCTCGAAGTTGATGGTCTCGAGGTCGGCGGTCATCTGATTGAACGAGCCGACGAGGCTGCCGAACTCGTCGTCAGCGGCGATCGACGTACCGTCGCCGAGACCGATGCGGTACTGCCAGTTGCCCTGCGCGACCTCGCGCGTACCCTCGGCGAGCTTCTGGATCGGAACCGTGATGCCTTTCGCGAGATAGAAGCCCATCCACGTCGCGCAGAAGATCACCAGCAGCGTGACCAGGATGAGCGTGACGACGTAGTTGTTGGTGATCGGCTGTTTGAGGATCTTCAACTGCCGGTATTCTTGAAACGAACGCGCGATCTCGGCGCTGCGGTTGGCGACGCTCTGCGGAACGAAGTAGTCGACCACGACGACACCCGCGACGCCGTCGGGGCCGGCGATTGGCACGGCGGCTCGGATCACGTCCCCGTCACCGATCGATTGGATACGCGTCTCGGAGCGACCCTCGAGGGCGGCGGTGAGGAGCGACGATGTCCGCCCGAGCGTGACCTGCGGCGGCACTTCCTCGGCGAGCGCGACGGCGCGCCGCTGGCGGTCGGCGCTGTACACCTCGACCGTACCGACGTCGTACTCGCGCTGCTTCGCGCTGACGAACTCCGCGAGTCGCTCGTCCGCGTCGCCGCCGACGAGGCGCTCGCGTGCCACGTGCGCGGCGAGCTCGCGCGCGTGGTGGAGCGCGTTCTCGGAGGAGTGCGCGTAGTAGGCGCGGGCGATCTCGAGCGAGCCGGCGAGCGAGTTCTCCACCTGCACGTTGAACCAGTTCTCGATCGAGCTCGTCATGAAGCCGAGCGCGACGAGGAAGATCAGCACCGCGGGGAAGATCGAGACCGCGAGGAACGCGAGCACGAGCCGCGTCCGCATATGCGAGCCGAGCATGCGGCGACGGCGCTCGAACACCAACTTGGTGAGGTTGCGGGCCACCAGGAACACCAGCAGCACCAGCAAGATGATGTTGAGGTTGATGAGGAGGAAGAAAATGACGTTGTTGGAAAGCGAGTTGCCGCCCGAGAACTGCGGCAGGCGGGTCTCGAAAAAGGCGAAGAGGAGGACGGCGACCGCCGTACAGAGGATGATGAGGCCCTCGCGGCGTCGCTGCAGCTCGGCCGCCGTCGCCGGCGCACCCGGGGCGCCGGCTCCGTACTGTTCCGAGGACCGCGAAGGTCGCATTCTGAATTTCATCGTCGTGTCGTCGCCGGCCCGCCGCTCAGCGCCGGAAGAGGAAGAGGAGCAGTGACACTATCGCACTCACGAGCACGCAGCTCGCGAGCGGGAAGTACAACGTGAAGTTGTCGCGCCGGACCACGATGTCGCCGGGCAGTCGTCCGAGCCAGGGCACACGGCCCGCCGCCAACGCGACGACGCCTGCGAGCACCAGCACAACCCCCGATATGATCAACACTTTCCCAAGTCCTGGCATGACACCTCGGGATCTGGGAGCTGGCGGATTGTAGAGATCCAGCCGCTCGATGTCCATAGCGACACGCTGCGTCAGTCGGCGCTATGTGAACCCTCACAGCAAGCGCCCTTGCGGCGCCCGCCCCGTACCGAGCCCGAAATGGCTGAACGCGTGCTCGGTTGCCACCCGCCCTTTGGGTGTGCGCGCCAGGAAGCCTTCCTTGATGAGATAAGGCTCGTAGACGTCCTCGATCGTATCGCGCTCCTCGCCGACGGCGGCGGCGAGGGTGTCGAGGCCGACCGGGCCGCCGCCGAACTTTTCGATGATCGCCAGCAGGATGGCGCGGTCCATCTTGTCGAAGCCCCGCCCGTCCACCTCGAGGAGCGCGAGCGCATCGGCGGCGACTGCGGCGCTGATCGTACCGTCGGCGCGCACCTGCGCGTAGTCGCGCACGCGGCGCAGCAGGCGATTCGCGATACGCGGCGTGCCGCGCGAGCGACGTCCGATCTCCGCCGCTCCCGCGGACTCGAGTGGCACCTTCAAAATCGCCGCCGAGCGCCCGAGGATGCAACACAGGTCGTCCAGGCCGTAGAAGTCGAGGCGAAAATGGGCGCCGAAACGGTCGCGAAGCGGCGACGTGAGGAGGCCGGTTCTGGTGGTGGCGCCGACGAGCGTGAACGGCTTCAGCTCGAGCTTGAGCGTGCGCGCCGACGGCCCCTGGCCGACGATGATGTCGAGCTGAAAGTCTTCCATCGCCGGATACAGCACCTCTTCGACGACACGGTTCAGGCGGTGGATCTCGTCGATGAAGAGGACGTCGCCACGCTCGAGGTTGGTGAGGATGGCGGCGACGTCGCCCGGACGCTCGAGAACCGGCCCCGACGTGCAGCGGAGACTCACGCCCATCTCCTTCGCGATGATGTAGGCGAGCGAGGTCTTGCCGAGCCCCGGCGGACCCGCGAGCAACACGTGGTCGAGCACGTCGGCGCGCCCGCGCGCGGCGTCGATCGCGACCGCGAGGTTGCTCTTCACCGCGGACTGTCCCACGTACTCGGCGAGCGTCGTCGGACGCAGCGAGACATCGAACGTCAGCTCCTCGTCGGCGGCACTCGAATCGACCACGGGGCGAGTCGGCGGATTCACGACGCGAGCCTCCGCAGGGCCTCGCGGATCAGCTCCGGCAGCGGCGCCGATCCGGCTTGCTCGGCGCTCTGCACGGCGCGCTCCGCCTCCTGCGGCTTGTATCCGAGGTTGACGAGCGCGGAGATCGCCTCGGCGCCGTCGCCCGCGATCCGCGTCCCCGGATCGATGCGACGGACGGTCTGCAACGCGCGCACCTTCTCGCGCAACTGCAACACGATGAGATCCGCCTTCTTCTTGCCGATGCCGGGGATCGCGGTGAGGCGACGTGCGTCGCCGTCGGCGAGGGCGTGCTCGAGCTCGGCGGCGTCGAGGCCCGAGAGCACCGCCATCGCGACCCGCGGCCCGATCGTCGCCACTTGGATGAGCAGCAGGAAGAGCGCGCGCTCCTCTTCATCGAGGAAGCCGAAGAGCTGCAACGCGTCCTCACGCACGTGCGTGTGCACGCGCAGATCGACCTCGTCGCCGAGCGCCGGGAGACGCGCGAACGATTGCAGCGACACCGCGAGCTGATACCCGACGCCGCCGACATCGACGATGATCTGCTCCGGCGCCTTCTCGAGGAGGCGCCCCCGCAGGCGGGCGATCATCGCGCCCGCGCCGGCAGCGCGCTCCGCCGCGGCTCGGCTGCGGCGAGGAGGGCACGCAGGCGAAAGGTCTGGAGATGGCAGAGCGCGAGCGCGAGCGCGTCGGCGGCGTCCGGCGACAGTCCGCCCTCGAGGGCGAGCTCGCGGGCGATCGCGTGCTCGACCTGGGCCTTCGCGGCGCAGCCGCTGCCGGTGACCGCAAGCTTCACCTCCGCCGGGCTGTACTCGGCGACGACGACGCCGGCCGCAGCCGCCGCCAACATCGCCACGCCGCGTACCTCGCCCAAACGGAACGCACTCTGCACGTTGCGGCCGACGAAGCTCTTCTCGAGCGCGAGCGCGTCGGGGCGCCAGGTGGCGCACTGCTCGACGAGCGCCAGGTGAATGCGCTCGAGCTTCAAGGGCAGCGCCGTGCCCGGCGGCGGCGACACCGTACCGTGGCCGAGGTGGCGAAAGGCGCCGCGCCGCCCTTCGACGACCCCCCACCCCGTCACCGTCGTACCGGGATCAATTCCGAGGACGCGCATACTGCCCTGCGCCCTGTCGCCGCCACCCCTCATCCCGTCCGCTCCCACGCGGAACGCACCCGGCCCCGCGGCCTCAGGCGCTCAAGCGCTCGACTTCCTCCTGCGGAATGTCGACGTTTGCCGCGACCTTCTGCACGTCGTCGTGATCCTCGAGCACCTCGAGGAGCTTCAGCGTCCGTTCGGCCTCGCGCCCACGCAGCGTGACCGTGCTCTGCGGAACCATCGCGACCTCGGCCGAGGCGACGACGATTCCCGCCGCCTCGAGCGCCGTCTTCACGTCCTCGAGCCGCTCCGGTCTGGTGGTCACCTCGAACACCTCGCCGCCGTCGCCGATGTCGTCGGCGCCGGCCTCGAGCGCCACTTCGAAGACCCGTTCCTCGGCCGCGGCACTCTTGTCGATCGTGATCAGCCCCTTCTTGGAGAACATCCAGGCGACGCAGCCGGTCGCGCCGAGATTGCCGCCGTTCTTGTCGAAGATGTTGCGGATCTCGGCGACGGTGCGATTGCGGTTGTCGGTGAGAACCGAAACCATGATGGCGACACCGGCCGGTCCGTACGCCTCATAGTTGATCTCTTCGTACGACACGCCCTCGAGCTCGCCCGTGCCTTTCTTGATCGCGCGCTCGATGTTGTCGGCCGGCATGCTCGACGCCTTGGCGGTGGTCACAGCAGTACGCAGGCGCGGGTTGGCGTTGATGTCACCGCCACCCATGCGCGCCGCGACGGTGATCTCCTTGATCATCTTGGTGAAGATCTTGCCGCGTTTGGCATCCTTCAGCGCCTTTTTGTGCTTGATCGAGCTCCACTTCGAGTGGCCGGACATCGTGGTTCCTTTCCCCGTCCGCTGTCACAGGACGGCACGCGCTGTCTCGATCTGATGGGGCGAGTGCCGAGAGCCTGAGGCGCTGCTCGCGACCGGATGGGTAACTCGACCTGTTACCACAGCGGTAAGCCGCAAGTAAACGCCGAGTGGGTCGGAAGCGTTGGGCTCAGCCCGTTTCCTGCTCCGCGCCGGGCGCGTGCGTCTCCCGCGCGTCGGGGCAGCGCCGATCGCCGACGTACGCGAGCAGCGGCGGCCCGTTCGAGCGGACGCCGAGCTGCCACCGGACGTCGCGCGGCGCCGTACCCGACGCGCGGACGGTGCCGGGGTGAATCCCGTGCAGGTGATGTGCCGCGCAGGCCGCGACGCGATTCCAGCGCGCGTTGCCGCCGCCGCGCGAGCGGTACTGGAGGTGGTGGTCGTGCAGGTTGCGACGCGAGCTGCAGCCAGGCACGGCGCACCGCCAGCCGTCGCGCGCAAAAATCGGATCGCGGTGCCGCGGCGTCGCCTCCCAGTAGGCGATCACGTGCTGCAGCACGCGTGCGAGCGCCAACCAGCGTGGCGCCCCCGGCTCCGCGTACACGTCGAGCGCCTCGCGAAACAACGCGACCACCGACACCGGCGCCGTGAACTGCACCTCGACGTCGCAGACCTCCAATGCCGCGCGGCGGTGGGTGTCAAATTTTGTCACCGGGTTTGGCAGCGGCGCGTGCGCACCGATTTGTACGAGCGCGGGTGACACGGCTGCCGCCGTGGCGAACGTGGCGGCGGAGGACGTGACTGCGGCAGACTGGGCTATCGCCTGCGCGACGGGCGACACCAGCACGCTGTCGAGCGGTGGCGGATCGAGCGCGACGTCGGCGCCATAGACGTCGCGCGCCTCGAGCACGCTGTTCACCTCGTCGGCGAGGCGGCGCACCGTGACCGCGTCCGCACGCGCGATCCATGCGGCCGCGTTCTCACGATCGACGACGGGCAGCAGCGTCAACGCGCACACCCACGAGATCGCCCCCTCGCCGTAGGCGCGCGCGAAGTCGTCGGCGCGGCGCGTGCTTCGTTCGACCTTGAGGAGCGCCCACGCCTTACGCGCCGAGATGCCGAGGCGCTCACGCGCATAGTCGGCGAATGCCGTGAACCCATGCGCGCGATACAGGTGCTGGTCGACGACGATTCTGAGGAGGCGACCGATCCGCGGCTCGCTCGTCCGGATCGCACGCATGACCGCCACCAGCCGCGCGTCGAGCGCGAACGGATCGGACGCGGCAAACGGATCGGACGCTGTAGGAGGTGGCGCTGTCTCCGAGCGCTCTGGCTCGTTGGCAGCGGCGGCCTGCGCCGTCGCGCCGGGCCCTTCCTCGAGGCAGGGCGCCGATGCGACGCCCATCGCGAGCGCGCGCGCGGCGGAATCCATCACGGTGCCACGTGTCTCCGTCGTCGCGTCCGCTCGTCGCGCCCGGCGCGCGAGCCGCATACACGCCAGCACCGCGCGGTCGACGAGCGATACGCCCGCCGGCCGCCCCGAGAACGCTTCCGCGGCGATGATCTCGGCCGCGCGCCACGCCGCGAGCGGCTCGCCCGCGACCCGCGACGCGAGCTCTACCGCGTACCGCCAGAGCCCACGCACGCGCGCCGGGCACGCGATGCGCAATTGCATCGCGGGCTCGCCGTCGATCATGCCCTCGTCGTCGTCGGGATCGGCGGCACCCGCGTCGTTTGGATGCACCGCCCTCGCGACGTGTTCAAGCTCTTCGACCGTGGCCACACGCGCACGTGCCAACCACTGCTCCTGATCTTCGCTGCGCGCGACGGCACAGACCGTCCGCACCTGCGCCCAAGAGAGCTCGGAGCGATCGAACGCGGCCGCGACGAGCGGCAACGCGTCGAGCCGCGTGGCGACCCAGGCGGCCGCCTGCAGCGTGCGCGCCGACACGCCGAGGCGCTCGCGCGCGTAGTCGCTCAGCCGGACGAACCCGAGGCGCCGATACCGATGGCCGCGGAGCAGTGCGCGCGCGACGATCCCGAGCTCGTGCCGTGACGCCGCTTCGCTGCGACACGCGACCCGCAGTTCGATGTCGAGGTGCTGGGCGAATCGGGCGCGTTCGGTGAGGCGCGCGCGCTCGAGCTCGCCATCCGCGTTGCCGCGCTCACGTGGGCGACGGCTCCGTGCCGCACCGCCGCGTCCGACGGCGGCGCGGAGACGCGGACGCCGCCAACCACCTGCGCTGTGCCGCATCGAGCCCATAACGAACGTTTGCGTCCCAATCGATGAAGTCGAAAGCTGCTCTCCGAGGGCGAACAATAGGCGAAAGTAGTCACGCGGTCAAGTGATTTGTCGACCGCCGGGTAAGGCCTCAGTCTCCGTAGGGGGGTGGTTTCGTTTGGGTCTTACGTATAATTATAGTATACAGACCGCCATGGACACCAAAGACGAGATCGCTCGATTCGTCGATCAGGTACGCAAGCGGTGGCCCGTGGCGCGAG
>JACQEO010000001.1 GCA_016200545.1 Deltaproteobacteria bacterium | reverse complement strand
CGCTCCGCATCACACGGGTTATGCTGAGATCAGCATAACCCGTGATAGAGCAACAGATTGATCCGCGGGCGCGGAACAAGGACGGCCAACTTTTCGAGGAACTCGATCGGTGCGAAGAGGAGTGCGCGGGTGCCGTCGCTCCAGGGATGGGCGAGCGTGCAGCAGACACGTCCGTCGGGGAGGAGCGCGAGGCGCTCCTGCGCGAGGGGCGGTCGGACGATATACTGGCAGAGCCGTTCCAATCCGGCGCGATCGTCGGCACACACGGTGCGGTTGGCGTGGAGATCGAAGCCCGCGAGGTGGGCGTGGCGGGGGCCGCTCGAAGTCACCCACGGCGCGTCGGGATCGCGTCCCACACGCAGGACGGGCGCGCCGGGCCGGCGGCCGAGGACGCTCGTGCCGGCGACAGAGGCGCGGCTGAGAGCCGCCAGGAGCGGGGCGTCCTCGGCCACCGGATCGACCGTGGCGCTGGCGTCCTCGTCGGGCGCGAGCCCCCGCCGACGGAGCAGGCGGTCCACCCGCGTAACGATTGTCGCGAGGAGGCGCGCCACCTCGCGATCGGTCGGAGCGGGCGCGCCCTCGAAGCGGAGCGCACCGGTCGCGTCGGGCGCGAAGACGCCGTCGAGCACGAGCGTATGGAAGTGAACATTTAACCTCGATGTGACAAAAACTACGCTGCTTTTAGGAGGCGGTCGAGGCGCCTGAAGCGATCGACGATCGCCGGTGCGGGTCCGACATCGAGGGTGGCATAGCCGTCCGGGTGGAGGAGGACGCCAGCCCGACCGAAGCAGAGGTAGCGGAGCGTGTGGATCGTCTCGAAGCGGAAGACGGTGCGCCGTTTGCGCGTCGCCGGGCGGCGCTCGGCCGTCGTCGCCAGCTGAAACCCGCGGACGAGATTGAAGGCGAGCACGCTGAGGATCTGCCAGGCGCTGTTCGCGGCGTAGCGCATCGTCGGCACGCAGGCGAAGGCGAAGCCGCTCTTCAACTCACCGTACACTTGCTCGTGCGTGCCGCGCCCGCACATGAACGCCCAGAGCGCCGCGCCGCCGAGCGTCTTGTTAGTGGCGACCGCCGCGTATTCGTAGTGCCCGTCATCGGGGTCGAAGAGATCGAGCTGAAAATTCTTGGCGGTCTTGTGGTGGACCCGGGTCCGGTACACGACGACGCGGAGCTGCCGCGCCCACTGGGCGACCTCGAGCAGGTGCTCCGCGCAGCTCACCGTGGCCGTCACGCGGGTCCAGCCGCGCGTCTGCTGCACCCGCGATTTCAGGCCCGACCACGGATAGAAGGGGACCTTGATGGCGTACTCGGCGCCGTGCCGGTCGAGCAGCGTGAGCACGTCGCGGCGGAAAAAGGCGCCATCCATGCGGAATTCGCGCAGGTAGCCCTCGCCCAGCGTCGCCGCGAGCTGCGCAAAGAGGTCGCGCAAGAAGCGCAGCGCGCCTTTGCCATCGTGCACGTTGCCCGGCCGATTCTGCACACGCAGCACTTGCCCGCTCCGCGCCTCGTAGGCCGTGATCGGGTAGTAGCTCGGCACTTTGCGATGATGGGGATTGAAGCCCCGCTGGGCCCACTGCACCTGTTGCCCCGTCGAGACCACTGACCCGTCGACGTCGATCGTCAGCCGCCGCGCTCCCGTGTGGCGGATCGCCCGGGCGACGACGGCGGCGTTCAGCGCGTGCAGGCGCGGGAGATGGCGCGCGCGCAAGGCGCGCAGCCATCGCCCCACCGTCCGCGGTGTCGGCAGTCGCGTGAGGCCACACAGCCGCAGCACCATCGGATCCCCGTCGAGGTAGCGCAGGTGCCGCAGTCGCCGGCCGCCGCTGATCAGCAGCGCGAGCAGCACCAGCACCATCCGCGGCACGCCGAAGTCCGTACGCGGCAGCGCCGTTCCCACCATCTGCCGCAGCAAGGCTCCGACGCCCGTGGCTCCGAGATAGCGCCGCACGAACTCCAAACCCGCGTGCGACGTCAGCCCCTCGTGCGCAAATCGAAACGGTAAGGCCTCAGTCTCCGTAGGGGGGTGGTTTCGTTTGGGTCTTACGTATAATTATAGTATACAGACCGCCATGGACACCAAAGACGAGATCGCTCGATTCGTCGATCAGGTACGCAAGCGGTGGCCCGTGGCGCGAGG
>JACQEO010000041.1 GCA_016200545.1 Deltaproteobacteria bacterium | reverse complement strand
GCCCGCCGCAGCGTCAGGTGCGCCATCACCGTCAGCGGACTCCGCTTGAGGAACCGCTCCACCACCGCATCCCACCCCATCCGCCACCTCCCAACCCCGAGGCAGCGCTATCTCGCGGACGGACACCTTGAAAGGGGTGCCCTTAAGCAGGTAACCGCAGCATCCCTCGTCGCCGCGCCTGCGGGTGACGATCAGCGGCGCCTCACGCACCCGCTCGTGACGATCAGCGGCTCTTCACACAGCCGCTATTCAGATTCGACCACTCGTACTGATAGCCGAACCCGCTCACCAAGAACGGCGATGGCGACCAGGCGCATTTGTCGTCCGCCTCGTAGCCCTGGCGGTCGTACCAAGCCGTGCCGTCCGGATCGGTGACCGCCTCGCGCGTTTCGTGCGAGGAGAAGTGGTCGAAGTTCTGCCCGTCGGTCCAGCCGGACCACTGGCAGCCGCCGCAGCTCGGGGACGGCATCGAAGCGTACTTCAGGTTGACGCCCGAGGAGGTGAAGTTGCTGTGGTAGGCGCAGAACTGGAGGTTCGGGCCACCGCAGGAGTTCCAGCTTCCGTACGACGCGTACGAGCTAGCCGGGAGAAAGACCTCGTAGACGATCTTGGGGTCGGTGCCGATCTGCGCGGTGACCTTGGCGACCTCGCTCTGGACGGTGGCATCGGTCACGCTCGTCGGCGGCGTGGTGTTGTCGACCACGTACGTGGTCGTGAGCGCCGCGAGCTGGATGCTGCCGCTACTGTCATAGTACTGAGTGATGACGTTGTACTCCGGATTCGTACCGAACTGGGTGAAGAAATCCACGATGTGCTGTGCCAGTGGACTCGGGGTCGTGCTCGTCCCCCATGTTGCCGCGGGTCCCCAGAAGATGGGCACCACCTTCGCCTGTCTGAGCACCGGGCCGTTGTGATAGCTGATGTTCGCGCCACGCGACACGCCGAGGCCCGCCGCGTGGTCCTTCGACGGATACAGCTGAACATGGCGGCCGTTGACCT
Source organism: Deltaproteobacteria bacterium (assembly GCA_016200545.1). Taxonomy (GTDB): domain Bacteria; phylum Desulfobacterota; class Binatia; order UTPRO1; family UTPRO1; genus DP-19. Next base: position 84,013 of record JACQEO010000041.1, on the reverse strand, counting down.
CGGTGACACGCTCCGCGTGCGCCGAGGTCGCGAACAGCGCGCAACCAACGGTGATGGCCAGCATTGCCTTCATCTCCAGTTCCTTTCTCAGTCGGGGGGCGCTCAGCCTCCCGCATGGTGGGACGAACGGCGTCGTCGAGAACAGAGCCTACCACACCCACGACTCGCACGAGAACTGAAAATCGCGACACGCAGCACGCGGGCGGCGACATAGCATCGGAATGAGTTATTCGCTTCGCTCCTCCTGGCACCATAGGCCGCAACCCGAACGCGAGGGCCGGGCAGGTCGGCCCCGAGGTCACGGGAAGAACGGGCCTCCGACCCGACGGCGGCAACTTCCTCCGGTTCCGCGTGCGGTGACACGGCGAGCGCACGCGCGCGTGCTGCTCGTGGTCGCGGCGGTCGCGGCGGGCGTGTCGTCGAGCACGATGTGCTCGGCCCACGAGCCGGCACCGGCGACGGTGGGGACGAGCGACGGTCGCGAGCGCGCGACCCGCGAGCTCGAGGCGGCACTCGATCGCCTGGTCACGCTCGAACGCGCCGGTGGTGGGTGGGCGGCCGCGAGCGCGGCCGGCACGCGCCCGCAGCCCTCCACCGCGCCTCTCAAGCTCGCCGAACGTCTCGCGGCGCCGTTCGGGCTCGCACGCTGGGATCTCGTCGTCCTCCGCAGCCCCGGGACGCCGGCTGCGGGACTCGTCCTTCTCGACGGCTATCGCCTGACTGGACGCGCCGCCTATCTGGCGGCCGCGGCACGCGCCGGAGATCTGCTCGTCGCCATTCAACTGCCGTCCGGCGGCTGGTTTTCCGAGGTGCCGGTGGAGGGCGGTGCGCTCGCGCCATGGTTCGCCACGACCGTGGGGCGCACGACGCTCGACGACGACGTGACGCCGGGCGCGACGCGTCTCCTGCTCGCGCTCTGGGAAACAACTGGCGAGACGCGCTACCGCGCCGCCGCCGAGCGGGCGCTCGCGTTACTCCTGCGCGCACAGCTCCCCAGCGGCGCCTTTCCGCTGAAGTGGCACCCGCACTGGCAGCGCGTGCTCTGGCCCACGTCCGAGGATCTCGCGACGCTGAACGACGGCGCGACCACGCAAGCCCTCACGACGTTGCTTGCCGGCAGCCGCACACTGGGCCGTGCCGACCTCCTCGCAGCGGCGCGCCGTGCGGGCGAGTGGCTCGTCCAAGTGCGCGGTGCGCTCCCACAGGCAGGATGGGCGCAGCAGTACGACGGCGCCGATCGGCCGGCCCCGGCGCGGCGTTTCGAGCCTGCAGCCCTCGCGTCGTGGGAGTCCCGCTACGCGATCGACGCGCTCGTGACGCTCGCCGCCGCGACCGGGGACGCCCGCTACTGCGCGGCGATTGTCGACGCCATCCACTGGCTCGCACACAGCGCGATCCGCCGCGGGTGCTGGGCGCGCTTCTACGCACTCGGCACGAACGCGCCCCTCTACGTCGGGCCCGACGACCGTCCGGTCGACACCCCGGGGGCAGCGCGGCCGGGGTACGACTGGACGGGGGATTACGGTATCCCGGCGCTCTTCGCCCGGCTCGGTATCGACGCCGAGGGCGAGGGGCACGGACGCGAGGTGGGCGGACTGTCGGTACCGGTCGTGTTGGTCCATCATCGGCCGCTTCCCACGGACCGCATCCCGGGCGATGCGGGTCACTGTCCGGGCGCGCACCCGCAGGGCTACGATCGCTATGCGCCCGATGATCCCCGAGCGCTCGTGACGCACGCCGCGGCGCTCCTCGCGGCGCTGCACCCCGAGCCCCCGGTCTGCGCAGCGGCGCTGCGCGCGCCGACCATGGAGCGTACCGTCACCACGCGGCAGACGCCGGCAGCGATCCACGGGAACGTGTATTTCAAGGGCAAGGCGTCGGAGCCTCCACGGCGCGGCAGCGTGGACGCGAGCGCTGAGCGATTGCTCAAAAGCTCGATTTGCGGCCGACGCGCCGCTTTGCAGACACGATGCGCAGCTCGAGTCGGTAGCCCACAGCGGCTGCCAGACGGAAGAGGGCGTCGAAGGCGCTCGCGTCTTCGGAGTGATCGCGTCGCGGCGCTTTGACGGCAGGAACACGAGGATAGGATTGTGCGCGACCGGCTCGGCCTCGGTGGCGCCGAGTGCGGCTGGAAGCGGCGCGTGGGCGACGCACCTTCGCGCTGGCGCGTCTTTTCCTCGGAGTTGCTGATTTCTGGGACGCCTTGCCTCTCGGGGTACGCCTCGTGCGGCGCTTCTTCCCCTTGCGGCGCGCGATCGGCTTCGCGGCGGTCTCTTGTCCAGGGTTGGAAGAGCTCTCGCTGCCTGCCTCGCGCTTCTCATCGGAACTCTTCTCACTCTTCGCCATCATCCTCTCCTCCGCTCCCGTTCGTGCCGTCGCCGCCCGCCTCTCCTAATTAAAATTAATTCTCGCCATGGGTCACGAAACCTGGAAACCCTGCTCGCGCGAGCGCACCACGCGCGGCCTCAGCCGCGTGCCGATCCGAGTAGTCCCCGACTTGCACCACCCACGGCGCGGTGGCCGAGCGGCTACGGTCGATTGTGCTTGGGTAGCGGAGGCGCGTAAGTCGCGCTTCCACGTGGACGGCGTTGTCCCGATTCTTGAACGCCCCGACCTGGACCCAAAATGTCGTGCGTGGAGAAGCCGACGCGACCGAATCGGAAGGTTGCGCGTGCGGTGATTCCGGCGGACCAGGCGCGGCGTTGGCAACATCGTCGGCCGGCTGCTCAAGGCGGGCGGCGATCGGTGGGGCCTCCGAGGAGAGATCGCCACCTGCCTCCGCCAGAGCCTCAGTTGTGGGCTCCCGCGGCGCGTCCGCTACGGCGGCGGGCTGCGACTGCACTGCAAGCAGCTCGGTCTGCTCCCCACTGGGACGTGCGGGGACAGCGCTGCCCTGACCGTCGAGCAGATATCGGACACTGAGGGCTGCCGCCAGGAAGCCGATGACACCTCCGACGATCAGGCCCTTCCACCAACCAGCAGCACCCGAGGAGATGCGCGGTCGATCGGCTCCGCGTTGGTCCCTCTCCAGGCCGGAGGCCGCCCGGTCCAGCTGGGCCCGCTCGAGCGCTTCGTAGAGCTTGCTCATCGCGATCCCATCACTCGCCGCGCCCGGGAGCCCAGGCGAGTCGTCCCGTCGCGCATCGCGGATCCGAGGACTGCTCCATGACAGGCGCGATCGTTCATCGGACGGCGAGGAATGGCTTGCCGCCGCCACCGTGCGGGCCGAGCCCCATCAGCTGACCTGTGGCCGGGCGGAAGTCGATCCCTTGGATGATCTCGCCCGGCTCGAGTCCGGTTACGATCGCGGCGTGGTCGATGATCCCGGGGCTCGCGCTGTCGAACCGCACGAGCGTGTTCATGTTCGCAAGGCCCCACAGCGTTTCCGCCCGTGCCGATCTCGCGACCAGCATCGCAAGCACGCCACTGCCGACTACGAGAACCCCTCGCCGTATGGCCCCCATCGACTACTCCTATGCGATCGCGGAACGGCAGCATTGACGCGATGAAGCGACCGCTCGCCCGATCGTGAACCATCGCGCCGACGGCGCTGGTCAGCTCATCTCGGCAGTCTGCCGTCGCACCAGAACGACAAGAACGCAAGAACCGGAGGTTCGCGAAAGGGGCGTCGGCGACGCTCATCCGGAGTCGTTGCACGCGCAGGTCGCGCTTCCGACAGCCCACCCGAGAACGGCACCGCTCGCCCGAAGATCGCTCCAAGATCGAACAGACAGCGCGGATCAATCGAGAGCGTCGGAAAGCCGCAGTAGAAGTGGGTGAGGAGGCCCGAAAATCGACGCAGCCGCCGAGGGAGTACCCTCACCCCTGGATGTCGCAGATGCCGCAAATTCTCCGGAACTTGCCGTCAACGCCAGTCCTCAACACGAAGCGCGACCGAACTGCGACCGCCGATCGCGCGCGTGACATAGGTCAATGCCGTCCTGCGAAGGGGTGCCGGCACCCCCTCCTGAACTGCTCCCGCGCGGATCCATCGAGAGCATCAGGCCACCGCACACAAAAGCGGGGGAAAACGGCCCGAGAATCGACGCAGCGGCCGAGGGGGTACCCTGACCCACCCATGAACGTCGCAGACGCCGCAAATTCTCCCGCAAATTCTCCGGCACGCCGGACGAGGCGCAGAGATTGAGAACGATAGCGTCGCGAGCAGCGCGCGCGTCTACGACTCAAGCCACGCGTTCAAAAACATTTGAGCGATGCCACTCAAGAGCCTCTCGGCTCGGATGTAGTCGCGGGTCTCTGGGAAGCGACACCAGGGGTTGGTTGTCGAAGTCGTTGTACCGGCGTCCGTTCTTCCAGCGTTCGTGAATCATCCGTGAGACGCGAACGCGATAGGCAGAGCTGTCGGCGCGTGGTGGTTCGATCATTACCAACCCCTTGTCGAACAGCGCGTGGAATTCCTTCGTCATGATGATGCCGTCGCGTGGGTGATTGCTCCTGGGGCCTAAGTAGCGTTGGATGTGGGCCCGCATCCAATACGGGCTCAGTGTGCTCTCCCGTAATCGCGCACGCGCCGTAGGCGTCCAACAGCCGTAAGCGAAATGCGCCCTGCCCCTCGCGAACCGGTTGCGCGACGACATGGCTGTCGCGTTCGTCGATGGTGAGAGGCTCGAACTCGTCGAGAAGCTCCGCGGGCGTTTGGGCCGCGTCACGCTGCAGCTCCGTGAGCAATCGATCGACGCTTGCGGGATCCCTCTCGGTGCGTCCCCCTTGGATGCCACTGTCCGCGTAGTTCTGCGACGTGCCCCAGTCGATCCAGCGCGCGGCAGGCCAGAAGTGCGCGTCGAGCAGCAGCGTGCACGCTACGGGAATCCTCCTTTGCGCGTCGGTCACACGGCCGAGGAGGCGGTAGAGGGTCGACTCGTCAGGGGCACCGCTGCGATAGCCGAACGAATCCCAGACGAGGTCCAGCGGAAGGAGCTGAAATGACGCGAAGAAGCCGTAGCCTACGAGCCTGCGCTCGGGTGCACCGAGTCGGAAGAAGACTGGCTCGCCTGTCTGGAATCGCTTGGGCGGCTCCTGTCGCTTCGGGAACCAGAAATTCACCTCGTCGATGCGGCCCCCGCTGGCGTTCCGCGACAAGAAGTCGAACCACTCGCGATGCGTGTGGGCGATGTACACCTCGCGGATATCCATCGTCGATTCTTTGCTCAGGTCGCGTGTTAGGCCGCGGCGTCGGTAATCGCAAGGGCAGCAGCGGGCATGTCCGACACGAGCTCGCGTGCAAACCTTCATGCGCCGGGTGCTCGGAGGTGACCCGCCAGGCATCGAATGCTATCGCGAGAGCCTCGACCGGCATGAGGTCGAGGACGCAGCGGCCGTATCAGCGAAGGGTCGCCGGCGACGCTTCTGAGGTCAACCTCGTTCTGGACGGTCTGCCCAGGCACCGGGAGCCGTTGGCCGCGAGATCGCGGCCGAGCACACATTGATAAGCGGCATCCGCGCTTTTGGGCGAAACGAACCCACGGATGTTCTCGTTATTCCGCAGCTTCTACTTCCACACGGAGCCGCGGCGGCACGGGCTCTCCTGCTCGCAGACGCTGCACGCGCTCAAGCTCATGTATGGCCTTGAATAAGTGTGCCTCGATCGAGCCCTCATAACGAAGAAGGCGGTTCGCTGTCGCCTCTTCGGGCACGGCTACCATGCGTCGTGCACGCGCGTCCGCATGAGCATCCCGTTCCGCCAGCCGTGAACGAAACGAGTTATTGACCTCTGCGTAAAGAATGCAACAATGCCGGCTGGGTGGGGAGGTTGGGAGGATGCGTCCCAAAGGGTCGGCGGCGGTGTTGGAAGCGCGGCGACGGCGTGCGCTCGCGTGGTTGCGGAAGGGGTGGTCGCTGCATGAGGTGGCGCGACGGGTCGCGTGCGCCCCGAGCTCGGTGTTGCGCTGGCGCGACACCTGGCAGCGCGGCGGCATGCGCGCGTTGCGGGTGCGTGCGTCGCCCGGGCGACCGCCGAAGCTGACGCCACCTCAGCGCGAGCGGCTGGTGCGGCTGCTGCTCCGCGGCGCTATGGCGCACGGGTACCCGACCGAGCTCTGGACGACGGCGCGCATCGCCGCGCTGATCGCGACCACGTTCGGCGTCGCGTACCATCGCGATCACGTCGGGCGGCTCCTCCATCAGCTCGGCTGGAGCCACCAGAAGCCCGAACGCCGCGCGGCGGAGCGCGATGAGGCGGCCATCGCCCGCTGGAAGCGTGTGCGCTGGCCGCAGGTAAAAAAAAGACCGCGCGCCTGAACGCGTCTCTCGTGTTCGCCGACGAATCGGGCTTCCTGCTCGTCCCGTCCGTGCTCAAGACGTGGGCGCCGCGCGGCTGCACCCCCGTGCTGCGCCATCGCACGCGCCGCGACAAGATCTCGGTGATCTCGGCGGTCTCGGTGAGCCCGCAACGGCGCCGGCTCGGGCTCTACTACGACTTCCACTCGCACAACATCCGCCACCAAGAAGTGTACGCCTTCCTGCGCCAGCTGCTGCGCCACCTCCGCGGCCACGTCGTCGTGCTGCTCGACAACGCCGGCATCCATACCGCGGCGCCGCTGCGTCGGCTCTGCACGCGCCACGCACGGCTGCACCTCGAGTACTTCCCGGCGTACGCGCCCGAGCTCAATCCGGACGAAGGCGTCTGGGCCCACACGAAGCGCGCGCTCGCCAACGGGCGGCCCGACGCGCTCACCGAGTTGGTGGTCGATCTGCTCTGGTCGCTCGAGGAGGTTCGTGCGGACCCGGCCCTTCTCCGCAGCTGCATCACCCAGTCGGACTTGCCTCTTTTTTTGCCCTGAGCGTTGCATTCTTTATGCAGCTCTCAATAAGGTCCTCCTCGAGATCCCCGAGCGCCTGAAGGGCCGCTGCCTTCCGCTCTTGCTCCGCTACGTTTGACAACCGGGGCTGTGGCTTCTCCATACCTGGAATGACGTACCCGACGATGTGACTGAATCGTTCGAGTTCTTCATCGATGAGATATCCGACGCCTTCGATCTGGTCGCGCGCGAAGCGGATCATCGCAAGGATTGAGTCGACGCCTGGTAGATCCTGCACTCGATCTGCAGGTTCCGTCCCTTCATCATCGAGCTCGAAAACACGCCGGCGGGTATCCACTTCATCGTCTACCAACAGGTCCTCGACTCGCGCCTGAATCGCGGCCGTCTCGGCGCGCACCACCCGGCCGAGGCGCCAGTAGCAGGACGCAATGCGCTCGATCAGCATCTCTTCAAGCGCGGTCCCAGGCTGCAGGTCACGCCGAAGCTGCGCCAAAAGGTACTGGAATTCGAGGACGTTCTCGCGTGCGCCGCCTTCCGCAATCGGTGTCGCGCGCGCGAGGATGCCGTGTCGAACGGCGTTCCAGCGGCTGCGTGCTTTGCCCTCTATCGATCGAGGTCCGGTCGAGCGAACAGCGTCCGTACGATTCGAACGCGCTTTCTTTGATGGCAGTGTAACGATTTCTGCTTCCTGGGTCTGAGCCGGCCTTTCATTCAGCGCATCGTCCACCGCGCCCCCCTCGCGTTCGTACGTAGACCATTCGCGATCCTACCAAAGAACAGCGGTCATCGAACAGACGACGGCCGCCCGAATCGTCGCGAAGATTTGAGAAATGGGGCATGCTTGGGCAACCCTGGGGAAGGTATGCCGCCGAAAAAGCGACGAGAGTCACAGCGCCGTGAGAAGCCAGAAGTTTCTACCCAGAGAGCCGGCGATCCCCACAACATCGCCGTTGCAAAGTTCTCCGACAGAGTGGTCTTCGGTGACGTGTCCGAGGAGAGACGGCGACGTCTCGTTCGTCTCACGCCAGACCCATCAGATACAATTGCCTCACAGCACCCAGAGATCCAGGAGATGATGGAACGTGCAACGGCCCTCCTCTTCGACGGACTAGGCTTCACCGAGATGGAAGAGAAGCTCATGGTGGCCGTGTTTAGGAGGCGCCGCTTCTCTGCGTTCAACGCCCTAATGAGGCTTCTCGACAGGATCCCACGCGTTGAACCTCAACTGCAGGACCTTGCACGTCGGGGCGTACCCCGCGACGAATTGCTCGCGGCACTCCTGATGGCGCAGCAGGAGCTCCAACGCGAAGCGGCGCTCGCAATGCCCGTTGCCAAGCGGAGGATCGGCCAACAGAAAAGCATATTGAAAGGCTACGCGCAAAGGGCAGTGACCCTAGAGCTCGACCGCGACTTGACGGAGCTGATCAATCTCGGAGTCGACGACCGGGTCAGCCTGCTGACCACGGCAACGGATGCGATCGATCGGTTCGTCGTCGCAACCAGACACCTGCTGCATCAGACGAAGACGCCATTGGTCCGCGACGTCAGAATCCGCGTGGCCCAGGTTCTTTCGAAGCACGCGATTGGCATTGGGGAGGCGTTCGGGATCACCGCCAAGTTACTGGGCGCGTGGCACCCAGAACGTTTTCGCGGCCTGACGGCTTTGCATGTGCGCGTGACCTACCAACGGCGGGACCGGCGCGCGTATCCGCCGAGCTGATCAAAAGCCGCCGAGACCAGGTCTCGCCGACTTTTGTTGATTGCTCATGCGGGTCCACGTGTGACCTACATGGTCCCGCCATGGACAAGCCGATCACCACGAAGGTCCTCGCCGAAGCGACTGGCGTCAGTCCGAAGACGATCCGAAGGTATGAACGGCTCGGATTGATCCGCGCGGTACGGGATTTCCGAGGCTGGCGACAATTCGCGCCGGCGGAAGTAGAGCGCCTGCGTGCGCTGCTCGGATGGGAAGTGGTCAACCATTCGGACACCACGTCAGATGCGAAACCCTAAACACGATGGTGTCGAGGCGCTTGCCCTCGGCAACGATGACGAGAAGCAGATTCACATCGAGGAAGTCTTCGACATGACGGCGATCGATCTCGCCGCCCGCACGGCATTCGAGCGTGCACTCCAGCGGCACCCCGCGGACCGGTTCCACGACAGGCATGAGCGCCGCCAGACGGTACGCAACTATGCGCACGCAGTGGCGGAAGGTCTGCGCAGCCGCATGGGCGACACAACGAACCGAACGCTGACGAGAGTGTCCGATGAGCATGTCGATCAAGCGGGAGCGTCGAAAGGTGTTGCACGGGTGGCAAATCAAGACCTGTTAGACGACACGATCGATGATGCGTCATCCAGCTCGCCTCTCAAGATTCTTGATGCCCAGGACCTGCTGAACCAAGCGGATCCGGAAGCGTTGATCCACGGCATCTGTCCCACCCGCGGAGTGGTCGTCGTCCACGCCGACAGCGGCGCTGGGAAGACGTTCCTCGCCCTCGACGTGAGCTGCGCCATTACCATGGGAGAACCTTGGCAGGGACGAGCCGTGAAGCCGGGACCGATCCTCTACCTCGCCGCAGAAGGGCAAGCGGGGCTCAAAGACCGGGTCCGCGCCTGGATGACCCGTCATTGCGGAGAGGAGCCGCTGCTCAGGATGAAGTTTCTCTTGCAGCCACTCGATCCGCTCGGGGCAGACTTCGAGAATCTGCTGCAGGAACTTCTCCAGTGGCCCCACGCGCCGGTCTTGATCGTCATCGACACCTGGTCGGCATGCCTCGCGGTCGGCGGCCACGACGAGGACAAGGCGCGAGACGTCGGCCGTGCCCTCGCCGCCCTGCAGCGTTTCGTCACCGAGCTCGGCGCAACCGTATGGATTCTCCACCACCAAGGTCATGTTGCGCTCGGTCGGGCCCGCGGCAGCTCCGCGCTTCGCGCCGCTGCCGACACTGAGATCGCGCTCAAGAGGCAGGGCGACGTGATCGTCGTCTCGAACACGAAACAGCGGGACCTGCCTCAATTCGCGGACTTTGCCCTTCGCCTGTGCGTGCAGGAACTCGACGATGGCCGGTCATCCTGCGTTCTCGATCCAGCCCCACCCCCGAGAAAGACCGGTAAGTCGGAGACCCACGCCGGCTTATCCACAAACGCCGAGAAGGCCCTCGCCGCGCTGCGCTCCCGGCGAGACGGCGCGACCTATAGCGCGTGGCAGGAGAGCTCCGAGGTCGCCGAGCGCTCATTCGCGCGGGTTCGCACGGAGCTCGTCAAGGGCGACTACGTGGTGAAGCTCGGCGAGGGCAAGGGCGCTCTCTACCGCATTGCCGACAAAGGTCGCGATCGCTGCCATCACCGCCAGATCGCTGCCAATGGCAGTGATGACAGCGACCAAGATGACTGCCACCAACTGCCACACTCCTCTAGGGGTGGCAGTAGTGGCGGCAATGGCAGCGCCGTAGGTGTTACGGATCCGCCTGAGGAAGTTTTCTTCCCGGCTGACCGGTCGGCGGCGAGCCCTGACGAAGACGCCGGAAGCAACGACAAGGTCGAGCGATGATGCCAGCCGTTGTTTTTCTCACCAAAATGTACCGCCACGGCGTCACCCATGTCTCGACGTGGCGATCGCCTGCATCTTCGCCGCACCAGGGCGGTTCCGGATACGTTGCTGGCCGCCTGGTTGCCGCGCACGCGTGGAGCCGTCTCGTGACGCCGCGCGCGAGCATCGGAGCCGATGACGCGAACGCGCCGGGGGGAGCCTGCCGTGCGTGAGCGCTTGAGCCAAGCGATACGCGAGCTCATGGAGAGGGCCGTCTCGGCAACACCACAGCGCAGCCCCTCTTCACATTCGTACTCGCCGCGCGCACGGAGTGAGGCCGCGCGATGAGTGCGCTGCGCCCTCGCCTCCTAATCGATTCGTGGCCGACTCCCGACGCGCTGGTCGGCCCTGCGCTCGACCAGCTCGTTGACGCGCTCGCCGACCGAATCGCAGCCAAGGTCGCTGAACGGATCGACGTACGACTCGCAACAATCACCCCGGCCGATAGCGACGCGCTCCTGTCGTACCAACAGGTTGCCGATCTCCTTACCGCAAGGACGCCACCGCCGGCGTCCGACATCCAACGGCCGACGGTGGCATACGTTTCGGATCTCGTACGACGCGGCGAACTAGCGAGCGTGCCCTTCGGCAAATACCGCCGCATCCGACTGGAGGATTACCGCGCGTGGGTCGCGCGAGTCCGCGTCGCCAGCCTTGACGACGGCCTGTACCGAGGGTACAGAACGAGCCGTGGTCGGCGAGGAATTCAGGCGTCTACGCCGCAAGACTCTCAAATTGAGTCAGGCGAGACTCGCCCATCGCCTGGGCGTCACCGCGACGTCGGTGGCGCGCTGGGAGCGGAACGAGCGACCGATCTCGGAGCTCACCGGACGGTTCGTCCGCGTCCTCGCCGAGATCGAGTCGAAGGCCTCACCAGACCTCGCCGCCCGCGTCGCCCGCCTACTCCCAGCACTGACGACACGTCACGCAACGACACGCGCGAGAACTCGTAAGCGGACTTCCTGACCATGGCGAGCGTGACCAAGCGGCGAGGACAATGGGCGGTCGTCTGGCGTGACGGCATGCGCACCCAACACGTCAAGTTCTTCGGGACAGGCAACGATGCGCGCGAAGCGGCCGACAGCTTCCTCGCCAAGACGATCCCACAGGCCCGCCAGAAACGACACGCGGTGGTCGATCCGAAGATCAGCGTCGCCGGGTACGCGCAACACTGGCTCGGGCAGGTGGAAGCCCTCGTGCAGGCCGGCGAACGCAAACGCCGCACGCTCCACCTCTACGATGACATCCTGCGGCTGCACGTCGAGCCGCGCTTCGATACCGTACCACTGCGCGAGCTCGGTCGCGCCAACGTGAAGGACTTCCTCCTCGCGAAACTCCGGTCCGGGCTCGACGCCGGAACGGTCAGCATCATCTACCGGACGCTCCGTGCGATGCTTTCGGCGGCGGTCGATGACGAAGTGCTGGTCGCGAATCCGATTGCGAAGCTCGGCCGAGCGCTCGGCCTCACCCCGTCGAAGGCGGATCGACAGCAGGCCGTTCGTACCAAGGCGATGACTCGTGCGCAGCTCGCGACCTTCCTGGCGACGGCGCAGACGCGCGAGCGGCGGTGGTATCCCCTTCTCCTCACGCTCGCCCGCACCGGCATGCGGCTCGGCGAGAGCTTGGCTCTGCAGATTGGGTTACACGACGATGGGGACCTCGACTTCGTCAGCCGCGAACTCACGATTGCCCGGGCGCTTTCGGATGACGGCCGGGGTATCGATACGCCGAAGACCGGCGAGGTGCGCATCGTCGACATGTCGCAGCAACTTGCGGACACCCTCCGCTCCCTCGTCATCGCGCGGCGAGCCGCAGCCTTGTGCGCCGGCGCGACCGCCGACCAGCGCCTCTGGCTGTTTCCGGAACGGACCGGCGGCCCGCGCGACCCGCACAATGTCCGCCGCGCGTTTGCACGCGTGTTGAAGCACGCCAACCTGCCACCCCACTTCACGCCGCACTGCCTCCGCCACACCTTCGCCTCGATCCTCCTCGCCGACGGCAAGTCGCCCGCGTACGTCCAGGCGCAGCTTGGCCACAAGAGCATCGCCATGACCGTCGACACCTACGGCAAGTGGCTCCCAAAGGGGAACAAGGCCGCGATCGATAGTCTCGACGATCCGACCTACACCACTGGTACAGTTGATGGGGGGGGTGGTGACTTTGGGGCCGACGCGCCGATTTCGGCGTCGCCGGCCATGAGCGTCCCTGAGGAACTTCGGGCGCTTGCGAAGGATGGGCCGTGCTGGACTCGAACCAGCGACCCGCTGCTTAAAAGGCAGCTGCTCTACCACCTGAGCTAACGGCCCGCGCGCAGGAGACTACGCAGTCCTCCGCCGAAGGGCAACTTCCGTGCACGATGCGCGATGGGGAGACGCGCCCTTGCCGGTGGGCTGCGCTCCACCTATGGGAGGCGACCATGCGCACGTTCCTGCTGACGCTCGCTCTTATCGGGCTCGCGTCCTGCGTTCCGCTTTCGGACCATCCTGCCGGCGACGAGAAGAACTCGGAGTTCGACGCGCGCTTGCAGGGCGTCTGGCGCGCCGCTTCCGGGGACGGGCCGTTGCTGCTCTTCGTCGGGCCGGGTGACGACGCCGGTCACGGCGTTCAGCTCATGACGGTCGAGGAGACGCGAGATCAGCGCTGGAAGACGGTCGAGTACGCGGGTATCAGCACGCGAGGCGGGCGGCATGGGTTTCTCAGCGTTCGCTACCAGACGACGGGCGGCGAGCGCCGCGGCTGGGTCATCGCGCGCTACACGCTGGCGGGACGCGATCGCCTGCAGCTCTACACGCTCGACCACACGCGCTTGGCGGCGCTGATCAATGCCGGCAGAGTTTCCGGCCGGGTGAGCGGCGACGGGCCGTACGCCGACGTCGACGTCACAATGGGCAGCGGCGCTGCGCTGATCGCGCTACTCGAATCGAAAGACGGCCAGCGCTTGTTCGGCCCGCCGCACACGCTCGTACGCGGCGCTCACCAGTCGACGGGCACCGGTGTCACGCCAACGCCTTCGCGGTAGAGGCCCATGCTGCGCCAGTACGACGGATTCAGCGCGCCGGAATCGAAGCGCATGCGCGCCATGCAATGAATGATGCGCGCGTCGGAGACGATGCGGGCGGTGCCGTCCCCGAAGTGACCGACGCGGACGTCGACGACGTCGCGCTTGGGAAAGTAGGTCGCGTCGGAGACGAAGACGACCTTCTTGCCGCGCGGCACCTTCGGGACGATGTTCATGCCGAAGAGGAGCACCTTCTTGCCGAGGCGATCGAAGAACTCGACGCCGATCGCCCGCGGTACGGGGTCGCGATGGCGGCAGGCGATGACGGGGACACCGAGCGACTCGAACGATCCCGCCTTGCTGGCGCGGTAGACGACGCGCCCGAAGGCAGGTGGCGGTTCGGGGACGGGCGTCGGGGTCGGCGGCGGAGTACGGACGGGGGTGGCACCCATCATCGCGATCGCGAGTAGCGCGGAGCCCGGGACGAGAAACCCGCGCCGCGGACGCGACGCGGTGGATGGCGCGCGCATCGGCGATCAGGCCCGCGCGTAGACGGGGATGATCGCGCCGCTGGTCGCGGCGGCGGCGTCGCTCGCGAGGAAGACGAGCGTCGCCGCGATCTCCTCGGGCTTCACCCAGCGGGCGGGATCGACCTTCGGCATCGCGGCGCGATTCGCCGGCGTGTCGATGGTGCTGGGCGCGATCGCGTTCACGGTGACACCGTGCTCGCGCACCTCGTCGGCGGCGGCGCGTGTGAGCGCGGCGACCCCGGCCTTGGTGATCGCGTAGGCGCTCACGCCGGCGCCGCCGATGAGCGCCGGCCGCGACGTGACGTTGACGATGCGGCCGCGCCGCTGGCGGATCATCGTCGGCAGGACGGCCTGGGTGCAAAGAAACGCGGTCTTCACGTTCATGGCGAAGAGGCGATCGAGCTCGTGCTCATTGGTCTCGGTGATCGGCCCGGCCCCAAAACCGCCGGCAAGGTTGAGCAGCACGTCGAGGTGACCGTGGGTCGCGACGATGCGCGCCACCAAGGCGTCGATCGCGGCGCGGCTCGTGAGCTCGACCTGCGCGATCTCGCGGCGCTCCTTCGAAACGGCGGCCTCGAAGCCCGGAAGCTCGTGATCGGCGACGTAGGTGACGACGATGCGCGCGCCGGCGGCAACGAACGCAGCGCTCACGACCCGGCCGAGGGCACCCGTACCTCCGGTGATGAGCGCGATCTTGCCGTCGAGAGTGCCCATGCGGCGTGGCTATCGGGCTCGGTCCCGAGCGTCAAGCCGAGCCACAAACAAAAACGCCCCGGAAAACTTCCGGGGCGTCGTGCGCGCAACGCGCGAAATGCTTCGGCTCTCTCTCAGTGAACGGCGGCGAGCGTCGGCCCGTACTTCTTCAGCAGTCGCTCGACCTTCTCACGCACCATCTCGGGATCGACGACGGGTTTGGCGAGATAGTCGTCGCAGCCGATCGCGAGCGCCTTCTGCTCGTCGCCGGCCATCGCCTGCGCGGTGAGCGCGATGATCGCGACGCGCCGGCCGCCCTCGCTGACGCGGATGCGCTTGGTCGCCTCCCAACCGTCCATGACGGGCATCTTCAGGTCCATGAAGATGAGGTCGGGCTGGTGCTTCTCGGTCATCTCGATCGCTTCGAGGCCGTTCTGCGCCTCGATGATCTCGAAGTCGCCGATCTTGCGCAGCCGATAGACCAGAATGCGCCGGTTGTCTTCGTTATCCTCGACGACCAGAATCTTTTTCTTCATGGGTGCCGCCTTTCGTGAACAACGCGTGCGCTGCGGGGGTCGGGGGCGGGGAGACCGAGCGGCAGAATTCCGACCATACCAGGCGCAGCTCCGCGCCGATAGCGCGCGTGTGTTTCGGTCCTGTCAATGAGTGAAGACATCGCGTCCCGATCCTCGAAGATCAGCAAGAGCTATGCCGCTAGCCGTGGGGGTGGATACAGGCTATAGACGCCCGACGCAGGGCTAAGATCCTGGCAACGCTGGCGGCGCCGCGCCCCCGTGCGCGCCTCCCGATCCGAATTCCCGCCATGGGACTGCGATAATTTTGACACAGTGACGATTTCGTCTCTACCTAGAACTCGCTTCGCCCCGAGCCCGAGCGGCTACCTTCACATCGGCGGAGCACGGACGGCGCTCTTTAGTCATCTATACGCGCGGCGTCACGGTGGCACGTTCGTGCTGCGCATCGAGGACACCGACCGCGAACGCTCCACCGACGCGTCGATCGCCGCCATCCTCGAGAGCCTCGAGTGGCTGCAAATCACGTGGGACGAAGGCCCATTTTTCCAGAGCCGTCGCACCGCGACGTACGTCGCCGAGGTCGACCGCCTGCTCACCGCCGGAAAGGCGTATCGCTGCTACTGCACGACCGAGGAACTCGACGCGAAGCGCCGGGCGGCCCTCGCCGCCGGACGGAAACCCGCCTACGACGGCACCTGCCGCGATCTGCCGGCGGGCGACGGCGCCAGCCGGCCGCACACCGTGCGTTTCCGCAGCCCGAAGGACGGCGAGACGGTGATCGACGACATCGTCAAGGGACGCGTCGTCTTCCAGAACGCCGAGTTCGACGACCTCATCATCCTCCGCACCGACGGCACGCCGACGTACAACTTCTGCGTCGTCGTCGACGACACCGAGATGCGCATCACGCACGTGCTCCGCGGCGACGATCACCTCGCGAACACGCCGCGACAGATCCTCCTCTACCAGGCGCTCGGCGCCGCCCTCCCCGCCTTCGGCCACGTGCCGCTCATCCTCGGTACCGACAAGGCGCGCTTGAGCAAGCGTCACGGCGCGATGGCGGTGACGGCGTATCGCGACATGGGCTTCCTTCCCGACGCCGTCTGCAACTATCTCGTCCGCCTCGGCTGGTCGCACGGCGATCAAGAGATCTTCAGCCGCGCCGAGCTCATCGAGAAGTTCAACCTCGAGGCGATCGGCAAGTCCGCCGGCGTCTTCGACTACGAGAAGATGCTGTGGCTGAACTCGCACTACCTGCGCGCGCTGGCACCCGCCGACCTCGCCGCCGCGGCGCGGCCGTTCATCGCCCGCGCGGGCCTCGCCGTTCCCGGCGACGACGCCTGGCTCGCGCAGGCGCTGGCGACGCTGCAGGAGCGCGCCAAGACGCTCGTCGATCTCGTCGAGCAGGCGCATTTCTACTTGACCGCTCACGTCGCGCTCGACCCCGCCGCCGCCGCGAAGTTCCTCAAGCCGGAGATCGCGCCGGCGCTCCGGTCGCTACGCGACGCCTGCGCCACCCTCGACGCGTGGACGGTGGCGTCGCTCGAGCGCGCGTTCGAGGCGGTGCTGGCGCAGCACGGCTTGAAGCTCGGGAAACTCGCGCAGCCGGTCCGCGTCGCGGTCACCGGAACGGCGGCGAGCCCGGGGATCTTCGAGGTGCTCCACGTCCTCGGCCGCGAGCGCACCCTCGCCCGGCTCGACGCCGCGCTGGCGACGCTTCGCTAGCGCCTGCCGGCGCCGGCTTGCTCGATCTTCGCCCAGGTATCGCGCAGCGAGACGGTGCGGTTGAAGACGAGCGCGCCGGCGCGCGAGTCGGGGTCGACGCAGAAGTAGCCCTGGCGCTCGAACTGGTAGCGGGCGCCGGGTGCGACGCCGGCGAGGCTCGGCTCGAGCTTGGTGCCGGTGACGCGCTCGAGCGCACCCGGGTTGAGGAGCGCCAGGTAGTCGGCGCCGTCCTTGCCGGCCTCGGGATCCTCGACCGTGAAGAGGCGATCGTAGAGCCGCACCTCGGCGTCGATCGCGTGCGGCGCCGAGACCCAGTGCAACGTCGCCTTCACCTTGCGCGTGCTCGCGGGTGAGCCGCTCCGCGTCTCGGCGTCGTAGGTGCAGCGCAGCTCGACGACCTCACCGCTCGCGTCCTTCACGACGCCGACGCATTTGATGATGTAAGCGTAGCGCAGGCGCACCTCGCGTCCGGGCGCGAGGCGAAAAAACTTCGGCGGCGGCTCTTCGCGGAAGTCGTCACGCTCGACGTAGAGGACGCGCGAGAACGGCAGCATGCGCGTACCCGCCGCCGCATCCTCCGGATTGTTGACGGCCTCGATCTCCTCGACCTGGCCATCCGGATAGTTCTCGAGGACGACGCGCAGCGGGCGCAGCACCGCCATCACGCGCGGCGCGCGCGCGTTCAGGTCCTCGCGGATGCTGTGCTCGAGCATCGCGACGTCGACGGTGCTGTCGCGCTTGGCGACGCCGATCTTTTCGCAGAAGTCGCGCAGCGCCTCCGGCGTGTAGCCGCGCCGCCGCATGCCGGAGATCGTCGGCATGCGGGGATCGTCCCAGCCGGTGACGTAGCCGCCCTCGACGAGCTTCAGGAGCTTCCGCTTGCTCATCACCGTGTAGGTCAAGTTGAGGCGCGCGAACTCGATCTGCTGCGGATGGCACGGCACCGGCAGCTGATCGAGCACCCAATCGTAGAGCGGGCGGTTGTTCTCGAACTCGAGCGTGCAAATCGAGTGCGTGATGCCTTCGGTCGCGTCCGAGAGGCAGTGGGTGAAGTCGTAGAGCGGGTAGATGCACCAGCGGTCGCCGGTGCGATGGTGCGACGCGTGACGGATCCGGTAGAGCGTCGGGTCGCGGAGTGTGAGGTTCGGCGACGCCATGTCGATCTTGGCGCGCAGGACGTGCGTGCCGTCGGCGAACTCGCCGGCGCGCATGCGCGTGAAGAGGTCGAGGCTCTCCTCGACGGAACGCGAGCGGTACGGGCTGTCGCGTCCCGGCTCGGTGAGCGTGCCGCGATGGGCGCGGATCTCGTCGGCCGAGAGGCTGTCGACGTACGCCTTACCGTCCTTGATGAGCTGCATCGCGTACTCGTAGAGTCGCTCGAAGTAGTCGGAGGCGTAGAAGAGGTTGGCGCCCCAGTCGAAGCCGAGCCAGCGCACGTCGGTCTGGATCGAGTCGACGTACTCGACGTCCTCGGTCGTCGGGTTGGTGTCGTCGAAGCGCAGGTGGCAGACGCCGCCGAACTCACGCGCGAGCCCGAAGTTCAGGCAGATGCTCTTCGCGTGGCCGATGTGCAGGTAGCCGTTCGGCTCTGGCGGAAAGCGCGTCACGACGCGCGTGCGCTTCCCCGCCCGCAGATCCTCGGTGATGATCGTGCGGATGAAGTTCGCAACCGGAGGCGGCGCATCGTTCGCCATCGGAGCATCGTACATGAAGAGGCGCCGCCGGCAACGGCCGCGACGCTCCCAGCGCCGTCCGGACGGCCGACAGCTCGGGTTGCGGCGGTGACGCACCCGCCGCTATAAAGCACCGCCGTGACCGCCCCCGGTCTGCACAGTCGTCCCGACGACCCTGCCGCGGCGCCCGCCGTCGCGACACCGGCGCGCGAGCGCGAGGTGGCCGCGCTCATCGTCACCTGGAACGGGCACGCGACCTGTCACGACGCGATCGCGAGCGTGCGTGCGATGGCTCCGGCTCCCGGTCGCATACTGGTCGTGGACAATGGCTCGAGCGGCAACCTCGCCGGTGAAATCGCGGCGGCGCATTCGGACATCGAGCTGCTGCGGCTGCCGGAGAACCGCGGCGTCGCCGAGGGCCGGAACACTGGCCTGCGGCGGCTCCTCGCCGACGCCGCCGTGCGCTACATCCTCCTTCTCGACGACGACGCCGAGCTACCGCCCGACGCGCTCACGTGTCTGCGTACCGCGCTCGACGGCGACGCGCAGGCCGGAATCGCCGGCCCATTGATCGTCTTCCGCGACGATCCGGAACGAGTGTGGGGAGGCGTCGGTCGCCTGGTGTTCCGCGAGGTCGCGGCGACGCGGGGTGCAGGCATCGTGCCGCCCGGGACGACACCGATCGTCGTCGACTACGTCTCGGGGTGCTGCGCGCTCATCGATCGGCGCGTGCTCGATCGCGTCGGGCTCCTCGACCCACGCTACTTCATGGTCTATCAGGACACCGATCTTTGTCTGCGCGCGGCTCGCGCCGGTTGGCGGACGCTCCTCGTACCGACGGTACGTGTCCGCCACCAGGGCTCGGCGAGCACCGACGGGAGCTACGTGCCGGGACGCGCGTACTTCACGGCGCGGAACACGATCCTCTTCGCGCGTGACCACGGCCGCTGGCACCAGCGACTGCGGACATGGGTTGCGCTGGCGCTGGCGCTGCCGCTCGCGGCGCTCCGCGAGGCGCCGCGCGGCAACCTGCGCGCGGTCGCCATGAAGACGCGGGGCTGTTGGGACGCGGTGACCGGCCGCTCGCCCGCACCCGTGATCGCGCGCTACTTCCGCGATTCCCATCCCGAGCGCCGACCGCTACGCGTGGGCGACGTACGCGGCCACGTCGCCATCGGTGAGAGTCCCGAGCGCTGGGCGGCGCTCGCCGCCGCCTTGCACGTCGGCGCGGCAGCGGAGCTGCGGCTCATCCAGCGCGCCCGTGACCGCGCCGTCTACCGGCTGGATGAGGTCCGCGGCTCTGGCGCATACGTGAAGCAGTACGATACCCGCGGGCGCCTCAGCGAGGCGACGCTCGGCGCGCTCATCGGGCCCGCGTCGACGCGCTGCTGGGACGCCGCCGATCTGCTTGCGCGCTGTGGCGTCGCGACCCCGCGGGTGCGCGCCGCCCTCGAGATCGTGCGCGGCGGTCGCCGGGTCGGTGAGTGCGTGATTACCGACGCGGTGCAGGACCGCCGACCGGTGCGCGAGCTGCTCGCGGCGGGCGTCCTCACCCGCGAGCAGCGCGCATCAGTGCTCGCGGAGCTCGTGGCGCTCGTCGTCCGCCTCCACGAACACGGCGTGTTCCACCTCGATCTCGCGCCCAGCAATCTCTTCTGGGAGCGTGGCCGCGGTTTCTCGCTCGTCGACCTCGACAATCTCGTCGTGGTGGCGGGCGCACCCGGATGGAAGCATCGGATCGCGCGCTGGCTCGATTGCGCGACGCTGCTCTTCAAGCTCGAGCCGTTCGCCGACGACGTGGAGCTGCTCGCAATGCGGAGAGCGTATGCGGCGGCGACGACCGTGGCGATGCCGGCGCGCGTCCCGCGCCTACTACGCTCGTCACGGGGGATGCGATTCCTACAACGCCTGCGGCGCCTCTGCACCGCTCTGGGGTTGGTGCAATGATGACGATGCCTCGCCCGCATGCCGAGCGCACCGATGGCGGTGCGTGGATGCGCAGCCCCGAGCCGCACCCACTCTGGGTGATCGCCGGCATCGAGAACGGCACGCCGTACAGCATGCGGGCGTACGCGGCGGCGCTCGCGGCCGGGCTCGCCGAGCACGGCGTCGCCTCACGTCGCATCACCTGTCGACTGCCCGGGCGCCGACGCGGCACGATGACCGCCCGCGTGTGGAGCCTCGGCGCCGTACGCTACCTTCTCTACCCCATGCGGGCGGCACGGGCGCGTGGACCGGGCGTGCGTCTGGTGCTCGACCAAGCCAACGCGCACGTCGGGTGGTTCGGCGGACCCGGACCGCGCGTCGTCGTCGTCCACGATCTCCATTCGCTGGTCCCTCCTCCCCTGGTCGGAGGCTGGGGCACGATGATCGGCCATCTACGGGTTGCTTTGAGTCGCATGCTGAAGGGACCGGCAATCCGGCACGCAAGCCTGCTGCTCGCCGTCTCGCGCGCGACACGCGCGCACCTGATCGACGATCTCGGCATCGCCCCCGAGCGGGTGCGCGTGGCGGAGCCCGGTGTCGACCACCGTATCTTTCGGCCCGGCGATCGGGCCGCGGCGCGCCGCGCCTTGGCGCTCGAACCTGGGGTACCGATCGTCCTCAACGTCGCGGCACGCGAGCCGCGGAAGAACGAGGCGTTCCTGCTCACGGCTTTCACGAGCCTGCGTGAGCGGATTCCCGACGCACGCCTCGTCTGCGTCGGACGCGAGGTGACTCCCGAGGTCCGCCGCACGCTCGCGGTGCGCGGCCTCGCGTCCGCCGTCAGCTATGCCGGCGAGGTCGATGTCGAGGATCTCGTCCGGTACTACCGAGCCGCGGACGTGCTCGCGCATCCGACGCGCGCCGAGGGTAGCTCGCTCGTCGCACTCGAGGCGATGGCCGTCGGCTGCCCGGTGGTGGCGTCGCGGCTGCCCGCGCTCATCGAGGTGTGCGGCGATGCCGCCGAGCTCGTGCCACCCGACGAGCCGGCGCACTTCGCCGCGGCGCTGCACGCGGTTCTCAGCGATCCGGAGCGTCGCCGCACGCTCGTCGGCGCCGGCCGCAGCGTCGCCGCGCGCGCGACCTGGTCGGCGTGGGTCGATCAGGTGCTCGCCGCGTGCGCCGAGGTGGCAGCTGATGTCCCCGTCACGGTCCGAACAGCGTGTTCGCGGCCGTCGTGAGCCGTCGCGCCACGAACGTGTCCCTGCCTGCGACGACGGCGAGCGGGATCAGCCCCGGGTAGGTCAGCCAAACGTAGCGTCCGCTCATCACGAACGCGACGACGCTGTAGAGGCCGAAGAGCACACCGACCGCCGTCAGGGCCGCGAGCAGTCCGAGCTCGCGGCGCGGCAGCACGGCGAAGGCCGCGCGGCCTCTCTGACGCCAGCCGGCAACCAACAGCAGCCCCGGCGGTCCGACCGTGAGCAGCACGCTCGCGCACCGAAGCGGGTTTCGCAGGTTCGACCATACCTGGTGCAAGGACGGCATCCCCGTGACGTTCGGCAAGTCCGAAAAGTACCTTCGTACCGCGAGCAAGGTGACGAGCGGGGGCAGGGCAACGACGAGAGACGTGATCCATGGCCACGGCCCGCGCATTCGGCGCTCGCGCAGCGCTTGGTAGAGGAGGAAGACCGCGACCATGACGACCACGGAGTCGCGCGCGAGAATGCCGAGAGACACCGTCGCGGAGAAGGCGTACGGCCGCTCTTCGAGCAGGAGAGAGCTCGCGGCGATCAGCGCGAGGAACCCGGCGGGATCGGTCAGAACCTCGGAGGAGTACGCAAACGTCGGGAACGACACGACGGCGATCAGCATCCCCAGATTGACGGCGGCGCGTGAAGGAAGGAGCCGGCGCAGGTAGCGCATGAACAGCAGGTACGCGGCGATCGTGCAGAGCACGTTTATCAGCGCGAGGCTCAGACTCGGATCGCGCCACGGCAGATGCGCGGCGATGAACGGCGTCAGCACGCGGTACGCGTACGGTGTCACCAGCTCCTCCCGCCCGACCTCGCCGCGGAGGTAGCGGGCGAGCTGCACGTAGCCGTACGAATCGGGGGTACGCGCCGCGAACCGAGGAAGGCCGATCGTGACCGTCAGCGCGACGACGGCGAGCGCCGCTCGCACACCGGCCATCAAGTGGCGAGCGGCGCCAGCTCGATCACCGGAATCACGCGCGTCGTCTTCTTTTGGTAGCTCTCGTAAGCCGGGTAGATCGCGAGCAGCTTCGGCCAGATCGGCCTCGCCTCGTCGGCGCCGAGCGTGCGCGCCCGGTAGCGGCGCGTTGCGCCCGCCAGCTCCACCTTCACCTCGGGATGCGCGACGAGATTCCGATACCAGCCCGGCGGCGTGTCGCTGCCGTCGAACGATCCGACGATGTAGAGGCGTCCGCCGTCCTCGACGTAGAGCAGCGGCGTCGACGACTCGCGCCCAGTCTTGCGGCCGCTCGTCGTGAGGATGAGCGTGTTGCGGTTCATGAAGCCCGCGCCGCCAAGGGTGCGGTAGAGACCGTTGTGCAAGCGGCTCATGGCACGGACGAGGCTCGCCATCCACGGATTCAATTCCATCGGCTACTCCTTACCACGTCGCCGCGCCGTCGCGCTGCGTGTACGGCTCGCCCGTTTTCTTGACCGGCCGGGTCTGGATCGGTACACTTCGTCGCTGTCGTTCCCGGCGATTTCGGTCGGCGGGAGCCGCGTTGAGGAGTGGGCAAATTGGTAAGCCACCTGACTCTGGATCAGGTTATTGCAGGTTCGAGTCCTGCCTCCTCAGCTCCCACGCGGCGACAAGGGCGAGGCGCCGCGAGGCGCCCCGCCACGATCCGGGTCCTTGGTCCCATCGTCTAGCGGTTAGGACGGCGGCCTCTCACGTCGCAAACGGGGGTTCGATTCCCCCTGGGATCACTCTAAATTCCGGATACTTCAGTCTACTTTTCGTAGAGGGTTTGCAGGAGGTTTGCGTTCTCGCCGTCCGGAGTGACGCAATGAGCTTCGCCGGCATCGGCAGCGATCATTCTCCTCCGCAGCCGTTCGCTAGCGCGGTATGCAACAGGCAGCGAGTACGCTAAACGCCCTTCGTCGTCTGCTCACGGGGAGGAGCACCCATGTCGTCACCCACGCTTCGCCTCACCTTTCTCGTCGCTCTCGCCACGGCACTCTTCGCAATGATGACCGCGCAGGCGATCAGCCCGCCCGGCGCGCCCGCCGACCATTTACTCTCGTACAAGGCCAAGACGCCGAAGGCCGCGACGAAGTTCACGCCGATCGACGGCATCCATCTCGAGGACGACTTCGAGGATCTGAGCTTGACGCGAAGGCCGCCGGCGACTTCTTCGTGCCGGTCGCCCTGGACGGTGACGTCGTCGTCGACGCGATCACCCACCTGCGCGGGTACAAGATCAAGGCGGTGAAGGGATCGCCGAAGCACGTGAAGCATCTGCAGCGGCCGCTCAGCAACCATCTCGAGGTGACGTTCGTCGACACGACGAAGCCCGATCTCCTGCTGGTGCCGACCAGCGAGGATCCGCAGATATCCCCACCGCTCCTGGATCCCTCGAACGAGGTCGATCACTACAAATGCTACCTCGTTCGTCGCTCCAAGAGCGCTCCGAAGCTGCCAAAGAAACTGCAGGTGACGGTCACCGACCCCTTCACCAACGCTGTAAGGACCCTCGACGTGCGGGCGCTCAAGCATCTCTGCCTCCCGGTCGACAAAGAATCCGAGGGCGTCAAGAAGCCGCGTGGCGAGCTCGACTGCTACAGCGTGAAAGCGGCGAAGGGTCAGCTGAAGCACGTCCCGCAACACGCCCTGCAGACGAATAATCAGTTCGGACCGTTGACGATCGCTACCGTGAAGGAAAACGAGCTCTGCGTGCCGTCGCTCGGCCCGGAGCCGACCCCGACGCCGTCGAGCGGTGCAGGCACCCCGACCCCGAGTCCGACAAACTTCCACACGGCGACTCCGACGGTGGTGGCGACCGCCGCAATTCCTCCCGATCCGTCGATCGTGGCCCCACCGGTCGGTCGCGGCGTGGTCAGCATTCCCGCGCTCACGACGAGCTTCCTCTACACCGGCGCCGATCCCATCCAGACGGGCGTCCTGCCGGACACGATCGAGCCCAAGCGGGCGGCGGTGATCCGCGGCAAGGTCGGCGCCACGAACGGCGATCCGATCGCGGGCGTCACGATCAGCGTCTGGGGCCACCCCGAATTCGGGCAGACGCTCACGCGCCTCGACGGCGCGTTCGACATCGCCGTGAACGGCGGCGGGCCGCTCACCATCGAGTACCAGAAGGTCGGCCTGATCTCGGTCGCTCGCCAGCTCGACATCCCCTGGCAGGAGTTCGTCATCGCGCCGGACGTCGTGATGATGGCGCTCGATCCGCTGGTGACGGCCATCACGTTCGGCGTCAACGCGCCCTTCCAAACTGCCACGTCGTCGACGCAGAACGACGGCGACGGCACCCGTCACACCCTCCTCCTCTTCCCCGCCGGCACGACCGCAAGTCTCGTATTCGCCGACGGCAGCACACAACCCGCGAGCACGCTCCACATCCGCTCTACGGAGTTCACGGTCGGCGGAAGCGGGCCGGCGGCGATGCCCGCAGCATTGCCACCGCTCAGCGGCTACACCTACTGCAGCGAGCTCTCGGCCGACGAGGCGATCGCCGCCGGCGCCGACTCGGTCGCGTTCAGCCAACCGGTGATCGCCTACGCCGAGAACTTCCTCGGTTTTCCGATCGGTCTCGCGGTGCCCCTCGGATTCTTCGATCGTCGGCGGGCGGTCTGGGTGGCAGAGCCGAACGGACGGATCGTGAAGATCGTCGTCGTGAACGGCGGCGTGGCCGACGTCGACACCGACGGCGACGACGTCGCGGACAACGGGCTCGGCATCACGACGGCGGAGCGCCAGAGCCTCGGCGCGGCCTACGCCGCCGGCACCAGCCTGTGGCGCATGCCGACCACCCACTTCTCGCCGCAGGACGGCAACAACAACATCGACACGAGCGGCGACGAGTCGCCGGCAGAAGATGGTGCGGGACCGGATCCCAACGATCCGATTCAGAAGCCGTGCCAGAACGGCGGCAGCGTCGTCGAGTGCGAGAACCAGGTGCTCAGCGAGGCCGTCGCGGTCATCGGCACCCCGTACATCCTCGACTACCGGAGCGACCGCGTCCCGGCCCAAAGCACCTCCCGGACGATCCGACTGAGCGGGTCGTCGGTGCCACCGACCCTCGCGTCGATTCAACTGCACCTGGCCGTCGCCGGCCGTAGCTTCGATCAGACCTTTCCGGCAGGCCCGAACCAGCAGACCACCTTCACGTGGGACCGCATGGACGCCTACGGCCGTCAGCTCGTCGGCGGCCAGACGCTCGCCGTCACGATCGACTACAACTATCCCGCCGTCTACAAGGAGCCCGGACCGTTCCCCGAGGCCTTCAACCAGACCGGCGGCACCACGCTCAGCGTGAATCCGAGCCGTCAGCACATCAACCTCTCCGATCACTTCACGACCACGATCGGCGAAGGGTTGACCGACGCGCGGACGATCGGCCTGGGCGGTTGGTCGCTCGACGTCCATCACGTCTACGACCCGACCGCGCGCGTGCTCCATGCCGGCAACGGCTCGCGGCGGCGCGCCGGCTCGTTCGCGCGCCTCCTCAGCACCATCGACCTCGTCGGCCAGAGCGTCCTCTTCGACATCGCGACCGGACCCGACGGGTCACTCTTCGTCGCGTTGCCACACGGCGACACGATCAGGCGCGTGGCCCCGGACGGTACCCAGAGCGTGGTCGCCGGGAACGGCACCGAAGGCTTCAGCGGCGACAACGGACCCGCGACCGCCGCCGAGCTCGGCGATCCAACCGGTGTGGCGGTGGCAGCCGACGGCAGCATCTACATCGCCGAGCAAGGAAACCGGCGCCTGCGGCGCGTCGGCCTCGATGGCGTCATCACGACCGTCGCCGGCACCGGTGCGCTCGGAACGAGCGGCGACGGCGGTCCGGCGGTACAAGCCGGGTTCCAGACCGTCGAGCGCATCGCCGTCGGACCGGACGCGAGCATCTACGTCGTCGACGGCGGCACCCGCATTCGCCGCATCACGACCGACGGCATCATCCGGACGGTGGCCGGCACCGGCATCATCGGCGGGATCGGCGACGGCGGCCCCGCGACTTCGGCGCAACTCAACTGCGCTTCCGTGTCGGCGGCGGCGGACGGCGGCTTCTACATCGCCGACTTCTTCAACCATCGGGTGCGCCGCGTCGGACCGGACGGGATCATCAATACGGTAGTCGACTATTCAGGCGATCTGGGAACGCCCGCGTCGATCCGGCCGGCGCCCGACGGGGGATTGCTGATCGCCGTCTCCTTCCAGAGCGCGCGCACCCCGGAGGTCGATCTGCTGAAGACCGACGGCACGCTCGTCACGGTGGCAGGCGGCGGTCCGAGCCCGCTCGCGGACGGAATCCCCGCGACGCAAGCCAACCTCGCCGTCATCCTCGCCGTCACCCTCGCACCCGACGGCAGCTTCTACCTGGTCCGCGGCGGTAACGACAGTCGGATCGTGCGCGTGAGCGCAGCGCTTCCCGGATTCGAAGGTCAACAGATCGTGATCGCGAGCCCCGACGGCAGCGAGCTCTACGTGTTCGATCCGGACGGCCGCCATCGCCGGACGCTGCTCGCCCTCACCGGCGTGGTGCTGCGCGAGTTCGGCTACGACACCGACGGCCGGCTCACGAGCATCACCGAGAAGACCGGCGGCACCGACGACGTGACCACGATCGAGCACGACGCCTCCGGCAACCCGAAAGCGGTCGTCGGCCCCTTCGGACAGCGCACCGAGCTCACGGTCGACGCCAACGGCTTTCTCGCCAGCGTCACCAACCCCGCCAATGAGACGCGCACGTTCACCTCGAGCGCGGACGGACTCTTGCAGAGCCTCACCAACGCGCGCGGGAAGACCACAACGTTCACCTATGATGCCGACGGCCGGCTCTTGACCGACGCTGATCCGGTCGGCGGCTCCCAGACGCTCGCGCGGACGACCGGTGCCAACGACTTCACCGTGACGCGTACGACCGCCCTCGGGAGGGTCACGACCCACCACGTGGCGAACCTCGCGAACAGCGTCCAGCAACGCACGATTACCGATCCCGACGGTGCCGCGAACCAGAGCGTCAGAGCATCGACGCCGGCACGATCCACACGACGACCCCCGATGGCACGGTGTCGGACACGACGGTTGGCCCCGACCCACGCTTCGGCATGCAGGCGCCGATCGTGACCGCGACGTCGCTCGATTTCCCGAGCTCCCCGACGTTCACGCTGACGTCGAATCGGACTGTCACCCTCGCCGACCCGCACGATCCGCTCTCGCTGACGAGCCAGACCAACACGGCGACCATCGGCGGGAACACGACTACTACCACCTACACGGCGGCGACCAAGACGTTCGTCGCCACGAGTGCCGCTGGTCGCGTGTCGACGATGACGATCGACGCCCTCGGCCGGCTCGTGTCGATCCAGCTCGGGAACCTCGCGCCCAAGCAGGTGACCTACGACGCGCGCGGACGACTCGCGACACTCACGGCCGGCACCGGCCCGACCGCGCGCACGCTCACGTACACCTATGACGCCGACGGCTTCGTCGACACCATCACGGACGCCCTCGGGCGCACGAGCTCACTCAGTCATGACCTCGCGGGAAGGGTCACGACGAAGACGTTGCCGAGCGGCAAGGTCGTCGCCCTCGCCTATGATGCGTCCGGGAACCTGGTCAGCGTGACGCCGCCGGGACGGCCGGCGCACACGCTCGCCTTCTCGGATCGGAACGAGCTGATCCTGACGACGCCGCCCACGGTGCCGGGCACCGGCACCCTCGCCTTCGCCTACGACCTCGATCGCGCCATGACGGGCGTGACGCGCACGGGCACCGACGCGATGACCATCGGCTACGACACCGCGGGACGGCCGGTCACGCGCACGCAGAACCTCGGCGGTCCCCCGCTCGTCGACACCTTCGACTACGACGCCACTGGACGCCTCGCGGAAGTCGCCGGCGCGAGCGGGGTCGTCATCGACTACACCTACGACGGCTTGCTTTCGGTCGGCGAAACGATGAGCGGTCCCGTCCCCGGGAGCGTGACGCGCACGTACGACGCCTTGCTTCGGGTGGCGAGCCAGACCGTCGGCGGCACCCCTACCATCGGCTACACCTACGACCCCGACAGCCAGCTGACCGGCGCGGGCGCTTTGAGCCTCACCCACGACGCAACGAACGGGCTCGTGACCGGACACACGCTCGGCGTCGTGACCGACACGGTCGGCTACAACACGTTCGCCGAGCTCACGAGCTACGCCGCGAGCGCCAACGCAACGCCGGTCTACGCCGAGACGGTGACGCGGGACGCGATCGGCCGCATCGTCCAGAAGGTCGAGACCATCGGCGGCGTCACCGACACCTACGACTACACTTTCGACCAGGTCGGGCAATTGATCACCGTCACCAAGAACGGCGCGCCGTCCGAGAGCTACACCTACGACGACAACGGCAATCGCACGGACGCCACGGTCGCGGGGGTGCACGTGAGTACGACGACCGACGCGCAGGATAGGCTCACGCAATACGGCACGACGAGCTTCACCTACACCCCCGCCGGCGACCGCGAGAGCAAGACCACCGCCGGCTCCCAGACCACCACGTACGAGTACGACGTGATCGGCAGCCTCTTGACCGTGACGCTTCCCGACACGACCGCCATCACCTACGTCGTGGACGGCCAGACCCGGCGGGTCGGCAAGAAGGTGAACGGGACGCTCGTGCAAGGCTTCCTCTACGACGGCCTCCTGCGCCCCGTCGCCGAGCTCGACGGCAACGGCACGATCGTGAGCCGGTTCGTCTACACCGGCGGCACCGTTCCGGCGTATCTCGTGAAGGGAGGCGTCGCCTTCCGCGTGATCAGCGACACCATCGGGAGCGTGCGTCTCGTGGTGAACGCCGCGACCGGCGCGATCGCGCAGCGCCTCGACTACGACACCTTCGGCCGGGTCACGCAGGATACCAATCCTGGCTTCCAGCCCTTCGGCTTCGCCGGCGGCCTGTATGACCCCGACACTAAGCTCGTCCGCTTCGGCGCGCGCGACTACGACGCGGTGACGGGATGCTGGACGGCCAAGGACCCGAGCGGGTTCGCCGGTAACGACCCCAACCTCTACCGCTACGCGCTGAACGATCCTCTCGACGTCAACGATCCCTCGGGGCTCGACTGGTACGAAACGTTCACGGGCTTCGAGGAGCGCTACAACGCGGACATTCAGCTCGCGACCAACCCCATGTTGGCCTTGGAGGTCGGAATAGACGCCGTCGTCAACCTGACGGCAGTCAAGCTCGGCTTCGATCCTGGTCCGACGCTCTACGACCAGCTCTTCCGGCCGCCATCCAGACAGATCAATCGCTCGAGCAGCGACTACCTCGACGGCGAGTTCTACGCACAATGCGTCGATCTGGCGCTCGCCGTGGTCGACGCCGCCGGGATGGGAATCTCGGAGGCCGGTACCGCGCTCGAAAGCAGAGCCGTCCGTCTCGCCAACGACGAAGTCGCGCGGCAGGTCGCAGAGAGGGCTGCGCGCCAAGCCGCCAACGGAGCCGAGCGCGCGAGTGACAGGCTGCAGAGGAATCTCAACGACATCGGCATCGAGCAAGCGCACTTCGAGAACGCCGCCGGCAACACGACCCGCGGGAGCAACGCTGCCGGCGGATTCACGAACCGCGGGGACCTCAACCCCTGAGGCTTGCTACATTGGAACGGACGACGTCATCAGCGAGCGTTGCGGCGCAAAAACTGTCGCGGGTGCCTCGTTCGTGAGAGCGGGGAGAGCGCCACGAGGATTTCCGGTTGGCGGCGACGGTCGATCAAGAAGCGCTCGGCGGGAGCGACGCCCATGCCGCTGACGACGTGTGTCCTCGCCCCGGAGGAAGAAGCCGGTGAAGGATCCGTTCCCGGACGGGAAGAGCGCGGAGAATGGATGCGGGCCCAAGGGTGAGAACGGCTTCGCCGGGGGAGACTCATCGACGTGGCGGCGCCGTAGCGGCGCGCGCGTGCCGAGGTACTGCCAGAGAACTCTCGCGCGCTCATACCGGCAGCTGTTCGGATTCCCCCTGGATCACTTCATCCTTCCTCGATTGATCGCTGAGTCAGGGTGGTTCCGTCGTCTCGCACAGGATCCCCTATTCAGTCGTCGTCATACCGAGCGAGGAACCCAGGAACTCGCACATACTTCTTGCGCGGTTCGATCTCATCGGGATGAAGGATCTCCACCGCGCCGTCCGGCAGCAAACGAACGCGCCATGCCATGTCGCTCATCTCGTGCAAGGTAGCCGTCGTGCGGTCGCGATAGTCGCTGCACTCTGCCATCGGTGCCACGCGTTGATCTGAGAGCATCCGGCAACGGATCTCCCGTTCGTTGCGGCCGAGCGCGCGGGTGATGATCGCGTGGCGACAAGTATCGCACAGCGAGCATGGCGTGTCCTTCATGCGAAGCGGCATTTCGTCCCTCCGTATTGGTCGTTACGTCATAGACATGTCCTCCTTCCTCGCGACGTTGCCCGTCCGGCCGCGACCTGAGCGTCGACCGAACGACCTTGTGGAGCGCTCACGCAACCTACGCGCCTCGAACGTTCCCTGCAAACCACGGTAGCCGACTAGCATCCGACAGCAGCGCTCGGGAGCACGCGCTCACGCCGCCTCGACGGTCATTCGCCCCGGCGCCGTCGCGGTTTCTCGTCGATGATCACGATCCGGACTCGCGGTGATTGACGTGTCTCCGCGTAGATCGGGCTTGTTTGCAACGCACGTGTTGGTATACACACCAACATGCGGGTACAACCGCTGCTTCGCGAGCGAAAGGAACTCGAGCAAGGTGGCTTCGTCGAACTGATTCTCTGGAAGCTACCCAGGCCAACAGCAGATCGGCCGCATGGCTACAAGTATCGCCTCGCCTACGTACGTGGCGGGAGGTGCGTGCTGCGCTACGACAACGAGACCGGCAAGGGAGATCACCGACACATTGGCTCGCGCACGGAGCCCTATCGGTTCACGACAGTCGACGCCCTGCTGAGCAACTTCATGCGTGACGTGCGCGCGATGGGAAGGCTACGATGAAACGCACGGTGACGATCGAGATCTCGGGCCTGGAACACTCTCTGAGGCGGTTTGCCAAAGCATGGCGGACGGGTCGTCGTGCCGGCAAGGTCATCAGCTTCGAATCCCCGGAGGTGTTGTTCCGGCGCATCACGCCCAAGCGCTGGACGTTGCTGACTGTGCTTCAGTCGTCGGGACCGCTCTCGGTTCGCGAGCTCACCCGCCAGGTTCAGCGCAACGTCAAGAACGTCCATG
Source organism: Deltaproteobacteria bacterium (assembly GCA_016200545.1). GTDB lineage: Bacteria > Desulfobacterota > Binatia > UTPRO1 > UTPRO1 > DP-19. The sequence goes on along the minus strand of JACQEO010000041.1, from coordinate 52,109 downwards.
GGGACGTGCAGGCACTGATCGAGATCGGGCTCATCGAGCGAAGGGGCAGCACGGTTCGTGTTCCATTCGACGAGATCCGTACAGCGTTCAGGTTGACGCGCGCTGCTTGAGCCGCCGACGGCGGAGCATGAAGTCAGCCTCTTCGCCTCCAGACCGGGTCAACGCCGGATGGCCCAGGTTCTGAGAGCAGGTCACGAGGTCCCATCTATGGCGGTGGGTGGCTTCTCCTTCATCTGATCGAACGACCCGGCATAGCCCTCGGCCGGACCGTCATCGGCGCGAGCGGCCCCTAGCCCTCCGGTCCGAGCTTCCGCCCGCCGAGACAGTGGAGGTGCAAGTGGAAGACGGTTTGCCCTGCGTCGTCTCCCGTATTGCTCGCCAGGCGGTAGCCGGTCGATTCCATGCCCATGTCGCGCGCGATTCGTGCGGCCACGGTCACCAGCCGACCGAGCGCCGGTTCGTGTCTCGTGTCGGTTTCCCGTGCGGACGGTAGGTGTTCCTTCGGGATGACGAGAAAGTGGACGGGCGCCAGCCTGACAGGGTGGTCCTGCGGCAGGTCCAAGGCGAGGACGAGGTCATCCTGGTACAGCACCTTCGCTCGAAGCTTACCGTCGACGATCTGACACAGCACACAATCGGACATTGACGTCTCCTCGATCCGGGCGGGGACGGCGCCATGGGCTCGCCGTGCTCGTCCACTCTAGCGCCGTCGGCGGCGGTATTTCTCTCCCTTCGAGGCGACCGTCGCAAACAGCCGCAAGTCTGAGGTCAACACGAGGGTTTCGCCGCGTGCCCTCGCGCGAGCGGCTTCCTCGTGCACGCGCGTCAGACCCCTCCCGTATTCGGTGTCGGTGAGAACGCCCAGCTGCGAGGTTGTCGTTTTGCTCAGCCTCCCAGCCGCGAGTGCTTGCTCGGCCGGAACGAGGCCCTCGAGGTGCTCGGCTTCGAAGGTCCGACAGTCTTGAAACCCGGTCGCGCGGAGAGCGTGCCGGATCTCTCTCGAGGAGGGAAACCGACTCTTGTCGATCGCGAGGGTGCCCTCGAAGTACTCGTAGAGAAACCATCGATCGAGTCCCGTGTGCGGGTCGAGGCCGACTATGAGCATCGAGCCGCCGTGTCGGAGCACGCGACCCGCCTCGCCCAGGAAGCCTGCCCTATCGCTGAAATGGTGGAAGGCGTTGATGCAAAACACTCGGTCGAAGGTGTCCTCCGCGAACGGAAGTCTCTCGGCGAGGCCATGTACGAGGTTAGCGGAGGGTGCGTTGATCCTGGCATGAGTGAGCATCCGGGTGGAGGCGTCTAGACCCGTTGCTGTGATGCCTCGTTCGGCGAGCAATCCGAGCCAATGCCCAGTGCCGCATCCGACCTCGAGCGCATGAAGACCGGGAGCATCACCGACGCAATCGACAAGCGTGCGCTCGACGCCTGGGTATTCATTGTCGAGGTAGCGCCGATCGTACTCACCGGCGATCGGGTCGTAATCCATGCAGCGTGGCATTGGTGGATCTCAGAGGCGTGCGGCTCGCGCGGAGAAAGTGTCGAGAAAGCATCGATAGGCAGCCCGGCTCGCGTACGCGCGGCAGCGCCGAAAGAGCTCGACAAGGCCGGTACGGTAGGTTGCGGCGAAAGCGGGAAGGCGACGGGCGAGTTCAAGTTCGTTGGCGAATGTGAGCTCGACGAAGTTGCGTACTTCGTCTTGAGGGAGGAGACGTGTCGCACCTGTAAATCGGTCTCGGAGGTCGAGGCGAGCATCGCGACCGAAGCGAGGATACAGATCGTCCCGAATACAGGCGGCGTAGAGGTACACAAGACGCTCGGCATCGGCCCCTATGGCGCGGATCAGAATCCGCCGCTCCCCAAGCGTGAGCAGCGATGCGGAGAGGCCGTCGGTTCCGTAGGCCGCGTGGCAGAGCCCGGCAAGTTGGAGCGTCAAATCCGCACCCCAGCTTGCCAGCAGGGCAGCGGTTCCTTCCAGATGCGACAGCAGGTCACCTTCAATGTGTTCGATGGAAGCGGCGCCCCGGTTCCGAAGCAGATCGCGCGCGACGCTGAAATCGCTGAAATGCACCATAGGGCACTACCCAAATAGGGGTCCCTCTTGACGTTACGACAGGTCCTTCCGCATGGAAACGAACGCGATCGATAGGCCTCCGGCGAGGGCGTATTCGCGACGTTCGGCACCAGAGTAGCCGTGGGCTCTGTAGAATCGTTCGCCTGGCAGCGTCGCCACCAGTTCCAGAGATCGGAAACCAAATGCCCGCGCCTCCCGCTCGCAGCGCAAGAGTATTCGGCTGCCTATACCTTTTCGGGCCCACTGTGGGTTGATGAAGAAGGCTGGGATCCGAGCAGCATCATGCGCAGGATCGAGCACGTCGGGTTGGCGGCCGAGGTGGTCATCGCCACCGAACAGGGTTCGTCGCCAGCTCCAGCCTCCGCACGCGATGATTGCACCGGCCGCTTCCCCCACGAAGTACGTCCCGTCCTCAATCAACTGGGTATCAACTGCCCACGCTGATCTGAGTGCCGCTTTGATCTGCACGTCGCTGTAGTCTCCGCGAGCCAAGGTCCGCACGGATACGCCGATGAGCCGTCGAAGCGGTGTAGCATCAGCTAATGTCGCGAGTCGCAATGAGACGCCCGCCATCTTCGGGATGATCATCCGCCTTAGCCTACGGAATTCCGGCACCAGGCACTGTGACGTCCACCACTTCGAGACGAGACTGCGATTCACCACGCCGCAAATCCTCGGGCGAGGTCCGCGCCATCAAGCAATAGAGCGATCGCCGACTTACGCCACCGAGCACGCACGCGACCGCCCGCTGCCCGGGCGTCCGCAAGCACTGAATCACCTGCCCGCCTGATTTGACCCGAAGAAATCTTTCACCATTGAACGCGGCGACCCAGGCGGCACCTTCCTGATCCAGGCAGAGCCCGTCAGGTGATGAGCCCGCCGGCAGCTGGGCGAATACTCTTCTCCTCGTCAGCGAACCATCCCCTCGGATCGTGAAGGCGGTCAAGCGGTCCGCGTCGGTCTCGGCGACGATCAGGGTGTCCCCGGCAGACGTCAGGGCGATCCCGTTTGGGTAGGCTAGTTCGTCCGCGACCACGGACGCATCTCTGCAGTTGCGCACGAGCATCAGGCGTCCATCGCTTCCGCGAGCATGACGCTCGAAGAGATCGAAGCCGAGATCTCCGACGTACGCGCGTCCACTCTCATCGATCGCCATGTCGTTTGGTGTCCCAGCGTTCAGATCGCGGAGATCTAGATACGGGGCCACTGAACCCGCTGAGCAGCTCAGCAGCCGTCGGGCCTTCATGGTGACGATGAGCAGGCGACCATCTGGGAGAAAGCCGATTCCGGACGGCAGATCTTGTAGCTGGCAGACGGTTCGAATCGACCCACCGCCGTCGACGCACAGCACTTTCTCGCCCAGCACATCAGACATCCAGAGTTGGCCCCCGTACCAACGAGGACTCTCGAGAAACCCCTCATTCTCAAAGAGCGTAGCTCCGATCGTATCCATGATCGCTACCTACACTCGTCAGGGCTCGCGAGCGCCCCGGCTCTCCTCGAGCTTGTCTATGGGTCGCTCAGCAGCTAGTTACCTGCCTGTAACGAGCTGGTGCTCGCGAGTCAAGAATGTCCGGAGTCCACGGAGATCCCCATGATCGAGAACCCCCGCACAGGCGAGCAGATCGAGTTCGAGCTGCGAACCGCCGAGTGGCTCGTAATGCTGAGCACATGGACCCGCCCGGGACGGCGCGCCGTGCCGCACCTGCATCCCGAAATGGAGGAGCATTTCTCGGTACTCGAGGGCCGGGCTGCGTTTCGAATCGACGGTGTGGAGACCACCGCCGGCGCGGGCCAGACGATCGTCGTACCCGCCGGCACACCGCACGTCGCCTGGAATCCGACGGACGCTCCGGTCCGACTCCGCATCACGATGCGACCCGGCCTCCGCTGGGCCGAGTTCACCGAGCGCCTTTTCGCCGGCGAAGACGCCGGCGCGCTTCTTCATGAGTTTCACCGTGAGGTCAAGCTCGTCCCGCCACTCGGGAAACGCTAAGTCGCCGCTAGTAGCCCTACAGCAACGAGCAGCATGAGCGCCAACACGCGATTGATCCACACGGGACCGTTCCCGTGCGCGAGCCTCGATCTGAGAATAGATCCCACAACCGCATACGCGAAATTGGTAGCGAACAGGAAGACAACCATTATCCCGAGCACGATCCCAAGCCGAAAAGCCAGCGCCACATTGCCACGGGCAGCCGGAACCACCCACCCCGACGTCAGCGTGAGCGCAAGCATCCAAGCCTTGACGTTGACGAACTGGAGCGCAATGCCTTGACGAAAGCTGACCGTGAGCTGGCCTGCACGAACGCTACCCGCATTAGCGGTCGTCGCGAAGCGCCGTGCCAATTCAGCCAAGTACGCGATGCCCAGCCACTTCACGGCGACGGTAACCGCCGGCACGGCCAGCAGCATCGACCCGAGTCCCAGTATGCAGCTGAGCATCAACACGGACCAGCCGATCGGGACCGCTACGCAGAACGGTAACGCGCGCGTTACACCTTGATTGGCACCTACCGCGGCGGCCAATGTCGTGTTTGGTCCCGGTGTAAACGTGATGGCCGCGACCAGTATGATTAGCGACGCAACTTCTGGCGCGGTCATAAATACCTGACTTCTCATCGCGCCGCCGGAGCAACTCTGGGCCTCCGTTCCCGATGTTGGTTTGGGCAACGCATCTAGGATGAGGCCGCATGGTACCAGATCGACGGCTCACGCACCTACGACCCCGTGCGTATATAGCTACCATACTGTAACTAGGGCCCAGGAACGCAAAGCGATGAATCCATTGGCAGCGTAGTGCCGTCGACTCGCGAACACGTCAAACTTCTGTTGCCTCCCGGTAGGGGGAGGCCTCCGTCGCTGGTCTAGATTTGCGGGGCGGCGTGCGCCCGTGGCCTGCGCGGCTTCGAGTCATGTCGCGGCTGGTGTCTCGCCGCCAGCGTGCCAGCCCCGAAGAGGTGTTCGTCGATCAAATTCGTGAGCCACACACGAAAACGTTGCGCCATTAGTTCGTGATCGGCAAGACCAACCGCGCGACGTGTTGCCGACCCGACCAACGCATCGCCCCAGGCTACCAAAGCCAGGAGAACGATGGAGAAGAGGGTGTCCTCGAGATCAGATGGTCGCCCCCCGCCACCCGCCACTATCTCTCGTCGTCCGTTGATTGCCTCCGCCGCTCGCCGATAGAGGCCCGAGCCATGCACCGTTCTCCCGGCGAGAACGAGCCATGCCGAGAGTCGAGCGTACCCGCGTTTACGAAAGACTCGATCGATTGCGTCGTAGAAGTTGCGCACATCGGCAGGACCACGATGTGGAGCCTCGACTGCCGCCGCCAACTCTTCGCGTAGACGTTTTCCAGCGTACCGCAGGAGGGCAGCCATCAGATCCTCGCGGGTCCGAAAGTGCCGGAGAATTGCCTGGTGTGTCACGCCAATTTCGCGCGCAATAGCGTGCAGACGGATAGCATCTGGACCCTCATCGGTTAGATGCTTCTTGGCGACCTGAAGAATTTCGTGGCGAGCCTGCTCGGGGGTGCGTCTCCGACGAGGTCGCTCAGAATCGTTCGCCCCCGTGTCTCGTTTCTTGGATCTCATGCGAATTCGAGACACTAACAAGGCTGTCGTGCGCGCAGCAAGCGAATCATGACTCTAGCTACATGGGCGCCGCTTCGGGCTTGCGGCGGGCGCCGGCAGGATTGCACGAGCAGAAGAAGGGGCTCTATGATCGCGCGGTTTCAACGGAGGCGGTGATGTACTTCGAGGAGGTCCGCAACGGGAGCTGCGTCTCGTACGTCATCGGCTGCGAGCGCACCTGCGCTGCGCTCGTCGTCGACCCGGCGCTGGAGCAGCGCGACCGCTACCTCGCCCTCACGTCGGCGCGGGGCATGCGCATCCGCTACCTGCTCGACACGCATACGCACGCCGACCACTTCTCTGGCGCCCGCCGGCTTGGCGCCGATCTCGGTGTCCCCACGGTGATGCACCGGGCAAGCCCGGCGCCCTTTATCGACGTGCGGGTCGAGGACGGGGAGAGCCTCATCGTGGGGGAACTCCGGCTGCGCGTGATGCACACGCCGGGTCACACGCGTGACTCGCTCTGTCTCGTCCTCCCTGATCGCGTGTGCACCGGCGACACGTTGCTCTTCGGCGCCACCGGCCGCACGGACTTACCGACCGGCGATCCCGAGGCGCTCTATGACAGCCTGTTCCATCACCTGCTCGCCCTCGACACCTCCCTGCTGATGTTTCCCGCCCACAACTATCAAGGCGTGGCGGCGCACACGCTCGCGGACGAACGGACCACCAACCCCCGGCTCCAAAAGACCGAACGGACCGCCTTCGTCGACATGATGCGTAGCCTCAACCTCAAGATGCCCGACCATCTCACCGAGGCGTTGCGGACGAACTGCACGGGCGGGAAGACGGTGGGCGAGATCATCCGCGAGGCCGCCGAGAAGATCTCGTTCGTGACCATGGACGAGCTGCGCCGCCGGATCGAGCGCGGCGATCCCGGGATGGCGATCCTCGACGTCCGCGAGGCGGATCAGTACGCGACCGGGCACGTGCCGGGCGCGCTGCACGTCCCGCGCGGGCAGCTCGAGCTACGTATCGACGACGTCTTTCCAGATCCGACGACGCGCATCCTCGCGTACTGCGAGTTCGGCAAGATCTCGACCATTGCTGCGGCGACACTCCGAAGCATGGGGTTCTCGGGTGCCGTCGCACTCGACGGCGGCTTCCGCGCGTGGCGCGAGGCCGGCTGTCCGGTCGAGACCGGCGGTCCCACGCGCCGTGCGTGAGCCCGTGACGTGCGTCGACTCTCGGGCACCGTCAGTCGCCGAGGCGGGGTGTGACCACGAGGATCTTTCCCTCGCCCCCATCCGTCACATACGCAACGCCCTCGTCGGTGGCGACTGCGTTGCGGGCACCCGCTCTGGTCGCCGCGATTGCGAGCGGGGTGAGGCCACCCTGCGCATCGAGGTGCGCAATGGTGAGCGTAGCGGCGCGGGCCGCCGCCATGTAAAGCTCGTGTCGAGACTCGACGAGGTCGATGCTGTCGAGGCCGTCGCCGATGTTCATTGCCGATAGCCGCGTCCCGTCATGTCCCGCGTCGAGCGCCACGACGTGGTCGGGGCAGGCGACGACGAGGACATTGCGACGATGATCGAGCGCGAGGCCCCGCGGGCCGGCCTCACCACATCCCGGGAGCCATGTGCATACGACCTGCCGGCTCACGATGTCGACCGTCAGCGTGCGATCTCGGTCCTCCAGGTTCGTGTAGAACACGCCGCGCGCGTTATCGACGGCGAAGCCTTCGGGCGCGCCGGCTAGATCGATCTCGCCTTTCCACGTCAGGGCACCTGCGTCAGCCGCATCGAGGATCGCAATCGACCGCTGCCGTGGGGTTGTCGCCCACACTTCCTTCGCGGAGGCGACGTAGGCGAGACCGTCCGGCATGGAGGCAAGCGTGAGGCACGGGCCAAGGCGCAACGACTCCGCGTCGACCGCGCACACGCTCGAATCGGCGCGATTGCCGACATAGACGACGCCATTCCCCACGGTCGCGGAGCTTGGGCCGACGAGCCGTCTCGTCCCGTGTCGTTCCATTTCCGCCGTGGCGAACCCGCGGACGAGCGTGATGTGATCGTCCGCAGTGTCCACCACGGCGACGGCCCCGGTCTCGCCGGCCGGCACCCAGACGCGGTGGTGCGCGCGATCGTACGCCAAACAGTCCAGGGACACGCCGCTCGCCGATGCGCTCGGCAGCATGAGCGTGTGGACCGTGAGCGCCGGGAGCGGGGGTGAGGGCGCACGCAACCGCGGCGCCTCGCAACCCACGGCGATCACTGCTGCGAGAAGGAGCGCGAGGGTTCGTATCGTCATGCATCCTCCGTGGTAGCGGTCGAGACGTTGTGCGCTGACCCTACGGGAGTCGCCCGGCGCGCTTACCCGGCAAGATAGGATGCAAGTGTGGGCAACATGATCGCCAGGAGCAGCACGCAGAGGCAGACCCAGAGCGCTGCTTGAGCCCGCCCCACGTTCTCGCAAGGCTCGCGGCGCTTCGCGCCCTCCGCTCCGGCAGCCGATCGAAAGTAGAGGCGTTGAAAGCCATAGCCCCAAAAACCGAAACCCGCCGCTATAAAAAGCGGCCGGTACGGTTCGAGGACACGCACCGCACCCAGCACTCCCAACGTCGTCCCGAACGCCACAAACAGGACCGCGCCGAGACAGTGCGAAGCTACGAGCGCCGCCGATGCCAGGACGCCGGCAGCAGCAAACCGGTCTCCCCGAACCATGGAGGATCCGCCGTTCCGAACCTGGTCTGGTGTTGCGTTCACGGAGCTACCCCATTCAGTGTCGTGTGACGCACTCGATCTGCCCTTCATCATCACGCTGCGCGGACGCTGGTGATCTTCCGGTAGGGTGGCGGCAGCTGTCAACCGAGTCGGAAGTGGTCACCGTGGCCGAGATCGGGAAGAAACCGGACAGCAACGCGGCGTGTCGGATTGCTCCATTGCGGGCAGTTCGAGACGAAAGGGCGTGAAAGCCCTGCGCTTCGGCTCTTGAGAGCGGATCTACGTGGCCGGTTCGCGCACAGGGACGATGTTCGTCATCACGGTGTTGGTATCGAACACGATGACGGCCTCGCCGCGTTCGAGTTGCCGCTCGACGTCCGCGATTTTCTCCTCGATCGTCCGCTCCTGAGCGCCGTAGTCCGTGCCGGCGCGCGTCACGTACTCTTCGATCACACCGCGCAGCGCCTCGGGGCTGAGCGCATCACGAGGCACCTCAACCAGATTCGACGCCGACACGCGACGTTCCTACACCTCTCGTGCCGTGCGGTCACGCAGCAGCGCTCCATCTCAAGCCCGCGGATGTGCTTCCTTCGGGGCGCCGATCATGAGTATCGGTGACCACCTCCACATGCGCCTCACCAATCAACGGGAGCCGCGACGCATCGGTGTGCTTCGCCGCACATCATAATTTAACGATTCGTGGTTGACGGGTCGTTTCACGAGCGTAATGTCGGCTGGACGTTGTCGTCGTTGATCACGCGGGAGGTCGCCATGATTGAAGCCCACATCAGCGGTCCGCGCGGCTCGCTCTACTATTCAGCTCCCACCACGCCATACGATCTGGAGAATCTGCGGACGCACGTTCGCGAGGCCGACTCGGTATCGCCGCGTCAGGTGCACGTCGAGTTGCGGGTCGATCGCTCCGACCGCGCCCTCGCGTGCGAGGTCTCGACTCTCGTTCGGGAGTTCACGTCGAGGGGCATCGCGGTGAGGGTCGCGCGTCACTGAGCTGGAGTCCCGCCTGGCTGCGATTCGCATCATGCTTCGGATCTGGCTGGTAGCTGCAATCGCGCTCGTGGCCGCCGGTTGCGGCGGCGGCCACGGTGGCGGCGGAGGCAGCAGTGCAACGCCGGTGCGTGCGTACGCCGCGTCGGATGCGTGCCACCACGACACGGACGCAGCGAGCTGCGCGGCAGACTCGGCGTGCGCGTGGAGCGCCATCGAGGCGTGCCCCGCGGGCGTCGACTGTCCCAGCGGTGTCTGCGGCGAAGCGGACCCGTGTGCCGCGCATGCGGACCGCGCGAGCTGCGGGCGGACCGGCGGCTGCGCGTGGGCGGACGTGGGCACCGCGCTCGCGGCGTGCTCCGGCGGTCGCGACTGCGGCGGCGGCGTCTGCTACACAGCGGGCAGCGGCGGCGATGCATGCCTGTGTGCGTGCCCGGCCTACTGTCCGGCGGGTGGGGACTGCCCGCCGTGCGCATGCGACTGCCCGGCCGGCGACGGCACGGGTGGGGGCGGGACCTGCACATGCACATGCGCGCCGTGCGCGCCAGGCGAAACGTGCCCGCCGTGCGACTGCACGTGCGACGGCGGCGGCTCGGGCGGCGAGGAGTGCGGCGGCACGTGCGTGTGTGGCTGTCCCGCGTGTGCGCCGGGCGAGCCGTGCCCGCCGTGCGCGTGTGATTGCTCAGACGGTGGCGGGGGCGAGCCGCCGCCGTCCACGGAGACGTGCGCGTGCCCGCCGTGCGCGCCGGGCGAGCCGTGCCTGCCGTGCGACTGCGGCACGACCGACCCGTGCAACGAGCACACGGACTCGGCAAGCTGCACCACGGACACCGCGAACATGTGCATCTGGTTCGCGATCGGCGCGCCGTGCACGCCCGGCGCCGAGTGCCTGAGCGGCGTCTGCCAGCGAGCTGGGAGGGGTGGCGGCGGCGGAGACGGCGGCTGCGTGTGCGCCTGTCCGGCGTGCGTTCCGAGCGAGAGCTGCCCGCCGTGCGACTGCGACTGCTCGGGCGGGATGGGCGTGAGCGGGTGCGCCGTGGTGATGGGCGGGAGCTAACGGCTCCGCCCGCGGGGAACGCGCCACCCGTGCGATCTATTTCCTGGTCACCACCCCGGTGATCGTGCACGGCACCGTGAAGTTGCAGCCGCTGCTCGTACAGGCGAGGGTTTCGTCAGGGGGGAACGCGATGCCGGGCTCAGATCGGGACAGTTCGATCTGCAGAACCGGGTGAGAACGAAGACGCCCTTGCCCGCGGGCGGCGTCGTGAACACCGTCGCGGCGCCCGGCGCTTGCAACACGATAGCCTCTGTCGGTCGCCGCGCCGCTTCAGCGCGCGGCGACCTTCGGCATGGCGCGGTCGTCGAACGGCGAGGCGCCCGTCGCGTCCGCCGGCACCTCACCGTCGCTCCCGCCGTCGAGCCGGAGACGCGAGGGAATCTTCAGGCGGAACGTCGATCCTTCTCCGACGCGACTCTCGACGGAGATCGTGCCGCCGAGGGCGTCGGCCAGCTGCTTCGCGATGCTGAGCCCGAGGCCGACGCCGCCGGTGCCGCGTGTGGCGCTCTCTCCCACTTGGCGGAACGCGTCGAAGATGTACCGCAGCTCCTCCTCGGAAATCCCCCGACCGGTATCGCGCACCTCGATGACGACGGTCGCCAAGTCCGGCGTCGCGCGCGCCTCGACCGTGATCGCGCCCTTCTCGGTGAACTTGACGGCGTTGTCGAGCAGATTGCGGATGATCTCGTGCAGCTTGACACGATCCGTTTCGAGCTCGGGGACGTCGCTGACGATCGCGACCGTCAGATGCACGTCTGCGTGCGGCAGGCGTCCCGCGTGCAGCTGGTGGACCTCACCGAGAAGCGGCTCCAGGTGAAACCGCTCGATGCGGTACGAGACCTTTCCTGAACTGAGGCGCGAGAAATCCAGCACGTTCTCGATGAGCCCGAGCTGGAGCGTCGAGTACTGGCGAATGATGTCGAGGAGCTCGCGCTGCGCGTCGGTCACGCGCCCCCCGGAGCCCTCCGCGAGCATCTCGACGTAGCCGATGATGACGTTCAGGGGCGTGCGGAGTTCATGCGAGACCGTGGCGAGGAACTCCGATTTCAGTCGGTTCGCCTCTTGCAGCTCCAGCACCTTCTCTTCGAGCGACGCCCGGCTGCGCGACAGGCTGCCGACCATCGCGTTGAACGAGGACGCGAGCATGCCCACCTCGTCCTCGCCGCGCACGCCGACTTGCGCGTCGAGATCTCCTTGCGCGATCGCGTCGGCCGCCGTCGCGAGCTCGTGCAGCGGCCGGGTGAACGCGCCCGCCATGAAGACGGCGGTGAGGACGGCGAGTGCCGTGAGAAACGTCGTCACCGCGATCGCCGTCGTCAGGGTCTGCGCTCGAAGCGCGTGCAGCGGCGCGAGCGACATGCCGAGGGTGACGGCGCCGATGGACTGCTCGCGGTCTGCCGACTCCGATCGAACGTCGCCGTCGAAGAGCGCGATCTCCTCGCGTTGCGGACGGGCGGCCGTCGTGAGAATCGGCACCGTGAACTCCCACAGGTCGCCGTCGAGCGATCCGGGCGGCGCGATCCGCGTGCGATCACCGCGCATGCCCGGATCCCCAGGGGCGCCGGTGTTCGACGCGAGCAAGTGCCCTTCGCCATCGACGAACCGGCAGTAGACGACGTCGTTCTGGCTGCGCGCTTTGTCGCCGAGCTGCGCCAGCGCCTCGTGGTTGCCGCTGAGGACGTTGAGCTCCGCGTCGCGCGCGACGTACTGGCTGAGCGTCCGGCCACGCTCCTCCAAGTACTGGCGCCCGTGCGTTAAGTCGCGCTCGACGAGGATCCAACATTGGCCGACGCACACGACCGCGATCAACAGCGACATCCCGAGCGCGAAGCGGGCCCCGAAGCTCGCCGGAATCAGGATGTTGTGCACCTGTCTCCGTCGAGAGACGTGTCGCGGGGGCGTGCTCATCGGACGACCTCGCCCGCCTCGGTTTGCAGCTCCGCTGCGACTTGCACCCCGAGATGCTCGGCGGTGTGCAGATTCAGCGCGAGCCCGATTCCGCGCGGCGACGAGATTGGAATGTCTTGGGCGTTCTCGCCGCGCAGGACGCGCAGCGCAGCTTCGGCGGTTTGCTTCCCGATGTCGTCGTAGTCGCAATACAACGCCGCGAGCGCGCCGGCGCGGACGTGCGCCGCCGAGAGCCCGATCAACGGCACGCGCCGCCGCAGCGTCGCCAAGACGAGTGCCGACGTGGTCTGCGGCGTGAACACGTGACTGTCCGCGACCGCCCACACGAGATCGACGTCCTGGGTGAGCGTCTCGAGCGCGTCGACCGCGCTCGTGCGCTCGTCGAGCGCCTTGGCGACTAGGGTGAACCCGTGCTTCGGCGCCGCCTCCTTGGCGGCCTCGATCACCGAGCCGGTCTCGGCAGGATCGAACAACACCCCGACGCGTTTTGCCGTCGGCAGCAGCCGGCGGAGGTAGCGAAACTGGAGATCGACCGGGATGTCCAACGACGCGCCGGTGATCCCGTGCGCGGCCGTGCTGTGAAATCCGCTCTGCTGCGGATAGAGCACCATGGAGAAGACGACCGGCTCGATCGTGTGCGCGGTGGCGGCGGCAGTCGCAAGGGAGCCAACTGTGATGATGAGGCTGGCGTGCGCCGCGTGTACCCGTCCGAGGACGTCGAGGCCGTTCCGCTCCTCGCCGCCGAGGTCGAACGTGAGGACCTCCGGCTGGAGCGGATCGTGCCGCAGCATCGTGACGATCGCCTGCGTCGCCTGCTCGAACGGCGGCAGCGTGCTGCTCTTGATGATGGCGACGACCGGGGTCGCGGCGCCCACCGTTCCCGCCGCGAACGAGAGCAGCGCACCGAGCACGACGGCGTACGCGACCATCCACGGGCGCAGCGGAGCTCGCGGTCGAGCGCGAACGCGCCCTCGGGTGACGCTCGTCATGAGGTTGGGAACGCCGAGCCCATCTCGGCCATCACCAGCGTGTGATGACATCGGGAGTCCCTCAGAACGCGTATTGGACCTGGGCACGAAACGTGAAGCCGTCTTGCGGAATCCGGTCTTGGATGTGCTCCGAGCCACCGGGATCGGCGTAGTGCTGATCGAGAATGTTGTAGAGGCCGACCGCGAGGCGGAGATTCGGGATCGGCGCCGTGTACGTGAGGTTGAGATTCAGGAGGCACACGGTCTCGAGGGTGCGTCCGGTCAAGGTGTGACGCGGTCCGACGACCATGAGCTCCGCGCCGCCTTCGACGCCGTAGCCGATCGGGAAGAGCACGCCGACGTTCCCGAGGTGCTTCGGTGAGTTGCTCAGCAGATGGCCGGCACCGTCACGGGTTTCGAGCAGGCTATAGCTCGAGCGAACGCTGACGCGCGACGTCACCGGGACACGCAGTCCGAACTCGACGCCGTTGCCGTGAGCGGACTCGTTGTTGAGGAATTGCAGCGTCTTCGCGCCGCTCTCGCCGGGGACCTCCACCTGATTGATGAGGTCTTTGACGATGTAATGATAGAGTGTGATGCTTGCCTGCGCGTGATGCCACACCTCCTGCTCGAGGGCCGCCTCGTAGTTGGTGATGCGCTCGGGCAGCAGATGGGCGTTGGCGATGTACGCGAAGCCGTCGGCTTTGTAGGCGTAGTACTGCTCGTAGAGATTCGCCGGACGGAACGCCTGGCCGTAGAGGAGCTTGACGTCGGTTTTCGGATACGGGCTCCATAGAATTGCGCCACGCGGACTCACCTGGTCGGTGCTGCCGTAATAGCGGTCGTAGCGGGCGCCGCCGATGAGCGTGACCGTGCGCGTCGCTGCGAACTCGTCCTGCACGTACACGCCGTAGGTCGAGTAGGTGCGGGCGTCGTCGAGAAACTGCACGTGCCCGGGGATCGTAAAGTTCTCCTGCTGCGTGTTCGGATGGTAGGTGTACTCGTTGCCGAAGGTGATCGCGTTCCGCGCCGGCGCGTCCCAGCGCGCGCGCACCTCGCCGCCGACCCAATAGGTGCGCGCGAAGTCCTCGTTCTTCTGCCGGTCGGCGCCGCGGCCGAGGATGTACGTGCCGTGATAGATGCTGTTGTCGTAGAATGCCCGGGCGTTGACGTTCACCCGACGCAGCACCTCTGCCGCGTAGCTGAGCTCGACGAATCGCTGCCCGTCGACCGTCTTCGAGCCGTTGTCGTTGAACGTGCTGCCGAACGACGCGGTCGGAATGTGCTTCTCGCGGTCGTTGATGGCACCTTGCAGGGTGAACGCGCCATAGCGGGCGCTCAAGAAGAAGTTCAACGCCCGCTCGGCGTCGGCGTCACGCGCGATCCCGTGATTCGTCGCCGGGCTGTCGAACTCCGGGAAGAAGAGCTCGTGCGGACCGTCAATGTCGAGCACCGATCCGCTGGCGAAGACGTCGATGCCGCTCTTGGTGACGTGGCCGGCGCTCATCTGGCCGCGCTTTCGTCCGAAGCTGCCCGTCTCGACCAACGGCTGGACGCCAGGGGCCTGCGCGCCGGTCGAGGTGACGACGTTGATCACCGCGAACAGCGCGTTGCCGCCATAGAGCGCCGAGCCCGGGCCGCGGATCACCTCGATGTGATCGATCGCCTCGAGGTCGATGCCGAACTCGTCGCCGATGAACGCCTGTTGGTAGACGTCGTCGTTGTAGGTGTGGCCGTTCACGAGGAGGAGCACGCGATCGCTGTAATCGCCGGGACGAAGAAAGCCGCGGACGCCGAGAAAGGTGTAGTTGCGGTCGTTGCTGATGTAGAAGCCGGGGACCGAGCGCAGCGCCTCGGCGAGATTCCGGTAGCCGAAGCGCCGGATCTCCTCGCGGGTGATCACGGTTACGACGGAGGGAGCCTCGCGCGTCGACTGGTCGTGCTTCGCGGCCGCGCTCACCGGCACGTCCTCGAAGAGCAGGAGCTCGCGTTGCGCGGCGCTGTCGGCGGAGGCCGGCGAGCGTCAGGAAAGCGAGCAGCGAGAGTATTCTCCTCGAGCACCGCTCGCACATGCGCGTGCGGATCAGCAAACGCCATGCCTGCCGCCTATGTATTTTGCGTAGGAAAGGCGCGACCTAGAGCACACCGACTGTTGCCGTACGACAATCCAATGACTCCTCGCGACCGTCGAGTAACATTGCGCACAGCAGGGTTCGACGGCGCCATGATTGTCGTCATATCGGGGAGTCGCACTCGTTCGCGTAGCCACTGATGTCGGCGAGGATGATCACCATCCTGGACGTGCCCATGATTCTCGGACGATAAGGGCGGCCAGGAAGAATCGGTTGATCGCTCGATGACCTGCGCCAGTTGCGGGAGAACAAACCGGGAGGCGTCACGCTTCTGCGTCAGCTGCGGGAAGTCGCTTGCCCCGTGCTGTCCGGCGTGTGGACGCGAGAGCGAGCCCGACGCCAGGTTCTGCGGCGGCTGCGGCGGCGCTCTCGCCGCTACTCCTGCGGCCCGCACTGCCGACGACGCCGCGGCGCGGAAGGTCGTCACGATCGTGTTCGCCGATCTCGTCGGCTCGACCGCCCTGCACGAGCGTCTCGACGTGGAGTCGGCCCGCCGCTTGATGGATCGCTACTACCAGACACTGCACGCGGCCGTCACCGCCCACGGCGGCACCATCGTGAAGCTGCTCGGCGACGGCGTCATGGTCGCGTTTGGCGTCCCGCGCGTGACCGAGGACGACGCGATCCGCGCCGTGCGCGCCGCCGTCGCCATGCAACACGCCTTCCGCGCGCTCGCACGCGACCAGGCGGCAGCGCTGGGCGAGATCGGTCTCAGGGTCGCGGTCAACACCGGCGAGGTGGTCGTGAGCGGCGAGCACGACGACGTCGTCGGCGACCCGGTGAACGTCGCGGCCCGCTTGCAGCAGGAAGCGCAAGACGGCGACGTGCTGCTCGGTGAGGCGACGCGTCGTCTGGTCAGCGATCTCGTGACGCTCGAGCCCTTCGGCACGCTCGCGCTGAAGGGGCGGACCGAGACCGTGGCAGCCTACCGGGTGGTGTCGCTCGACCGGCCCGCCGGCGCACCCGCGCTCGCGTTCGTCGGGCGCGACGACGAGCTGCGGCGCATCACGGCGGTCTACGACGCGGCCGTCACCGCGCGCGCCGCGCGGCTCGTCGTGATCCTGGGCTCGCCGGGTCTCGGCAAGTCGCGCCTGATCGGCGAGTTCGCGCGCCGGCTCGCGGATGGAGCAACCGTCATGGCCGCGCGTTGCGACGCGACCGTTGGGGCGACGTTCGCCCCGCTCGCCGAGGCCCTGCGCGCGCTTCTCTCTCTCGATGACGTCGCCGGCGGCGACGTCGTGCGTGCGGCGATCGAGAGTCGGATGCCGGACGACGCTCCGGATCGCGCCCGGATCGCCACCGGCGTGGCCGCGTTGCTCGCGGGCGCCCCGGCGATCCCGGAGGAAACCTTCTTCGTCGTGCGACGCTTCCTCGCCGCGCTCGCAGCGGGGCAGCCGGTGGTGCTCGAGATCGACGACCTGCAGTGGGCGGAGCTGCTGCTGCTCGACCTCGTCAAGCACCTGGTGCAGTGGAGTACCGACGTGCCGCTCTTGGTGCTGGTGGCGGCGCGCCCCGAGCTGCGTGACACCCGCTCGTCGCTTGCCACCTCCGGCGGCCTCGTCGCCGACGTCGTGATCCTCGCCGGCCTCGACGCCGGCGCCGCCACCCGTCTCGCTGCGAATGCGATCGGCGCCGATGAGCTCCCGGCCGCGGTCGCCGGACGCGTGCTCGCGACCAGCGAGGGCAATCCACTCTTCGTCGGCGAGCTGGTGCGCATGCTCGTGCACGACGGCGCGCTCAAGCGCGAGGGGGACCGGTGGACCACGGGAGTCGAGCTCGCCACTCTCGAGATGCCGCCCACCATTCACGCCCTGCTCGCGGCCCGCATCGAGCGACTCCGTCCGGAGGAGCGCACGGTGCTGGAGCGGGCGGCGGTCGTCGGGCGGTCGTTCTCGCGGACGGCGGTCGCGCACTTGCTGCCGCGGGAGGTCACGGACCTCGACGCGCGGCTCGAAGCGCTGCGGCGGAGCGAGCTCATCGAGCCCGATACCGGCTGGTTCATCGGCGAGCCGGCGTTCAAGTTTCACCATGGGCTGATCCGCGACGCGGCCTATCGGCGCGTCCTGAAGGGTACGCGCGCGGAGCTGCACGGCCGCTTCGCCGACTGGCTCGAGAGCCGCGTCGGCGAGAGCGTCGAGCACGACGAGACGATGGGCTGGCATCTCGAGCAGGCGCACCAGCACCTGCGCGAGCTCGGCCCGATCGATGCGCACGGTCGCGCCATCGGCGAGCGGGCGGCGCGCTACCTCGCCGCCGCCGGCCGGCGGGCGCTCGAGCGCGACGACCTGCCCCTGGCGGCGAGCCTCCTCGGCCGTGCCCTCGACCGCCTCGACGCAGCCGATCCCGCGCGCGCCGATCTCGCGCTCGACTGGTGCGAGGCGCTGCTCACCGCCGGCGACGTCGGCCCCGCCGCGGCCGCGGTCGCCGAGCTCGCGCGCTTCACCGCCGGCTCGGAGCGTCTGCGGGCGTGGCACACCTGCTTCGCCGGCCAGCTCGCCGCGCTCACCGACCCGGCGTCGCTCCGTGCTACCGCCGACGCGGTGGCGACGGCGGCGAGCACACTCGCGTCGCTCGCCGACGCCGCCGGCGAGGCGAAGGCGCACGCCGTGCACGCGATCGCGCTGGCGCGTCTCGGCGAGGTCGGCGCGTGCGAGGCGGCGCTCGATCGGGCGCTCGCCGCCGCTCGCCGCGCCGGTGACCGGCGTCGCGCCAACGCCGTGCTCGCCGGCGCGCCGATCGCCGCGCTCTGGGGACCGAGCCCGGTCACGCGCGCGAGCGGGCGCTGCCTCGACGTCGTGCGCGTGCTGCGCATCACGCAGGGGGCGCCCGCGGTCGAGGCCGTGGCGCTTCGCTGTCAGGCCGTGCTCGAGGCGCTGCGCGGCCGCGCCGAGGCCGCGCGGCGCATGATCGCAGCCTCCCGGCACCTGGTCGAGGAGCTGGGGATCACGCAACGGCTGCTCGAGGCCGACGTGTTCGCCGGGCTGATCGAGCTGCTCGAGGGGAACGCCGTCGCCGCCGAGCGCAGCTTGCGTCCGGCGTACGACGGGCTGCGACACCACGGGCTCGGGATCGACGCGGCACAGGCAGCGGCGCTCCTCGGCCGCGCCTTGCTCGCGCAGGACCGCGCCGCCGACGCGGAAACTCTCAGTCACGAGAGCGAGGCGCTCGCCGGCGACGACCTCAAAGCCGCGATCGCCTGGCGCGGGGTTCGGGCGGAGGCGCTCGCGCGACGCGGCGAGCATACGGAGGCGGTCGCCTTCGCCCGCGCCGCCGTCGCGATCGCGGCGGCGACCGACGCGCTCCTCGACCACGCCGACGCCCGCCTCGCACTCGCCGCCGCGTTGCGTGCCGCCGGCAAGAGCTCCGACGCCGACGCCGAGGAGGCACGCGCGATCGCGCTCTGGGAGGCCAAGGGCGCCACGCTGCTCGCCGAGCGTGCGCGCCGTGACGGCGGGGACCACGAGCCGGCCGCCCACGCGCCCGCAGATCGCACGGAGCCGGCGCGTCCCGTCAACGCCGGGTACGAGCGAACGCCGCGACCGCCAACGCCGCTCGCTTCGGCGCCGTGTTCGCCACCCGCGACGCCGACGGGATCATCCCCCTCGTGACCGATGACTACGAGGCCGTGCACCATCCAACTGGCTTGACCTACGACCGACGCGGAGCGCTTGCCAATTGGCGCGCGGGGCTCAGAGGCAAGGACCTGACGTTCGCGTACGAGCCGCTTGCGACCCTCGGCGACGCACTCGCGCTGTGTCGAAGCTCATGGTCCGCGAGCGGGGCATCCGGCGGAAAGTTCGATGTCGGCCCCTACGAGCACGAGACCATCGTTCTGATCGAGGTCGACACGCAGGGCCGACGGCGGTGGGCCGAGCACTTCGCGGGCGATCACCTGGGCGACGCCGTCGCCCGCTTGTACGAACGCTACGCCGAGCTCCTCCCCGACGGCCCGACGCGCACGCGCGCCGCGGCGACGGCGCGCTCGATCGCCCCGCTGACGGCAACGGTCGACCTCGATCGCCTTGCCGCCGCGTTCGCGCCGGCCATCGAGGTCGTCGATCACCGCAGCGTCGGGTACGGGTCTCTGCGCGGAGCAGAGGCACTGCTGCAGGCCATCCGCGCCTTGCTCGAGCTCACGGAAGGGTTCAGCTGGCGCCTCGACGACGTCCTCGGCTCGCACGCCGGCGCGTTCCTCACGCGCCAAACGAGCTTCGGCATCGAGCGCACCGGCGGCGGCACGTTCGAGCGCACCTTTTGGGAGCTGTGGGTCTTTGGCGCCGACGGCCTCGTGACGCGCTGGGAGCGGTTCGACCTCGAGCGTGACGCCGAGGCGCTTGCCCGCTTCGACGAGCTCGTCGGGAGCGACGTCGAGGGGCTGACGGCCTCACCGCCCGCAACGGTGTCTCCACGGGGCGTGGAGCGGCGCGTGCGCCGCGTGCGCTCGAACGCCGCAACCGCGTGCCTAGTCCGCATCGATGCCGCGGTCGGCGCCCACGACTACGACGCCGTGACCGCGCTGGCCGCCGAAGGGATCGAGGTGGTGCACCACGCGCTCGGTGCAACGTTCGATCGAAAAGAGGTGCTGAACCTGATTCGACTGCTCTTCCAGGCCGACAGTCTCGCGCTGTCGCACGAGGCGCTCGCGGTGCTCGGCGATGCGCTGGTGCTATTTCGCGGCAGCGCGTCGTTCGCCAGCCTGATCGAGAACGATCTCACCTTCGGCGCCTCGCGGTCGAGTCATATCCACGTGTGCGAGGTCGACGATCGGGGGCTGCTCGTGTGGGGCGAGGTATTCTCCGACACCCGACTCGGCGAGCCCGTCGCCCGGCTGTACGAGCGCTGCGCCGAGCGTCTCCCCGACGGCCCAGCGCGCACTCACGCCGCGGCGACGGCGCACTCGGTCGCGGCCATGGTGGCGCCCCCGGACCTGGATCGCTACGCGGCGGCACTGGCACCGGACGTCGAGTTCATCGACCACCGGACCGTCGGCTTCCCATCAGGGCGCGGTGCGAACACGCTGCTGCGCGGCTTCCGTTCCCTCTTCGAGCTCGCCGACGACCTGACCACCCGAATCGACGACGTCCTCCGTCTGGAATCCGGCGCGCTCCTGGCGCGCTGGGCGATCTCTGGCATCGATCGCGCCAGTGGCGGCGCCTTCGAGTCGGAGTTTCTCCTGCTCTGGCTCTTCGGCCCCGATGGTCGCGTGGTCCACGACGAGACCTTCGACGCCAATCGTGAGACCGAGGCGCTCGCTCGCTTCGACGCGCTCGTCGGGAGCGCCGACACCGAGGCGCCGGCGGAACCGCGGGCGACGCGCTTCGCGAACGCCGCGACGCGCGCCTGGGACCGGTTGCTCGCGTGCTGGCGGGCCCGCGATTGGCAGCGCATCGCGCGGCTCCTCCCGGTGGGGTTCCGGTATGACGACCGGCGGCGGATGGCGCAGCTCGAGCTCGATTGGAATCAGTATCTCGAGTTCATACGGCAGATCGGCGAGATGGGCTCGACTCGCGTCGAGCAAGAGGTGCTCGCCACTCGGGAGGATCGCCTCGCGCTCACCCGGCTCCGCCTCGAGGTCGCCGGCGGTGATGTCGGGCCAAGCGAGCTCGAGTTCCTCAACCTGATCGAGACGGATGAGCGCGGCGACGCTGTGGCGTTGGTCCGGTTCGACCCCGAGGACGTCGATGCCGCCTACGCCGAGCTCGACGCACGCTACGATGCCGGCGAGGCCGCGGCGCACCCGCACGCATCGGCAGCGATGCGTGCGTTCCCTCTCGCCCTCGCGAGCCGCGACTGGGACGCCCTGGCCGCGCTGTGTGCTCCCGCCTCGTGGTGAACGATCACCGGCTGCTCGGCTTCGTGACGCTGCTCGGCGTTGGAGCACTGCACGGTCCAGCCGTGTGGATCCAGACGCTGCGATCGCTGGTCGATCTCGCGCCGGACGTCCTGCCTCACGTCGACCAAGTCAGAACGTCCGACCATGGGACCCTCGCGCAGTTCGCGATGCTGGGCACCCGCGACGGCAGCGCATTCGAAATCCCGCAGATCAACGTCAGCGAGCTGGACGAGCTAGGTAGGATCCACCGCCTCGACGTGTACGACCTCGACCAACTCGACCAGGCTCGCGCGCGCTTCGATGCCATCGGCGCACAGACGGCGTCCGATCCGCTCGCGGCGTTCGCGCAGCCCAACGCGGTGACCGCCGCGACGCCGGCGACGCGCTTCGCGAACGCCGCGACCCGCGCCTGGGACCGGATGTTCACGTTCTGGCGGGCCCGCGATTGGCAGCGTTTCGCGCAGCCCCTCTCGGTGGGGTTCCGGTATGTGGACCGACGGCGAATGGCGCAGCTCGAGCTCGATCGGGATCGGTTCGTCGAGTTCACACGCCAGCTCGGCGATATGAGCTCGGCTCGTCTCGAGACGGAGGTGCTCGCCACGCGGGGGGATCGGCTCGCGCTCCTGCCGTTTCACGTCGAGGTTGCCGACGCCGAGATCGGCCCGAGCGAGCTCGAGTACGTCAACCTGATCGAGATGAGTGAGAGCGACGAGGTCGTGATGTGGGTCCGATTCGACGTCGACGACCTCGACGCCGCCTACGCCGAGCTCGACGCCCGCTACGACGCCGGCGAGGCCGCGGCGCACGCCCGCGCATCGGCGTGGCTGCGTGGGTTCCTTCGCGCCTTTGCCAATCGCGATTGGGACACACTGCCCGCGCTGTGTGCTCCCACCCTCGTCGCCGACGATCACCGACTGGTCGGCTGGGGGACGCTGCGCGGTCCGGCGGCGTGGGTCCAGGCGCTGCGAGCGCTCGTCGATCTCGCGTCGGATGCCCGGTATCACCTGGACCACGTCAGGCTCTCCGACCGTGGGTGGCTAGCGGAGGGCGCGATGCGGGGTACACGCGACGGCGGCATGTTCGAAATACCGTCGATCGCCGTCGGTGAGCTGGACGAGCTGGGTAAGCAACTCCGCGGCGACCTGTACGAGCTCGACCAATTCGACCAGGCTCGCGCCCGCTTCGACGCCATCGGCGCGAGCACGACGCGCGATCCGCTCGCGGCGTTCGCGAAGCCCAACGCGGCGACCGCGGCGATGGATCGCTTGCAGGCCGCGTTCGACGCGCGCGACTGGCCCGGCGTGCGGGCCGCATGCACACCGGACGCGTGGTTCGAAGACCGACGTCGTCAAGCGTTGGTCTCGGGGGACATTGATCTCTGGCTTGCGGACATGCGGGGAATGCCCGTGCTTGCACCCAACATGCGCTTCGCGCGATCGCTCATCGGCGCCGCGGGCGAGCGCCTGGCGCTCGAACGGCATCTGTGGAGCGGCGGCCCTCCTGACGGCCCGGTCGAGATCGAAGGCCTCTTTCTGGTCGAGGTCGACGAGACCGGGTGAGTCGCTCGAGGCGTGGTGTTCGACGTCGACGTCGAGGTCGCCGCCAAGCGCGAGGCCCGCGATCGCTGGCTCGCGACCGACGATGAAGCGGCAGCGTCGGTGGGCCCGGGGGCTCAGTTCAGCGATGCGTGGAACGAGCGCGACCGGGCCCGCGTGCGCGCGACGCTCGCGAACGACCTCGTCGTGGAGGATCACCGCCGGGCGGGCATGGGTCGGATCGACGGCGCCGACGCGTACGTCGATAGCGTCGTCGCGCTGTGGCAGCTCGCACCGGACTCTCGGCTCGACACCGTCGGGTCCTGGATCGTGGTCGAACGCTACGGCGCGGCCCACGTCGCGCGTCGTTCGCGCAGGCTCGCCGAAGGCGGCGCCTTCGAGAGCGATTACATCGTCGTGTCCACCGCGGAGCGTGGGCTCACTACCCGCATCGAGTTCTTCGAGATCGACGCCGTCGACGCCGCGCTCGCGCGCTTCGCGGAGCTGTCGGGCGAGGAGCGCCGATGACGCCGGCGGCACGGTCGACGTCGACGCGGAGGCCTTTGCATCATATACCTCTTCAAGGTATAGTCCATCCAGTGTGGCGATCCAGAGTTTCGCTAGCTCGACAGTGGAACATTTCTTCGTTCAAGGCCGGCTACCGAAACGTGCTGGCTGGGCGAGTTTGGCGCGGATCGTTGTCAGAAAGCTCGATATGCTCGATTACGCCCAGTTGCTGACCGACTTGGCTTCACCACCCGGGAACCGACTTGAAGCCTTGAAGGGAGATCTCACCGGTCGCTACAGCATCCGGATCAACGATCAGTGGAGAGTGATCTTTCGCTGGACCAACGCGGGCCCAGCGGACGTAGAACGTCGCCGACTACCACCGAGGACGCCGATGACGAAACGACGCCAACCGACGGGCCCGGGAGAGATCCTGCGGCACGAATTCTTGGTGCCGCTCGGGATGACGCAAAAGCAACTCGCCGACCATCTCGGCTGCGATATCAAGGTCGTGAACCGAGCCGTCAACGGGCGGACGTCGGTGACCGCCGAAATGGCCCTGAAACTCGGTGCGACCTTCCGAACCACGCCGGAGTTCTGGCTCAACGCGCAAAAGGCCGTCGATCTCTACCAGGCGTCGACTCGAGTGACTCGATTGCCGCGGCCCCTACTCAAAGCGAGCTGACCGAAAACAGGGAAGCCCGACATGGGAGAGATCAAGGCCAGTCACGCACCGAAGCTCCGGCCAACTTGCCCGCCGCAGCGATTCATGTGTACAGTGTTGGTGCACACATGAACAAGACCGTCTCGATCGTTGCCGCCCGCCGGGAGCTGGGTCGTCTGGCCGAGGAAGTACGGCGGACGGGACAACCGGTGATCCTCACGCGCCGCGGCCAAGCCGTCGCGCGCATCGCTCCCGAGCCGGCCATCGCGGCCGGGCGGTCGAGGGCACGAGACGCTTTTGCAGAGCTGCGGGGCACGGTCCGGCTGAACTGCACGCTCGACGAGTTGCAGTCGGCCGTCCGCGATCTGAGAACCGAGTTCGGCGCCAACCTCGACCGGCGTGCGGTAGCTCTCCGCCGCCGCGCCACGCGCCGCCGTGCGTGAGACCGTAGCCGTCCTCGATACCGTTGCTCTGCTCGGCTACCTCGATAACACCGCGCGTGGCTTGGGCCGGTCGGCACGGCGTCTCTTCGAGCGGGCGCGCGTCGGTCGCGTTCGCCTCGTCGTGCCGACCGTCTGTCTCTTCGAAGTCGGCCAGCTCGAGGAGCGCGGGCGGATCTCACTGACGGTCGCGTTCGAGCGCTGGTGTGATCTCGTGGCTCAGGCGGAGCCGTTGCTGCTGCTCCCGCTCGAACGCGCCCACGTGTCGGAAGCCCGTTCGCTGCCTGCGCTGCGCGATCCGTTCGACCGTCTCATCGCCGGGACCGCCGTCGCCCTGGGCGTACCTCTGGTCACCCCGGACGCCAGGATAGCGACAGCGGAGCGCGTGGCCGTGATCTGGTAGCCCTTCTCAGATCGCCGCGGAGCTCGCGTCGCCGGCGGCCGGCAGCTAGCGCGAGCTGGGTAAAGGCATCACGTCCTTGCGGTTCTAGAGCAGATCGAGGAACTCCAGCAAGGCCCGCCGCACCTCGTCCCGCACGGCCTCGGGTGCCGAGCCGAGGTCGCGGCTTCATCGTGAGGCGATTCGTGTACAATCGCCTCGACAAGGTGAGGTGATTAGAATACTATCGCTTCATGACGAACGCAGCCGAGCGGGTGCGGCAGCTCGTCGACCGGCGTGGCGAGATCCAGAACCATGACGTCGCAACCGCTCTTCGGGTCTCACCGGCCACGGCGCACCGGTTGCTCCAGGCGCTCGTCGTCGGCGGCAACCTTCAGCGCCACGGCAAGGGTCCGGCGTCGCGCTACCGCCTGCGTGCGATACGGCGTCGATTCCGCCTGAAAAACCTCGACGAACACCGGGTGTGGGACGAGGTCGCCGCGGAGATCGCGCGCATCCGTCCGCTCCAACCGGACGCGGCACGAAGTCTCGCCTATGCCGCGTCGGAGATCTTGAACAACGCCGTCGACCACTCGCGCGGGCGCACGGTAGTGGTCGCGGTTGCTTTCGACAAGGGCGGCACGACCGTGACGACGATACAGGACGACGGGGTTGGGGTGTTCCGCCGCGTGTGCCAGGACTTCGGCTACGCGACGCCGCAGGACGCCATCGTGCAGCTCGAGAAGGGTAAGCTCACGAGCGACCCGGCGCGACACAGCGGCGAAGGTCTGTTCTTCTCCTCCAAAGCGGTCACCCGCTTCCGCCTCGAGAGCCAGGGCATCGCGTGGATCGTCGACAGCCAAGTGCGCGACAGCGGCATCGGACCAAGCGACGCCGGGCGCGGTACACGAGTCCGGCTCGAGACCGTCTCGGGGCACGTGCCGCGGTTGGAGGACGTGTTTGCGTCCTACACCGATCCCGGAAGTCTGCGGTTCACGCGCACGCGCGCAACGATCAAGCTCGCGGCGCTCGGCACGACACTCGTCTCCCGGTCCGAAGCGAAGCGACTGGTCGCTCGCCTGACGGACTTCCGAAACGTCACCCTCGACTTCTCGGGGATCGACGTCGTGGGCCAGGGATTCTGCGACGAGGTGTTCCGCGTCTTCGCCCGCGCCCACCCGAAGGTCGCGCTGGAACCGGTCGGCATGAACGACACCGTCGCGTTCATGGTCGCACGCGCGCGCGCCGCTGCCGCCATGCGGTGAGTCCTTCTTGGCAAGGCGAGCTTCTCGCCGTTCAGCGTGGAAGGCGGAGCATCGGAGTCACCGGCGGCGAGCCGCCCACGCGGATCTCGCGAATCACCTCGAAGCCGTGGCGCCGATACAGGGAGATGTTCGCGGGGTTCGACGATTCGAGGTAGCTGTGCAAGCGCTGCTCGTCGATGCGCGCGAGCGCGTCGCGCAGCAGCGCGGCGCCGATGCCCTTGCCTTGCTGCGTGGGATCCACCCCGAGGAAGGCGAGATGCCAGTGCGGCGCTTCCGGATGCGCCGCGCCGATCTGCTCGAGGATGGAAAAGGCTTCGGACCGCGCCGGTTCCGCGACCGTCTCTGTGACCAGCGTCTCTAGCGCGTCGCCGTCAGCCCCAATCCCCGGCGGCAGCCACAACGATCCGCCGCGGAAGTCGTCGGTCACGTACGCCGCACCGTGCTCGAATGCCCGTCCACCGAAGCCGCGCACGAAGGTCGGAAAGTGGCGGACGTACTCGTGCGGTTCGGGCCAGAGCCAGCGCATGATCGGGTCGGAACTAAACGCCATCATCTGGACGCTCACGGCTCGCGGCGCTTCGGCTCGATCGACGATGCGAATCTTCGGCGTGTCCATTGCGCTCCTCTACTCCGGGCATGCACGGCAGTCGATGATTGGCGCTCGCGACAACGGGATCAGCCTTCGCACTTCTGACTTCACCTCACACCTCGATTCGAGTGGGATCGACGGGTGACCTCGCCGGCCACAATTCCCTATATTCGTCGTAACTGACCAAGATATCAGGTCTACAGTCCAAGCTGTGTTCTCAGATACATAGCCACACTTTCCCTAGGGAATATTCCCTATATAGACCGACACGATTACTTATATTTTGCTTGACGTGCGTGTGGAGAGAGGCGTAGTGGTCATCTCTAGGAGCGGAGGACGCGAGGCTGCTGACGCGCCTCGCCGTACCGATGGAGGGCGCTCTGATGTGCCGTGTCATCGCCCGACTTGCCGCGATGTTCTTCCGCGAGGCGGCCGCGTCCCTCGCTCCGCCCCCCGTCAGCGCGCCGTCGCGCATTCGATCGGCCCTTCAACGGCGGCTTCGGATCGTGCGACATCAAGCGCTCCGCTGGTTCGGCGAGCCCGTCGCGATCATCGAGCGCAAACGACGGGAGGGAGACCTCGACCCGAGCGTGTGGCGGTACGACTCGCGACCTCGGCCAGCCCGTCACTACGCCCGGCTGGAGCGCGCGACGAAACGCGTCGCCTGACGCAACGGGTCGGGCTCGGGATCGACCCTCCGCGACCGCGCACACGGATCTCGCGAATCCCCTCGAAGCCGTGGCTCGCTTGACGGCGACGATGAGATCAGAACAGCTCGACGTCGAGCGGGACGACCTGTGCGATACCCGAAAAGTCCCGATCACGAGTCAGCAGCGTGTGGCCGGCGGTACTCGCGGTCAGCGCGATCAGGAGATCTACGAGGTGCGCCTGCGTGCCTTGGCGGGCGAGCGAGAAGCGCGCCGCAGCCACCCGATCCCAGAGATCGGGCGGAGGCTCGAGCGTCGCCAGGGCGCCGAGTCGCGCGCGCAGCTGCTGGAAGGCTCCTGGAGTACGCGCCCCCGACGTCACTTCCGCGACGATCGGACCCGACACGGCAGCGCGATCGTCCCGCAGGAGCGGATCGAGTCGGGCGACGGCCTGCCTATCACCGCGGAAGAAGTCGATCCATACCGACGTGTCGACGAGGACGTCGCTCACCGTTTGCCGGCGCGCGAGCGTTTGAGATCGACGCGCACGTCGACCTTGCCGGCCATGGCGCGCAACTCTTCCCTTTCCGCCTTGCGGATGAGCTCAGCGAGCCCGGCAAGGACGGTGTCGCGCTTACTGTGCAGCGATGCGGCCCGCCGCGCCCGTTCCATGAGGTCGTCAGGGATGTCCAATGTGGTTCGCATGCTCGATACATACTCTGCAGGTGTTTCATATGCTAGAGGTCTTGCCGACACCTGGGAATTCTCGCCCATCGGTGCGCGCCGTCACGACTCCAAGCCCCACCTTCTTCAACAGTGCTGCGAAGCGCGGGTCGGAGCGCAACGGGTC
Source organism: Deltaproteobacteria bacterium (assembly GCA_016200545.1). Lineage (GTDB taxonomy): Bacteria > Desulfobacterota > Binatia > UTPRO1 > UTPRO1 > DP-19. Next base: position 23,961 of record JACQEO010000041.1, on the reverse strand, counting down.
GAGCTCGGGGTCGCCCTTCCACCACCCTACGTAATACGAGTGCTCCGCCTCGGCCTGCGCCAGTGCCGCGAAAGCCTCGTCCACCTCGCCCAGCCCTATATGCACCGTCGCCACGAATGCAGCGGAGACGAACTCATCGTGCATCCGTTCGCGCAGATGGTTGAGCACCTTGGTCGCTTCGGCCCTATCCCCTCCGTCCGCGTACGCACGCCCGAGGGCCGACTCGGCTTTCGGACTCCCAGCGAACTGCTGAGCAGTGTGCAGCTCGGCGATGGCCTCTGAGAATTTGCTGGTGCGCGCGTATGCGCGCCCGAGCCACAAATGCGCGTACCAATAGTCCGGGTCGGTGGTGATCGCGGTACGCAGCTGCTTGATCGCCTGATCATAGCGACGGGCGAGATAGAGGTTGATGCCCAGCCAGGTGTTAGTCTCGGGCGACAAGGGATCCAGCTCGACCGCGCGCCGCGAGGCGGCGAGTCCCTCATCAAGCTGGCCGGCGGCGACCAAGTGCCAGCCGTTCAATTCATAGGCCAAGGCCAAGTCGGGTTGCATCGCGAGCGCGGTTTGGAACTCGCGACGGGCCGCGGCGTAGTCCCGATCGTACCACCAGTGCACGAGGCCCAGATCGGTGTGTGCCTCCGCCAAGGAGGGGTCGAGCTGCAGCGCCTTCTCGGCGGCCTCGCGCTCGCGCGGCAGAGCCTCGCTTCCCGACATCGGATAGTCGACGATCAGCCCGTAGTAGTAGGCCAGGCCGAGATAGGCCAACGCATAGCCCGGGTCGCGCGCGATCGCTTGCTGGAGGTACCGCATGGCAGTGCCCCAGTCAGCAAGCGTCGCAGCCGCATGGCGTCCCTTCAAATAAAGCTGATACGCCTCCAAGTCCTCCGTCGGCTTCTGGTCGAGCCTCTGGCGCTCGCCGGCGTCGAGTGTGACCTGCAGCGCCTTCGCCACCGTCTGCGCCACTTGGCTGCGGATGGCGAAGATGTCCTGCAACTCGCGGTCGTAGCTGTCCGACCAGAGGTGGTAGCCGTCCGCGACATTGATGAGCTGCGCGGTGATGCGCACCTGATTGCCGGACTTGGCCACACTGCCCTCGAGGACGGCGCCGACGTGCAGCTGCGCGCCGATATTTTCGATGGGTTCGTTCTTGCCTTTGAAGGCAAACGACGAGGTTCGAGCCGCGACGTGTAGGCCCGACACCTTGGACAGCGCGGTGATCAGATCTTCCGTGATGCCGTCGCTGAAATACTCGTTCTCCTTGTCGGAGCTCATGTTGACGAACGGCAGCACGGCCACCGACTTCTTCGCCGCCGGCGCTACGGCGTCGGGTGGTGGTGCGCTTGGTGTGTGCGGCACGCGCGCCGTCGTCCACCACACCAGCAGCGCCGCGACGACGCCGATCGCTGCGGCAACCACGCCGACCCGCGTGCCGAGTCGCCGCCGCGCCGGCCGGCGCCCCACGGACGGCGCTGCCCCCTGCGTCCACGGCAGCACCACACGGTACACGTCGATCGGTACCTGAATGTTCTTCAGTTCCGGTTGCCCCAGGCGTACCAGTGGCTCGTCGATCTTGTTGCGAATCTGATCGAACACGGGACCGGTGATGCAGATCCCGCCGGCCTCTGCGAGCGGCTCGACACGGGCGGCGATGTTCACACCGTCGCCGAACACGTCGCCGTCTCGTATTTCGACGTCACCGAGATGAAGGCTGATGCGGACCTGGATGCGCCGCTCGGACGCCGCGGAGGCATTGCGCTCCACCAACGCCGTCTGAATCGCGACAGCGCAGCGCACCGCCTGCAACGCGCTGGCGAGCTCCACGAGGAACCCATCGCCGATGGCTTTGATCTCGCGTCCGCCATGCTGAAGAAAGACGGCGCGCAGCTGGCGCTGATGCTCGGCCAACAGATCGAGCGCCAGCGCCTCGTTGCGCTGCGCCAGCGCGCTGTAGCCGACCATGTCGGTGAACATGATGGCCGCGAGCTTGCGCTCGGCGCCTTCCGTCACACGCCTTCCGTCTCGCCGATGCGGTTGCCCGTCAACCGACCACTTCCACGCCGTAGGGCGAGAACTCCGGATCAATCGTGACCATTGGCACACGTAGCCGGAGCGCCGCGGCAATGATGAAACGATCGAAGGTACACAGCGCTGAATCCAGGGGGCAGCTCCGTCAATCCGTAGCGGTCTTCCAGCTTGCCGAGCCATCGGAGCGGCGCCAGGGGCAACTCGAGCTCTCTGCCCAATCGCTTGCGGGCGGAACGGGAAAGCCGTCGATCGTCGTTCGCAAGGAAAAGGAGTGCAGATGGTGCGGCACCAGATCCGCGACCGGCTTGCCATCGCGGCAGATCACGATCCGCTTGCCGCTCTTCTCGGTCTCGGCGAGGAGACCGGAGAGGCCGGTCTTGGCGTCGCGAATGTCGACGGTCTTCATAGGCATCGGGCGTACTAGGCTGCCTTCTCCACCAAGCGGCCGGACACATACTTGTGAAGCAGACTGGCGATCAGGGTTTGATAGGGGATCCCTTCCTCCACGGCGCGTTTCTGAAGGGCCTCGAGGTCTTTCCCCGAGATGCGGATGTTCACCCTGCGATCCTTCTTGAACGTCGCCTTTGCGTAGCTCCGGTATCGAGCCCGCGCGCTCTTCAGCCCAGACACGGATCGCCATTCCCCCCGTTCCACCGACGCGGCCAACGCTCGTTCCTCTCGACTCAGCTTAGCCATCTTGCGGCTCCTTGGATGGTAGATATCTCTTCGTAGCCTTACGGCTGGGGATGATGGTCTTGAGTGACACCTCGGACTCCGATTCTTCGAACGGCACCAGGTACGCGTATCCGTCCACGTTCACGGCGAAGACCCGTTGGTCCACGTAGCGTTGTTGGTTGGTGCGGCTCTCAGTCACACCACCACCTCGGCGGTCGGACGGGCCGCGCTCACCAGATCGTCTTCACGATCCTCAACCGTCGGAGCAACCTGTCTTTCGTGATCAGTGGAATGCGATGGTGCAAGGCGGTCGCAACCACGAAGCGGTCCGCTGGATCGGCGTGCATGCGCAGAGCATCGGCCAACACCGCAACCTCCGGTGTCAGGGGCAGAGCGGCGACGCGGGGAATCAGCTGAATCTTCTCCACCCATTCCTCCGTTGACATGCCGAGGTCGAGCCGGCCCTTGCGGACGAGCAGCGCCGTCTCCCAGAACACGATGGTGGGAAGGCCCACACGGTCGGCCTTGTTGATGGCTGCTGCCGCTTTGGCGCTCAACCGCCCAGGGTCGCCGGCCCACCAGACGACCGCATGGGTGTCGAGCACGACCACCGGCTATTCGTCGTCACCGAGCCGCCAGCCGGCTTCACGCGTCAGCGGCCGCAGGAAGTCGCGCTCGCTCACGAGCATCTTGACCCGCCCACGCAGCGACGCCAGCGCTTCCTTTTCGCGTTCCCGGTCGCTGACCACCGGCACCAGGCGCGCCACGGGTCGTCCGCGCTTGGTGATGACGACCGGTCGGTGTGTTGCCGCCACTTCGTCCAAGATCGCCAAGCAACCTTGTTTGAATACGCCCGCGGCAATGGTCTTTGTTGTCATGGACATGAGTCATGGACATATGACACTCCAGCCTCGGGCACAAGCGAACACCGCGCGCTATCGGCGACCGACGACGACATCAGCACCTGCGCCGGTCGGGCGAGGCCGCTTGCCGCTCTTCTCGATCTCGGTCTTCATGGCAATAGTGGCCCACTTAGTCCTTCCGGATCGACCCATCTCCAGCCGAGGATGCGCCCACGCCTCCGTGAATCGCTCGACCACGACGAGCATCGCTCGTTGCAACTCGGGATCGGACATACGAACGGATCGATTCACTTGTTTGTCGCGACGCGCGCCCTAGGCGCGCCAGCTGCGCACGTAGGTCATCACCCAGGCGAGCGCGAGCGCGTTCATCCCGGCCTCGATCGCCGCCAGGTAGGCGAGCGAGGCGACGCCGCCGAGCGCCGCCAGCGCGTAGAACGGCGCGCTCCAGCGCCACCATCCGCGCTCGCGCCAGGCCCCGGCGGCGAGCAGCCCGGACGCGGCGAAGATCGCGTACCACTTGACATGGGTGACGATCCGCAGCCGCGCGAGCGAGGGTAGCATCGCCGCGCCGTCATTGACCCCGGAGAGGAACAGCAGCTCACGGTTCTCGAGCGCGTCGCCGATCGCCATCAGCACCGCGAGCGCGACGACGATCATCGTTGCTGCACGCGAGAACGAGCCGTGGGACTCGAGCAGGAGCGCGATTCCGACGAACAGCGCCGGGTACGCGATCATGAAGAGGAAGTCGATGCGATTGCCGAGGTCGATGCGACGGACCGCGTCCGCGCGTGCCGGCTCGCCCGGGTTGCCGAGGATCCCGAACACGTGCTCGGGCGTGGACGCGAGCTCGAACCCCAAGATCGGGCTGCTGATGCCGGGAAGGTTCTCGTGCACCGCAGCGGTCGGCACAATCGCGAGGAACGCGACGATGAGCACGAGCACCGCCGTGCCGGCGACCCGTATGATCGTGAGGGCACGGCGCTCGTGCGAGGCGACGGCTGCGGGCACGCGGCAGTAGAAGCAGGATCGCTCCGCCGACGCAACGCCGTGCCACGCAACGCCGCGCGTCGGGGCGAGCCGAGACTCAGCGCGGCGGCGCCGGGGCGAAGCGCGCGAAGCGGCGCGCCAGCGTCGGCAGCACCAGGAGATTCAGGAGCGTCGACGTAACCAGGCCGCCGAGGATGACGGTCGCCATCGGCCCGTCGATCTCCCCGCCGGCGCGACCCGAGGCGAGCGCCACCGGCAGCAGGCCGAGGCCGGTCACGAGCGCAGTCATGACGATCGGGATCAAGCGATCGCCGGCGCCGCGCAGCGCCGTCTCCGCCGTCCACGGCAGTCCTTCTTCGCGCACCAGCTGCTGGTAGTGCGCCATCATCATGATCCCGTTCCGCAAGGTGATCCCGAACAAGGTTACGAACCCGACGAGCGCGCCGAGCGACAACCCGGTTGCGGTGATCGCCGCGGCGACGACGCCGCCGGCGAGTGCCAGCGGCAGGTTGAGGAGCAGAAGAACGAGATTGCGCCAGTTCCCCGCCACGACCGCCAGCAAGAGGACGACGCCGAGGAGACCGAAGGCACCGTGCAGTGCCAGATCGCGCGTCGCGGCGGCGCGCGCCTGCGCCGTACCGCCGAGCGCGACGTAGGCGCCGCTCGGCAGCGTGACGGCGCGCGCGATGCGGTCGCGCGCCGCGGCGACGAACGACGTGACGTCGCGACCGCCGACGTTGCAGGTGACCGTCTGCCGCCGCCGTCCGCCTTCGTGGCGGATGACGTCGCGGGCGTTCGCCACGCGTACGTCGGCGAGCTGCCGCAACGGCACCGCCAGGCCCGCCGCGCTCTGCATCAGGAGGCCGCCGACGCGCTCGGGATCGTCACGCTCCTCGGGCGCCAACACGACGACGACGTCGACCGGCTGCTCGCCGCGGTAGACCTGCCCGACGGTCACCCCGGCGAAGGAAATCTGTAGCTGATCGAGCACGTCGGCGGGCCGAAATCCGTAGCGCGCCACGGCGTCGGCGCGAAGCGCGATCGTCTGCTGCGAGGCGAGCGCGGGCGTTCCGAGGCGCACGTCGACGGCGCCCGGCGTCGCCTCGAGGACGCCGGCGACGGCGTGCGCCGCGGTGTCGAGCGCGTCGAGGTCGTCGCCGAAGACGTTCACCACCACCGCCGCGGTCTCGCCGCTGATGCTCTCGGAGATACGGTCGCCGAGAAACGTCAGTACCTCGGACTCGACGCCCGGCATCGCGGCGAGCACGGCGCGCACGCGCGCGGTCGTCGCGGCGTCGTCGCCGTCGGGCGCGAGCTCGACGTGCAGCTCGCTGCGGTTCGGACCCCACGTATCCTCGCCCTGCTCGGCACGGCCGATCTGCTGCTCGACCGTGCGCACGCCGGGTAGGTCGAGGAGCGCGCGTGAGAGACCGCCCCCGATCCGGCGCATGGCGGCGATCGAGGTCCCGGGCGCGGTCGCCACCTGCAGAACGAGATGGTGCTCTTGAAAGTCGGGGAGAAATTCGCCGCCGAGAAACGGCACCAGCGTGAGCGCCGCAACGGCGCCGCCGGCGACGACGCCGAGGACGAGGCGCTCGCGGCGCCACACCCAGCGCACGACGCGCGCGTACGCCGCACCGACGGCGGCCTGCATGCGCGGCGTCTCGGCACGCGGCGGCGCGGCGCCGAGCAGCGTGAGCGCCAGCGCCGGCGTCACGGTGAGCGCCACGACGAGCGACGCGATCACCGCCAGCAGATAGCTGAGCGCGAGCGGCGCGAAGAACTTTCCCTGCAGCCCCCCGAGCGCGAGCAGCGGCAGGAAGACGAGCGCGACGGCGAGTGTCGCGAACACCACCGCCCGGCGCACCTCGAGCGACGCCGCGAGCGCGACCGCGAACGCCGAGCGCGGCCGCGGCGCGCCGCGGTTGGCGCGCAGCCGGCGCACGATGTTGTCGACGTCGATGATGGCGTCGTCGACGACCTCGCCGATCGCGATCGCCAGGCCGCCGAGGGACATCGTGTTCAGGGTGACGCCGCAGCGGGTGAGGACGATAACGGCGGCGAGCAGCGAGAGCGGGATCGCGGTCAGCGAGATTACCGCAGCACGCACATTTTGCAGAAACGCGAGGAGCACCAGGACGACGAGCAGCGTCCCGAGCAACAGCGCGCCGCGCAGGTTTGCGATCGCCGCCTCGACGAAGCTCGCCGGACGATGGAGCGCGGGCGCGAGCGTGACATCCTCGCGCGCGAGCAGCGGCCGGAGCTCGTCGAGCGCGTCCTCGAGCCCGCGCGTCACCTCCACGGTATTCGCTCCGTACGCCGCCGAGAGCGACAGGAGGACGCCGGGCTCTCCTTGAATGAGCGCGTCGCCGAACTGCGGCGCCGGAGCCTCGGTCACCGTCGCAACGTCGGCGAGGCGCAGCGGCGCCCCGGCGGAGCTGGCGACAACCGTCGCACCGACATCGCCGCTGTTGCGCGCGTTGCGCGCCGCCTCGAGGACGATGCGCTGCGCGGCGGTGTCGACGAACCCGGCGCCGCGCATCGTCGTCGCCGCGCGCGCCGCGGCGACGACGTCGGCGAGCGCGAGCCCGTGCGCGTGGATCGCCGCCGCGCTCACCTGCACCTGCACCTGTCGCACCTCACCGCCGAACACGTTCACACGCGCGACACCCGGCACCATGAGGAGCCGCGGGCGGATCGTCCAATCGGCGAGGGTGCGGAGATCCATCGGCGAGCGCGTGCGCGAGGTGAGTCCGATCTTCAGCACGTCCATCGTCGCCGACGTGAGCGGCGAGAGCCGCGGCGGCTGCACGCCGGCGGGAAGGCGCGGTCCGATGTCGGCGAGATTCTCGGCGACGACCTGCCGCGCCTTGAAGAGATCGACGTCGTCGCGGAAGACCGCGGTGATCACCGACAGGCCCTGGATCGACTCGGAACGCAGCGCCTGCAAGCCGGTGACGCCGCCGAGCGCCGTCTCGATCGGCAACGTCACCAAGAGCTCGACTTGATCCGGCGCGAATCCCGGCGCCTCGGTCTGGATCTCCACCTGCGGCGGCGCGAAGTCCGGGAGGACGTCGAGCTTCGCGTGCCGCGCCGTCCATACGCCGTAGAGGGCGATCGCCGTCGCGAGCGCGATGACGACGCGGCGATGCGCGAGCGCGCGCGCGACGATCGTCTGCAGCATCGCCGCTCAGTCCGCGGGCTGCGTGTGCAAGATCTCCGACGACAGGAGCTGGGCGGCGCCGGTGGTGACGACGCGGTCGCCGGGGATGACGCCGTCGGTGACGAGCCAGGCGCCGGGGAGCGCCACGGCGAGCGTGAGCGCGCGCCGCTCGAAGACCCCGGGACTCGTCTCGACGTAGGCGAGCGGACGGCCCGCCGACCAGACGATCGCGGCGCGCGGAACGGCGACGCCGGTGAGCGGCTCGGCCTGCCGTGGCACCGTCGCCCGCAGCGACGTCCCGGGCGCGGGCGCCGCCGCGCCGAGGAGCACGAGGTACGCCTCGCCTTGCAGCAGCGGATCGGTGGTCGGCGCCGGGCCGAGGACGCGCGCCGCGAGGCGGCGCTCTGCGTCCCCGACGGCGGCGACGGTGACGGTCGCCGGCGCGCCCGCGACGTGCTCGCCCGCCGGCAGGTCGATGCGCGCGATCGCGGCGCGGCCGCCGACGAGATCGTCGGCAAGCGCGTCCGACGCCGCGAACGCTCCGCCCCAGGCGAGCGTGCCGCGCGCCGTCGCGCTCGCGAGCTCGAGGGTCGCGCGGTCGAGCGCGGCGCGCGCGCCCTCGAGATCGCGCGTCGAGGCGTTCTGCGCATCGCGATGCAGGCTCGCGACGCGCTCGTGCTCGGCGCGCGCGACCGCCGCCGCGGCGCGCGCCGCCGCACGCGCGTGCAGCGCCTCGACGAGCGGCAGCGGATCGAGCACGCGCCCGAATGCCTCGACCTCCGCGACCGCGGTGCCGCGCTCGACGCGCACCGTCTCGACGTCGGCGGGCGGCGTCGCCTGCGCGCCAGCGACACCGAGACCGCCGGTGACGAGCAGCAGCGCGATCACGCGGCGCGCCGTCACGTCGCACCTCCGATTGCGTGCGCGACGCGCTGCCCCTCGGGGACGGTAGTCTCCGCGAGCGGCCGATCGAGCACCACGGACGGCAACGGCCCTTCCATCGCCGCCTCGAGGTCGACGAGCGCCTGCGCGAGCGCACCCTCGGCATCGGTCGCGGCGCGCGCGGCGCGCCGCCGCTCGATCTCGGCATCGAGCACCGCGACGCGATCGACCGCGCCGAACGTCATCGCGGCGGTCGCGCGCGCGAGATTCGCCTCGCGATCGGCGCTGAGGATGCGCATGCGCTCGTGGCGGGCGCGCTCGCCGTCGCGACGCGCCAGCGCCTGTTCGATCTCGGCGATGACGCCGGCCTGTGTCGCCACGAACTTCGCCGCCGCCTCCGCGCGCCCGGCGACGGCTTCCGCGATCGGCCCTTGGTTGCGATCGAGGATCGGCAGATCGAGCGACAGGCTGAGGCCCCATTTATTCTGGCCCTGGTCGAATTCGTAGCCGGGGCCGAGGTGGAGGTCGGGGTACTGGCGCGCGAGCTCGAGACGGAGCGTCGCCTCGGCGGCCGCATAGTCGGCGAGCGCCTGGCGCACGTCGGCGCGCTCGCGGAGCGCGCGCCGCCGCGCCTCGTCGGGCGAGACGCTCAGCAGCGCGTCGGCGTCCGACGCGTCGAGGCCCTGGGGCAGCGTGACACCCGCGAGCGCGCTCGCGGCAACGCCGAGCGCCGCCGCGAGGCGCGCGAACGCGTCGCCGACCTGCGCCTCCGCCGCCGCGCGCTCGGTCGTCGCCTGCAGGAGGGCGCGGCGGCCCGGCGCGACGTCGTTCGCCGCCGCCGAACCCGCCCGCAAGCGATGCTCGAGCAGCGCGACCACGCGCTCCTCGAGACCGACCTCCTCGGCGAGCGCGTCGCGTTGGCGGCAGGCGGTGGCAAGCGCCACCAGCGACGACTCCAACTGGCGCCGGATACGCCAGGCCTCGACGATGACCGCCTCCCGTGCCGCCGCGGCGGCGGCGTCGGCGCGCTCGACGCGGCGCGCCCGCTTGCCGGCGGTCTCGATCGGCCAATCGAAGTGCACCGCCGCCAACCACGGCGACACCGCACCCTGGGGATTGGCGCTGAGCTGCGGTGCGAGCGACAGCGTCGGATTCGGTCGCGCACCGGCGCTCTCCACGGCGGCGCGGGCGACGTCGGCATGCGCGCGCACCACGTCGAGACCCGGATGGAAGTAGAGCGCGGCGAGCGTCAGCGTGCGCAGATCCCATTCGCGGAGCGGCCACTCGGCGGGCGACCGTCCGAGCGCGGCGGCGAGAAACGCCGCGAGACCGGGCGCGTCGAGCGATCGCGCCTCGAAGGCGGCGAGCGTCCGCTCGGGTGCGAGCGGCCGCGCCGGAATGCGCTGACAGGCGAGCACGCCGGCGCTCGCGAGGACGACAAGTATGGATGGGATGGGGCGCACGAAATCGGCTCGCCACCGTGAGCGTGCAAGTCGCGCCCGCGCCTGGCAAGGTTCGGAACGCAACATGACGCACTCTTCATGTCGCGACGCCTCGCGATCCGACGTTTTCGCCGCATCCGGCACGCAACGCCGTCCCCACCCCTGGCGTCGCCGCCGCCTCCGTCGCTACGATGCGGGCCGAGGACGCTGGCGTGCACATTCTGTTGCTCGAGGATGATTCGCAGACCGCCGACGCGCTGCGCGCCGGCTTCACGCGCTCGGGGTTCGACGTCACCTGGGCGGCGAGCTGCGCCGAGGCGTTGCGGAGCGTCGCCACGACGCGCTTCGACGCCGTGATCCTCGACCTCATGGTACCCGGAGGTAGCGGCTACGACGTGTTGGAAGAACTCCGCGCACGCGGCGACGACGTGCCGGTGCTGATCCTCACCGCGCGCGATCAGGTCCCGGAGCGCGTCGAGGGTCTCGAGCGCGGCGCCGACGATTACCTCGTGAAGCCGTTCGCGTTCGCCGAGCTGATGGCACGCCTGCGCGCGCTGCTGCGGCGCCCCACCCGCCGCGTCGATTCACTGCGGGTCGACGCGCTCGACATCGACCCGCTGCACCGCCGTGTCACCGCGCATGGCCGCCACGTCGATCTCACGCGCGTCGAGTTCGACATCCTGCTGGCGCTCGCGGAGCAGCATGGGAGCACGGTCACGCGCCGCGATCTGCTGGCGACGGTCTGGGGCTATCGCTTCGAGCCCGGGACGAACGTCGTCGACGTCCACGTCGCGCGCTTGCGCCGGAAACTCGAGAGCGCGGGTGCGGCGGACACCATCCGCACCGTGCGCGGCATCGGCTATGCGCTGGGCGAGTAGAACGCCACGGGTCTTCACCCGCCTCGACGTTCGTCTCGCGCTCCTCCTCGCCGGCGTAACGGCGGCGTTCACGTCCCTCTTGCTGTGCGGTCTCCTCGCCTACGCGCTCCTCGAGGCGCTCGAGGAGCAAGGAACGATGCTCGACGACGCGATCGCGGTGGTCGCGGCGGCGACGACGGAGCACGGCGTCGCGACGGCGGTGCCGCTGCATCGTGGTGTCGCCTACCGCGTCAGCGACGAGTCGGGCGCCGTGATCGCGAGCGGCGGTAGCTGGATCGCCGACGCCCCGCTCCGTCGCGAGGTGTCCTTGCGCGCCGTGCTCGGCGCGGCGGAGCGTGAGTATCTGCTGCGCGAGCGCCGCCTGCCGAGCGGCGTCACGATCACGGCCGCGCTCTCGCTCGGCCACTTCGCGCGCGAACGCCGCGAGCTCGCGGCGCGCGCCGCGGTCGTTGTCGTGCTCGGCATCGTCGGATCGCTCGGGCTCGGCATAGTGGGAGCGCGGCGCACGCTCCGGCCCATGCGCGAAGCGTTCGACAGGATGGCGGCGTTCGGCGCCGACGTCGCCCACGAGCTGCGAACGCGCGTCAACCGCGTCTTGAACGGCGCCGAGGTCGCACTCAGTACGACGCAGGACCCGGCCGCGAAAGACGACGCGCTCGAGGCCATCCGCGACACCGCGGAGGAGATGCGGCGCACGATCGAGCAGCTGCTGCTCCTCGCCAAGGGTGAGGAGGGTCGCTTGCCGCTCGCGCGCGAGCGCGTCGATCTCGGCGCGCTGCTCGACGAGCTGGTGAGCTTCTACGCGCCGGCGGCCGAACGCCTCGGCAAGACGATCGCACTCTCGCCGGCGCCGGTCGCGGTACGGGCCGATCGTGCGCTGGTCGAGCGGGCGATCGCCAACCTGCTCGAGAACGCGCTCCGCCATAGCGAGACCGGCGCGCGCATCCACGTCGGCGCCGCCGTACACGGCGGAACGATCACCGTCGCGGTGGAAGATTCCGGCCCGGGCATCGCCGACGCCGACGCGGGGCGGATCTTCGCGCGCTTCGTGCGCCTCGATCCGGCGCGCGGAGAGGGCGGCGTCGGGCTCGGACTGCCGATCGCGCGCATGATCGCGCGCCTGCACGGTGGCGACCTCGACGTCGCTCCGTCCGCGCTCGGTGGCGCGGCGTTTCGTCTCACGATTCAATAGATTTTGCCCCCGCTCGCTACGCTCGCGATGGGCGTCGCGGCCGGGAGTAAATCCCGACCGCTCCCTCCCTCTGCCACCCGCCGCGCTCAGTCGCTCAGTCGGCGGCGACCCGGCCGCCGCGACGGTAGCTCACCGCGAACAGCGCAGCGAGCACCAGCTGCAGGACCCACACCGGCGCTTGCGACCGCGCCGGGAGAAATCCCGCGCGCACGGCGACGAGGTCGTTGATCGCCAATCCCACGATCACCGGCACGATCGTGATCAGGAGGACGCCGCGGCGTGCGATCGGTCGGCGATCGGCCCACAGGAGAAGCACGGTCCAGCCGAGCATCAGCGACGCGCCCATCCCCATCGCGAAGCGGTAGTCGCTCCCAGGGGCGAACGCCGGGAGCCCGTTTCCGAACGCGAAGAGCGACGGGATGAGCATTTGGACGGCCGCGAGCGCGTCGGTCACCGCACCTGTCCAATAGCTCACCCGCAACCAGCGCACCGCGCCCGCCGTCTCGTCCATCGGTGTCCTCATCCGCAGCATTTCGCTCTACCACGTGACGGCGGCCGGCGCGCAAGCGCACCCGGTTGAACGAGCACGCCGGTTCGAGCAAAGTGCGTCGAGAAGGAGACACCATGCGTGAAGCCGTGATCGTCGATGCCGTACGGACGCCCCTCGGACGTGGCAAGCAAACGGGCGCCCTCTACCCCGTCCACGCGGTCGATCTCGCCGCCAAGGCCCTCGCGGCCATCGTCGAGCGCACCGGCCTCGACCCGGGCGAGGTCGAGGACGTGATCATGGGCTGCGTCAGCCAGGTCGGCGAGCAAGGCTTGAACATCGGCCGCAACGCCGCGCTCGCCGCCGGATTTCCCGAGACGGTCTGCGGGACGACGGTCGATCGCCAGTGCGGCTCGAGTCAGCAAGCGCTGCATTTCGCCGCGCAAGGCGTGATCGCCGGCGCCTACGACGTCGTGATCGCCGCCGGCGTCGAGTCGATGAGCCGCGTCCCGATGGGAACGAGCGTCGGCATCGGCGGCCAACCGTTCGGGCCGACCATGATGCAACGCTACGTCGACGCGAACCTCTACGGGGTCGGCGGCCTCGTTCAGCAGGGGATTTCGGCCGAGATCATCGCCGACAAGTGGAAGCTCTCGCGCTCGGCGCTCGACGCCTTCTCGGTCGGCTCGCACCAGAAGGCCGCGGCGGCGGCGCGGAACGGCTGGTTCAAGAACGAGATCGTGTCCGTCGAGGTGCGCCGCGAGGATGGCTCGCGCGACGTCATCACCAGCGACGAGGGCGTGCGGCCGGACAGCACGCTCGAGAAGCTCGGGGCGCTGAAGCCCGCCTTCAAGCCCGACGGCGTCATCACCGCCGGCAACTCGAGTCAGCTCACCGACGGCACCGCCGCGGTGCTCGTCATGGAGAAGCGACGCGCGCTCGAGCTCGGATTGCGCCCGCGGGCGCGGTTCCACGCCTTCGCGCTCGGCGGCGTCGACCCGGTGATCATGCTGACCGGCCCGATCCCCGCCACTCGCAACGTCCTCGAGCGCGCCAAGCTCGCGCTCCGCGACATCGACGCGATCGAGATCAACGAGGCGTTCGCGCCCGTCATCCTGGCGTGGGAGCGCGAGGTCGACGCCGACCTCGACAAGGTGAACCTGAACGGCGGCGCGATCGCCCTCGGGCACCCCCTCGGATGCAGCGGCGCGCGCCTGATGACGACCTTGCTCAACATCCTGGAGCGCAGCGGCGGCCGCTTCGGCCTGCAGACCATGTGCGAGGGCGGCGGCATGGCGAACGCCACCATCATCGAGCGCCTGGACTGACCTCGAGACCAATGCGGCGCCCGGCGCCGCGCAAGGAGACGTCATGAAGGAATGCCTGAACTTCTACATCGACGGCCGCTGGGTCCCACCGGCGACGCCGAAGACGCTCGACGTCATCGATCCGTCGACCGAGGAACCGATCGGCCGCATAAGCCTCGGAGGCGCCGCCGACGTCGACCGCGCCGTCGTGGCCGCGCGCCGCGCCTTCGAAACCTACAGCCGCACCTCGCGCGAGGAGCGCATCGCGCTGCTCGAGCGCGTGATGGCAGCGTATCAGGCGCGGCTCGGCGATCTCGCGGAAATGATCTCGCTCGAGATGGGAGCGCCGATGTGGCTCGCGAAGGCGGCACAGGCGCCGTCCGGGCTCGCCCACCTCGCGCAGACGCTCGAGGTCCTGCGCGCGTATCCTTTCGTCGAGAACAAGGGGACGACGCGCCTCGTGAAGGAGCCGGTCGGCGTCTGCGGCTTCATCACGCCGTGGAACTGGCCGGTGAACCAGATCATGTGCAAGGTGGCACCGGCGCTCGCCGCCGGCTGCACCATGGTGCTGAAGCCGAGTGAGATCGCGCCGCTCTCGGCGATCGTCGTCGCCGAGATCCTTCATGAGGCCGGTGTCCCGCCCGGGGTCTTCAACCTCGTGAATGGCGACGGCGCGACGGTCGGCGCCGCCATCGCCGCGCACCCGGGGATCGAGATGGTGTCGTTCACCGGCTCGACGCGCGCCGGCGTGCAAGTCGCGAAGGCCGCGGCCGACAACGTGAAGCGCGTCGCCCAGGAGCTCGGCGGCAAGTCCGCGAACGTCATTCTCGACGACGCGGATCTCAAGGCCACCGTCAAGGGCGGCGTGCGCAGCTGCTTTACCAATAGCGGCCAGTCGTGCAACGCGCCGACCCGCATGCTGGTGCCGCGGAGCCGCCAGGCGGAGGCGGTCGCGATCGCCAAGGCCGCGGCCGAGACGGTCACGGTCGGCGACCCGCGCACTGAAGGCACGACGATCGGCCCGGTCGTGAGCCGCGCGCAGTTCGACAAGATTCAGCGCCTCATTGAAGCCGGTATCAAGGAAGGCGCCGAGCTGGTGACCGGCGGTCCGGGCCGTCCGGACGGTCTCGCGCGCGGCTACTATGTGCGTCCGACCGTCTTCGCCAACGTCCGCAACGACATGACGATCGCGCGCGAGGAGATCTTCGGCCCCGTCCTCGCGATCCTCCCCTACGACGACGAGGAGGAGGCGATCCGTATCGCCAACGACACCCCGTACGGTCTCTCGGGCTACGTCGCGTCCGGCGATCCCGAGCATGCGCTGCGCGTCGCCGCGCGGCTGCGCACCGGGAACGTGCATCTGAACGGCGCCGGCCCCGACTTCGCCGCGCCCTTCGGCGGCTACAAGCAGTCCGGCAACGGCCGCGAGTGGGGCGAGCATGGCTTCGAGGAGTTCCTCGAGGTGAAGGCGATCATGGGCTGCGCCGGGTGACGGCCGCCGACTTCCGCGAGATCGCCTACCCGCGCACCTACGCCGACGACACGCGGCTGCACGCCCTCTTCACGGCGATGCGCCGCGATGCGCCCGTCGTCTGGGTCGAGCCCGATGGCTACCCGTCCTTCTGGGCGGTCACCAAGCACGCCGACATCATCGACGTCGAGCGCCAGCACCATCGTTTCGTCAACGAGCCGCGCGCCGTCCTGCAAACCCACGTCGCCGAGGCGCGCGCCCGCGCGCTCACCGGCGGCAGTGCCAATCCCGTGCGTTCACTCGTGCAGATGGACGATCCCGACCATCGCGCCTACCGAGCGATGACGCAGCCGTGGTTCTTGAAATCGAGCCTACGGCGCCTCGAGCCCGAGCTCGAACGGCTCGCCGCCGAGTTCGTCGACCGCTTGGCGCAGCACGGCGGCACGTGTGATTTCGCGCGCGACGCCGCGGCCTGGTTTCCGTTGCGCGTCATCATGTCGCTCCTCGGCGTGCCGCCGTCGGACGAGCCGCTCATGCTGAAGCTCACCCAAGAGCTCTTCGGCCCCGAAGATCCCGATATGCGCCGCGGCGGCACCGATGTCGACCTGATGCAGGCGCTCTTCGATTTCAACGACTACTTCAACCGCCTGACCGAAGAGCGCCGCCGCACGCCACGCGACGACCTCGCGAGCGTCATCGCCAACGCCGAGATCGACGGTAAGCCGATTCCCGAGTTCGAGCGCAACTCGTACTACGTGATCGTCGCCACCGCCGGGCACGACACGACGAGCTCGTCGATCGCCGGCGGCCTCCTGGCGCTTCTGCAGAATCCCGACGAGATGGCGCGTCTGCGCGCCGAGCCGGCGCTGCTCCCCAAAGCGGCCGAGGAGATGATCCGCTGGACGACGCCGGTCAAGCACTTCCTCCGCACCGCGACCGAGGACGCCGTGGTGGGCGGCCAGGCGATCCGCGCCGGTGATTGCCTCATGCTGTGCTACGCGTCGGGCAACCGTGACGAGGCGGTGTTCGCGGAGCCGTTCCGCTTCCGCGTCGACCGCGACCCCAATCCCCACCTCGCCTTCGGTTTCGGCGCCCATCTCTGCCTCGGACGGGTGCTCGCGAAGATGGAGATCGAGACCGTCTTCCGCGAGCTCCTGGCGCGCGTCGACGACATCGATCTCGCCGGCACGCCGGCGCTCGTGCAGTCGAACTTCGTGAGCGGCCTGAAAACGCTGCCGATCCGCTTCCGCCTGCGGTGACGGCGAGCGTTGATGGACGATTCAACCGCGACCTCACCAGACGCAGCCCGGAGCATGTTGGCGAATCGCCTCGTCGCACGTGACGATCGCAGCGCGAAGACGCCGGCTCTGCACGATGAGCATTCGATCGAACGGATCGTCGTGCGGAAGGGACAGCGTGCCGGCAGCCACGGCGTCCGCCGGCTCGATCACTACCGTCGAGAAGCCCCACTGTTCATGGAGCTCCGCGTAGCGAGCGAGGTACTCGTCGACACCGGCCAGCCGTTGCTTGCGGCGCTTGATAGCGATCTCCCAGAGCGACGCCGCCGAGACGATGACATCGTTGCGCTGGTTGACGATCGCGCGGCGTGCGGCACGGCCGAGTTCAGGCGCGTCCGCCATCCACCAGAGTATGGCACACGTATCGAGAAGGAGCGCCTTCATCCCCAGGGGGACTCGTCCGACCCGACGCCACCGAGCACGTCGCCGGTGATTCGACCGCGAAAGGCCCCCGGCTCCCGGCCTCTACCCTCCACCACCGGGACGAGACGCGCGTAGGGCTTGCCCGCCTTGGCAATGACGACTTCCTCGCCCTTGTGGGCGCGCTCGAGCAACTCGGAGAGGCGCGTCTTCGCTTCGTGAACGTTGGCCTTGATCGCCATGCGCTTCATCACTTAGTCCACTAGATGGACTAAGTCAATTGCCCTTCGGACCACGATCCTCTTCAAGAGATCAGCCACGCAGCACGCCTCGATACGCTTGACCCCATGCGGTCGGCTGCTAAAGTAGGCGCCATCATGCTCCGGGACCCGTCGGGCGCGCGGCGCCGGCTCGGCTGTGCTGCGGCGCTCGCGCTCGCGACATTCGTCGCCCCCGCGGCGGCCCACGCCGCATTCGGCCTCGACGACGTCGCGGCGAAAGCGGAGAAGCTCGCGAAGGCGCCCTTCCAGGACACCAAGGGCACGGTGCCCGACTGGCTCCTGAAGATCACCTACGACCAGTGGCGCGACATCCGCTTTCGTCCCGCGCAAGCGCTGTGGGCCGACGGGCGATCGCCCTTTCGCGTGCAGTTTTTCCACCCTGGACTCTTCTATGATCGGATCGTCGCGATGAACGTCGTCGACCAGAAGGGGGTGCGGCCGTTTCGCTTCTCGCCGAACAAGTTCGACTACGGCAAGAATGACTTCGCGAGCAAAGTCCCGCAGGAGCTCGGCTACGCCGGCTTCCGCGTGCACTATCCGATCAAGACGCCGAGCCGTTACGACGAGGTGATCGTCTTCCTCGGCGCGAGCTACTTTCGCGCCGTCGGCGCCCGTCAGGCGTACGGCCTCTCGGCACGCGCGCTCGCGATCGACACCGCGCTGCCGTCGGGCGAGGAGTTCCCCTACTTCCGCGAGTTCTGGCTCGTCACTCCGGCGCCGGGAGCGACGCAACTAGTGGTGTTCGCGCTCCTCGACAGCCCGAGTCTCACGGGCGCGTATCGCTTCGTCGTCGATCCCGGCGAGCAGACCGTGGTCGCGGTCGAGAGCCGGCTCTTCGTCCGCAACGCCATCGGGAAGCTCGGGGTCGCGCCGCTCACCAGCATGTTCTACTTCGGGGAGAGCACGCTGCGGACGTTTCCCGACTTCCGCCCCGAGGTACACGATTCCGACGGCCTGCTCGCGAGCTTCGCGAGCGGCGAGTGGCTGTGGCGACCCCTCGACAACCCGAGAGCGCTGGGGGTGAACACGTTCCAAACACTCGACCCGAAGGGGTTCGGGCTCATTCAACGCGACCGCGACTTCGGCCACTACGAGGACCTCGAGAGCCGTCCCGAGCGGCGTCCGAGCACCTGGGTGGCGCCGCGACGCGGCTTCGGCGACGGCGCCGTCGAGCTCGTCGAGATCCCGACGACCTCCGACGTCAACGACAACATCGTGGCCTATTGGGCGCCGAAGGTGCCGCCGAAGGCCGGCGACCGCCTCGCCTACGACTACACGCTTTCCTGGTACGGCAACGATCCGACGCGTCCGCCCGGCGGCCGGGTCGTCGCCACCCGGCGCGACTACGGCGAGGCGGAGAACGTCAATCGTTTCGTCATCGACTTCTCCGGCGGTAAGCTCGAGGCGATTCCCGCGAGCGCGGTGTTGCGCGGCGTGGTAACGGTGCTGAACGGCGAAGAGGCGGCGACGATCCTCGATCAACATGTCGTCAAGAACGAAGTCACCGGCGGATGGCGCCTGAGCTTCCAGGTCCGGCCGAAGACGCGCGACCCTCTCGAGCTGCGCGCCTTCCTCGACCAAGGCGGCGACACGCTCACCGAGACGTGGTCGTACGCGATCACGCCGTGAGGGGCGGCGTCGCATGAGCGAGACGAGCCGGCAGGCACTCGGTGCGCGAGTACTCGCGCCCGAGACGGACGCCGTCGAGCGGCGGGGACCGCAGCCGCAGGAACCCGTGTCGACCGCGCCGGAGGCACGGATCACGATCGCGCCCGAGCGCCTCGTGCAACGCTGGGACGATGCGCAGGCGCGCGCCCTCGCCTATCTCGAGGCGCTCGGCATTGCCGAACCCGAGCGCGGCAGCCTCGCACGCGCGGCGCTGATGCGCGCCGCGGACACGAGCGGGAGCGATGCGGTCGCGGATACGCTCGCGACGTTGCGCGTGTTGCTGATGGATGCCTACCCCGCTTCCCCGCGGCCGTGGGACGCCGCCCTCGACCCGTTCGTCGCCTGGCGTCTCGACGCCGCGCTGTCGTCACGCTTCACGACGCCGCACCCGAACGCCAGCGACGGACCCTCCGCCGACGCCGCAGGCGCGAACGGCTCCGCCCATACACCGCTGCCGGACGGCGACGGCGCCGCGCCCCGCTTCCGCTCGGCGCCGCCACTCCACCGCGGCCGCATGGTGCCCGATCCGATCGAGCGTCGTATCTTCCGCCGCCTGATGCTCCGCCTACGCGGCAAGCGGTCTCACGGACCCGGGACGACCGACCGCGCCAAGCTGCGCGAGCGCCGCCGGCTCCTCCCGTGGACGCGCGTCGCCACGCGCCGGCGCGCGCTCCTCGCCTTCTTCGTCTTTCTCCCCAGCGTCGTCGCCAGCGGCTTCATGGTGAACGTCCTGCCGCGTCAGGGCGGGACGTGGCTCGAGGTCGCGATCGTCGTTTTCTTCGGCGCCCTCTTCAGCTGGATCTCGATCGGGTTCTGGACGGCGCTCTTCGGCTTCCTCATCCTCGCGCGCGGCCGCGAGCGCTTCGCGATCACCAATCTCGACGCCGCCGTCGAGCGGCCGCTCGACGGCGGCGCGCGCACGGCGATCGTGATGCCGATCTGCGCCGAACCGGTCGAGCGCGTCTTCGCCGGGCTACGAGCCATCCACGCGTCGCTGGCGCGCGTCGGCGCCCTCGAGTACTTCCACTTCTTCGTTCTCAGCGATACCGCCGACCCGGACGTCGCGATGCGCGAGGAGGCGGCGTGGTTCCGCTGGTGTCGCGAGGTCGACGGCTTCGCGCGCATCTTCTACCGCCGCCGCCGCGTGCGGCTGCGCCGCAAGAGCGGCAACGTCGCCGACTTCTGCCGCCGCTGGGGCCACGACTACCGCTACATGGTGATGCTCGACGCCGACAGCGTCATGGCCGGCGAGACGCTGGTGCGCATGGTGCGCATGATGGAAGCCCGACCCGACGTCGGCGTGATCCAGACCGCGCCGGCGGCGGTGAACCGGTGCTCGCTGTTCGCGCGCGTGCAGCAATTCGGGAGCCGCGTGTACGGTCCGATGTTCGCCGCCGGGTTGCACTACTGGCAGCTTGGCGACGGCCAGTACTGGGGTCACAACGCGATCATCCGCGTCGCGCCCTTCATGGCGCACTGCGCGCTGCCGCGGCTCCCCGGCAAGCCGCCGCTCGGCGGCGAGATCCTGAGCCACGACTTCGTCGAGGCGGCCCTCATGGGCCGCGCCGGCTGGACGCTCTGGCTCGCGTACGACCTCGGCGGCAGCTACGAGGAGGTTCCGTCGACGCTGCTCGAGGAGATGAAGCGCGACCGGCGCTGGTGCCAGGGCAACCTGCAGCATCTCCGCCTGCTCTTCACCGAGGGTCTTTTCGGCGCGCACCGCGCGCTCTTCCTGAACGGCGTGCTCTCCTACGTCTCGGCGCTGCTGTGGTTCACTTTCTTGACTCTCAGCACCGCCGAGGTGATCCAGAACGCGCTGCGTGAGCCGAACTACTTCCCGTCGGGGCCGAGCCTCTTCCCCGCGTGGCCGATCTGGCGTCCCAACTGGGCGCGTGCGCTGCTCGCGGTCACCGGCATGATTCTCTTTCTGCCGAAGCTCCTGAGCGTCGCGCTCATCGTCGTGAAACGGCGCGAGGCGCGGCTCTACGGCGGGTTCGGCAAGCTCGCCCTGAGCATGCTCGTCGAGATCCTGATCTCGAGCCTGCTGGCGCCGATCCGCATGGTCTTCCACAGCCGCTTCGTCCTGCTGAACTTGCTCGGGCGCACCGTCACGTGGCGCTCGCAGGAGCGCGAGGACAGCGAGACCGGCTGGGGCGAGGCCATCCGTCATCACGGCGTCGACACCGTGGTCGCCTGTCTCTGGGGCGGGAGTCTTTTCTGGCTGAATCCCGACTACTTCTGGTGGGTGATGCCGATCATCGGCGCGCTCATCGTCTCGATCCCGCTCTCGGTCTACGCGAGCCACGTCCGCCTCGGCGCGCGCGCGCGCGCCGCGGGACTCTTCCTCATCCCCGAGGAGATCGCGCCGCCGCGTGAGCTCCGCGACGTCGAGGAGCTGACCGAGGTGGCGGAACGCGCCGCCGCCGAATCAGGCCCCGCGCTCGTCATCGGCGCGCACGATCACGCCACGAGCGCGGCGCCGAGCGGCTTCGTTCGCGCCGTCGTCGATCCCGGACAGAGCGCCGTTCATTGCGCGCTCCAAGGCGCGCCGCGCTCGGCGCGCGCGAGTATCCTCGCGCGTCGCGAGGCGCTCACCACGCGCGTGCTCGTGGAGGGACCGGGCGCACTCACCGTCGGCGAGCGCGACGTCCTGTTGCGCGATCCGCAACGTGTCGACGAGCTGCACCGCCGGGTGTGGGTGGCCGCCGAGCCCGCCGAACGGCGTTGAATCGCTGGCGGCTCAGCCGCCGAGCGCCGACTTGATGCCCTTCAGGGTGTCGATGTTCTTTTGCAGCGCGCTCACGTGATCTTGCATGTCGACGATCGCCGTCCCGAGCTTTGCCGCCGAGCCGAGCGCACCGCCGGACTCACCGGCCTGCTTCATCACCGCACCGCCGAGCTCGCCCATCTCCGCGCCGGCGTTGCGCTGTGAGACCGAGCCGCAGAGGTAGCCGGTCACGAACACCGCCGTCAGCACTCCGACCTGTAAGCCGCGTTTCATCGCCTGTGTCATCGCCCCCTCCTTGTGGCCGTGCAGGCCCGTGGTGTGGCGCTTCTAGAACGGATCGACGTCGGAAAGGAAGCTCCGGACCGCGCCACACGCGGGGCGACGAGCGTTGACTGAGGACGGGGGGCGCGCGAGGGTACGACGATGATCGATCTCTACACGTGGACGACGCCGAACGGCTACAAGGTCTCCATCATGTTGGAGGAGCTCGGGCTGCCCTATGCCGTGCATCCCGTGAACCTCGGAGCGGACGAGCAACACCGGCCGGAATTCCTCGCCCTCAACCCGAACGGGAAGATTCCCGCGATCGTCGACCCCGACGGGCCGGGCGGGCGGCTCACCGTCTTCGAGTCGGGCGCGATCCTCATGTACCTCGCGGAGAAGACCGGACGGTTCTTGCCGCGCGAGGGCGCGGCACGGGCGCGCGTCCTCGAGTGGCTGATGTTCCAGATGAGCGCCGTCGGACCGACGTTCGGCAACGTCTACTACTTCATGGCGCAGGCGGCCGAAAAGGTCCCCTACGCCATCGATCGGTTCGTCAACGAGACGTTGCGGATCGTCCGCGTCCTCGACGGCGAGCTCGCGCACGCGGAGTTCCTTGCCGGCGAGTACTCGATCGCGGACGTCGCGACCTACCCGTGGATCGCCGCGCTTCTCGGCGCCTTCAGCGACCGTGTCGGCGACGCACCCCACCTGCGCCGCTGGGCCGCCGCCCTCGGCGCGCGCCCGCCCGTGCAACGCGGCATGAAGGTGCCGGCGGCAGGCTGAGCGGTCGCGCCCCTCGTGTGGCGCCTAGGGAAACTCTGCACAAGTCGATCGAATAGGGTAAGAGAATGTTCGATCGATGGGTGAGGAGGTGGGGTGATGGGCGAACAACGGACCTTCGCATCGGTGGCGTGGCACCAGAAGGGCAAGATCACGCGCCGCGAGCGGTTTCTCGCCGAGATGGATGCGGTGATCCCCTGGGCGCGGCTGCTCGCGCTGATCGCGCCGCACTATCCGCAGGCCGGGAACGGACGGCAGCCGTTGGGGCTGGAGAAGATGCTGCGCATCTACTTCCTGCAACAGTGGTTCAACCTGTCGGACCCGCAGGCCGAGGATGCGATCTACGACAGCGAAGCGATGCGCCGCTTCACCCGCGTGGAGCTGGGCGACGACGTGGTACCCGATGAGACGACGATCCTGCGGTTCCGGCATTTGCTGGCGCAGCATCAGCTGACCGCGACGATGTTCGCGGCAATCAATGGCCTGCTCACCGCGAAGCGGCTGTTGCTGAAGGCGGGGACGATCGTGGATGCCACGATCATTGCGGCCCCGAGCTCGACGAAGAACGCCAGCAAGACGCGCGACCCGGAGATGAAGCAGACGAAGAAGGGGAAGCAGTGGTACTTCGGGATGAAGCTGCACATCGGGACGGACCGCAAGGGGCGCGTGCACCACGTCACTGCGACCGCGGCGTCGGCGGCCGACATCACGCAAGTGCCCACGCTGCTGCACGGCGACGAGCAGGTCCTCGACGGCGACCAGGCCTATTGGAAGGAAGCCGATCGGCAGGCGTACGAGGCGCGGGGCGTGCGGTACCGCGTGAATCGGCGCCCCCGGGGCAAGGCCCACCCCTTGAGCGAGCGGTGGCGGAAGATCAATCGCGCCCGCTCGCGGACACGGGCCCGCTGTGAACATCCCTTCCACGTGGTGAAGCGGCTGTGGGGCTTCGCGAAGGTCCGCTATCGCGGCCTGGCGAAGAACCTGGCACGGGCGCAGACGATGTTTGCCCTGGCGAATCTCTATGCCGTCCGCCGCCAGCTCCTGCCGGCCGGCGCCGCGCCTTACCTGTAGCGGCATCCACGTCTTCCGAGCGCACCATCGCGGTCCTCGGGAGCGTGATGCGCCGTCCAAATCTGGCTGCTGCCGGCGATCGCTCATGATTCTGGCCCTCAATCGGCGCGGCATTGCCACCTGTGCAGAGCTTCCCTAG
>JACQEO010000039.1 GCA_016200545.1 Deltaproteobacteria bacterium | reverse complement strand
TGCGAACCGACCCTGGAGAGCCGCTGGCCTGCCGTCCTCCGCTTAGATGGATACCCCCACAGTCGCTGATTCACAAGCGCGCCCGGAGGGAGTCGAACCCCCGACCTACAGATTCGAAGTCTGCCGCTCTATCCAGCTGAGCTACGGGCGCATGCGTGTCCAGACGACTACCTAGCGGAATCGGACCCTGGCCGTCGAGTCCGGCTCAGGTGACGAGCGGCTCCAGGCGCGCGAGCACTTCGCGGACGACCGCGTCAGGCGCACGCGCGGCCAGCTCCGCGCGGCGCGCTCGCCAGTCCATGTCCTGACTCACCAAACTTGCCGCCCAACTCGACGGCCCCAACCGACCAAGTAAGCCGTTATTTCGTCGCCTTCCGGTGCGCGCCCGCGTGCGCCTTGTGCGCGCACGGGTGCCCCTTCCGCGCCTTGCAGGGCGCCTTGGCGGGTTGGTGGTGCTGCGGATGAGGCTCGCACGCGACGCTGCGCGCGTCCGGATCGTCAACGACGAACCGCCATGTGCCGTCGTGCTGGCGACGTACGACCTCGCTGGCGTGGCCGTTCAGCACGACGTGCCTGCCGTCGCGATCGGTCCCGATCGCGTGCCAGTCGTTGTACAGCACGGCCAGGTCATCGCCGCCCAGCAGCACGTGGAATACGCCCATCCTGACCTGCGTCCGCGCCGCCACGGCCGCCGCGATCTCCTCGCGGATGGCGGCTGTACCGATGGCCGCCGTGCGATCCTGGCGAACGAGCGTCGCCGTCGGCTCGTAGAGCGCGACGACGCCGTCGATGTCGCCGGCGTTCAGCCGCTCGCCGAAGAGACGGTCGGCGTCCTCCGGTGTGCGGGCGGCCGCGTTCAGGTCCGGCGGCGGTGCATGGCGCCGCGCCACGCAGCCGGCGCAGGTAGCAATCAGGGCGAGTGGGACGAGCAGCGTAGCGAGTGTCTTCATCATGGCCTCCGTCTGGCGCGAAATATCCGAATGGCTGCGGACTGGCAATGCGCGAGGGCTGGCAGCGGTTGGTCGTCGGTCAGTTCCAACGTGACAGGACGAAGCGCGCGATTCTCGATCGGCGCGGCCGCGAAGGCGCCGCGCGAGACGGGCGATACGCGGCGCGATCGTCTGCTCAGTGCGTCTGATCAGCCACCATGATCGAAAAGAATATCGGCGGTCGAAAAAAACACTTGACGCAGGCCACTACTTTCGCCTATTCTTCGCCTGTCGCGGAGCAAATTTCGACTGCGTCAATTGGGACGAAACGGTTCACATGGGCTCGTCGCTGCACAGCGCAGGTAGGTGGCCGCGGCCGCGTATCCGCGCCGCCGTCGGTCGCGGCGGTGCGGCACGAAGCCGTCGCCCGCGGGAGCGCGGCAACGCGGATGGCGAGCTCGAGCGCGCGCTCCTCACCGAACGCGCCCGGTTCGCTCGGCAACTCGACATCGAGCTGCAAGTCGCGTGTCGCACCGAAGCGGCGTCACGGCACGAGCTCGGGATCGTCGCGCGCGAGTTGTGTCGCGGCCACGCGTATCGCCGCCTCGGGTTCGTCCGGCTGAGCGACTACGCACGCGAGCGCCTCGGCGTGTCGGCACGCACGCTGTACGAGGCCGCCTGGGTCGCCACGCGGCTCGACCCGCTGCCGCTCGTCGCGACCGCATTCGATCGCGCCGAGATCTCCTGGGCGCAGGTGCGTGCGGTCTGCGCCGTCGCGCGAACCGACGATCAGGAGCAGTGGCTGGCCCGCGCGCGCACGTCCACGGTCGAAGAGCTCGAACGCATCGCGCGTGGAGTGCGTCCGAACGCTGCCGGCGTCGCCGATCCCGATCCCGACTACGACGACGGCACGATCGATGGTGAGCCCACACTGCAACTACGCATCGCCTGCCCGGCGCGCGTGCGGGCGCTCTGGCGGCACGCGCTCGAGCTCGCGTCGCGTGTCGCGGGCGAGCCGCTCGCGGCGTGGCGCGCCGCCGAGATCATCGCCGCGGAAGCGTTCTCCGGACGGCCGGCGGGCGTGTCGCTCGTCGACCGTGCCGTGCTGGCGTGCATGCGCCTCGCCCGCCGGACGCGACGAGGCGACTCGGCCACCGGCGCGCACTGCCCCGAGCCAGGAATCGTCGCGCCCGAGCCAGGAACGGTCGCGACGGCGCAGGCCGGCGCTGCCCCCGAGCCGGAACGCTCGGATCCAGCGCCGCCTTGTGCAGCGTCCGATCCGTTCGCGCTCGACGCGCGGCTCGTGGCGGTCATGCGGGCGATCCGGACGAGCGAGCCCCGGATCGGCCGCCTCCTCAGAATCGTCGTCGACCACCACTTGTATCGTGCGCACGGTTTCGCCTCCTTCGCCGACTACGTGCGCGAGCGCCTCGGCATCTCGATTCGCAAGGCCTGGGCGCTCCTCAAGGTCGAAAGGAGCACGCGGCGTGACGATGATTTCGCGCGCGCCTACGACGAGGGGGCGATCTCCTGGGTGTGCGCCTTGACGCTACTCCCCGTCGTCGATCGCGAGAACGCCGCGGCGTGGATCGCGCGCGCGGAGGCCGTCACGGTGCGCCGCCTCGCCGACGAGGTGAACTACGTGCTCGAGGCGCGCGATCTCTGCGGCGCGGATACGCGTCTCGATCCGCCGCCGCTCGACAGCGTGCTGGTGTCGCCGGTCGCGCAGGCGATCGCCACGGCCGCCGCAGTCACGTCCGCCGCGGCGGCGGCCCCGTCTGTCACATCAGTCACGTCCGCCGCGGCAGCAGCCCCGTCCGCCCCGGGTGTGCAAATCAGTGCGCACGCGCCGTCGCAAACGCTGCTGACAAAATTTGACACCGGGCGCCGCGTGGCATTGGAGGTCTGCAACGTCGAGATTCAGTTCACCGCGCCGGTATCGGTGGTCGCGCTGTTTCGCGAGGCGCTCGACGCGTACGCGGAGCCGGGGGCGCCACGCTGGTTGGCGCTCGCGCGCGTGCTGCAGCACGTGATCGTCTACTGGGAGGCGACGCCGCGGCACCGCGACCCGATCTTCGCGCGCGACGGCTGGCGGTGCATCGTGCCGGGCTGCAGCTCGCGCCGCAACCTGCACGATCATCATCTCCGCTACCGGTCGCGCGGCGGCGGCAACGCGCGCGCGAATCGCAGCGCGGTCTGCGCAGCGCATCACCTGCACGGAATCCATACCGGCGTGGTGCGCGCGTCGGGAACGGCGCCGCGCGACATCCATTGGCAGCTCGGCGTCCGCGCGGACGGGCCGCCACTGCTAACCTACATCGGCGATCGGCGGTGCCCCGACGAGGCGTGGCCGACTCCCCTGCCCCTCGACCTCATGGACGACATCGCGCGGTGGAAGCACGCGCCCCGCGAGGAGAAGCAGACGGGCTGAGCTTAACGCTTCGCCTTCTTCCAGCGCCCGACTGCGGCGATGCGGGCGATGTCGGCTCTCTGCTCCGGCGAAGAGTTGCCGCCTTCAAACTGAGCCACTACCCGGCAGTTGGTCGTGGTTCCCCGGTGCTGATACAGACGGGCGCGTGTCGCGATCCATCTTCATCACCGGCGCGGCCTCGGGGATCGGACGCGCCACTGCGCGCTTGTTCCGGAAACACGGCTGGCGGGTCGGTCTCGTCGACGCCGACGAGGCCGGCGTCCGCGCGGTCGCGGCGGAGGTCGGCGCGGAACGCGCCTGGGCGCGCCGCCTCGACGTGACTGACTACGCGGACTACGAGCGCGCGATCGCGGCCTTCGCGGAGCTGAGCGGTGGCCGGCTGGACGTCCTCTTCAATTGCGCCGGGATCCTCCGGCAGTCGCCGTTCGAGGCGCTCGGCCGCGACGACGAGCGCGCCATCCTGCACGTCAACGTCCTCGGGGTGACAAACGGCATCCATGCGGCGCTTCCGCTGCTGCGCGCGACGCCGGGCGCGCACATCATCTCCATGTCGTCGTCGGCCGCGATCTACGGCGTTCCCGAGGAGGCGATGTATTCGGCGTCGAAGTTCGCGGTGCGGGCGCTCACCGAGGCGCTCAGTATCGAGTTCGAGCCGGACGGGATCATCGTCTGCGACATCATGCCGCCGATCGTGCACACCCCGATGGTCCAGAACCAGGCGTTCGCCGCCGCCGTCTACAAGAACTTCAAAGACCGCGCCCTCACTCCCGAGCAGGTCGCGGCCGTAGTGTGGAAGGCGGCGCATGGGCGCCGGCTGCACTGGCTCTTGTCGCGCGACGTCAAAGTGTTCGCGCTCGCGTCGCGCCTCTCGCCCGCCGTCGGCCGTCCGGTGATGCGGCGTATGGCGTCGCATCCCGTCCACGATCCCAAGCACTAGGAGGTTTGCTCTGATGGCTCATCCAGCTCCGAACGCGTTCGACACCTCGCAGTTCACCCGCATCACCACCTTCGACGGCGCGCGCGACGCCGCCGCGCCCGAGGAACGCTTGCGCGAGGTGCGTCGGCGGGCGGCGCGCTTCCGCGACGAGGTGCTGGCGAGCGGCCAAGTCCGTTACTACCGCTCGTTCGGCCTGGTGCGCGCGCCCTATCCGACGCGCTACGCGTTCACCAGCGTCTACGCGATGAATCCGCTCGTCACGCCGATCCTCCACATCCTGAATCGACTCTTCGTCGTGCAATACGAGAGCGCGGCCGGCGTGAAGACGCTCCTCTTCTCGCCGACCGACGTCGAGCGCAACCGCGAGACGCCCTTCTTCAAACGGCTCGCCGCGAGCGTCGGTCTGCTCGGCGACGTCGGCCAACGCGCCTTCGCGCCGATGCTGGCGGACGTGCAGAGCTGCCTCGCGCAGACCGGGATCCGTCCCGAGCAGGTCGACTACATCTCCTACGACCACCTGCACACGCAGGACGTCCGTCGCTGGCTCGGCGCCGACGGCGCGCCCGGCTACTTCCCGAACGCGAAGCTCTTGGTGATGCGGCAGGAGTGGGAGTCGGCGCAGGCGCTCCTCCCGCCGCAACGCGACTGGTATTGCCCGAACGGCATCGCCGGCATCGATCCCGCGCGCGTCGTGCTCCTCGACGGCGACGTCCTCCTCGGAAACGGCGTCGCGCTCGTCCGGACGCCGGGGCACACCGAGGGCAATCACTCGCTGGTCGCGCACACCCCCGCCGGTCTCCTCGTCAGCAGCGAGAACGGCGTCGGCCCCGACGCTTACGCGCCGCTCAAATCGCGCATCACCGCCATCCGCGACTACGCCAAGACGACGGGGATGGAGGTCATCCTGAACGGCAACACCCAGGAGGGCGGCCTCGACCAGTACATCTCGATGATCCAGGAGCGCGAGATCGCCGGCCCGTCGCACGTCAACCCGGATTTCTACAACGTCGTCTCGTCCTCGGAGTTCACCGCGTACACGCTCTTCCCCGGCATGACGCCGACCTTCAACTACGGCGACCTCGAGTTCGGCGCGCCGCAGCGGCTCGCACGCTAGCGGCGGGACGAGGACCGAACGCGCATGCGACGGCCGGGTGCGTCTTGGAGCACGGCGCGCACGCGTGTGCTCGCGCTCGCGGCGCTCGCCATCGTGCGACTCTGTGCGTGCCACGCGTCGGGTGGCCCGAACGCGATCCAACGTGAGAACGCGCTCCCGGCCTCGGAGGCGTGGCAATTCTGGCGCGGCGGCGATCGCGTCGCGGACGACGCCGGCGGACAGATCAAGGGCTACGCGTCGGCAACGAGCGTCGACCACGGCGAGACGATCACCTTCCACGTGAGCGTCACGCCGCCGCAATCGTACACCATCGAGATCTACCGCATCGGCTGGTACGGCGGCGCGGGCGGCCGGCTGCTGACGACGCTCGGCGCGCTCGCCGGCACCCATCAACCCGACTGTCCGATCGACGCCACGACCGGCCTGATCGCGTGCGAGTGGGCGGCGAGCGCGGAGGTGCAGGTGCCGGAGTCGTGGACGACCGGCGTCTACCTCGCGGTCCTCCGCAACGCCGAGCACTTCGCGAGCGTCGTCCCGTTCGTCGTGCGCGATGACGCGCATCCGCCGGCGCTCCTCTACCAGCAGAGCGTGACCACCTACCAAGCCTACAATCTCTACCCCGACGATCATCTGACGGGGAAAAGTCTCTACGGCAGCAGCTACGGCCCGCCGACAATCAGCGGTGGCACGCGCGCCGTCGCCGTCTCTTTCGATCGTCCCTACGCCGGCGACGGCGCCGGCGACTTTCTCAAGTGGGAGGTGCACTTCATCCGCTGGCTCGAGCGCGCCGGCTACGACGTCGGCTACTCGACCGACCTCGACACCCACCAGCACGGCGAGCAGCTGCGCGCAAGCAAGGCGTTCCTCGTCGTCGGCCACGACGAGTACTGGTCGCGGGAGATGTTCGACGCCGTCGAGGCGGCGCGCGACGGCGGCGTGCATCTGGGTTTCTTCGGCGCCAACGCAGCGTTCTGGCAGGTGCGCTTCTCACCCTCGGCGAGCGGCGCCCGCGATCGCATCATGACCTGCTACAAGGACGCGCAGCTCGATCCGGTGCAGGGACCGACGACGACCGTCAACTGGCGGAGCCCCCCGGTCGACCGTCCCGAGCAGCGCCTGATCGGCGTGCAGTACTCCGACGTCATCGCCGGCGGCATCAGCGGCGCGTACGCGGACTACGTCGTCGTCAGCAGCGCGAGCTGGGTGTACGCCGACACCGGCTTCACGAACGGCAGCGTCGTACACGGCATCCTCGGCTACGAGACCGACCGATTCCATCCCGAGTTCCCGGCGCCGACCGCGATCCAGGGGAGCCACGTGTTTCTGTCGGCATCGTCGTTCAGCAATTTCGCCGGCCAACCGGCGCGCTCGACCGCGTCGATCTACCAGGCGCCGAGCGGCGCCTGGGTGTTCGCCGCCGGCACCATCGGCTGGAGCCTCGCCCTCGACGATTTCCTCGACCGCACCGTCGCCGACCCCCGCATCCAACGCACCACCGCCAACCTCCTGGATGCGTTCACGCGCGGGTAGCAGTTGCGATAATGGCATTTTTGTAGCGTCGTTGGTGCCATGAGAGTCGTCATCGACCGCGCGGGGCGAATCATCGTCCCAAGCCCCTGCGACAGGCTCTCGGACTAGTGCCCGGCCAGTCGCTCGAGATCCGGGCCGGTGATGGTCGGCTCGAGATCGAGGTCGTTGCCACTCCGATGCAGCTCAAGAAGCGGGGCAAGGGGCCGGTTGCAGTACCAAACGCGAAGCTGCCGCCGCTGACCGCAGAGCAGGTCCGCGAGACGCTGGAGCGCGTACGGCGGTAAGAGCCGCCGACTCGCGCCTGGTCGTTGCCGCCTTCGCGTCTTGGCACGAGAAATACGATGCCGCGCGGCGAACGCTCGATGGCGCCCTGCGCCTGATCGAGCATTGCGCTCTGGAGACATACTCGGTGCTCACCCGTCTACCCCCGCCTCACCGAGCCCCGGCAGATGTGGTGCGCGATTTTTTGGCCGCACGATTTCCCCGACCGTTCCTGCGATTGAGTGCGGCGGCCTACCAGAGATTCCTGATGGACCTGGTCGACCATGGGATCGCGGGCGGCGCCTCGTACGACGCACTGGTGGCGGCGACGGCGGCAAGCCACGGTGCCGAGCTCGTGACATGCGATCGGCGCGCAGCACCGGTGTATGAAGGGTATGGCATTCGCATTCACCTGCTGTAGCGCGCGAAGAACTTGCCCCGGAGTTGATGGAACGCTAAACGCTCACGCCGTCCTCTCCGTGGGGGAGGGCGAAGTAGAACGCCGCTCCACGATCGACCGCCGCCTCCGCCCAGACGCGGCCTCCATGTCGCTGCACGATTCGCTGCACGATCGCCAAGCCCACGCCGGTCCCTTCGAAGTCCTCGGCGCGATGGAACCGCTGAAAGACCCCGAAGAGCTTATCGGCATACGTCATGTCGAACCCGGCGCCGTTGTCCTTGACGAAGTAGATGGTCTCGTTCGCTTGGGCAGCGCATCCGATCTCGATGGCTGCATCAGAGCGCCCGCGCGTGAACTTCCAGGCGTTGCTGATGAGGTTCGTCAGAACCTGCCGGATCATGCTGCCGTCACCGACGGTCGCGGCGAGATCTGCGACGTTCACCGTGACGGCACGATCGGGCTCGAGGCGCTGGAGCTCCTCCACCAGCGTCCGCGTCATGGCCGCCATGTCGACGGCGGATTTCTCCAGTTCCTTCCGCCCCAGGCGGGAGAACGCGAGCAGATCATCGATCAACCTGCCCATCCGGCGCGCGCTGTCGCAGATGACGCCCAGGACGCAGTGACCATCGGCGTCGAGGCGCTCGGCGTGATCTTCGACGAGCATCCGCGCATAGCCGTTGATGGCGCGTAACGGCGCTCGCAGGTCGTGAGAGACGGAGTAGCCGAAAGACCCGAGCTCTTGATTCGCACGCTCCAGCTGCGCCGTCATTCGCTCCAAGTGCTCACGGCGCTCTTCCAGCTCCGCGTTGGCCTTCGAGAGCTGTCGATTGGCTTCGGATACCTGCTGCGCTCGCAGAAGACCTCGAAGAGCGTACGGCCGACGATCCCCGCGCGCGTCGTTTTGGTCGCGAGGAGGTACGCGTCGCTCACGGCGACGATCGTCAGGTCCGAGGTCAAGACCAGGTACAACCCCGGAACCGACTCGAACAGGACGCGGAAGTCCGGTGTCGGAAGAGATCTCGATGCGTGCTTCATACGTCGGAGACCGACTCTGCTTACGATCTCAGAGCGAACGCGAACTCAAACGACGCCCTTCTCCTCCAAGTACTGCAGAATCTGCCGCGCGCTCGTCTCGACGCTCTGCTCGCTCGTCCGAATCGTCAGCTCGGGTGTGAGCGGCGCCTCGTAGGGCGCCGAGATGCCGGTGAACTCTTTGATCTCGCCGGCGCGCGCCTTCTTGTAGAGGCCCTTCACGTCGCGCTGCTCGCAGACCTCGACCGGACAGTCGACGTGTACCTCGATGAAGTCCCCGGGCTGCATGAGCGCGCGCACTTGATCGCGGTCGGCGCGATAGGGCGAGATGAAGGCGGTGAGCGCGACGACGCCGGCCTCGGCGAAGAGCTTCGCGACCTCGCCGATACGGCGGATGTTCTCGGTGCGGTCGGCGGGGGAGAAGCCGAGGTTCTTGTTGAGGCCGTGGCGGACGTTGTCACCGTCGAGGACGTAGGCGCGAACGCCGCGCTCCCACAGGCGTTTCTCGAGGTCGACGGCGATCGTCGACTTGCCCGAGCCCGAGAGGCCGGTCAGCCAGACGGTACAGCCCTTGTGGCCGTTCATCTGCTCGCGATCGGCGCGCGTCACGGCGCCCTGATGCCACACGATGTTCGTCGCTTTTTGCTCAGCCATGGCCCCAAAGCATTACCGGGGAGGAGCGGGACCGGCAAGCACCAATCGGCACGCGCGGTTCGTCGCTGCTTCACGTGACGTTGGGCGCGAATGCGGGGCAGCACCGCAACCGAAATCGGGGAGCGGCCGGAAACACGTTGACACCATCCCCGGGCACCGCGTACGCCGGATGAACCCATGAGCACGCACGCGATTCATCATGACATCGAGCTCCCGGCCGCCGGCGCCGAGGAGCGCATCGCCACCGCATTCCCGAGCGTCTTCACCTGGGACTACCGCACACGCCATGAGGAGCTCCTCCGCCTCTACGAAAAGGGGAAGACGCTGCAATGGAACGCGTCGACCGACATCGACTGGTCGATCGACGTCGATCCCGAGCGCACGACGGCCGACGAGGTCGCGGCGATCGACGGCATCCTCGCGCTCCCCGAGCGCCTCGACCTCCACCACCGCCGCCAGCTCGATCATCACTTCAACGCCTTTCTGCTGTCGCAGTTTCTCCACGGCGAGCAAGGCGCGCTGCTCGCGACGGCGCAGATCGTGAACACGATGCCGTGGCCGGAGGGGAAATTCTACGCGGCGAACCAGGTCGCGGACGAGGCGCGGCACGTCGAGGTCTACCGCCGCTACCTGACCGAGAAGCTCGGTCTCAGCTACGCCGTGAACCCGCATCTGCATACGCTGCTGTCGCAGATCATCGGCGAGTCGCGCTGGGACATGATCTATCTCGGCATGCAGATCATGGTGGAAGGGCTGGCGCTCGCCGCCTTCGGCCTCATGCGCTTCACCGCCGCGAACGAGCCGCTGATCCAGCAGATCACGAGCTACGTGATGCGCGACGAGGCGCGCCACGTCGCCTTCGGCGTGCTGTCGCTGCAGGATCTCTACACCAAGGAGATGACGAGCACCGAGCTGAAGGAGCGCGAGGAGTTCGTCATCGAGGCGACGATGCTCATGCGCAACCGGCTCCTCATGGAGGAGATCTGGCCGCGTCTCGGTCTCGACCCGGCGGTGTGGATGCCGTGGTCGATGCACACACCGTTCATGGTCGGGTTCCGGCAGATCCTCTTCTCGAAGATCGTCCCGAATCTGAAGAAGCTCGGCCTGCTGACGCCGCGCGTACGGAAGACCTTTGCGGAGCTTCAGATCCTCGAGTTCGAGTCGCTCCCCGACTCGACGGTCGAGTCCGAGATCGCGATGCCGCCGGCGCTGATGATGTTCTTCTCGCGCCTCATGGCGGCCGGCGTTCAGCTCCCGGGGCTCGCCCTCACCGCCTGAGCGCTCAGCGCGACAGCGCGGTCAGCTCGAGCGAGAGACCGAAGACCTCGCTGAGCAGCAGGTACAGCCCGACGAGCGCGGTGAAGAGCGCGGCGAACGCGCCGATCGCGATGCCGGAGAGGAAGATCAGCGAGATCAACGCGCCGGCGACGACGAGCGGCAGCAAGAGGCGCGAGCGATTGAACGGCGCGATGGGCTCGAGGAGCGGCAGGATGCCGTTCTCGCGCGTCTCCTCGCGGACGTTCTCGATCAGCTGCTTCGCTTGGTCGTAAATGTAGTCGAGCATGCCCTCACTCCGTATCCGCGCCGATCGCGACGATCAGGACGCCTTCCAGCTGCTTCGGTCCGCCGACTAGTAGCACACCGTGGTCGCGGAGCGCCACCGACGTATCGACGAGAGGCCGCCCGCCCTCGAGGAGCATCACCTGCATGCTCACTTTCGAGTCGCGCAACTCTTTGGGGGCGATCACCAGATAGCGGCCGCCCGGGATGTCGAAGCTCGCACCCTGCCCCCAATCGAGGACGCGCCGCTCCTGCTTCATCAGGCGATAGGAGGAGTAGCGGAAGAGGCTGTCGAACTGCGGCTTCATGGCGACGAGGCGCGGGTCGAACTCTGGTTGGCCACCGTCGGTCGCGAGCACGCTGCCGACGGTGACGGCGACGCCGCCGGCGCGCGCGGCCGAGGCAGCCGCGAGGAGCGCGCCGAGGAATACCGCGGCCAGTGGCCGGGCCGCCGCCCTCACCGGCCTCTGCCCTCCTCGGAGATCCAGATGACGGTGGTGTTGGTCGCGGACTCGGAGAGCAGCGCCACCGCCGGCGCGTCGCTCGTCAGCGTGTCGATGCGCACTTGATTGTTGACGACCGTCGGCGGTGGTGGGATCGCCGGCATCTCCCGCCAGAGCGCGATCGCGCTGACGACCAGCGCCGCGGCCATCGCGGCGGCGATCACGAGCGGGGTCCGCGCCAGCGCGCGGACGCGCCCGCCGAGCCCGCGCCACGAGCGCTGCACGCCGTCGACCTCGGCGGCGATGCTCGGCCAGAAGCGCGCGAAGTCGACCTCGGCGACGGCGTCGCCGATGGTGTCGCCGACGACATCCTGAAGCCGCTCGAGCCCCTGGAGCAGCGCCTCGCACGGCTCGCAGCGCGTCACGTGCAACGCGACCGTGCGCATCGTGCGCGCCTCGAGCTCACCGTCGAGGAAGAGGTCGAGCAGCTTTTCGACTTCGCGACAGGTCATTCCCGCACGCGCGGCGATCGCCATCAGAGACAGTCCTGTAACTGAGCCTGCAGCTTCTTGCGTGCGTAGTGGAGGCGGCTCATCACCGTGCCCTTCGCGCATTCCATGACACGGCTGATCTCTTCATAGGAGAGGCCTTCCACCTCGCGCAGGAGTATGGCGGCTCGATGTTCGGGGGTCAATTGTGCGATCGCCGCGCAAACCCGCTCGCCGATCTCGCGGCTCTGCGCCGCGACGGTCGTGTCGGCGACGCCGACGCGCGGCGGGTGCCGTTCGTGGCGTTGGTAGTCGATCGCGACGTTCACGGCGATCCGGTAGAGCCACGTGGAGAAGCTCGCCTCACCCTTGAAGCGATCGAGGCAGCAGAGCGCCTCGATGAAGGTCTCTTGCGACGTCTCCCAGGCGGCGTCGTGGTCGTGGAGCATGCCGAGCAAGACGGCGTAGACCTTGCGTTGGTGGCGCTCGACGAGCTCCTGAAAGGCACCGCGGTCTCCCTGGCGCGTGAGCCGCACGAGCTCGGTATCAGTCCGTTCCACGCGCCCTCATCCGTCGGTCGCCGCCCAGTTGGGGCCGGCGCCGATGTCCACCTGGAGGGGGATGCTGAGCGGGACGACGCGCTCCATCTCGTCGCGAATGACCGCGATCGCCGCATCGGCGGCGTCCGCGTCGACTTCGAGGACGAGCTCGTCGTGCACCTGGAGGATCATCACCGCCGGCACGCGCTCGCGCGCGAGACGCGCGTCGAGGCGGACCATGGCGAGCTTGATGAGATCGGCGGCCGAGCCTTGCACGGGGGTGTTGATCGCCGTGCGCTCGGCGAACTGCCGGACGCCCTCCTCGCGGCTGGTGAGCTCGGGCAGGTAGCGCCGGCGTTTCAAGAGTGTGGCGACGTAGCCCTGCCGCCGCGCCTCGGCGAGCGTCTCCTCGATGAACCGCGCCACGCCCGCGTAACGCGCGAAGTAGTTCGCGATGTAGCGTTGCGCGTCGGGGAGCGGAATCTCGAGCTCGCGCGCCAGCCGCTGCGGCCCCATGCCGTAGATGATGCCGAAGTTGATCACCTTGGCGCGCCGCCGCATCTCGCTCGACACCAGCGCCGGCGCGACGTCGAAGACCTCCGCGGCGGTGCGCGTGTGGATGTCTTGGCCGCTGGTGAACGCCTCGACGAGGACCGGATCGCCGCTCAAGTGCGCGAGGATGCGAAGCTCGATCTGCGAATAGTCGGCGGCGATCAGCCGCTTGCCGTCTTCGGGCACGAACGCGGCACGGATGCGGCGCCCCTCTTCGGTGCGGATGGGGATGTTCTGGAGATTCGGCTCGGTGGAGGAGAGGCGGCCGGTCGCCGTCACCGTCTGGTTGAAGCAGGTGTGAATACGCCCGGTCTCCGCATGCACGAGCGCGAGCAGCGGATCGACGTAGGTCGACAGGAGCTTCGCGAGCCCGCGGTGCTCGAGGATCTTCGCCGGCAGCGGATGCACCGCGGCGAGGCGGGTGAGCACGTCGACGTCCGTCGAGAAGCCGGTCTTGCCCTTGCGGATGCCGCGCGTCGAGATCTTGAGGCGCTCGAAGAGCACGTCGCGGAGCTGCGGCGTCGAGTTGATCTTGAACTCGCCGCCGGCGAGCGCGTAGATCTCGCTCTCGAGCCGCGCCAGGCTGGCGCGGAACTCGACCCCCAACGCCGCGAGCACGTCGCGATCGACCTTGACGCCGCGCCGCTCCATCCCCGCGAGGACGAGCGTGAGCGGCATCTCGACGTCGCGGAAGAGTGCGAGCTCGTCGTGCTCGACGAGCGCGCGCTCGAGGACGGGGTGGAGCGCCAGCGTGGTGCGCGCCTCCCACTCGAGACGCGCCGCGCCCGCCGTTTCCGCTGGCGTCGCGACGCCGATGAAGTGCCGCGCCAGCTCGTCGACTTCGTGGCTCGGGCGCGAGGGGTCGAGGACGTAGGACGCGATGCCGACGTCGAAGAGCGCGCCGGCGAGCGGCAGGCCGTGGCGCGCGAGGACGATGGCGGTGCGCTTCACGTCGACGCCGACCTTCTCGCAGGCGGGCGCCGCGAGGACGCGCACGACCTCGTCCGGCCACGGCGGCGCGACGTACACGCTCGCGTCCGGCGCCGGCGCGAGCGCGAGCCCGTGCGGCACGGCCTGCATCGACGGCTCGGCGCCGGCGTCGACGACGACGGCGCACTGCACGGCGGCGCCGAGCTCGGCTAAGGCCGTCGCACCCGAGCGCGCGGCGGGCGCCGGCGGCGCCAACGCCTCCGACGGCGCGCTGCCGAGCTCGCGCAGCAGCGAATGGAACTCGAGCTCGCGGCAGAGCTCCTCGAGCTCGGGACGTCGCAGCGGGCGGCAGCGGAACTCGTCGAGCGCATGGTCGAGCGGCAGGTCGCGGCGGATCGTCGCCAGCGACTTCGCGAGCCGCGTCTGCTCGGCGTGCTCGTGGATGCGCGCCGCGAGACCCTTGGCGCCGCGAATCCCGCTCGCCTCGAGGCCGTCGAGCCCGGCGAGGAGCGCCTCGAGCGTCCCGGCGTGCCGGATCAAGGCGGCGGCCGTCTTCTCGCCGATGCCGCGGATCCCCGGGATGTTGTCGACCGCGTCGCCCATGAGCCCGATGACGTCGATCCAGCGCTCGGGCTCGACCCCGTAGCGGGCGCGGACGTCGTCGAGCGTGGTGCGCCGCTCGTACATGGTGTCGAGGAGTGAGATGCGCGGGCCGACGAGCTGCTGAAAGTCTTTGTCGCCGGTCACGATCACGACCTCGGTGCCGGCGGCGGCGGCGCGCGTCGCCAGCGTCCCGATGACGTCGTCGGCCTCGACGCCGCGCTCCTCGAGGACGGGGATCGCGAGCGCCGCGACCAGGCGGCGGACGATGGGCAGCTGCGGCGCCAGCTCGTCGGGCAGCGCGCTGCGGTTCGCCTTGTAGTCGGCGAAGAGCTCGTCGCGGAACGTCCCGCCGGGCGCGTCGAAGACGATCGCGAGATGCGACGGGCGCTCCTCGCGCAGGAGCTTCATGAGCATCGTCATGAAGCCGTAGACGGCGTTCGTCGGCACGCCCTTCGACGTCGAGAGAAACGGGATCGCGTGAAACGCGCGGAAGACGTACGAGCTGCCGTCGACGAGATAGAGCCGCGGCGGCGCGGCTCCCGCCGTCGGCGCCTCGGCCCCGCCCCTCGCCTCGCTCATGCGAGCTTTCTGCACCGTGGAGGTTATCTTGACAACTCCGAACCCGCTGGTTAAACCTGCGACCGTTTTAATTTTTACATGATCCCACCAACATTTAGCCATGCTTGAGGTACGCAACCTCACCAAGCGCTACGGCGACATCGTCGCCGTGCGCGACGTGAGCTTCAGCGCCGCGCAGGGGCAGATCCTCGGCTTCCTCGGCCCGAACGGCGCCGGCAAGACGACGACCATGCGCATCCTCACCGGCTTCCTGCCGGCGACGAGCGGCACCGCGAAGGTAGCAGGGTTCGACGTCTTCACCGAGAGCGCCGAGGTGCGGCGGCGGATCGGCTACCTGCCGGAAAGCCCGCCGCTCTACGGGGAGATGACGACCGAGTCGTACCTCCGCTTCGTCGCCCGCATCAAGGGCATGCCGAAGGCGGCGATCGAAGATGCGATCGAGCGCGTCGTGAAGCTCTGCGGCCTGGAAGCCGTCCACGACCGTCTGCTCGGCCACCTGTCGAAGGGGTTTCGCCAGCGGGTCGGCCTCGCGCAGGCGCTGATCCACGATCCACCGGTCCTCGTCCTCGACGAGCCGACGATCGGCCTCGATCCGCGGCAGATCATCGAGATCCGCTCGCTCATTGGCCGGCTCGCCGGCCAGCGCACGGTCATTCTCTCGACGCACATCCTCCCCGAGGTGTCGCAGATCTGCGAGAAGGTCGTGATCATCAACGAGGGCCGCGTCGTCCTCGAGCAGGACATGGCGGCCCTCACGCGCGGCCAGAGCCTCGAAGACATCTTCCTCCACGCCATCGCCAAAGAGAGCCCCGAGGCGGCGGGCGTGAGCAGCGAGCAGCAGGGCTGAGGGAGCGATGCGCGTGCGCGAGGAGCCGTCGGCGTGAGAAACGTCCTCACCATCGCGGGACGCGAGCTGCGGTCGTACTTCGTGTCGCCGATCGCATACGTCGTGCTGACCGGGTTTCTCCTCCTCGGCGGCTGGTTCTTCTTCAACTTGCTCGCCCGCTTCAATCTCCTGCTCACGATCTACTCGGCGCAGCAGAATCCCCAGATCCTGCAGCGCCTCAACCTGAACGAGTTCGTGATCGCGCCGCTCTTGCACAACCTCTCGGTCGTGCTGGTGATCCTCGTCCCGGTGATCACCATGCGCACGCTCGCCGAGGAGAAGAAGGCGGGCACCTACGAGCTGCTGCTCACCTCACCGCTGCGGATCTCGGAGATCGTCCTCGGAAAGTTCCTCGGCTCCTTCGTCTTCGTCGCGATCATGGTGGCGCTTTCGGGCGTGTACCCCCTGATCCTCTTCGCCTACGGCAACCCGGAGACCGGGGTCGTGCTCGCCGGCTACCTCGGCCTCTTGCTGCTGGCGACGTCGTTCGTCGCGGTCGGCATCCTCACGTCGTCGTTCACCGAGAACCAGATCATCGCCGCGGTGAGCTGCCTGGTGTCGTTGCTGCTCCTCTACATCATCGCGTGGCCCGCGGATAACGCCGGCGAGACGATCGGCGCGCTGCTGCGCTACGTCTCGCTCACCGAGCACTTCGCGCAGATGGTGAAGGGCGTCATCGACTCGAAAGACCTCGTCTACTTCACGACCGTGATCGTGTTGGCGCTCTTCCTCGCGCACCGCTCGGTCGAGTCGATCCGC
This sequence comes from Deltaproteobacteria bacterium, assembly GCA_016200545.1. GTDB lineage: Bacteria > Desulfobacterota > Binatia > UTPRO1 > UTPRO1 > DP-19. The sequence continues at coordinate 14,758 of JACQEO010000039.1, read as the reverse complement.
TGGAGGTGACGGTGGGCGGCCGCTCGACCTCGCTGTTCGGCCTCTGGGGCCTCGTGCTCCTCGCTTTCGGCATCGTCGCCTTCGTGGTGACGCCGGCGGCGTCGACCTACGTCTTCCTGCACGTCGGCCTCGGGTTCCTGCTCGTCGTCCTCTACCTCACCGCCAGCCGCGACAGCCTCTCCACGGTTCTCGGCGAGCGCTCGACGAAGTACGGCGCCAACGCCGTCGTCTACTCGCTGATCTTCATCGGCGTCCTCGTCGTCGCCAACTGGCTCGCGAGCCGCCACAACCATCGCTGGGACCTGACGTCGCAGAACGTGTTCTCGCTCTCGACGCAGTCGAAGTCCGTCCTCGCCAAGCTCGAGCAGCCGCTCACGGTCGATGCCTTCGTCGAGGCCGGCAGCGACCCGCAGCTCCAGGACCTCCTCGACAGCTACCGCTACGCCTCCGACAAGTTCACTTTCCACATGGTCGATCCCGACAAAGAGCGCGACCTCGCCGAGCGTTACAAAGTCACCGAGCTGCCGACGATCCACATCCAATACGGCGAGCAGACGGCGACGGTCGCGCGCGAGCTCACCGAGCAGTCGATCACCAACGGCCTCATCAAGGCGACGCGCACCACCAAGAAGGTCGCGTGCTTCCTCGATGGTCACGGTGAGCCTGATCCCGAGAACAAAGAGGCACGCGGGTTCTCGAGCCTGAAAGACGCGCTCACCAACGAAAACTACGAGACCCGCAAGGTCCTGCTCGCGACCGAGCAGGACGTGCCGGCGGAATGCACCGTGCTGATCGCCGCCGGCACCGAGAAGCCGCTCTTCGACCACGAGGTGAGCGCGCTCTCCACCTACCTGCGCGCCGGGCGCTCGGCGCTCTTCCTCATCGGCCCGCGCCGCGGCCAGCAGCTTGTCGGCCTCGTCGACTCCTGGGGCGTGAAGGTGACCGACTCGGTCGTCGTCGATCAGGTCGTCCGGCTCTTCCAGGGGCCGGCGCTCGGCCTGCAGATCCTCGCCTCGACGTATGGCACGCATCCCATCACCACCGACTTCCGTGAGCGCACCATTTTCCCGATGTCGCGCGCGGTGCAGGCCAACGCCGCCGGCAAGACCGGCATCAGCGCGATCGAGCTCGTGAAGTCGAGCCCCTCGGCGTGGGGCGAGGCGGACGTGGCCGGCGTCTTCGATCGCGGCGAGGCGGCGGAGGACGACAAGGACATCAAAGGTCCGGTGTCGCTGGCGGTCGCCGTCACCGGCAAGCACAAGGACATGGGCTTCGGCAAGGACGGCGAGACCAAGCTCGTCGTCGTCGGCGACTCCGACTTCGCCACCAATCAGTTCCTGTCGCAGCTCTTCAACCGCGACCTGCTGCTCAACACGATGAACTGGCTCGGCGGCCAGGAGGAGCTGATCTCGATCCGTCCGCGCGCGATCCAGGCGTCGCGCGCCCAGCTCACACCGGACGAGAGCCGTCGCATCTTCTACCTCGCGGTGCTGATCATGCCGGAACTGCTGCTCCTCCTCGGCCTCACCGTGTGGTGGCGCCGGAGCACGAAGTGAGGCCGCGCAACACCCTCCTCCTTCTCCTCGTCCTGGCGGCCCTCGGCGCCTACGTCTACTGGATCGAGCTGCCGCACGAAAAGCGTCAGGCCGAGGAGAAGCGCCTGCTCGCGTTCGACAAGGACAAGGTCGGCACGATCACGCTCGAGTATCCCGACCACGCGATCGCGCTCGCGCGCGGCGACGAGCACCACTGGCGCATCGTGAAGCCGATCGAAGCGGACGCCGACGACAGCACGGTCGGGAACCTCCTGACCGCCGTCGCCGAAGCGCAAGTGACGCGGACCCTCGACGACGTCGGCGACAAGCTCGGATCCTACGGCCTCGATCCTCCGCAGACCGTCGTCAAGCTCGGGCTCGAGGGCGGCGGCGAGTTGCCGGCGGTGAAGGTCGGCAAGAACACCCAGGTCGGCTTCTCCGCCTACGTACAGAAGGACGACGAGAAGTCGGTCCGCATCATCGGCGGCGCCCTCCAGAGCGGCCTCAAGAAGGACGTGAAGGACCTGCGCGACAAGACAGTCATCGGCTTCGACGAGGCGCAGGCGCGGAAGCTCGTCCTCGCGCGGCCGAGCGAGACCATCACCGTCGAGCGCCAGGGCGACGCCGACACTTGGCGCATCACCACCCCCGGATCCTACCCGGCGGACGCCGCGGAGATACGCGCGCTCCTCGCGAGCGTGCGCGGCATCCGCGCCGACGACTTCGCGAGCGATGAGCCCACTCCCGCGCTCCAAACCTACGGTCTCGAGCAGCCGCGGCTCACCGTGAGCGTCTTCGTCGGCAAAGACGAGGCGCAGCAGACGCTCCTCTTCGGCGCCACCCACGAGGAGCAGCAGAAGAAAACCCTCTACGCCAAGCGCGCCGAGAAGCCGACGGTGTACGCCATCCCCGAGTTCACACTGAAGAACGTCGACAAGGATCTCAACACCTTGCGCGACAAGACCATCCTCCCCTTCGACAAGGCCAAGGCCGCGAAGCTCGTCGTCACGCGCAAGGACGGCGCCGGGTTCACGCTCGTGAAACGCGACGGCGCCTGGCACCTCGAGGCACCCGGTGCGGGCACGGAACGCGCGCCGACGCTGACGCGCTTCCTCGAGGACGTCGCGATGATCAAAGGCACCGACATCGCCGACGAACACGCCCCCGACCTCGCGAAGTACGGCCTCGCCGATCCCGCGCTCACGATCGCCGTCAGCGACGAGAGCGGCGCGGCGGTCGGCACCCTGCTCGGCACGCGCGGCACGGCGGCGGGCGGCGCCCCCGAGGCGGAGGCGTACGCCACCGCGGCGGCGAGCGGCCTCGTCTACGGCATCAAACCCTTCGTCTACGATCGCATCGACAAGAAGGCGGCCGACTTCCGCGAGCCTCCGGCGACTCCGGTGCCGAGCGGCGCGCTCGCCGCCACGCCGGCGCCCGCCGCGCCCGCGCTCGGCGGCGACGAGCCGGAGGGCGACGCGGGCGACGCCGACCTCGGCGACGGCGGCGACGACGAGGACGAATAGTCGGCCGGGAGTGCATCCCGGTCGCGCCTCCTTAGCTCAGCGCAGCGCGCGCAGCTCTGCGAGCAGCCGGTCGATCTCGTCGTCCGTCCCGACCGTGATCCGCAGCGCGTCGGCGAGACGCGGCGTCGCGAAGTGGCGGACGAGGACGCCGCGCGCGCGTAGCGCCGCCTGCACCGGCGCCTGATCGTCGCCGCGGCGGCGCGCGAAGACGAAGTTCGCGGCCGAGGGCAGGACCTCGTAGTCGAGCGCGCGCAGGCCCGCGGCGAGGCGCGCGCGTGTCGCGACGATGCGCGCGACGTTGCGCTCCATCCACGCGTAGTCGTCGAGGGCGGCGACGCCGGCGGCGATCGCCACCCGGCTCACGTTGTACGAGTCCTTCACCTTGGCGAGCGCGGCGATGAGTGCCGGTTGCCCGAAGGCGAGACCGATGCGCATGCCGGCGAGCGAGAACGATTTCGATAGCGTCCGCAGCACGAGCACGTTGTCGTAGCGCGCGACCAGCGGCAGCGCGCTCGCCGGTGCGAAGTCGACGTACGCCTCGTCGACGACGACGACCCCGTCACGGCCGCGTACGAGCGTCTCGATCACGTCGACCGGCGTGAACGTACCCGAGGGTGAGTTGGGGTTGCAGACGATCAGCACGCGGCCCGTCGTGTCGGCAAGCGCGGGCGGCAGCGTAAAGTCGGCGGGGAACGGAATCGTGAGCGAGCGGCCCTCTTGGATCGTCACTAGCATGTCGTAGAGCGAGTACGTCGGCTCGGGATAGACGACGACGTCGTCGCCGCCGACCAGCGTCCGCATCACCATGGTTAGGAGATCATCGGAACCGTTGCCGACCAGCACCCGCTCGGGGGTGACGTCGTACACCCGCGCCGCCGCATCGCGCAGCGGCGTCGCCATTGGATCGGGATAGCGGCGCAGCTCCTCCGAGGCGCACGCCGCCACGGCGGCGAGGACGCCGGGGGCCGGCGGGTACGGATTCTCGTTGGTGTTGAGCTTGACGACCGACGCGCCGCGCAGCTGCTCGCCGGGCACGTAGCCGTGCATCCGCTCGACGACCGGCCTGACCTTGATCACCGGCGGATCAGGCGCCGCGCAGCGGCGGGACGCTCACTTGAACGCTTTGATCGGTGTCGGGGCGGCGCGCACGGCGGCCGGCGCCGCCACCGGATCGACGAGATAGCGGCCGGCGATCGCCACCGCCTGCCGCTTGCGATCGGGCATCTCGACGAGCACGTCGACGACCTTCTCCCAGCGCGGCCGGTCCGCGCTCGCGAGCTCGTAGAGGTTGATCACCAGGTCGATGTCCTTCGTCATGAGGGCCTTGTCGCCGCGCACCAGCAGCTGCTCGCTCGGAATCGGCACGTGCCCGAGGTCGCAGACCCGCACCATGTCCTGGATGCGGCCGCGTTCGAGGAGCTTGTCGCGGAGAGTCGTCCAGTCTTGCGGCAAGACGGTGTCGGCGTTGCGGGTGAAGAGCTCGAGCGCCTGGTCGAGATAGCCCTTCGCCAGGTAGCGTCGCCCGACCAGGATGTCCGCTTCTTTCGACGGCATCGCCTTCTCCTTCTGCGCTCGCGTCCGTGTGTTGCGTTCTTCCCCGCCCATGACATTAGCGTAGAACCGCGGACGGAAATATTCAAGGACGCGCGTTCGCATCGCGTGACGCACCACGTAACGTTGACGCGCAACGTTGAATTGATTGCGCTTCTAGGGTACCCGCTGGCCATCGCTATGGCGTCCACCAAGAACCTCGCGATCGTCTCGGTCGTCGGCCGTGATCAAAAGGGCGTCGTCGCCAGGATCTGCACCTACCTCGCCGGCTGCAACACCAACATCGAAGACATCGAGCAGCGCGTGATGGAAGGACTCTTCATCATGACCATGCGGGTCGATCTCTCCGACCTCTCGACCTCGCTCGACGAGATGATTCTCGGACTCAAGCGCATCGGCGACGAGACGCACATGGAGGTGAGCGTCCGCTTGCACGGCGAGCGCGAACGCAAGCGCGTCGCCATACTCGTCACCAAGGAGCCGCACTGTCTCGAGACCCTGCTCGCCGACTCCGACGCCGGTCTCGTGAACGGCGACTTCGCCGTCGTGCTCTCCAACCACGAGGTGCTGCGACCGATCGCCGAGCGCCACGGCATCCCGTTCGACGCGCATCCGTCGACGGACAAGGCGGCGCACGAGCGTTTCCTGCTCGAGCGGCTGCGCGTGGCGCGTGCCGATCTCGTCGTCCTCGCGCGCTACATGCAGGTGCTGTCGCCGGCGATGGTGCAGCAGTACCCCTACCGCGTCATCAACATCCACCCGTCGCTGCTGCCGTACCACCCGGGCGCGAACGCCTACAAACAAGCATTCGAGTCGGGCGTACGGGTCTCCGGTTGTACCGCGCACTTCGTCACCGAGCATCTCGACGAGGGACCGGTGATCCTCCAGGACGTGTTCCACATCCGCGTCGGCGAGGACACCCTCGAGGACGTGAAGGAACACGGCAAGGCCCTGGAAGGCAAGGTACTCTCCCAAGCGGTCCAGCTCTTCCTGAACGAGCAGCTGGTGGTGGCGGAAACCAAGGTCCTCTTCCGCCCCGGCCGCCTGCCGGCCTGAGCGCCACGCCGCCCGAGAGTCGCCGTGGGCCTGCTGTTCGCGGTCGTCGTTCTGCTCGCCGCCACCACCTGGGTGACACGCCGCTGGCGCGCCCGCGGCCGCCGCCGGCTGCTGACGACCGGCCCGGGGAGCTCGGTCGAACACGCCATCGCCGTGCGCAGCTTCGACGAGATCGACGCCGTCGTGCGCACGCGGCGGTGCGAGTGCGGGCGCCCGCTGCGCGCGACCGGCGAGGGCGCGCGCCAGGTCGGCCCGCGGCGCTTCCGCCTGACGCATCTCGCATGCGACGAGTGCGAGGAGGAGACGGTGCTCGTCTTCGACGTGACCGACGTCGTGCACTGACGATGGCGCTCGCCAACGCCGACGTCGCGCGCGTGCTACGCGAGATCGCGCTCTTCCTCGACATGGAGGACGTGCCGTTCAAGCCGCGCTCGTACGAGCGGGCGGCGCAGTCGGTCGAGGCGTGGGATGCCCCATGCGCCGAGATGCTGCAGGCGGGCGGCGTGAAAGCGTTGGCGCAGATCCCGGACGTCGGCAAGAGCATCGCCGAGAAGATCGCCGAGCTCCTCACCACCGGGCGGATCGCGTATCGTGAGGAGCTGCACGCGCGCACACCGATCGACGTCATGGCGCTCACCACGATCGAGGGCGTCGGGCCGAAGAACGCACGCGCCCTCTACCAAGCGCTCGGCGTCGCCGATCTCGCGAGCCTGGAGGCGGCGGCGCGCGCCGGTCGCATCCGCGACCTGCCGCGCTTCGGCGAGAAGAGCGAAGAAAAGATCCTGCGCGGCCTCGCGTTCGCGCGCGCCGGCTACGGACGCGTACCGCTCGGCGACGTCCTGCCGCTGGTGCGCGACATCGAGGCACGTCTCGCGGCGCTACCCGGGGTCGAGCGCGCCACCATCGCCGGCTCCATCCGGCGCCGGCGCGAGACCGTCGGCGACGCCGACATCCTCGTCATCGCGCGGCGCGCAGCGCCGGTCATGGAACGTGTCGCGGCGCTGCCGGAGGTCGTCCGCGTCCTCGCGCAAGGCGACACCAAGATCTCCGTCCGGCTCGCGACCGGGCTGCAGATGGACGTGCGCGTCGTTCCGCGGGCGAGCTTCGGCGCCGCGCTCCACTACTTCACCGGCTCGAAGGCGCACAACGTCACGCTCCGTCAGATCGCGATCAGGAAGGGGCTCAAGGTGAACGAGTACGGTGTCTTTCGCGGCGACACCAGCATCGCGGGCGTGACCGAGGAGGCCGTCTACGCCGCCCTCGACCTACCCTACATCCCGCCCGAGCTACGCGAGGACACGGGCGAGATCGACGCCGCGCGCGCCGGCCGGTTGCCGGCGCTCATCGAGCACGGGACGCTGCGCGGCGACCTCCAGACGCAGACGACGTGGACCGACGGCGCCGACACGCTCGAGGCGATGGTCGCGGCGGCGCGCCGCCTCGGTCTCGCGTATCTCGCCGTCACCGACCACACCCGCGACCTCGCCATGACCTTCGGCGCCGACGAGGCAAAGCTCCGCGAGCAGGGCAAAACGATCGACGCGTTGAACGCGCGCCTGCGCGGCTTCCGCGTCCTCAAGGGCGCCGAGGTCAACATCCGCAAGGACGGAAGTCTCGACATCGCCGACGAGGCGCTCGCCGCACTCGACGTCGTCGGCGTCGCGATTCACTCGCATTTCGGCCTCCCACGCGCCGAGATGACCGCGCGCGTCCTCCGCGCCATGCGCAACCCGCACGCCGACATCTTCTTCCACCCGACCGCCCGCGTCCTCGGTAAGCGCGAGCCCGTCGACCTCGACCTCGACGCCGTCATCGCCTGCGCTCGCGAAACCGGCACCGTCCTCGAGCTCGACGCCTACCCGACTCGCCTCGACCTTCGCGACGACCACGTCCGCAAAGCCGTCGCCGCCGGCGTGAAGCTCGTCATCGACTCCGACGCACACGCCACCGCTCACCTCTCCTACCCCGAGATGTACGGCATCGACCAAGCCCGCCGCGGCTGGGCGACGCGCGACGACGTCCTCAACACACGCCCCGTCGACGCGTTTCTCGCAGCGTTGAAGGGGCGCCCCGAACAGACTGCGCGCGCGCCGTCCACGCGCTCCGCTCCCCGTACCGCCGCCGGTCGCCGCCGCCCGAAGCGTGCTCGTTGAGCCTCCTCGCGACGGATTACGCGGTTGTTCTCGGATCCTCGGCGAAGGTGTGATCGGTCGGCTGCGGGGTTGCGGTCAACACCGCGACGCGATCCGGAGCGAGGAATCGGTGCCAATGCCCCATCGGCGGTCATGATGGTGAGGGTCGCGGCCCCATCCAGGATCTGCACGAGCTCGTCGCCGTTCCGATGGCGTTCCCATAGACTCTGTCCGGAGAAACTCCCGGCGAAGATGCTGCCGTCACGGAACGGGGCCAATGTCGCGAACGCCGCTTTGGCTTCGGCTTCGGGGGTTTCCTTGCCACGCCCGCGCAAGAACGGCAGTGCGGCGAGCTCAGCTCTGATGTCGACCGCTTTGATCATGCTGTTTTTCCTCTTTCGTCCCGAGCTTCGCGGTACGCGGGGAGATCGTCGGACACCTTCACCCACCGAAGCCTACTGCTCGTGTGCGCGTGATCCTCCGGCGGCAGCCGTTCCGGATCATCGAGACTGCATGTCGTGACGTCGATCTCGTCCGCGGTGTCGTCGTGTTCGAAGGTCAGCTGGGTGCCGCAGCGAGGACAAAAACTGCGCATGCCCTTCGCGGTTGATCTGAATCGCGTCGGCGTACCTTGGACAAGCCGAAACTCAGACCGTGGCACGCTGAACCAGGTGACGAATGCGGCACCGGTAGTTCGCCGGCAGATCGAGCAGTGACAGTTCGTCAGCTGAAAGGGCGTGCCTGCCGTCTCGTAACGGATCGCGCCACAGAAGCAACCGCCATTCAGCATTTCAACGGCCTCCCCTGAGAGGCGTCTTGGTCAGCGACCGAGGACAACATCGATCCCCGCGAGCACCAGCTCGAGCTTTCGTTTGGTGAGCTTCCCTGTTCGTTCGGTGAGATCGGTCTTGTCCAATGTCACGACCTGGGACACGTTGGCCACCGACTCCTTCGCCAGCCCGGTTGCGCCCGGAGGAAGCAAGACGTTTCCCGGCGCGGTCGCCCACTTCACGTTGCTCGTCAGAGGAACACATACGACCGTGGCGACTTGGCTGCGATTCAGCGCGTCGCCCTGCACGACTACCACCGGGCGTCGAAATCCCGGGCCGTAGCCCCGCGGCTCCGGAAGGTCGGCCCACCAAACGTCACCCTGGGCGACGCTCACCAGTCACTGCGCTCCAGGACGCGACGGGACGCCGCACGGGAGAAGTCGTCCACGCGTTCGTCGATCTCAGCCAACGTCTGGTTCATCGCCTCGGTTACGCGATCAGAGGCGTGGCGTGCCACGTACTCAGCAAGGGCTCGGCTGTACACCTCGCTCCGCGATCGCTTCATGCGTCGCGCGAGCCGCTCAGCCTCCTCGAACACCTCGTCGGGAATGGATACCGCGGTCTTCATACCCGGAGTATAACCGATGCCCGCGCACCGTCAACTCTGCGAACGCTCCTCACAGGCGGTTACGCGGTGAATCCCCCGTCAATCGTCAGGCTAGCGCCGGTTACGAAGCCCGCCTCGGATCCCGCGAGATACGCGACCATCGCCGCGATCTCGTCGGCGGTGCCGTAGCGCGGCAGGGCCATTAGCTTCCGGAGCATCTCGGCAAAGTCGCTGTCGGCGGGGTTCATGTCGGTGTCGATCGGCCCCGGCTGAATATTGTTGATGGTGATGCCGCGCGGGCCGAGGTCGCGGGCCAGTCCTTTGACCAGCCCCACGAGTGCAGCTTTGCTCATGGCGTACACTGCGCCACCCCCGAATGGCATGCGATCGGCGTTGCAGCTGCCGATCGTGATGACGCGCCCACCCGTCTTCATGTGCTTTGCGGCAGCCTGGGTGGCGACGAACACGGCGCGCAGGTTCACCGCCAACGTCCGATCGAACTCTTCGAGGAGATAGTCGCCAATGGGCGCCATCACGGCGACGCCGGCGTTGTTCACCAGAATGTCGATGCCGCCCAACTCCCGTACCGTTCGCTCCACGGCGGCAACCAGCGCCTTGGGATCTGCGCTGTCGGCTTCGATGGCGATCGCCTGCACGCCCAGTGCCTGCGCCGCCTTTGCCGTTTCGTTGGCTTGGTCGGGCTTGCTGACATAGGTCAGCGCGACGTGTGCCCCTTCACGCGCGAGACGCTTGACGATGGCGGCTCCGATGCCGCGGCTGCCGCCGGTTACCAACGCCCGCTTGTTCTCGAGCCGATGAGTCATATTGTTCCTCTCTCCTCATTTCATCCGTCGAAGAATTCAACTACGCCGGTTTCCAGAGAATACTCAGCGCTGACGACGAGCAGACCATCCTCCTGGATCAGCTGTTCAAGCAGCTGAGAGCCGTGTCGTAGGTGGTGCGTGGAGGCGCGAATGTTGGCCCGAACCGCCTGCTCTACCAGAGCATCCAAGTCATGCCTGAAGTCAGTCGCGAGCAGTCCCTCGACGGAGGGCCGCACGTGGTCGACTATCGCCCGCAAGTTGCGGGACTGGATTTCTGTCGGCCTCTGGAGCTCTTCGAGAGTGGCCAACACGGCCCCGCACTGGGAATGGCCGAGAACCACCACCAGCCGCGTACCGTAGCGCGCGGCGGCGAATTCGACGCTGCCGACTTGAGAAGGAGCGACGATGTTGCCGGCAACACGAATGACAAACAAGTCGCCCAGACCCTGATCGAAGACGATCTCTGCCGGGACGCGCGAATCAGAACACCCGAGGATGATCGCGAAGGGTTGCTGCTGCGTCACCAGTTCGGCGCGTCGGGTGTGACCCACGAACACGTCGGCGCCGCGCACGTTCGAGGCGAACCTCGCGTTTCCCTCTCGCAGCCGTTCAAGTGCTTCGCGTGCTGAAATCATGGCGCCATCGCGCCGATTGATAAAACAACGCGAAAGCGCGCCTTGCCGCTCATCATGCGGTCGTATGCTTCGGCCGCGCGCTCCAGCGGGAACGTCTCGTTCATGGGCCGCACGCCGGTGCGGACGCTGAATGCGAGCGTATCCTGGGTGTCGATCGACGTCCCGGAATACCAGCCTTTGATCGAGCGACATCCCGCCAGCAGGAACAAGGGCGATACTTGCATCGCGGCAGCCGCCCCGACGACCAACAGCGTGCCGTTGACGGCCAGGCCGCCCTGGACGACGCTCATCGCCTCGCCGCTGGTTGCCGTCGCCAGAATGACTCTGGCGCCGCCCAACTTGAGGAGTTCCGCCGCGGGGTCCTCTGCCTGACTGTCGATGTAGACCGACGCGCCCAATTGGCGGGCGAGCGGTTCCTTGTCCTTGCCGCGTGCGATGCCGACCGTGAGAAAGCCCATCTTCGCGGCGTACTGAACCCCGAGGTGGCCGAGCCCACCCAGACCGAGCACGGCGACGACGTCGCCCGGCCGCGCGCCGGCGTTTCGCAGCGCATTGAACGTCGTCAGGCCGGCACACATGAGAGGCGCCGCCTCGGCGGCCGGAAGCCCGGCCGGCATCAACGCGACCGCGCTGGCGGGGGCGATCATGTACTCCGCGTAGCCGCCGTCGAACGTGAGACCAGTGACCTGACCGGTCACGCAGGCGAAGAACTCTCCACGGCGGCAGTGGTCGCAATGTCCGCAGTATCCGCCGTTCCACCCGACGCCCACCCGCTGGCCCGTCTGCCAACCGGTGACGCCGGGGCCCACCGCATCGATCACCCCTGCCACCTCATGCCCCGGTACCCGCGGGTACTGCACTCCCGGATACGTTCCCTCCTTGATGAACGAATCGCTGTGGCAGATGCCGCAAGCATCCACCCGGATCCGTACCGACCCGGCGCCCGGCTCCGGTATCTTCCGCTCAACGATCTCGAAGGGTCCGTTGGGACGGGAGACCTGCACCACGCGCATCGTCGTCATGTTTCCTCCAGCTGCGTGCGTTCCGTCACCTACCTCACGAGCTCCTCGAGGTCACGTGCAAGGTGTCGTCGACCGGTCTTTCGGGCTGCCGCGCTACGAGGACGACGGGCCGGACGACACTTGACGGCGTGCGCGTCAGGCCCAGTACTCGTCCACCAGCCGCTGGTCCTCGTCGTGGATCCAGCATTCCGACAGGCGGCCGTCGCGCACGCAGTAGCGCAGCAGACGCTCGATCTCGACGCTCCTGCCATCGCGCTCGAATCGCTCGCGCGCGATGATGGCGCCGTATTCTGCGCCCGCCAGGACGTCTTGAATCGCGATCAGCCGCCGATTGGTCTTCGCCGTCACCTGCATCAGCAACGCGAGACACGCCGGCTTGCCGGTGTGCGTTCCCGCGAGCGGGCTCCGGCCGAAATAGTGAACAACGACCTCGTCGTGGTAGCTGTCGACGATCGTCGGCAGATCGTTGGCGGCCCACGCGTCAGCGTAGCGCTTCACGACCTCGTAGATCTCTTCACGGGATGGCATCGCTCTCGTCCCCCCGGGGAAATCACGCTGAACGCAGATCGACTCCGGTATCCATGAAGACCCGCTCGAAGTAGTCCGCGTCGCGCTCGAGGCCGCCGAGGCCAACCCAGTCTTCGTCGCTCACGGCAACGCGCTATCCCAGGAAAGGGAGGGCGTCGGGACCAACGGGGAAGCGCAGCCGCGGGTCGTCACCCTCGATCACGTAGCGGATCATCTCCCCGACGAGGGTCGGAGGCGCCTCTGGCTTCTCGGGATTGGTGAACAATGCGTGCATCCGGCGCCCGTGGGGGTAGATCGTGTTCTCCCTGTATTGGGGCAGACTCGTGGTGGCCATGGCGGTATCGATGATGCCGGGCTCCACCAGGGCAACCTTGATTCCATAGCCTTTGACCTCTTGGGCCAGGGACTCGGTGAATGCCTCGAGGGCGAACTTCGATGCCGCGTAGGCGCTGCTCGAGAAGAAGGCGACGCGCCCGGCGATCGACGTCACGTTGATGATGCAGCCCGAGCCCCGCTTTCGCATCGCCGGAGCACCTGCTTCACGCAACGCACGGCGCCGAAGTAGTTCGCCTCCATCACGCGCCGGAACTGCTCGAGGCTCTCGTCCTCGACGGCGTTGATGCTGAAGATGCCGGCGTTGTTGACGAGCACGTCGATCGAATCGCCCATCTTCTCGAAGACCTCGACCACGGACGCATCGTCGTCCACGTCGAGCGGGAGGACCGTCACCGGGAGCTTCGCCGCGACCGCCACCTTTGCGAGGTCACAGGCGCCCGGGTTCCGCATGGTGGCGACCACCTCGTGTCCCGCACGCGCCAGGAGCAGCGTGGCGTCGTAGCCGATTCCCTTGCTCGTTCCGGTGATCAGGATCTTGGCCATGTCTACAGTGCCCCCATGAAGGCCACGAGGTCCTTCTTCTCTTGGTCATTCAGTTTCAATTCCAACACGAGGTTGAAGAACTCCACCGTGTCCCCGAGCGTCAGCAGACGGTCATCGTGCAGGTACGGCGGCGAGTCTTTGATGCCGCGCAGCGGGAAGGTTTTGATCGGGCCGTCGGCCGACGCCTTGCGACCGTTGATCGTGACCTCCTTGAAGAAACGCTCCACCTGCAAGTTATGCATGAGGTTGTCGGTGTAGTACGGCGGGACGTGGCAGGTTGCGCACTGGGCTTTCCCGAGGAAGATTTCCTGGCCGCGCATCTCGCTCTCGCTGGCTTTGGCGGGATTGAGCTTGCCGAAGACGTTGAGCTTCGGCGCGGGCGGGAAGTCGAGCAGCGCCTGAAACTCCGCCATGAAGTGCACCTGGCTGCCGCGTTCGAGGACGTTGGTGCCCTTACGCGTCGCATCCGCCGGGATGCCGTCGAAGTAGGCGCCGCGCTGCTCGAACTCGGTGAAGTCTTCAACCGACTTGAGCGCCCGTTGCGAACCGAATAGCCGCTGAATGTTCACGCCTCGCAGCGAGGGCGTGTCGATCCGATGGCGATGCTCGTTGGGCCGAATATCGCCGACCGTGTGGGTGGAGGCGTTCGTATGGCCGTTGGCGTGACAGTCGAAGCAGGCAACGCCCTGATGGGGCTTCAAGCTGCGGCGGTCTTCGGTGGCATTGAACTGCTGCTGCGGAAACGGCGTGACCAGCAAGCGCAATCCTTCGAGTTGCTTGGGATTGAGGATGTCTTTGAACAATTCGTTGAAGTCGCTGAGCGTCACCAGTTTCCCATGCGAGACGTCGCCTAGATCCGGCCGCGTCGTCAGATAGATCGGTGCCGGGAATTCGGGCAGGAAATGATCCGGCAAGTCGAAGTCGAGGTCGAAGCGAGTCAGATCCCGATCGGTCTGCTTCTTCGTTTCCTCGATGAGAAATTTCGGGAAGATCATGCCGCCCGCCTCGTGGTGGGGATGTGGCAACGGAAGAAAACCGGCGGGCCAGAGCTGCTTTTCCTTGACCTCCTCCGGCGACAAGGCGGCGAGTTTCTCCCAGGTCATGCCCGCAGGCAGCTTGACGCGCACGCCGTCTTGCACCGGCTTGCCGCGCGACATGGTCGTTCCCTTGGCCGGCCGGTCAGCGAGGTCGTAGCGCTCCGCAAGTAAAGCCTGCTGGCGCTTCGCGAACGTCGGCTTCTCCGCTTGCAGGCGTTTTGTCAGCGTGGGGAAGTCTTCATCGACGGCCGAAGCTGTCAGCGCGAAGCAGACGATCGCCGTGGCGGGCAATGCAACTAGGAACCAGCGGATTCGAGACAAAACTGACATGGCGGACTCCTTCTGAATTGGTCGTGCCCTGGTTCTCGCAGCGTCTGAACGGCCCAACGACCTTGCGGTTGGGCGGCCGGCCGCAGGCGATGCTCGGCCATTATGAGATGTTCGGCGGCCGTGCAACCGTTTGTTAGACCGCTCGTGGCACTCCAGCCACCACCGTTCCTGCGCCGGGCCGCTCCGCGCGCGTGATTCTCATGAAGGCCTCCTCCTCAGCGTACCGCGGGGGTACGCTGGGAGTTTTCCCAACAACCCAAAGAGGAGGAGGCCCGATGAGATTCTACACGAAACAGCACCAATACTACTGCGGCATCGATCTTCACGCC
>JACQEO010000010.1 GCA_016200545.1 Deltaproteobacteria bacterium | reverse complement strand
GCCACTCGAGGTAGTCCAGGCAGTCCGCATCGGTCGAGAACCAGGCCAAGAACTCGCCGGTGGATCTTGGGTAGCGCACGCTCGCCAGCGGGGCCGAGGTCACCGCCTCATCTTACTCCGCTTAGATGGATACCCCAAACTACAGTTATACGTGTCGTATCGAATTATGACTCGACATCTCGAGAGCGAAGAATAGGCGAAAATCGTTCGGGTGTCAAGTGTGCAAGTTTTCGTGGCGCCGAGCGTTTTGGCCACCGTGACCCTCGTCGGGAAATCTCGTAGACGACGCCCTCGGAGCGGCCTTCGCTTCGCCATGCGCCGCTGTCCAAACCCATCCAAGATCCGGCCACACGCTGGACTTCGCCTTTCCGCAACGTCGCCGAATCAAGAGAGTGGAAAGCGTGGCCAGCATGACCACATCCTCAGGGGATTCGATCGGGCCGAGCGCGTAGGCTCAGCGGCCGTGATCGTGATCGCCGGTCAGCTGCGGCGTCAAGTTGACGAATGGCACCGTGCCGCTCCCCGAGAACTGCGGCAAGATGCCGTTCCAGCGATCGATCGCCTTCGACTGCACGAGCAGCGGGTTCAACGTTTCCTGAAGCAGGCGGTTCGCCTCCGCTTGCGCTTTCGCCTTGACGAGCGTCGCCTGCGCGTCGCCCTCGGCCTCGGCGACCTTCGCCTTGGCGAGCGTCTGCTGGCGCTGCAGCTCGTACTCCGCCTGCTGCGCCTGTTGCTGCGCCGCCATCTTCTGCTGCATCTGCGCCTCGATCGCCTGCGGCAGGTGGCTCGCGCCGAGGTTCACCTTGTCGACGACGAAACCCATCTTCTCCATCTGCGTCCCGAGCTGATCCTGGATCGAGTCCTGCAGCACGCCGCGCTGGTTGGAGATGAGATCGGTGAGCGCCATCTGGCCGGCGACGTTCTGCGAGACGGTGATGATGGTGCGGCGAATGAACGTGCGCTCGATGTCCTCGATGTCGGCACCGCGGAAGGAGCGGAACACGTCCGCCGCCTTGTCCTGGGTGGTGTTGAAGGTGACCGAGATGTCCTGGCGGATGTGCTGCCCCTCGCGCGTCGGCAGATCGATCGAGTCGTCGCCCTGCGCCGAGCCCTCCTGGGAGCGCGCGACCATCGAGTAGGTGCGGAGCGCGATCGGATACGACTGCACTTGGGTGATCCACGGGATCCGCCAGACGACGCCCTGACCGGCGGCGCGCAGGCTTCCCGACCAACGGTTGAAGACGACGCCGACGTTCCCCGGCCGAATGACCGCGAAGGAGTTGTAGACCGCCCCGAGGACGAGGACGACGATCACGACCGAGATCAGACTGCTCGCCGCCCGCGCCTGTGCCTGCGCGTCGAAGCGCGCGTCACCGTTTGTCGCCATCGGTCTTCCTCCCGGGCGGCGTGTACACGCCGTCGCTGTTGCGCACGAGCGGGATGACCTGTCCCGGCCGGTGCCCCCGCCGCCGCAGCAGCCGCCGCACGATCGCGCGGCGCAGCGGCGCCAGCACGACGTAGCACGCGCCGCCGATCACCAACAGGACGACGAGCTCGGCAGCGCCCACGGAGGGATTGTCACGGGCATTGGACGGGGCGTCAAGCCGACGGCCGCCGCGGGCAATCATGCATTTTGCATCACTACCCGCGGCGTCACTGCACCACGCGCACCGGCTCGGCGCCGGCGAGGATCGCCTCACCGCGGCGCAGCGGCAGGCTCACGCTGAACGTCGAGCCCGCGCCCGGCAGGCTCTCGACCTGGATCGCGCCGCCGAGGAGGTCGACGAGGCGGCGCGTGATGTGGAGGCCGAGGCCAACGCCGCTGAAGCGTCGGGTCGACGAGCTGTCGACCTGGCGGAACATCTCGAAGATGACCGACAGATGCTCGGGGGCGATGCCGATTCCGGTGTCGCGCACGAAGAACACCACCAGCTCCTCGCCCTCCGGGTCCCGGTCGAGCACGACGCCGACGTGCACCGAGCCGGTGCTGGTGAACTTGAGCGCGTTGCCGATCAGATTCTTCAAGATCGTTTTCAACTTGACGGCGTCGGTGACGATGGAGGCGGCGCCGAGGTCGTTGCTCCACGAGAACGCGATGCCCGCCTGCGCGAGCGGTTTCAGCTCGCGGCCGAGGTCGACGAGCAGGCGGGTGACGTCGACGTCGGCGATCGTCACCGTCTCGCGCCCCGACTCGAGCCGGCCCATGTCGAGGGTGGCGTTCACCAGCTGCAGCAGCTCGAGTGCGTGCTCCTGGATGCGCGCGATCGTACCCGTCCACTCGGGCTCGCTCGGATCGAAGAGGCCGTCGGCGAGCATCTCGGAGTAGCCCATGATGACGTTGATCGGCGTCCGCAGCTCGTGCGACATCGTCGCGACGAACTCCGACTTGAGACGGTTCGCGGCCTGGAGGTCGGCGATCAGCCGCCCGTTCTCGAGCGTGATCGCAGTGGCATGGGCGATGCCGAGCGTCAGGCGGCGGTCGCGGCTCGAGAACGTTCCGACGCGGTCGCGAAAGCCGACGACGAGGACGCCGATGATGTGGTCGCGGCGCGCGACGGGGGCGACGAGCTCCGAGGCCACCTCGAACCGACGATTCATCTCCGGCGGCACCAGAGTCTCGCGGCTCGCGTCCGGGATCGCGATCAGCTCGCCGGGGCGGAGGGCGCGGAGGAGCGGCAGGCTGTCGGGCGGAAACTCGAGCTGTTTCAGCTCTGCCCGCACCTCCGGACGTGAGCCGACGTTGGAGGCGAGCCAGTACACGCCGCGGCGCTCGTCGAAGAGGAAGAGGCTGCTGAAGTCGCAGCCGAGGACGTCGACGGCGAGATGGTTCACGCGCTCGAGGACGTCGGCCTCGCCGAGGTGCTTGCTGAGCGTCTCGCCGACGTGTGCGAGCGTGGCCGCGATTTCGGCCTCCTCGGTCTGCAGAGCGGTGCGGCGGAACGCTTCGAAGCGGTAGCGATCGAGGAAGAACGCGCCCCACACCGACGTCGTGCCGGCGGCGGCGAGGACGATCGCCGGAATCGCGAGCGCGTCCTGCGTCACGAAATGCGGTGCCGCGACCGCGTAGCTCACGAAGCTGCCGAGGGCGACGACCATCTGCGCGCCCCAACCCCACGGCAGCAGCACCGAGAGGGTGTTCAGGACGCAGCCGAGGACGGTCGCGACGCGCTCCGCCTGTGCGTGCACCGTCGCGTGGTAGGCGTTGATGCACGCCAGGAGCGTGACCGCCGTGAGCGCCGCGATGGTCTCCGAGCGCGCGCGCATGCGCGGCAGCCAGCAGGCGCCTGCGCCGACGATCGCGACCAGCGCCTCGAGGCCGTAGAGGAGGAGCGCGAACGATGCACGCTCCGGAAAATACGTCGCCTCGAAGAACGTGCCGATGCCCATGAAGAAGACGAAGATCGCCATCGCGACCGACAGGCGCTGGCGCAACACGGGCACGGTCTCCACGTGATAGGCGGCACGGGAGACCCGCAGACCGGGGTCGGCGTCGGCGGACATCCATAGGCTAATCGACCCGGCATGCGCCGAACTTGAGGATTTCGCTCCCGCTCGGCCGCGGCTCGCTGGGGCAGCGGATTGCCTGGCAAGTGCGGTGAGTTGTTATGCAGCGCGCTCGCAGGCGCGCATGAGCGGGAGGAGAGCGGGGATCACGAGCTCGGCGACGCGGCGGTGGCCGTCGGCGGCGAGGTGCGCGCCGTCGTGCAGGAGGTGGCGCCGCGGGTGCGCCGCGAGCGGGGTATAGAGGTCCACGTAGACGGAGCCGTCCTCCGGATGGTGCAACAGCGCCGCGAGGTCGCGGCTCCAGGCGGTCACGCGCGCGCCGTAGCCGGGATACATGTAGTCACTGTGCGGCACCAGTCCGAGGAAGAGGAGCCGCGCCCCGCTCTCGACGCGCAGCCGCTCACGATGGCGTTCGATCAGCTCGAGGTAGCGCTCGCGCGTCGCCTTCACGACGACGCCGTAGCGTGCGGCGAGCCAGCCGTTCACGTGGCGCGTGCCCGGCCACGCCGCCGGCCGCCAGCGATAGAGCGCGTCGACGTAAAGCCCGTCGTAGAGGACGTCGCGCCGCGAGCTGAGCGCGGGCTCGGCGCGCACCTGCTCGACGCGGATGCCGAGCTCGCGGCGCCAGCGAAAGAGCGTGTTGTAGGCGGCGCGGAGCGGGCGCAGCCACGGCGGGTACTGCACGAAGTGGGCCGCCGGGCCGGTCGGGCATTGCCACACCAGGATGTCCGGTCGGTGTTTGGCGACGGCGCGGTACAGCCGCTCCGGGATGACACGGAAGTCACTGTCGGCACCGCTCACGGCGAAGCGCCAATCGGCGCCCATCGCCGGCGCGAGCGCTGCCTCGACGTGCGCGGCGTAGCGGTGCTCGCGTCCGACTCCGTACCCGCGCGTGTTGCTGTCGCCGAAGAAGAGTATCGTCCGCGTTACGTCACCCTCCGCACCGTTCGCCGCGACCCGCATTTCAGATATCGACGCGCGTGTTGGGGGTCAAACGGGCGACGGCGTCGTCGCTCAGCCGGCGCGCGGACGCCGAGCACGCCGCTGTTGAGTTTCGACGGCCGGTCGCGCACGGTGGTACCCATGTCCGAAGCCCGCGACGAGCGCCGGCGCGCATGAGAGTCCGGCCGGGGCAGCCGTATCCGCTCGGGGCGACCTGGGACGGCGTCGGAGTGAACTTCGCGCTCTTCTCCGAGCACGCGACGAAAGTCGAGCTCTGCCTGTTCGATTCCGTCGACAGCACGACCGAGTCGGCGCGCATCGCCTTGCCCGAGCAGACGGACATGGTGTGGCACGGCTACTTGACGGGCATCCGGCCGGGGCAGCTCTACGGCTACCGCGTCGACGGGCCGTACGATCCGCACGCCGGGCACCGCTTCAATCCCGCGAAGGTGCTCCTCGACGCCTACGCCAAGGGGATCGGGCGCATGGTGCGCTGGGGGGACGAGAACTTCGGCTACACGATCGGCGATCCCGCCGAGGACCTTTCGCGCGACGACCGCGACAACGCCGCGCTCGCGCCGCTCGCGGCCGTGGTCGACCCGGCCTTCACCTGGGGCGACGATCGCCCGCCGCGCACGCCGTGGCACGAAACGGTGATCTACGAGCTGCACGTGCGGGGCTTCACGCATCTCCACCCCGAGGTGCCGGCGGCGCTCCGCGGCACGTACGCGGGCCTCGTCTCCGAGGCCGGCATCCAGTACCTCGGCGAGCTCGGCGTCACCGCGGTCGAGCTCATGCCGGTGCACCATCACGTGATGGATCGCCATCTCCTCGAGAAAGGGCTCAGCAACTACTGGGGATACAACACGCTCTCGTACTTCGCGCCCGAGGCGCGCTACGCGTCGTCGCCGGTGCCGACCGACGCCATTCGCGAGTTCAAGATGATGGTGCGGGCGCTGCACGCCGCCGGCATCGAGGTGATCCTCGACGTCGTCTACAATCACACCGCCGAGGGCAGCCACCTCGGGCCGACGCTCTCGCTGCGCGGCATCGACAACGCCGCCTACTATCGCCTCACCGAGCCCGACCGGCGCTACTACATAGACTTCACCGGCTGCGGCAATACGCTCGACATGACACACCCGCGCGTCCTCCAGCTCATCATGGACAGCCTGCGCTACTGGGTGACGGACATGCACGTCGACGGCTTCCGCTTCGATCTCGCGAGCGCGCTCGCGCGCGAGCTCTACGAGGTCGACCAGCTCGGCGCCTTCTTCGACATCATCCATCAGGATCCGGTGATCTCGCAGGTGAAGCTCATCGCCGAGCCCTGGGACCTCGGCGAGGGTGGCTACCAGGTCGGCAACTTCCCGGTGCTCTGGACGGAGTGGAACGGCAAGTACCGCGACGCGATCCGGCGCTTCTGGCGCGGCGACGGCGGCACCGTCTCGGAGCTCGCGACGCGCCTCGCCGGCAGCGCCGATCTCTACGAGCACAGCGGCCGCCGGCCGTACTCGAGCATCAACTTCGTCACCGCGCACGACGGCTTCTCGCTCCACGATCTCGTCAGCTACAGCGACAAGCACAACCAGGCGAACCTCGAAGACAACCAAGACGGCGACAACAACAACCTCAGTTGGAACTGCGGCGCCGAGGGGGCGACCGACGACGTCGAGATACGGAGCCTGCGCGAGCGGCAGAAGCGCAACCTACTTGCGACGCTCCTCCTCTCGCAGGGCGTGCCGATGATCCGCGGCGGCGACGAGCTCAGCCATACGCAGCAGGGCAACAACAACGCCTACTGTCAGGACAACGACCTCAGCTGGCTGCACTGGGACCTCGATGCGGAGCGCCGGGCGTTTCTCGCGTTCACGCGCCGGGTGATCCGGCTGCGTCACGAGAACCGCGCGCTCCGCCGCCGCCGCTTCCTGCACGGCCAGCGCATCCGCGGCACCGGGGTGAAGGACCTGGCGTGGTTCTCGCCGCTCGGCACCGAGATGTCGGAGGAGGACTGGAACGCGGAGAGCGTGCGCGCGCTCGGCGCCCGCTTGGTCGACGAGACGCAGGAAGATCCCGAGGGCGGGCGGCCGGCGCCGCCGAACACGTTGATGCTCCTCTTCAACGCGCACCACGAGCCGATCGAGTTCAAGCCGGCGCCGATCCGCACGGCGGAGCGCTGGGAGCTCCTCCTCGATACCGCCGAAGCGCTCACCAAGCGCCATCTCTATCGCGCCGGGCAGCGCTACCTGGTCCGCCCGCGGTCGCTGGTCGTGCTGCGCCTCGTCCCACGCTGATGGACGCGACGACGCACGTGGCCCCGCCGCCGCGGGTCGTCATCGAAAACGTTCGCCCGCGCGTCGACGACGGCCGCCATCCGGTGAAGCGCAGCATCGGCGAGACTCTCGAGGTCCACGCCGACGTCTTCGTCGACGGGCACGCCGCGCTCGCCGTCATGCTGCGGCATCGCGTCGCGGGCGCGAGCGACTGGAACGAGACGTCGATGGAGCCGCTCGGCAACGACCTCTGGCGCGGGGACTTCGCGCTCGAGCGCCTCGGCTTCTGCGAGTACGCCGTCGTCGCGTGGCCGCTTCGCGAGCGCGAGGCGATGCGCGACGATCGTGAAGGCGCCGTCGAGTCGCCGGTCTTGCGCGTGCGCGTCGATCGCGAGCGGGCGCGCTTCGGCGCGTGGTACGAGATGTTCCCGCGCTCGGCGGGCGACGACCCGACGCGCTCCGCCACTCTTCGTGAGGCGGCGGCGCGGCTTCCGGACGTCGCCGCCATGGGCTTCGACGTCGTCTACCTGCCGCCGATCCATCCGATCGGCGTCACCCATCGCAAAGGGGCGAACAACGCGCTCGTCGCGGCACCCGACGACCCCGGCAGCCCATGGGCGATCGGCGCCGCCGCCGGCGGCCACACCGCCGTCGAGCCCGCCCTCGGCACGCTCGCCGACTTCGATGCCTTCGTCATGGCGGCGCGCGCACACCGTCTCGAGGTGGCGCTCGACCTCGCGTTCCAGTGCTCGCCCGATCATCCGTGGGTGCGGAAGTATCCCGAGTGGTTCCACCACCGCTCCGACGGCACCATCCGCTGCGCCGAGAACCCGCCGCACAAGTTCGAGGACATCTACTTCTTCGACTTCGAGAGCGCCGCCTGGCGCGCGCTCTGGGACGCGCTCCGCGACGTCGTCCTCTTCTGGGTGGAGCGCGGCGTCCGCATCCTGCGCGTCGACAACCCGCACACCAAGCCGTTCCGTTTCTGGGAGTGGCTGATCGCCGACGTCCAGCGCCTCCACCCCGACGTGATTTTCCTCGCCGAAGCGTTCACGCGGCCGAAGATCATGCGGCAGCTCTCGAAATGCGGCTTCACGCAGTCGTACACCTACTTCACGTGGCGGCACACCAAGGCCGAGCTCGTCGAGTACTTCACCGAGCTCACGCAAACCGATGTCCGCGAATACCTGCGCCCGAACCTCTTCGCGAACACGCCCGACGTCCTGCACGACTATCTACAGCGGGGCGGGCGGGCCGCGTTTCAGATCCGGCTCGTCCTGGCGGCGACGCTCGGCGCCTCCTACGGCATCTACGGGCCACCCTTCGAGCTCTGCGAGGTGGACGCGATCCGCGGCACCGAGGAGTACCGCAACTCGGAGAAGTACCAAGTGCGGGTGTGGGACCGCGACCGGCCCGGCAACATCCGGGACCTCGTGACACGCGTGAATCGCGCGCGCCGCGAGCACCGCGCGCTCCAGTTCGATCACCGCCTGCGCTTTCACGAGGTCGACGACGAGCGACTGCTCGCCTACTCGAAGACGACGCCCGACTTGGCGAGCGCCGTCCTCGTCATCGTCAACCTCGATCCCGACCGCGCCACCGAGGGTTGGCTGCACCTGCCGATCGATGAGCTCGGCCTCGGCGCCGACGTGCCGTACGAGGTGCGGGATCTGCTCAGCGACGCGCGCTACGTGTGGCGCGGGCCGCGCAACTGGGTCCGCCTCGATCCGGCCACGGCGCCGGCGCATGTCTTCGTCGTGAGAGCAGGATGAAGGGCGTTCTTGACGTGGCACCATGGTACCTTTGATGGAGTCATGGCCTTGAACATCAAAGATCGAGAAGCGGAGAAGCTCGCCGCTGAAGTGGCGGCGATGACCGGCGAGAGCAAGACGCGGGCTGTGAAGGTCGCCCTCCAGGAGCGCAAGCAACGGCTCGCCTTGCGGATCGTGCCACGCGATCGCGGCCAAGCGATTCACCGTTTTCTCGAGCAGGAGGTGTGGCCGCAGGTTCCACGAAAGGTGCTCGGGCGTCGGGTGACCCGCCGCGAGCGCGCGAAGATCCTGGGATACGGTCCTGAGGGCGTGTGATCGTCGACAGCTCGGCGCTCGTCGCGATCGTTCTTCGCGAGCCGGGATGGGAGCGGCTCGTCGCGAAGCTCGCCGCCGAAGATACCTCTGCCGTCGGGGCTCCTACACTCGTCGAGACCGGACTGCTCCTCACGGCGAAGATGGGAAAGCGGGCGCAGGGAGTCCTCTTGCGCCTTCTCCAGGAGGCGGGCCTGTCGGTCATTCCGTTTACCGAAGAGCACTGGCGGCTCGCGGTCGAGACCTACGCGCGCTTCGATAAGGGCCGGCACGCCGCGGCGTTGAACTATGGCGACTGCCTCACGTCTGCCGTCGCGCGCCTGGCCGGGCAGCCCCTCCTTTTCGTGGGCGACGACTTCACGAAGACGGATCTCCCGGCTGCGTGAAGGGGCGAGTGGACGACAAGCGGCTGTCTCTCGTCGATCAATGCCATTGAACTGATCGGTCACCGTGCGTCGAGACGTAAGTGCTCGTCGTGCAACGTGCCGGGTCGGGTGAGGTTTTCGCCTTCGCGGGGGCCTTCGAGTATGAGGGCATGAGTATGGACGCATCGGGGCGGCGGTCGGCGGCGGGATCCGTTCCCGTCCGGTTCCTCACCGACTACGACGTGCACCTCTTCGCGGAGGGAGTGCACCAGCGGCTCTACGAGAAGCTCGGGGCGCACCCGGCGACCGTCGAGGGCCGGCGCGGCACGCGCTTCGCCATCTGGGCGCCGAACGCCGAGCGCGTGTCGGTCGTCGGCGACTTCAACGGCTGGCAGCCGGGGGCGCATCCGCTCGTCGGTGGGGACGCCGGCGTGTGGGAGGGCTTCGCGCCCGGCGTCCACAGCGGCGCGCTCTACAAGTACGCGATCGAGTCGCGCTACGGCGGCTACCGCGTCGACAAGGCCGATCCGTTCGCGTTCGCCGCCGAGATCCGCCCGCAGACGGCATCCAAGGTGTGGGACCTCGCGGGGTACACGTGGGACGACGGCGAGTGGATGGCGCGGCGTGGCCGCGCGCACGCCCTCGACGCGCCGATCTCGATCTACGAGGTGCACCTCGGCTCGTGGATGCGCGTCCCCGAGGAGGGGAACCGCTGGCTCACCTATCGCGAGCTCGCCGAGAAGCTACCGGCCTACGTGCGCGACGCCGGCTTCACGCACGTCGAGCTGCTGCCGATCACCGAGCACCCGTTCGACGGCTCGTGGGGCTATCAGACGATCGGCTACTTCGCGCCGACAGGGCGCTTCGGCACCCCGCACGACTTCATGCTCCTCGTCGACGCGCTCCATCGCGCCGGGATCGGCGTCATCCTCGACTGGGTGCCGGCGCACTTTCCGCGCGACGAGCACGGCCTCGGCTACTTCGACGGCACCTACCTCTTCGAGCACGCCGACGCGCGCCAGCGCGAGCATCCCGACTGGGGCACCCTCATCTTCAATTACGGTCGCAACGAGGTGACGAACTTCCTGCTCGCGAGCGCGCTCTTCTGGTTCGATCGCTACCACGTCGACGGCCTGCGCATCGACGCCGTCGCGTCGATGATCTACCTCGACTACTCGCGGCAGCCCGGCGAGTGGATCCCGAATGCCTTCGGCGGGCGCGAGAACCTCGAGGCGATCGCGTTTCTCCGCCGCTTGAACGAGCGCGTCCACGCCGAGCATCCCGACGTGCTGACGATCGCCGAGGAGTCGACGGCCTGGCCGATGGTGTCGCGCCCGACCTACGTCGGCGGCCTCGGCTTCGACTACAAGTGGGACATGGGGTGGATGCACGACACCCTCGACTACTTCGCCCACGATCCCGTGCACCGCCGCTTCCATCACGACCGACTCACGTTCCGCATGCTCTACGCGTGGCACGAGCAGTTCGTGTTGCCGCTCTCGCACGACGAGGTGGTGCACGGGAAAGGCTCGCTCCTCGGGAAGATGCCGGGGGACGGGTGGCAGAAGCTCGCGAACCTCCGTCTCCTCTTCGGCGTCATGTTCGGGCAGCCCGGGAAGAAGCTGCTCTGGATGGGCGACGAGATCGCCCAGGAGCGCGAGTGGGATCACGACCAGAGCCTCGACTGGCACCTGCTCGCCGACCCCGCGCACGACGGCGTCCGCCGCTTCGTCGCCGACTTGAATCGACTGTATCGCGACGAGCCGGCGCTGCACGAACGCGATACCGATCCGCGCGGCTTCGAATGGGTCGACTGCAACGACGCCGAGCAGAGCGTCGTGAGCTTTCTCCGCCGCGGCGCCGACCCCGACGAGGCGCTCCTCTTCGTCTGCAACTTCACGCCGGTGCCGCGGCACGGCTATCGCGTCGGCGTGCCGTGGCCGGGCGAGTGGCGCGAGCTCGTGAACGGCGACGCTCCGATCTACGGTGGCAGCGGCCAAGGAAACCTCGGCGGTGTGCACACGGTGTCGGTCGCGTGGCACGGGCAGCCGCAATCGCTCAGCGTGGTCGCGCCGCCGCTCGCGGTCGTGGTGCTGAAGGGACGCCGCGAAGGCGGCGCGGCCGACCCGTCGACGCAGCGCGACCGCACGGGAGACACTGCGACCAAGGGCGGCGGGCTGCCGCGTGCGGTCGGCGGCGGCCTCGGCGGCGAGCCGTGGCGACCGGCGCTCAGCGCGGTGCCGGCAGTCGACGGCACGCGCTTTCGCGTGTGGGCGCCGGACGCGCGCGTGGTGGAGCTCCGTCTCGAGCGGAGGACGGGCAGCCCGACGCGCGTGCCGCTCATCGACGTCGGCGACGGCATGCGCGAGGCGCGCGTCGCCGACGCTCGCGCCGGCGACCGCTACACATTCTTCGTCGACGGCGCGGGGCCGTTCCCCGATCCCGCGTCGCGCTCACAGCCCGACGGCGTCCACGGTCCCTCCGAGATCGTCGATCCGGCGGCCTTCACTTGGTCGGACGCCGAGTGGCGGGGCGTGCGTCTCGAGGACCTCGTCCTCTACGAGCTGCACGTCGGCACCTTCACGCGCGCGGGCACGTTCGCCGCCGCCGCCGAGCGGCTGCCGATCGTGCGCGACCTCGGCGTCACCGCGATCGAGCTCATGCCGCTCGGCGATTTTCCCGGCCGCCGCAACTGGGGCTACGACTCCGCCGCGCTCTTCGCCCCGGCGCGCTGCTATGGCACGCCCGACGACCTGCGCGCGCTCGTCGACGTCGCGCATCGCCTCGGCCTCGGCGTCCACCTCGACGTCGTCTACAACCACTTCGGCCCCGCCGGCGCGTACGCGCCGACCTTCAGCCGCCATTTCTTGACCGCCCGCCACCGCAGTCCGTGGGGAGACGGCATCGACCTCGACGGCGAGCACAGTTACCAGGTGCGCGACTTCTTCATCGAGAACGCGCTCGCCTGGGTCCACGAGTATCACTTCGACGGCCTCCGCCTCGACGCGACGCACGCGTTCGCCGACGACGGTCGCCGCCATTTCCTTGCCGAGCTGACGGCGCGGGTGCACGCGGCCGTCGGCGATCGCGAGGTCGTCGTGATCGCCGAGGACAACCGCAACCTCGCGGATCTCGTGCGGCCGGAGGCGGCGGGCGGCATGGGGCTCGACGCCGTGTGGGCGGACGATTTCCATCATCAGATGCGGCGGCTCTTCACCGGCGACTGCGAGGGCGAGCGCGAAGACTTCTCCGACAGCGTCGCCGACCTCGCGACGACGATCCGTCGAGGCTGGTTCTTCACGGGTCAGTACTCGCGCCATCACGCGCGGCCGCGCGGCAGCGATCCGCGCGGTATTCCGTCGCCGCGATTCGTCGTCTCTCTGCAAAACCACGATCAGATCGGCAACCGCGCCATGGGCGACCGGTTGACCGACGCGATCGACCTCGCGACCTATCGCGCCGCCTCGGCGCTCCTTCTCTGCGTGCCGCAGACACCGCTCCTCTTCATGGGGCAGGAGTGGGCGGCGCGCACACCGTTTCGCTACTTCACCGACCACGAGCCGGAGGTCGGGCGTGCGGTGACCGAGGGACGGTGGCGCGAGTTCCGCCGCTTCAGCGCCTTCGCGACGGCAGAGGCGCGCGCGCGCATCCCCGATCCGCAAGCGCTCGCGACGTTCCTCGCGAGCCGCCTCGACTGGGAGGAGCGCGCCCGAGAGCCGCACGCCGGAATCGCACGACTCTACCAAGCGCTGCTCGCGTGGCGCCGTTGCGAGCCGGCGTTCGGCGCCGCCGGCCGCGACCGCTTTCAAGTCGCCGCGCTCGACGACGGCACGCTCGCGCTCCGTAGCGAGGCCGGCGGCGGCGCCGCGCTGCTCCTCGTCGTCCGTCTCGTCGGCAACGGCGCCTGCATCGTCCCGCCGGCGCTCGCGACCACGGCCCGCACATGGTCGTTGCTGGCGACGACCGAAGAGCCGCGTTTCACCACCGACCCGACGCCGCCGACGATCGACCTCGGCGTGCCGCTCCGCATCGAGTTCGCGCGGCCGTCGGCGGTGTTGCTCAAAACCGCCTGAAGCGCCCTCAGGCGCTGCGGAACTTCGGCAGCTCCGGATGACGGCGGCGGAACTCCTCGTAGACGTGCGTGTCGGTGTAGTCGCGCATGTCGCAAATGCGATCGCCGCGAAAGCGCAGCACGGCACACGTGCGCTGATCCATGACGTCTGTGGGGGCGGCCGGTAGCCAGCTGCGCTCGCGGATCTCGACGATCACGCGCTCGTCGGCCTCGTACCACTCGCGCCACACGTCGGCGCTCTCGAAGCCCGGGCCGAGGCCGAACTCGCGCGCGACGAAGGCGCGGATCACCGCGTCGCGACCGTGCCACTCACCGCCGAGCGGCGGCGCGCCCGCGACCCAATAGACGACGTCGTCGGTGAGCAGGCGTCCGACCGCTTCCATGTCGCCGGCGAAGAGCGCGCGTTCGTAGGCGCGGGCGACGGTCATGCGAATGCTGGGGCTCATGCAACCTCCTGGACGGTTCTCATCTGCGTTGGATGCCTGGACGCCGACGAGGATGCGATGCTACCGCTCCACGGTGCTCCTCGAGCAGCTCATCTTCTTTCCCGATTCGGATGTTCCCGATCCGCCCGCCGGTGTCGAGGAGCGCTGGATCACGACCGAGGACGGCTTACGGCTGCATGCGTGGTACGCGCCCGCGGTGCGCTCGATCGCGACGCTCGTCTGGTCTCACGGCAACGGCGGCAACATCGCCGGGCGCGAGGACGTCCTGCTGGCGCTCTGCGCGCGCGGGCTCAGCGTCCTCGCGTACGACTACCGGGGGTACGGTCGCAGCGAGGGACGGCCGTCCGAGGCCGGCGTCTACCGCGACGCGCGCGCCGCCTACGACAGTGAGCGGGCGCGCGGCGTCCCGCCGGCGACGATCCTCTGCTTCGGCGAGTCGCTCGGTGGGGCGGTTTCGATCCACCTCGCGTGCGAGCGAGCGTGCGCCGGGGTCGCGGTGGTGTCGACCTTCACCAGCCTGGCCGACGTGGCGCGCAAGCACTACGGGGCGCTGGCGTCGCTCGCCGGCAAGCGATTCGAGTCGCGCGCGCGTCTCCCGATGCTACGGGTGCCGATCTTCGTCGCCCACGGCGACGCAGACGAGCTCGTGCCGTTCGCGCTCGGCGAGGCACTCTACGCCGCGGCGCCCGAGCCGAAACGGTTCTTCCGCGCCGCGGGCGCGCACCACAACGACGTGTTCGCCGCCCCCGGCCTCCTCGACGCGATCGCCGAGTTCGCGCGCGTCGCGGTCGCGGAGGCCGGAGCGGGAGCGATGTCGTAGCGGTTATGCGGTCGGCGCTTCCTCGGGCACGCAGCAGGCCGGCGTGCCTCCGGCGGCCTCCTGCGCGAGGAACGCGCGGAGCTGCGGATCGGCGGCGGTCTCCGCCTCGGCGTCCTCGAGAAGCGTGTACATCTCCCAGGGGATGCCGTCGGCGTCCCGCACCCAAAACTTGTCGGCCTTGGCGTAGCAGCAGGTCGTGCCCTCTTGGCGGAACGGTGTGAGCTCGTTGTTCTTCGCGCGCACCATTTCCGAGGCGACGCTCCCCGTGCCGGGGTAGCGAATGCCGAGATGACTGAGCGTGCCGGGTTTGCCACCGGCGTTCAGCGAGAAGATCACCGGCGGGTCGGCGATCTCGAACTTGGCGTAGTCGGAGCGGACCTTCGCCGGCTCGATGCCGAGGATCTTTCGATACTGCTCGACCGCCTCGGGGATGCTCCGGACGTAGACGGCGACGTGAAAGGTGTTGGTCGTCATGACTCCTCCTTTATCGATGACGGTCGATGTTGCATCTTCCATCGATCCATGTCAATATGTCGATATGGCCACCGCGAAGATTTCTCCGTGCTGCTCGCCGGTCCTCCACGCGCGCCTCGGGAAGGACGACGCCGCCGAGCTCGCCACGACGTTTCGGGCGCTCGCCGACCCCGGACGCCTTCGGCTGTTGAGCTTCATCGCCGCCCAACCCGGAGCGGAGGCGTGCGTCTGCTACCTCACCGGCCCGAGCGGGCTCTCCCAGCCGACGGTGAGCCATCACCTCAAGGTGCTGAACGACGCCGGCCTGCTCGAGCGCGAGAAGCGGGGGACCTGGGTCTACTACCGGATCGTCCCGGCGCGACTCGAGGCGGTGCGCGAGGCGCTGGCGCCGGTACCGTCGGAGAAGAAACGAGTCGCGCGCGGTCATGAGCGGTGAAGCGCCGCAGGACCCCTCGCTCGGCCGCCGCGTGGCGGCGGAGGCGGTGGGCACCGCGCTGCTGCTCGCGACCGTCGTCGGCTCCGGCATCATGGGCGAGCGCCTCGCGGGCGGCAACGTCGCTCTGGCGCTCCTCGCCAACACGCTCGCGACCGGCGCCGTGCTGGTCGCGCTCATCTTGACGCTCGGCCCCGTCTCCGGCGCGCAGCTCAATCCGGCGGTGACGCTCGCCGTCGCGTGGGAGCGTGGCCTTCCCTGGCGGGAGGTGCCGGCCTATCTCGCCGCGCAATTCCTCGGCGCGATCGGCGGCGTCGCCGTCGGCGACCTCATGTTCGACCTGCCGGCGTTCTCGGTCTCGCAGCACGCGCGACACGGTCCGTCACAGCTTCTGAGTGAGTTCGTCGCCACCTTCGGGCTCCTCGCGGTCATCTGGGGATGCTCCCGCTTGCGCTCGGCGAGCACCGTACCCTTCGCGGTCGGCGCCTACATCACGGCCGCCTACTGGTTCACCGCCTCGACGTCATTCGCCAACCCGGCGGTCACGCTGGCGCGCTCGTTGACCGATACCTTCGCCGGCATCCGCCCCGCGGATGTCCCCGGATTCGTCGTCGCGGAGCTCCTCGGGGCGGGCGCGGCGACGCTGCTGTTTCGCTGGATGGTTCCGGCGTGAAGACAGTGGTGTTCGCCTGCATCCACAACGCTGGGCGCTCGCAAATGGCCGCTGCGCTCTTCAACGCGCTCGCCGACCCGGGCCGCGCCCGCGCCGTCTCCGCGGGAACGCAACCGGCGGACCACGTCCATCCCGAGGTGGTCGCGGCGATGCGGGAGATGGGCATCGATCTCTCACGCGCGGCGCCACGGCTTCTCACCGAAGATCTGGCGCGCGACGCGGCGCTCCTGGTCACGATGGGATGCGGTGAAGCGTGTCCCGTCGTCCCCGGTCTTCGCCGCGTGGACTGGAGCCTCGCCGACCCCAAGGGGCAACCCCTCGAGCACGTGCGAGCGATTCGCGACGACATCCGCCGGCGCGTCGAGCGGCTGATCATGGAGCAGCGATGGCGACGAGGAGAATCGTGAGCGATCGCGCGGCGACGATTCAGTCGCTGCGGCCGCGCAGCTGGATCAGCTCGATCTTGTAGCCGTCGGGGTCCTCGATGAAGGCGATCTCAGAGCCGCCGTGCTTCATCGGGCCGGGCTCGCGCACGATCTTCGCGCCCTTGGCGCGGAGCTCGTCGCAGGTGGCGTAGATGTCCGCGACGCCGAGGGCGACGTGGCCGAACGCGTTCCCGAGCTCGTAGCGCTCCGTGTCCCAGTTATGCGTGAGCTCGAGGACCGTGTGATCGCGCTCGTCGCCGTAACCGACGAACGCCAGCGTGAAACGGCCCGATTCGTAGTCCTTCTTCCGCAAGAGCCGCATACCGAGGACGTCGCAGTAGAAGGCGAGTGAGCGGTCGAGGTTCCCGACCCGGAGCATGGTGTGCAGCATTTGCATTGGCAGGGTCTCCTATTGATCGATCAACGCGCGCGCGCGACCGGGCGCTGCGCGTCGCCGCCCGCGCGCGCTGACGTGACGACGTGGCCGCCGGCCGAGTCGTCGGCGGGCCAGAACGGCGCGAACTGGAACCACTGATCGGGGTACTCGCGCACCAGCTCCTCGAACTCGGCGACGATGCTCGCGAGGATACCGTCCATCTCGTCGTTGCTCGCCGTCCGGCCGACGCGGTGCTCGGTGCCGATGACGATGCGATAGTCGCGCGGGCCGCGGCGCGCGACGAACACCGGAAAGATCGGCGTGCCGGCGAGGCGCGCGAGACGGATCGCGCCGCTCTGGAAGAGGGCGGGCGCGCCGAAGAACTCGACCGGGCGGGCGCCGTCACCGCCGATCGGCCGGTCGAGCTGGAGCGCGACGATCTCGTTGCGCCGCAGGGCCCGTAGCATGTTGAAGGGGCCGTAGACGGAGCTGTCGGAGAGCAGCACGTGCATGCCGGCCGCCTCGCGCGCCGCGCGCACGTAGTCGGCGGTGGTCTCGTTGATCTCGCGCGCCATGACCAGGTTGAACGGACGCCCGTAGCGGGCGAGCGTGCGCGCGGCGACGTCCCAGTTGCCGAAGTGGCAGGTGACGAGGACGACGCCGCGGCCCTGCTCGATGATGGCCTGGATCGGGTCGTTCGCCGGGCGGTCGACGACCATCGGCTGCGGGCGCGGGCTCAGGCACTCGAGCGCTTCGTTCATGCAGTGCGCGAAACCGATGAACACCTTGAGCCCATGCCAGTGATCGCGCAGCCAGCCTCGGCTGCCGAGGACGCGGCGCATGTTGGCGATCGCGCCGCGTCGATTGCGCCTGACGCAGACGAAGATGATCGCCGCAATCCACGGCGGCGAGTAGCGCTTCCACCATTCCGGGCCGTAGACGCTGCCGAGATACGCGAACTTCCGCCACCACAGGCCGTCGAAGCGGAGGGCGCGCAGGAGCGAGCGGACGTTCACGAAGTCGGGCGCCGCGGAGCGACGCGTCGGCCGCCCGGAAGAACAGGTCGGTCCGACGGGTGAGAGAGCATGTGCATCGTTTACCAGAGGGGTTCCGGGGCAGTCCACTCGGGTCCGCCGCCGCGTGCGCTTCCGCGGCGCGCTTGAACTGCCGCGGCGGCGCGGTCATCCTGCGCCCTCGGGAGGATCACCCATGTCGGACAAGTTCACGGCGCTGAGC
Source organism: Deltaproteobacteria bacterium (assembly GCA_016200545.1). Classification (GTDB taxonomy): domain Bacteria; phylum Desulfobacterota; class Binatia; order UTPRO1; family UTPRO1; genus DP-19. The sequence continues at coordinate 880 of JACQEO010000010.1, read as the reverse complement.
TCGGAGCTCTACGACTACGTCGTCGCGCATCGCAGCGAGCGCGACCCGGTGCTCGCGGCGCTCGCCGAGGAGACGGCCGCCCTCGGCAGCATCAGCTTGATGCAGGTGGCGCCCGACGAGGGCGCGTTGATGACGCTCCTCGCCCGCGCCATCGGTGCCCGCTCCGCGGTCGAGATCGGCACCTTCACCGGCTACAGCTCGCTCTGCATCGCGCGCGGCCTTCCCGAGGACGGGCGGCTCCTCTGCTGCGACTTGAACGCGGAATGGACGGCGATCGGGCGCCGGCACTGGGACCGCGCCGGCGTCGGCCACAAGATCGAGCTCCGCCTTGGTCCCGCTCTCGACACCTTGCGCGCGCTCCCCGCGGGCGCGCAGTTCGACTTCGCCTTCATTGACGCCGACAAGACCGGCTATCGCGACTACTACGAGGAGATCCTCGCGCGCCTGCGGCCGAACGGCCTCATCCTCTTCGACAACGTGCTGTGGATGGGCCAGGTGCTCTTCGAGAAGGGCGCCGACGAGAGCACGCAGGCGCTCCGCCTGTTGAACGACTTTCTCGCCGACGACCGACGCGTCGAGTCGGTGATGCTGTCGATCTCGGACGGCCTGACGATCGTCCGCAAGCGGTGACGCTCGGCGGCGCGCCTCCGCACCGATTGGCATCTTCCGGCAACGCTCCGGCGATCCGGAGGAGTCGGCTACTCGTCGTCTCGCGCCTGGCGCCGCATGCGCGGATGACGAGCGACGGCACCCGCGCACTCCTCTTCGCACCGATCGAGTTCCTCGAAAAGTTGGCCGTCCTTGTTCCGCGCCCGCGGATCAATCTGTTGCTCTATCACGGGTTATGCTGATCTCAGCATAACCCGTGTGATGCGGAGCG
>JACQEO010000036.1 GCA_016200545.1 Deltaproteobacteria bacterium | reverse complement strand
GTCGTCAACCCCCAGCCCAAGTCGAGGCCGCCTACGCCACCGGGGACCCGCGGGCACCCGGCCAGCCTCGAACGCCCCCCTGCGAACCGACCCTGGAGAGCCGCTGGCCTGCCGTCCTCCGCTTAGATGGATACCCCCATTGAAGCTTTAGTGGCCGCTGCCGATAAGTTCGGCGATGGTGAATTGGTCTTCAACGGTGCCTTCCTTGGCGCCTTGATGGACGTAGAAGCCGGCTTCGCCGGGGAAGCGGGCGCTGGGGAGCGAGGCTCTGGTTGCGTGCTGGAGCTGGATGTCGACCATGACGATGGAGGGAAGGAGGGCGGTCTCCTCGTCGTACTTGATCGACGCGCCAGGGAACGCCTCCTTCTTGAAGGACCAGTTGTTGATCCAGACTTTCCAAAGCTGGCCGGCGCGGTCGTACATGTCGCTGTAGGGGTTCTCCCAGATCTCCTTGTCGATGAAGAGGACGCGTTTCGAGTACGCGTACTGCGGGAGCTTCGAGGTGCCCTCCATGATGTAGGCGTGGCGCTTCTCCCATTCGCCGTCGAAGCCCCAATCAGCGCTGCCGTCGGCCCATTTGGTCGGGAACGCCGTGGTGTGGAAGGCGCCGAGCACTTCTTTCTCGCCGAGGAGCTTCCAATCCATCCAGGCGATCTGCCCGGCGTAGCCGCCGTAGCTGTCCTGGTCGGTGTCCTGGCCGAAGAGCGCGTCGGAGCGTTGTGCAGTCGAGAGCCGACGGACGCGCCGCAACGACGGCAAGTACAACCAGCTGTCGTCCTGCTTCGCGGGATCGAGGTAGCGATAGTACGTGAAGCCGACGCCCTTCAGATCGAACGGCTCGATGAGCGGGTGGAGGGTCTCTTTGAACTCGAAGCCGTCTTTGTTCTCGATCTCGGGTCTGGGGTCGGTGTAGAGACGGCCGACGTAGCGCAGCCGTCGGAAGTGGTCGATGAGGAAGTGGCGCTCGACCTGAATCGGCCGGTCGTCGGAGATCGGCCCGGTATCGGCGTCGAAGTTGCGGAGGTCGAGGTCGTCGTAGTTCGACGGCCGGAAGTTGAAATTCTGCATGATCTTGATCGGCGCGAGCTTGTCGGCGGAATCGATCGTCGGGAACGGCTGCCCGGCGACGTAGCTCTCGAGCTTGAGGCCGTCCGCGCCGATCTTCACCTGCCCGGAGTACTTCTCAGTCGCTTCCCTGTACGCCTTCGTCCACGGGATCGCCTTGGTCGCGACGATCTTCATCGGCAGGCCGTGCTGCACGCACCAGAACGTGCCGGGCGACACCATGTCCTTCACCTTGTCGGCGTCGGCCTTGGTGATCACGTCGCCGGGCTGCACGTCGGCGCGAACGGGAGCGGAGGCCGTCAACGCGAGGACGGCAGCGAGTGCGAGGATCACACGATACGGCGGCATCGGCTTTCCTTTCCTTCTCTTTGGAGGGGCTGCGTCAGCGAACGTCGTCACCCGACGTCGGGCCGACGTCTTCGCGGCGGCGCAGACGCGCCAGGCGTTCCTCGAGCTTCTTGATCGAGCGTTCGATGCGGCGCACCTCGTTCTGGAACGCCGGGTGTCCGGTGATGCGCCCGACCGACGACTTGATGCGCTCGTCGATCGAGCGTTGCAGCGACTCCAGACGACGTTGCGGAGCGGAGAGGAGGTCGTCGAAGAAGCCCCTCCCCGGGACGTCGACCTCGGCGATCTGCTCGGCGGGCGGCGCGGTGGCGTCCGCGTGCGTCCCGGAGGCGCCGCGCTCGCTCCCCCGTCCGCTCACCATCTCCTGGACGCGGCGCCCGGCGAGCTCGCCCATCGAGCCGATCGCCTCGAGGCCCTTGTCGACGCGCGAGCGTAGGGTCGCGAGCGTGTCCTCGCCGTGCTGGATGAGCTCGCGCAGGAGACCGAGTGAGAGCAGGCTCGAGCGCCGTTTCTCCTCCTCGAGGATGATCTGGGCGAACGTGATGGTCGTGAGGTCGCCGCCGTTCTCGTTGTCGATCACCTTGACGTCGCTGCCGGCGCGCACCAGACGCGCGATCTCCTCGAGCGTGATGTAGCGGCTCTCGAGCGTGTCGTAGAGCTTGCGATTGCCATAGCGCTTGATCAGACGGACAGCGTTCGATTGGTTCACGGGTCGGACCTCCTCACTCGGCCATGACGCGGAGCAGGACGTTCCGCGACCGCGGCCCATCGAACTCGCAGAAGTAGATCGCCTGCCAGGTGCCGAGCACGAGCTTGCCGTTCTCGACGAAGATGCTCTCCGACGACCCGAGGAGGGAGGAGAGGATGTGCGCCGCCGCGTTGCCCTCGGCGTGCAGGTAGTCGTCCTGAAGCGGGATCGTTTTCAGCAGCTCCTTGATCATGTCCTTGCGGACGTCGGGATCGGTGTTCTCGTTGATGGTGATCGCCGCCGTCGTGTGCGGAACGTAGAGATGGCACATCCCGCGGGTCACCCCCGCGTCCTTCACCAGGCGACGAACGCTCGCGGTGACGTCCACCATCTCCATTTGGGACTCGGTCTCGATCCTCAAGGTATGCACCAACGTGGCCGCGTACCATACGCCGCAGCGCGTGATCAAGCGACGACTCCCCGGCGCGAGGCGGGCTAACGTACCGAGACGCAAGCGCATCCGTCCTTCCGGCGCCGGTTGTGAGGGAGGGGACCTCTGGTAGACTGTCGCGCCATGTCGAGCCACCTCATCGCAGCGGTGCAGATGCGGACGGGGGCCGACCTCGAGGCCAACCTCGCCCGTGCCCGCGTCCTCGTCGAGCGTGCCGCCGAGCGGGGTGCGGAGCTGATCGCCCTGCCCGAGGTCTTCGCGTGGCGCGGCCCGCGAACCGACGAGGCCGCCGCCGCGAGCCCGATCCCGGGCCGCGTGAGCGAGTTCCTCTGCCGGCTTGCCGCTGATCTGAAGATCGTGCTCGTCGGCGGCTCGTTCCTCGAGCGCGCGCCCGACGCCGGCAAGAGCTACAACACCTCGCTGCTGATCGGACCGGACGGCGCGATCCGCGGCCGCTACCGCAAGATCCACCTCTTCGACATCGACGTGCCGGGCGAGGTGAGCGTGCGCGAATCGGAGACGCGTGCCCATGGACGCGACGTCGTCACGGCGCCGACCACCCTCGGCACGGTCGGCCTCAGTGTCTGTTACGACCTGCGCTTTCCGGAGCTCTACCGGCGCCTCGCCGCCGCCGGTGCGACGATCCTCGCGGTACCCTCCGCGTTCACCTTCTACACCGGCGCCGCGCACTGGGAGCCCCTCCTGCGCGCGCGCGCCATCGAGAATCAGGCGTACGTGATCGCACCCAATCAGGCCGGCAAGAGCCCACACGGATTCCCGGACTACGGTCACTCGATGATCGTCGACCCCTGGGGAACCGTCCTCGCGCGCGCCGGCGCCGGTGAGCAGGTGATCCTTGCCGAGCTCGATCCGGAACACCTCGCGCGCGTGCGCCGGGAGATGCCGTGCCAGCTGCACGCGGTGCTCGCGCGATGAGGGTCAGGGAGGGGCGCGGCAGAGGCGTGCGCACGGCCGGAAGAGAAGTCTACGGCCGCGCGCACGCCTCTGCCGCGCCCCTCCCGGATCCTCACACGGGGGTGGCGAGCCGCTTTCCACTCGTGAGCTGCGACGAGGCGCTCGCGGTGTTGCGGCGCTTTCGGCCCCTTGGGAGCGAGGAGGTTGCGGTCGCGGACGTTGCGGGACGGGTGCTCGCACGGCCCGTCCGCGCTACGCTCGACGTGCCGCACTTTGCGCGCGCGTACATGGACGGCTACGCGGTGCGCGCCGCCGACACCGCCGGCGCCGGCGCCGCGGCGCCGGCGCGCCTGCGGGTCGCCGGCGCGGTCGAGATGGGACGTCCGGCGCCGGCACGGCTGCAGGCCGGCGAGGCCATGCGCATTCCGACCGGCGGCATGCTGCCTGCGGGCGCCGACGCCGTCGTGATGGTCGAGCACACGGTCGAGCCCGGCGACGGCACGGTGCGCATCGCTCGCCCCGCCGCAGCGGGCCAGCACGTCATGCGGCGTGGCGAGGACATGCGGCGCGGCGCGGTGCTCTTGGCGGCGGGGCACCGCTGCCGGCCGCACGACGTCGGCGCCCTCGCCGGCATCGGCGCGAGTCGCGTTCTCGTCTATCGCCGGCCGCGCGTCGCCCTGATCGCCACCGGCAACGAGATCGTGCCGCCCGAGGTGACGCCGAAGGCCGGACAGGTACGCAGCATCAACCAGTACGCGTTGCGGGCGATGATCGTCGCCGAGGGCGGCGAGGCCCTGGATCTCGGCGTCGTCCCCGATCGACACGCGGCGATCACCCGCGCCCTCACACGCGCGCTCGGGACCGCGGACGCCGTCCTGCTCTCCGGCGGCAGCTCGGTCGGCACCAAGGACCTGACGCCGGCGGTGATCCGCGCGCTGCCGCGCGCACGTGTCCTGGTGCACGGCATTCGCATCAAGCCCGGCAAGCCGACGCTCATCGCGCGCGTCGGCACGACGCCCGTCCTCGGCCTCCCCGGCCATCCGGTGTCGGCGCTCGTCGTCTTCGAGATCTTCGGCGCGCCGCTCGTGCGCCGCCTCGGCGGCCAACCGGAGGCGCAGGCGTTCGCGCCGCGCGTCCGCATCCCGGCACGACTCGCGACCGCGATCGTCTCGACGGCCGGACGCGACGACTGGGTGCGCGTGCGCCTCGAGGAGCGAGACGGCGAGTGGATCGCACATCCGCTCGCCGGCGGATCGGCTGAGATCGCGAGCTTCGTCCACGCCGACGGCATGTTGCGGATTCACGGCGACACGGTCGCGCTCGATGCCGGCGCGCGCGTCGTCGTGCAGCGGTTCTGCTGACCGCTCTCGTTCGACCGCACACGCCGTCGCCGCGTCGCGCGCCGTCCCACGACGAGCGCTCCGCCCGGCGATTGGCATGGCGCAGAACAGTCCAATTGGCTTGTTGCGAGCCGATTGGCATTTGGTATGGTCGGCGCCGTGCTCGAGCTGGTGTTCACCCCCGATCGCAGCGACGCCGCGCCCCTCTCCCGGCAGCTCGCGGTGTACCTGCGCGGCTTGATCGAGGCCGATCGACTTCCCGCGGGTGGCAAGCTGCCGGCGACCCGCGAGCTCGCGGCGACCCTCGGCCTCAGTCGCGCGACGGTGAGCCTGGCGTACGAGGAGCTCGTCGCCGCCGGGTTGCTGACGGCGCACGTCGGCCAAGGCACCTTCGTCGCCGCCCCCGCGACGCGGACGGTCCGACTCGCGCCAACGTCGAGCGTCGAGAGCCGCAACTTCGTCTGGTCGGGTCTCCTCGCGGTCCGTGCACGCGCGCTGCCGCTGCCGTCGAGACTGCTGTCAGGCACACCCGAACCGCCCCGCTTCGACTTCCGCGGCGGCCAGGTCGACCTCGAGAGCTTGCCCACGAGTGAGATCCGGCGGGCATTCGCCGACGTCATCGGCTCACGGCTGCCGGCGCTGGCGAGCGACAAAGACCCGCGGGGATGGCCGCCGCTGCGCCGAGCGATCGCCCGCTATCTCGTCGGCCGCGGCATCGCCTGCGAGGCGAACGAGGTCGCAGTGGTGAACGGCGCCCAGCAGGCGATCGATCTCGTCGCGCGCGTGCTCCTCGATCCCGGCGACACCGTCGTGATGGAGCAGCCCGGGTATTTCGGCGCCACCCTCGCCTTCACCGCCGCCCAGGCGCATCTCGTCGGGGTGCGCGTCGACGAGGACGGGCTGCGCATCGGCGATCTGGCGCGCATTCTGCGCGCGCGCCGCGCCAAGCTCATCTACACGACACCCGCGGCGCAGAGCCCAACCGGTGCCGTCCTGAGCGCCGAGCGCCGCCGCGCGCTCTTGGCGCTCGCCGACGAGCACCAGGTGCCGGTCTTCGAGGACGATTACGACAGCGAGCTGCGCTACGAGGGCGCGCCGATCGCGGCGCTGAAGACGCTCGATCGTGCCGGGCAGGTGATCTACGCCGGCACCTTCTCGAAGGTGCTGTTCCCGAGCCTGCGGGTCGGCTACGTCGTCGCCGCGCGCCCGCTGCTCGACAAGATGGTCTTGGCGCGCTGGAACGCCGACGTCGGCACCGGCACGATCACGCAGGCAGCGCTCGCCGCGCTCCTCGAGCGTGGCGGGCTCGAGCGGCACTTGCGCCGCGTGCGCAGAGTCTATGCTGCGCGACTCGCGGCCATGCTCGCGACGCTCGATGAGACGATGCCCGCGGGTACCGTGTGGACGCGCCCGCGCGGCGGTCACGGAATCTGGATGACGTTGCCGCCGGCGGTCGACCCGGAGGCGCTGGCGCGCGCCGCCGGCGCGGCGGGGATCGCCTACACCCGGGGCGATGTCTTCTACGCGGACGGACGCGGCACCGAGAATGTGCACCTGTCGTTCGCCGCACTCACTCCGGACGCGATTCGCGCGGGCATCAGGCTGCTCGCGGATCTCGTTCGCGCGCACGGCGCCGGGCGCCAAAGAAGGAGGTCGGCACGATGACGGCTTCGCCACAGCTCGAGCGCAGGCTCGGGGCGGCACGGACAGGCGCAGCGCGCGCGGGAGGCGCCGACGCGTGGACGTGGATCCTCACGGTCTTCGCGCTCGGCAATCTCGCCAACGGCGTCTGGATGCTGGCGCATCCGACGAGCTGGTTCCACGACCTCCCCGCCGCTGTCCCCGACTTCGGGCCGCTCAACGAGCACTTCGTCCGCGACATCGGCTCGGCGTTCGTCGTCCAAGGGGTGGCGCTTTTGTGGGCCGCGTTCGCGCCCACGTGGCGCGTGCCGCTGGTCGCGCCCGTCGCGCTCTTCGCCGTCCTGCACGCGCTCGCCCACGTCTACGACACCGCCCGCGGTCTCGTCGGCCCGGCGCACTGGATGATCGACCTGCCGGCCGTGTACGTGCCGGCGTTGGTGATGATGCTGTTCCTTTGGCTTTTGGCGCGCGCCCGCCGCGCGTCAGGAGGATGACAATGTCGCGAGGAGAAACCGTTGCAGTGGTCGAGTCCTTTCTCAACTGCCTCGCCAGCAAGGAACTTCACCGGATGCCAATCGAGCCCGATCTCACGGTCGAGAGTCCCTTGATTCCGAAGCTGAGCGGTCAGGCGGCAATGGAGTATCTAAAGGCTGTCGCCGCGGGCGTGAACGGCATTCAAATCTTTCAGCACATCGTCGAAGGTGACCACGTCGCGACCTTCCTCGAGGAGGAGACCATTAACGGCCCGGTCCCGATCTTCGCCAAGTTCCAGATCGAGTCGGGTCGCATCAGGGACGTCCGTGTGTTCTACGACCCGCGACGGATCCTTGGCTCGACCTGATCGCCCAAGCAGACGTCCAAACGAGATTCGAAAGGAGCCCCACGATGCGTCTCGAACCGATCGACAAGCCGCGGCAGCTGATCGCGAAGATCTTTTACTGGGCGAGCAAGCGGCGACTCGGCAAGGTGATGACCCCGGCGCGGGTCGTCTACGCACGCGTGCCCGCGCTGTTCCGTCTCGCCTACCACGAGGTGCAGATCGTCGAAGGCAAGCTCTCGGTCGATCCGAGCATCAGCATCCTCGTGCGCACCTGGGCGGCGATGATCAACGGGTGCTCGTTCTGCGTCGACATCGCCAAGGCGGTCGCCGTCCAGAAGCGGATGACGCTCGAGAAGTTCGACGCGCTCCCGCAGTATCGAACGAGCCCGCTCTACAGCCCGCGCGAGCGCGCGGCGCTGGCGTACGCTGAAGAGGCGACGCGCACCAAGCGCGTCAGCGACGCCACCTTCGCCGAGCTCCGCCGTCACTTCGACGAGCGCGAGATCGTCGAGATCACCTGGCTGAACGCGCTCGAGAACTACTACAACCTGATCAACCTGCCGCTCGAGATCGAGTCTGACGGTCTGTGCGCGATCGCCGAGCGGCGCGCCGCCGCGTGAGGATCCGAGGCGACGGGCTCACTCGCCGTACGCGGACGCTGCGGCGTCCGCGACGGCGATGCCGTCGAGCGCGGCGCTGACGATGCCGCCGGCGTAGCCCGCTCCTTCGCCGCACGGATAGAGACCGGCGAGCCCCGGGCTCGCACACGTGCGCGCATCGCGGACGATCCGTACCGGGCTCGACGATCGCGTCTCGACGCCGACGACGAGCGCCTCGCGCGTGTCGTAGCCGGCGATCGTGCGCGTGAAGCGGCGGAGCGCGGTGCGTAGGCGGGCGCCGATGAACGCCGGCAGCTCGCGGTCGAGGCGTGCGGCGCGCACGCCCGGACGGTACGAGCAGCGCGGCAGGTCGGCGCTGGCGCGACCGGCGACGAAGTCGGGAAGTCGCTGCGCCGGCGCGATCTGCGCCCCGCCGCCGGCGGCGAACGCGGCGCGCTCGAGCGCCGCCTGCAGCGCCATGCCACCCGTCGCCCCCGGGTACCCGAGCGCGGCGACGTCGGCGGGCTCGAGCGCGACCACGATGCCGCTGTTCGCGAACGGCGAGTCGCGACGCGCGAGCGACATACCGTTCACGACGATCGCGTCGGGATCCGTCGTCGCCGGAACGATCCAGCCGCCCGGGCACATGCAGAACGAGAAGACGCCGCGATCGTCCACGGTGGTGGCGAGCCGATACGATGCCGCCGGCAGCGTGTAGCGCGCGGCGTCGGCACCGTACTGCGCGCGGTCGATGAGCGGCTGCGGGTGCTCGACGCGGACGCCGACGGCGAAGGCTTTCGCGGCGAGCGTCGCACCCGCGCGCTCGGCGAGCGCGTAGACGTCGCGCGCGCTGTGGCCGGCCGCGAGCACGACCGCGGCGGCCTCGATCACGACCCCGTCCGCGAGGCGCACGCCGACGACCCGCCCGTGGTCGATCACGAGCTCGGTCACGCGGCAGCCGAAGTGCGTCGCGATGCCGGCCGTGGCGAGCGTCGCGCGCAGCGCCGTCACCACCCGCGGCAGCCGGTTCGAGCCGACGTGCGGGCGCGCGTCGACGAGGATCTCGGCATCGGCACCGTGCGCGACCAGCTGCGCCAGCACCCACGCCACCGGGCCGCGCTTCTGCGCGCGCGTGTAGAGCTTGCCGTCGCTGTAGGTGCCGGCGCCACCCTCGCCGAAGCAGTAGTTCGACTCGCGATCGACCACACCACGTTTGTTCAGCTCCGCGAGGTCGCGGCGGCGCGCCTGCACCGGCTTCCCGCGCTCGACGATGACGGCGGGGACGCCGTGCTCCGCGAGTCGGAGTGCGGCGAACATCCCGGCGGGACCGTCACCGACGACGACGACTGGTCGCCCGCGCCGCGGCGCGGGAAAGGACGGCGGGCGCGGCGCCTCCGGCGGCGCCTCGGCCTCGCCGTCGAGGACGACCCGCACCCAGAGGCGCATGCGGACGCCGCGGCGCGCATCGAGCGCACGGCGAAGCACGCGCACCGCGGCGATCTCGCTCTCCGGCACGCGCGCGGCGCGCGACGCCGCCGCGCGCAGCGCCGCCGCGTCGCCGGCGACGTCGGGGCGCAGCACGAGCTCGAGCTCTCGAGACATGGAATGGAATCGTACACGGCGCGCCCGCCACCGGCGATGCGCTCAGCGCGCCGGCTTCACCGTGAGCGGCAACCCCGCAACCATCAGGACGACCGACTCGACCGCCGCTGCGAAGCGCTGGTTCGCAAGGCCGAGGAGATCGCGAAACCGCCGTGTCATGGGGTCGAACGGTATGATGCCCGACCCGACCTCGTTGGTGACGACGACGACGGGGAGCGCGCACGCGGCGACGCACGCGGCGACGGTATCGATCGTCCGCTCGACCTCGCCGTCCGGCGGATCGACGGCCAGCAGGTTCGCGATCCACAACGTCACGCAGTCGAGCACGACGACACCGCTCGCCGGCGGCACGCGCGTCAGCGCCGCCGCCACGTCACGTGGCTCCTCGACGGTGATGAACGCCGCGCCGCGCGCGGCGCGATGCGCCGCGATGCGTGCCGCCATGTCGGCGTCGCGTGGCTCGGCGGTCGCGACGAACATCCGCGGCGGCGGCAGCGTCAAGGCGCGGCTGATGGCGTACCGACTCTTGCCGCTGCGGGCGCCGCCGGTGATGAGCAGCGACCCGCGCGCGGCGCTCACGTGCGCCCCGCCGCCGACCGCGCCGCCAGCCCGCCGAAGCCGCGCTCCATCTCGGCGACGATCGCGCGTGCCGCCTCCGCCGGGCTCTTGGCGTCGCGGATCGGCTTGCCGACGACGAGATAGTCGGCGCCGGCGCGAATCGCCGCCTCGGGCGTCATCACGCGCTTCTGATCGTCCCACCCGGCGCGCGCCGGGCGCACACCCGGGGTGACGATCGCGAAGGTGCGGCCGCACTCCTTGCGGATGGTCGCGATCTCGTGCGGCGACGCAACGACGCCGTCCATACCGCTCTCCTTCGCGAGGCGGGCGAGGCGCACCACCTGGCTCTCGATGCCGGCCATGATGCCGACGCGCTTCAAGTCGTCGCGCGAGAGGCTCGTCAACACGGTGACGGCGAGGATCTTCGGGCGTCTGAGCGCCTCGCGACGGCACGCGCGCCGCACTTCGCCGACGGTGACGCGCATCATCTCGTCGCTCCCCGAGGCGTGCACGTCGAACATCTTGACGCCGAGGCGCGCAGCCTCGATCCCCGCCTTCGCCACCGTGCGCGGGATGTCGTGGAACTTGAGGTCGAGGAACACCTCGCCGCCGCGTTCCTTGATGCGGCGGACGATCACCGGCCCGGCGTGGAGGAAGAGCTGCTTGCCGACCTTGAACAGACCGACTTCGGGAAGCAGCTCATCGATGAGCGCCTCGGCCTCGACGATCGAGTCGACGTCGAGCGCGAAGATCAACCGCCGCTTGCTTTCGGCAGCGCGGCCCCCGCCGAAGCGCCAGTGCATCGGCGTCACCTCATGCCGGCGGCGCGCCGAGCCCTTCGGCCACGAGCGCGGCGACACGCGCGGCGGCGGCCTCGACCGGCACCTCGTCGGCGCTCGCCTCGGTGCGGCGCTTGAGCTCGACGGCGCCGCGCTCGAGCGCGCGCGGGCCGACCGTGATGCGCAACGGATGGCCGATCAGGTCGGCGTCCTTGAACTTCACGCCCGGTCGCTCGTCGCGGTCGTCGAGGAGCACGTCGATGCCACGCGCCTCGAGCTCGTCGTGCAGGCGTTCGGCCGTCGTCCGCAGGCGCTCGTCGTTGCAATTCACGGGCACGATGACGACGTGGAAGGGCGCGAGCGGCATCGGCCAGATGATGCCGGCGTCGTCGTGGTTCTGCTCGATCGCGGCGGCGATCGTGCGCGTGACGCCGATGCCGTAGCATCCCATCTCGAGGAGACGTTCGGCGCCGTCGGCGTCGAGCACGGTGGCGTGCATCGCCGCGCTGTACTTAGTGCCGAGATGGAACACCTGGCCGACCTCGATCCCGCGTTGCAGAACGAAGCGCCCGTCGCAGCGTGGACACGCGTCGCCCTCGCCGGCGACGCGCAGGTCGGCGAGCTCGACGTCGGCGAGGTCACGCGCGTGCGCGACGCCGACGAGGTGCTGATCGGCCGCGTTGGCGCCGGCGACGCCGTCGACGAGCCCGGCGAGCGCCCGGTCGCCGACGCGGCGGACGCCGCTCGGCAGGCCGATCGGGCCCGCGAAGCCGACGGGAGCGCCGGTGACGCGTGCGACGACGTCCTCGGACGCGAGCGCGACCGCCTGCGCGCCGAGTGCGTCCTTGAGCTTCGCTTCGGAGAGGACGTGATCGCCGCGCACCATCGCCAGCACCGGCCCGCCGCCGTCGACGACGTAGACGAGGCTTTTCACGAAGCGCTCCGCCGGCACCGCGAGAAACGCGCTCACCTCCTCGACGGTGCGCTGCCCGGGCGTCGCGACCGTGCGCAGCGCCGTCGCGCTCGACGCGGAACACGAGGCGCCGCCGGCTCCTGCCGTCGCGGCGCTCGCCGCGTCGCCGATCGCCGCCTTCTCGACGTTGGCGGCATACTCGCAGCGATCACAGCTCACGATCGCGTCCTCGCCGGAGTCGGCGAGCACCTGGAACTCGTGCGAGCGGCTGCCGCCGATCGCGCCGGTGTCCGCCTCGACGGGCCGGAAACGCAGCCCGCAGCGCTCGAAGATGCGCCGATAGGCGGCGTACATGTTGTCGTACTCGCGGTCGCACTCGACGCGGTCGACGTGGAAGGAGTAGCCGTCCTTCATGATGAACTCACGGCCGCGCATCAGGCCGAAGCGCGGCCGCACCTCGTCGCGGAACTTCACCTGGATCTGGAAGAGGTTGAGCGGCAAGTCGCGGTACGAGCGCACGTCGCGGCGCACGAGGTCGGTGACGACCTCCTCGTGGGTCGGCCCGAAGCAGAACTCGCGATCGTTGCGGTCTTTCATGCGCAGGAGCTCCTTGCCGTAACGCTCCCAGCGGCCGCTCTCCTGCCACAGTTCGGCGGGGCAGATCGCCGGCAGCAACACCTCTTGTGCGCCGGCGCGCTGCATCTCCTCGCGGATGATGCGCTCCACCTTGCGCAGCACGCGCACGCCGAGCGGCAGGAAGTCGTAGATGCCGCGCGCCACCTGCCGGATCATGCCGGCGCGCAGCAGCAGCTTGTGGCTCACCACCTCGGCCTCGGCGGGCACCTCGCGGAGCGTCGGAATCAAGAGTCGCGTCTGGCGCATGGATCTCCTTGGGTTCGTCGTTATAGCGCGCGGCGCGCCGATTGCACCATTGCCGGCCGCCGCTATAATTCCCTCGCCGCGCTGTTCGGCGCGCGTGCCACCACGTCGCGATGGATTTCGGCTTCACTGCAGAGCAGGAGATGCTGCGCGACGCAGCCCGCAAGTTTCTCGCGACCGCGTTTCCGCCCGCCGTCGCGCGCGCCGCGATGGCGAGCCCGACCGCGCACGATCCCGCACGCTGGCAGCGGCTCGCCGGCCTCGGCTGGCTCGGCATTCTCGTGCCCGAGGAGCTCGGCGGCCAGGGAGGCTCGTTCCTCGACATGGCGGTCGTCCTCGAGGAAATCGGCAAGGCGCTCGTGCCCGGACCGTTCTTCGCGAGCGCGGTGCTCGGGACAGTTGCCGTCCGCGAGGCGGGATCGCCGCAGCAGAAGCAGCGCATCCTGCCGGCGCTCGCACGCGGCGAGCATGTCCTCACGGTGGCACCCGGCGCTGCCGACGACGCGCCGACGGCGCTCACCAGCGACGACGGCGCGCCGCCCGCGCTCAGCGCCGACGGCGACCGCGTCCGCGGCCGCGCGCGTTTCGTCCTCGATGCCCACGTCGCCGACGCGCTGGTGATTGCGGCGCGCGCGCCGGGCGCGGACGATCGGCGGCTCGTGCTCGTCGAACGCGGCGCCGTCGACATCGAGGTGACGCCACTCCAGACCGTCGACATGACGCGCCGACTCTGCACGGTCGAGCTCCGCAACGTCCCCTGCACGCCGCTCGGCGACGCCGCCGTCGCCGCGACGGCGCTGCGTCGCGTGCTCGACCACGCCTGCGCCGGCCTCGCCCTCGAGCTCGTCGGCGTCGGCCAGCGCGCGCTCGAGATGGCGGTCGCGTACGCCAACGAGCGCACGCAGTTCGGCCGGCCGATCGGCAGCTTTCAGGCGATCAAGCACAAGTGCGTCGACATGATGGTCGCGGTCGAGACCGCGCGCTCGCTCGCCTACTATGCCGCCTGGGCGGTGAGCGAGGACGCGTCCGACGCCGGCCGCGCGGCGGCGATGGCGAAGGCCTATTGCGGCGAGATGGCGAAGACCGTCACCAGCGAAGCGATTCAGGTGCACGGCGGCATCGGCTTCACGTGGGAGCACGATCTGCATCTCTACTATCGCCGCGCGCTCGCCGCCGACGCGGCGTTCGGCGCCGCGCCCGCGCATCGCGAGACGATAGTCCGAGCGCTCGTCGGCTGACGTGCGCGCGCTCGTCGTCCACGGCGGGGCCGGTACCGCTCCGGTCGCGGGAGAGGCGCAGGAGCTTGCCTGTGGCCGCGCGCTCGACCTCGGGTGGAAGGTTCTCGCCGGCGGCGGCAGCGCGCTCGACGCCGTCGTGCGCGCCGTCGAGCACATGGAGGACGCGCCGACCTTGAACGCCGGCTACGGTGCCTGCCTCAGCGAGGACGGCACGGTCGAGCTCGACGCGGCGGTGATGGAGGGAACCACGCGGCGCGCCGGCGCCGTCGCGCTCGTCCGTCGTCTCCGGCATCCGGTGCGCGTCGCGCGCCTGCTCCTCGAGGAAGGCCGTCACGTGTTCCTCGCCGGCGCGGCGGCCGAGACGTTCGCCGCGGCGCAGGGAGTGGCGCTCATCGATCCCGAGTCGCTCGTCACGCCCGAACGTCGCGCCGCATGGGAGGCGCGTCGCCGCGATCCTGCGTCGGGAGGCACGCGGTTCACGAGCGACGGCGGCGCCGGGACCGTCGGCGCCGTCGCGCTCGATGCGGCGGGTCACGTCGCCGCCGCGACCTCCACCGGCGGCATCAGCGGCAAGCGCGCCGGCCGCATCGGCGACTCGCCCGTCATCGGCGCCGGCACGCTCGCCGACGACGGCGCCGGCGCCGCCTCGGCGACCGGCGACGGCGAGGCCATCATGCGCGTGACGCTCGCCAGCGCCGCGATCGAGCGCGTGCGGAGCGGCATGGCCCCCGAGCGCGCCGCAACGCTGGCGCTCGCCGAGCTGACGCGCGTCGGCGCACGCGGCGGCATCATTCTGGTTGATCGCTTCGGCCGCACCGCCGGCGTTTACACGACGGCGTACATGACGTGGTGCAGACGAAGCGGCTAGCCGCGTCCGGCACTCAGAGGGCACTCAGAGGCTCTCCGATCATCCGGAGTGCGCAACGGCTACCCTGCAGATCGCGTCCGCAATCGACGTCACACCGTCAGCAGCGACGACCGTTCCGGGAACGAGCGAGCAGGTGTAGTCTGAAGGCGTGGTAGCATTGATGTTATTGCAGTCGTCGAAATCGACGCGCAGGATCGCGCCGATGACGCCGGAGGGCGCGACGAGCGTGAAGCGGACGCGGTCTGCGACGCCATCGTTGTCGCTGTCCTGATTGTTCGGACCGCCCTTGTCGAAGAGGCTGCCGCTGGTCAGGTCTGTCACTCGCGCGCGGACGTCGGTGCCACCGCCGATGGACGGCAGGTCGACACGCGTGTTCGGGTAGTCGAGCAGGAGACTCGCCGCGCCGACGGCGACGGAAGAGTCGATGGTGATGGTGACGCGGGTCTGCGCCGCGGGCGCGGTGACAGAGCACCCCGTCGACGTCGGCGTGCCGGCCGGCGAGGGCGTCATCGTGGGCGGCGGCGATACGGACAACGGCGTCGCGCTCGCGTTCGGCGTCGGCAGCGCCGCGCCGCATGCCGCCGGATAGGCGACGACCTCCCGCACAGTCGATGCAACGGCGCACGCCGCGCGTGCCGTGCTGGTGCAGGTGATGCAGCTCACCAGCTCATCGAGGGTGGTGATGGTACCGCCGCAGCCGCCGACGCTCGGACACGTCGAAACGAACCCGATGTCGCCGACGGCGGTGCCTCCTACCCCATTGCATGCACCATCGGCGCCGCCGCACGCTTTGCAGACATGTGACCGAGCGGCTGCTGCGGCCGCGGTCAGGGCCGCCTCCGTCTTGCCATCGCCGGGCGAGGGACAGGCATTGGAATGCTTCCCGCGAAGATGCCCGTCCCAGCAACGGACGAGCGCACGCCGGCTCGCCTCGAACAGCTTGAGTCCCTCCTTCGTGATCGCGGTCTGGCAGCGACGCAGCCCCTTCTGCGTCTTGGAGTCGGTGGGTGCGAGATGGCCGTAGAGCAGGGTGAGAATGCGATCGCTGGCGGCGTCGTTGATGCAGGACTCGCACGTCGCCGCGCCGGCGCAGTCGTCGATCGCGTTGGTGCACCCAGCACCTTCGAAATCGGGGCACGCGGTGGGCCAGCCGAGGGGCTCCGCCGGCAGGTCGTCGGCCGTCCCACACTGCCGATCGCCGCCGCCGCACTTTTGACCGACGGCGCCGTCGAGTTGCGTCCGCGCCTTGGCGAGCGCCGCCGCGCTCTTGGCGTCGGCGGTACACTGCGTCTCCGCCGGAAGCTTCGCGGCGCGTTTGGCATTCTCACACGCGCTCAGGGCACCGAGCGTCGACTGTGCGAGCTTCTGTGGCGCGGCGAGAAGCGCCCGCTCGCAGGTGAGTGCGACATTCGTCGCGGAGAGCGCCGTCGCGGTGTCGAACAGCATCACGCAGACGACGCCGATTGTGCCAATCTGGTTCGCGCGCATGGTCATTCACTCCGGACGTGCAGCGTGCACGTAGCACTACGGACACTGGTGACACCGTCGAGCGCGACGGCGTCGTCCAACGTACAGGTGAAATCCCGCACCGCCGGCGGCGCTCCGAGGCAGTCGAATCGCACGGAGAGGAGTGGGCCGGTGTCGATGCCGTCGACGGCAATCAACGTGAAGCGCACCCGGTTGTCCTCATCGTTGGGCGCGCCGTTGCCGAAGAGCTGCGCGCTGGTGAGCATGGAGATGCGCGCCGTGACCGTCGACGCATCGCCGCTCCCCGGAATGTTCACGGCGTCGACAGGATAGTCGAGGATGAGCGTCGCGGCGGCGATCGGCTGCGGCGTGTCGAGATCGATCGTTACGGTCGCCGTGGTGCACTGTTGCGCAGTGGCGACGCACGTGCAGGAAATGCTGCACTGCTCGTCTGGCGCGCAGCCGCCGGCGCTGCCGTCGCATTCCTCTCCGGACTCGACGATGCCGTTGCCGCACCCCGATTGTCCCGGTTGCGGGGTCGGTCCGATGATCGGCGTGGTTGAGACCGGCGGCACGGTCGGGGTGGGAAGCAGAGTCGGAAGCGGTGTCGGCATCGCACTCGGGGCCGGCACGGACGGCGCGGCCTCGTTCACGAATACGAGATCGAACGGCGGCAGGCCGGTGTCGATCGGTGCGGTGGTGATCTCGTGGTCGTCGCTGGTGCTGAAGATGCGGATGCCGGGACGTGTGAGCGTGCGGTCGGTGACATACAGCTCGCCGCGTGTTGGCTCGCGCTCGATGTCGACCAGGAACTCGGACGACGTGAGGAGCGTGTCGGTCAGCACGCGTGTGGTGGGGTCGAAGCGCACCAGCCTGTTGATCGAGGCGAGGTCAAGCAGCAGTGCGTAGGCGCGGTGCGCGTCGACGAGGACGAAATCGGTGATGTTGGCGCCGAGGTCGCTCTCGGTGACGAGGAAGCCCTCGGAGCGGTTCGTGTGCGTGTTGACGCGCTCGACACCGCCGTCGCCGATCACGCCGAAGCTGCCGACCGAGCCAACGAGAATGGCGCCCGTCGCGGGCTCGACGGTCAGGTGATGCGACTCGGCGAAGGGATTGGTGCCGGCAAGGCGGATGCCGTCCACGGCGGATGTCGTCGGGTCGGCGTCGACGAGCGTGTCAGACGTGGTGTCGATCACGGCGAGGACGCTCGCGTCGGTCGGCTGGAAGAAGTTTCGTCGATTGAGCCGCTCGAGGCTCACGTAGAGTCGATTGCCGACCACCGCCTCCTGGTCCATCTCCGGGATGCCGTCGGCGTCGGCGAGCGCGCCGAGGTCGATCGTGCCGCGCAGAAAGCCGTTGCAGCTCGGCCCGACGGAGGGATCGACGATCGCGAGCGTCGTCTTCTCGTAGAGCGTTACATAGGCCTTGTTGGGAGCCACGACGACGATGTCGTGCGGGTTGGTCCCGTTGCCGACGGAGCATTGCCAGCGCGTCGACCAGCCCGCGGCGGGATCGATCGCCTGGATGTTGTCGCCGCCGAGACGGTTGACGACGTACACCAGACCGCCCTGCGTGCGCGCCACGGCGTCGCTGTGCACCTCGCCCAGGCTGCGGGAGATCGCCGCCGGATCGCCGACGGGAAAGACGGAGTAGCGGCCGGTGTCGAAGTCCGTCGTCACGACGAAGACGCTGAGCGCGTCGCCGCTCGGCGGCGGCGTGGCGGGTGGGCCCCCGCCCGATCCACCCCCGCCTCCGCCGCTCCCGCCGCAGCCGGGGGTCCAGACGAGCAGCGCGCCAATTGCGATCGCTCCTCGACACCAACGCGCGGCGACGCGAATCATGCTCCCTCCTGCGGCTGCGGAGTCTTCTCCCAGCTCCACCGAACGCTGCCGAACACCGACCGGCCAGGGAGCGGATACCCGCCCACGTCCTCGACTTGATTGTCGGTGACGTTGCGGACCTCGACGCTGACGTCGAGAGGCGCCCACGGAAGCCGGCTCGCGATCCCGATGGTGTGCACCGTCCGTTCCTTCACCTCGTGAAAATTTGCTTGGTCGAGAAAGTTCGAGGCGAGCAGGTCGACCTCATAGAACAGTTGCCCGGGACCGAGGTGATATTCGGCGCGGGAATAGAACGCGTGCGCCGGGCGACCCGGCAACCGGTTGCCGTCGCGGGCGGGAATGCCGCTATGGTCGCGCGCGTTTTGATAGGTGTAGTTCAGCGCGAGATGGACGTGGTCGAGCGCTCGCAACGCGAGGCTGAACTCACTCCCGACGACGCGGGCACGAGCGACATTGCGCGGTACGGCGGTGCGCTGCGAGTTCTGGACGAGGACGATGAGGTCATCGACCTCCGACATGAAGCCGGTGGCCTCGGCGCGTAGATGGGTGAGCCACCCGAGCGCGTCACGTACGTAGACGAAACCGAGGTCGGCGTTGATGCCCTCCTCCGGTTTGAGATCCGGATTACCGATCACCGATCCACGGTTGCCGAAGAGCTCACTGAAGTTCGGCGCCCGTGCATAGCGTCCGGCGTTGGCGCGGAACGCGAGGCCGGGAAGGCACTCGAAGCGCAGTCCGAGCCGCGGCGTGACGAGGTCTCGGTCGGCGCCATGTCCCTGCGGGCTGATGATACCGCCGGCGCCGACAGTGCCGCCGAACTCGTCGTGCACGTGCTCGTAGCGCAGCGACGGTTGCAGCAGCAGGCGGTCGTCGAGCAGGCCCCAAGTGTCGCCGAGCGCGACGTCGAAGCGCACGCGCATCTGGTCGGGACCCACCGAATCGACGGCGAGGTCGTCGCGCGGCTGGAACACTTCGCCACCGACGTCGAAGCGGGCCTCGATCTCGTGGGTGCCGACGTGCGTCGCCACCTGATTGTCAAGGCCGCTCGAGTAGGTGCGATTGTCGGTCGCGACGTTGCCGACGCCGATCTGCCCGGCGGCGTCGCGGAAGGCTTCGCGGTCGAACACGAAGTAGCCGATCGTGCTGCCGTCGATGCCAGGGCGACCGAGGTCGTGGCCGTCGAGGCGGAGATAGGTGAGGCTGCGGAGCTCGCGGAGACTGGCGTCGTCCGACTGAAACGCGCTGATCCCAGGGACGCCTTGGTCGTTGATGAAGACCTCTTCGACGCCGGTGAGCGTTGTGCCGCCGGCGGCGCTGTAGCGCACCTTGGCGAGCATCTCCGTCGAGTCGAAGGCGTTGTTCTTCCGCCGCGTCGTGGTGTCGTCGAAAGGATTGAGTGGCGTGCCGTTGTCGTCGAAGAAGCTGAAATTGCCCTGCGACCCCAGGTACGTTGCCGACACCAAGCCGCTCCATGGGCCGCTCTTCGCGGAGCCGCTCAGCGACGCCTTGCGGGTCCCGAATGATCCACCGCCGGCGAGGATGCTGAACGCGGGGGTGTCGCGCGGTTCGCGCGTCACCAGATTGACGACCCCGGCGAGCGCCGATGACGGCAGCGCCAGCGGAGACGAACCGCGGTACACCTCGACGTGGTCGAGCTCGTCGAGCGGAAGATTGGCGAGATCGACGGTCTCGCTGCGGGCGTGGGAAAGCGGGATACCATCGAGGAAGAATCCCACCTGGCCCGGCGTGCTGCCGCGAATGGAGATCGTCGAGAAATCGCCGAGTCCGCCGAAGCGGCGCACCTGCACGCCCACCGTGTCATCGAGGACGTCGGCGAGCGTCTGCCCTTCACTCGGTTGCGTCGTGATGGGCACGACGGTCGCGCTGGCGCTGCTGTCGTGCGCCTCGTCGTCGAGTCTCGGCGCACGCACCTCGAT
Organism: Deltaproteobacteria bacterium; assembly: GCA_016200545.1. Classification (GTDB taxonomy): domain Bacteria; phylum Desulfobacterota; class Binatia; order UTPRO1; family UTPRO1; genus DP-19. The sequence goes on along the minus strand of JACQEO010000036.1, from coordinate 10,585 downwards.
TGTCCCCAGCAACGGGTCCTCGGCAGCGGCGCCGCGCGTGAGCGCGAGGATGAGGGCGCCGGCGATGCATGCGACGGCGGCACGCCTCATCGGGGAAAATCGCAGTCGCCGGTCGCACAGAGCGCGATCGGTGTCGGCAGCCCGGAGACGGCGCGCAAGCACAGCAGCACGTCTCCGGCCGTGAGCACCCGGTCGCGGTTGGCATCGCCGCAGTAGAGACCGCGACACGGGGCCTGGCCGCAGAGGTTGATCGAGTTCGGAAGCTCGGAGACCTCGCGCAACAACAGCAGCACGTCGTTCGGGGCCAGGCTGCCGTTGCCGTCCGCGTCGCAGCACTGCGCGCAGGTGTCGACGGAGTGGACGGCGACGATCGCGTCGAGGTCGAAGCCTGACTTGCCGACTCCTGGCGTCGGAAACGCGTTGCCGGCGTCGGGCACGGAAGCACCTGGGTCGGTGATGCGGACGAAGCGCGCCTCCGTCAGACCGACGGCGGCGAGATCGAAGCTGTCGCCGCCCGAGACGGTCGGGTCGCGCGGGTCGATGCCATTGTCGGGATTGCTGAACCCCGGCGTCACGCCGGCGAAGCCTGCGAACGTCGTGGCATCGTGTGAAAAGGTGACGAAGTGCACCCCGTCGTCGCTCACCGAGATGGTGCCCACTTCGGTGAAAGGTCCGACGTTTGGCACCACGAAGACGTTCTCGAAGACCGTGAAGTCTGGTCCGGGACGGTCGACGATGACGTTGTCCTCGAACCCCAAGATGATCGTGCCGCCGTCGCCGAGCGAGACGACGTCGGTCGACCCCGACGACAGGCCGCCGCCAAATGGCACCCCGAGCACAATGTTCGGCAGCAGGTCGGCCTGGAAGCCGCCGTTTGTTCCGGGCGTGAAAGTGCGGACGGCGTCGGCGCAGGGATCGGCGCTAGCCTGCCCAGGGGCGAGCGTATGTACGGCGAGCGCGAGCACGAGCAGCATCAGGCCGCTCGTGTTCGCGCTCGTGGTCGATCTACGCACCCGGCAGGAGGCAGCGGAGCTTGAGCCTATCCGCGTCCGCGCGTCTCCCGGCGTGGGCGCCGTCGACGGTGATCGCAATCGTCTCGCGGCGGTTCGCGGGAACCGTCACCGGAACGGCGCGGCTGCACACCGCGCCCGTGCTCGGCAGCACCTCGCTGAGCGCGCTCTGCAACGCGGCGAGAGGAACGCTCTGTTGGCTCGTCACGGTCACCGTGTCGACCGCGGCCGGTGTGCAGGAGGGCGCACGCGTATCGGCCACGCTGAAGCAGGCGCCGACGAGAAACGTACACGACCCGTCGGCCGCGCCATCGCGATCGCAGGGCGCGCCGTCGGTACACGACCAGCCCGCCTTCGGCGTACCCCTTCTACCGCGATCGGGGGCGCCGCCCCACATCTCGACCTGGCATTCCTTGCGGCGTTTGCCACCCGGAGTCAGGTCGGTAACGGGTATCAGCGTGTCGAGATGTGAGGCGCCGAAGTCGAGCACGAGGATCTGGCCGCTCGCGGCGTCCACATCGAGCCCGGTCGAAAACCCGAAGCCGGAGGCGATCTGCTCGACGTGGCCGGCCGCGTCGATGCGCACCAGGTTCGAGCTAGAGAAGTCGTCCGTGAAGCCGCCGGTGACGAGCACGTTGCCGGCCGCGTCGAGGGCCGAGTCGTAGGCGCCGGAGAGACCTGCCGCGAGCGTGCCGAGCGAGGCGCCCGTCAGGTCGAAACGATCGACACTGCCCTCGAAGGTGGTGGAATCGACGTCGCCGACGAGCAGGTCGCCGGCCCCCGTCACGGTGAGCGCGATGCCGGCGGTGTAGTCGAGGCCGGTGATCAGGTTGGTCGGCGTTCCGCCGCTGATTTTGACCACGCGCCCCGCGCCGCCACCGGCCGCGTCACCGACGAGGACGCTGCCGCCGGCGAGCGGCAAGACGGCTTGCGCGAAGGGAACGGTTCCCGCTGGCACGAGGGCGAGGCCGCCGGCAGCGACTGGCCCTGCCGCGGCGAGCGGCGTGTCGAGGGCGTAGACCGTATCGCCGGTCGTGGCGCCCATGACCTCCGCACCGTTGTCCGTGAACAGCAGCCGGTCGCCGGCGCGATCGTAGGCGAGCCCGCCGATGGCGTTCAGACCGGTGACGACCGACATCGACGCGCCGTCGCGAGTGACGCGCACAATCGACTCGGTGCCACCGCCGAATGCGCCCTGTCCCACGAAGAAATCCGTGCCGGCGACGGCGACGTCACCGTTGCCGACGCCGGAAAGCGGGATGGTGCCGACGATGAATTCCGGAGTCGAGACCACGGCCGCCGCAGCGGCGTGGGAGCGGACGAGCGCGATGGCTGTCCATGCAAGAGTGAGCATGAGTGTTCGAGACCGCATGATGCCCTCCTCGACGCGGCTTCCCGCCGCGTCGGTGTCGGGCCTCGTGGGTCGAGAGACCGAGAGGTCGGCACACGTGCTCTCTTTCGTGCACGCGACCTTGCGGCCGGTGAACGAGAGTCGCCATCATCTTTTCGTGCATGCTGCCCTCGCGTCCCCTCTACCCGGAGGACGTTGAGAGAAAGCCTTCGAGGGCTAGGTCTCCTGGCTCGTCGGCGGCCTACTTGCGCTGCCTTCCCATCCGCGAGGGACAGTGGCTTGGATGCGCGTTCGTTCCGACTTACAGTGGCGGGAGCCGCGCCGGATTTTCACCGGCTTCCCTTGTCAGCCCTTTCGGCGAACGCAAGCCCAATGCCTGCATCGCACGAACATGTCAAGCTCTCCACGGCGCGTCGCAGGACTTCGGTCAGGAGGACAACCGAAAGTCTCGCCGAGGTCCGCTACGTCCCTTGTCAGTTCGAGAGAGAAGTGCCCTTCCCGAGCACCGTCGACCGGAGTGCGAGCGGCAGTAGTTGACGAGGGCGCCTCCGTCTCTGAACAACACGTGCAATGAAGGGTTCAAGATCCCTGACGAACGGCTCAGAAGGAATCAGCCGCAGACAACAACCCGCGCGACATGACGAAGCACGTCGCTACTCGGCACAGGGCGCGACGATCGGCAGGTCGAGTCGATTCCCCCATTCGCCCCACGAGCCGAGATAGCTGCGGACGCGCGGGAAGCCGGCGAGCACGAGCGCGATGTAGCTCTGGGCGGCACGATAGCCGCCCTGGCAGTAGGTGATCACCTCGCGCTCGGGCGTGATGCCTGCTTGCGCGTACATCGCACGCAACTCGGCGACGGGTCGGTAACGGCCGTCGGGCGCGAGATTGCGCGTCCACTCGAGATGCACGGCACCGGGAATCGCGCCGCCGCGGGCGGCGCGCACGAGCTCGCCGGTGTACTCGGCGCGCGAACGCGTATCGACGATCGTCACGTCGGAGCGATCGAGCGCGGCGACGACGTCCTCGACGGTCGCGAGCCGCTCGCGATGACGGTCGACGACGAGCGTCGTCGTCGCGGGCTCCTCGGCGTCGCGCGTCAAGGGTCCGCCCTCGGCGCGCCAGCGACGGATGCCGCCATCGAGCAGACACGCGTCGGAATGGCCGAAGAGCTCGAGGAGCCACACGATGCGCGCCGCGCGCATCCCGGAGTCCTCTTCGTACACGACGACCGCCTGTTCGCGCGTCACGCCGCGGAGCTCGAAGAGGTGCTGCACCATCCACTCGAAAGCCGCGAGCGGCGCCGGGCGGGTGTCGATGAGGCTCATGCCGAAGACGTCGAGGTGCACCGCGCCGGGGAGATGCGCCGCCGCGAAGGCTGACGCCGGGCGCGCGTCGATCACGACGACGCTCCGCGTCCGCATGCGTCGGGTGAGCTCCGCGGGATCGATCAGAAGGTCATGCACGTCCGCATTGTAGCGGCCTTCCACTCCGCGTCTCTCAGCTCCCCGACGAGATCAGGTAGGCGACGGTGTAGAACTCCGGCGTGTTCTGGCTCTCCTCGCCCTTTTCGAACAGCCAATCCTTCTCGGGCGGGCGAAGATACGTCGGCGGTGTGATGCGCGACGAGTGCATCAGTTGGAAGTCGATCACCGCGACGGCAGGCGTGAATAGGCGGGGCTCGGAGTAGCGGAGTCCGGGGCGCGGGCTCTTCGTGTACCAGAAGACGTTGTGCCAGACCTTCCAGAGCTCGCCGGCGTGATCGAACATCTCGGATGCCGTGACGTTGTAGACCTCTTCATCGATCCACAGTTGCCGCTTGCCGAAGGCGTATTGCGGCAGCTTCGGTATGCCCTCGATGAGCCACACGTGGCGTTTCTCCCAGTTGACGCACGGCACCCAGCTCTCGGTCCCCGACGGTCCGCACCAGATGTCCGGCGAGGCGTACTTGCCGGCGTGCATCGGGACCAGGATCTCCTTCTCCGCGAGCAGCCGGAAGTCCCACCACTCGGGCTTGCTGTTGAATCCCCAGATCGAGTCCTGATCGATGTCGGTGCCGAAGAGCGTGTCGCTGCGGGCGGCGGTCGAGTAGCGACGCACGCGTCGGAGCGCGGGGAGGTAGAGCCACGAGTCGTCGGCGCGGCTCGCCTCGATGTAGCGGTAGAGAAGGAACCCGGTGCCTTTCAGGTCGAAGGGCGAGTCGAGCGGCCCCCACTGCTCCGTATAGCGCAGCGCCGGATCGCGCGGGATGGCCGGCTTCGGCTCCCGATAGAGGCGTCCGACCCAACGCAGCCGACGCCAGACGTCGGACGAGAGCTGCTTCTCGATCGTGCCGTGCTCGTCCTGGTTTTCGACGAGCCACGAGGTGTACACGTCGTCCGAGTACGCGGGCTTGTATTCGTGGTTCCACATGATCTTCCACGCGGCCAGCGGATCGGCGCGATCGAGGTTCGGAAACGGCATGCCGGCGACGTAGTTCTCGATCGACCTGCCGTCGGCGCCGAGCTTCACCTGTGCCGCGTACTTCTCGGTGGCGTCGAGGAAGGCCTGCGGCAGGGGACAGCGCTCGTACGGGACGACGGTCATCCGCATCCCGTTCTGCACCATCAACTGCACGCTCGGCGGTAGGAAATCGGTGGCGGCCGCGACGGTGTCGCGGCTGATGACGTCCCCCGGTTTCACGTCGGCAACCGACGCGGCAACGAGGACGAGTACCGTCGCGATCGCGGTGAGACCCGACTGAAGGGTACGCACGATGGATCCTCCTTGGTTGCGGGCTGCGTGGAGGTCACAGCGCGGGATCGATTATCGGCCCGCTATCGCGGTCGGTGGGGGCTGTCAATCGATTTCTCCTGCCAGTATGTTCCGCGGCCGTCGTCCAAAAATCAACGATCGCGGGAGGCAGGTATGGCATACGCGAGGGGTATTCGGCTTTGCGGTTCGGCAAGGGTGCTCATTGCCGGCGCGCGCAGGTAGGAAGCGCGAGATCACACCGAAGAAGGTGCGGCTCGGCCGGGCCTTCAGCTGTGCGCGAAGTTCTCGAGCGTCTTGGCGCGCGACGGGTTGCGCAGCTTGCGGAGCGCCTTGGCTTCGATCTGCCGGATGCGCTCGCGCGTCACCTGGAAGCGCTGCCCGACTTCCTCGAGGGTGTAGTCGGACTTCTCGCCGATCCCGAAGCGCAGCCGGAGGATCTGCTCCTCACGCGGCGTGAGCGTCGCCAGCACTTTGCGCGTCTGCTCCTCGAGCGAGAGCGCCATCGCGGCGTCGGCGGGCGAGATGCTCTGCCGGTCCTCGACGAAGTCTCCGAGCGAGCTCTCCTCGTCGTCGCCGATCGGCGTCTCCAAGGAAACCGGCTCCTTCACGATCTTCAGAACTTTGCGGATCTTGTCCGGCGGCATCTCCATCTGCGCCGCGATCTCCTCGGGCGAGGGCTCGCGACCGAGCTGCTGGACCAGATAGCGCGAGGTGCGCAGGACCTTGTTGATGGTCTCGATCATGTGGACCGGAATGCGGATCGTGCGCGCCTGATCGGCGATCGCGCGCGATACCGACTGGCGGATCCACCACGTCGCGTACGTCGAGAACTTGTAGCCGCGCTGGTACTCGAACTTCTCGACCGCGCGCATGAGACCGATGTTGCCCTCTTGGATCAGATCGAGGAAGCCGAGACCGCGGTTGGTGTAGCGCTTGGCGATCGAAACGACGAGGCGGAGGTTGGCCTCGATGAGCTTGCGCTTGCCTTCGGACGCCTTGTACTCGCCGCGGCGAATCGCGGAGAGCGACTCGCGCAGCTCGATCTCGGTCATCTGCGTCTCGCGCTCGACCTGCTTGACGCGCTTGCGGGCTTCTTTGATGTCGGCGGCGATCTGGGCGACCTGGTCGGCACTGCGCTTGAGCGCGGCGACCGCGCTGCGCACCGCGTCCTTCTGCCCGCGCCCCATGCGCTCGCCGATCTGCACGAGCTCCTTGGCGTCGCGCTTGGTGTCCGCCTCGTGCTTGCGGACGATCGAGTTGTGCACGTCGAGAACGCTGATCGCCTCCTTGAGCTTCTCGACGATGACGTTGACCTGGCGCGCCCCGAGCGGCACTTCCGCGAGGACGGAATGGACCGCCGGTTTGATCGCCTCGATGCGCTGCTCGACCCGCTTGAGGTTCTTGACGGAAATGCGCTTCTTACCGGACTTGAGCCGGACGAGCTTCTCGCGCTCGTTCACCAAGCGGCGAAGGCGCGAGATGTGTTTGAGGAAGGCGGCGACCCGCGCGTCCTCGCGTTCGGGTGCGCCCTCGGCGTTGGCGGGTTCCTCGTCCTCGTCGCCGAAGAGGTGCCGACCGTCGATCTCGCCGTCCCGTAGGCGATCGGCGAGATTCAGGACGTATTGCAGCGCGAGCGGCAGCGAGAAGACGGCTTTTCGCACCTCGAGCTCACCCGACTCGATGCTCTTCGCGATGACGACCTCGTCCTCGCGCGAGAGCAGGGCGACGCCGCCCATCTCCTGCAGGTACATCCGGACGGGGTCGGACGAATCGCGGAGCAGCGAGCGATCCTCCTGCTCCTCCTTCTCCTCGGGAACCTCCGGTACCCAGTCCTCTTCCTTCTCATCGTCGCCGTCGGCATTGAAGGGACTGTCTTCCGAGCCCTCGACGGCGATCTCAGTCTCGCCGTCCCCGAGCATGGAAATCACCGTGTTGATCTCTTCGACCGACGTGGGATCGGGGCCGAACGAGTCACCCTCACCCGCAGGCACGTACTTGCGCTCGCGACCGAGCTCGACCACGCGATTCGACTTGCTCGATGCGCCGTTTCCCGCGCCTTTGATCTTGCTCTGCTTGGATGCGCTTTTCATGGAATCGTTGGCACGGCCCATGTCACGCCTCATAGCCGAGGGGTGACTGACGCCGACGCGAAAAGGTGTCCTCAGTGGATGCGAGGCAAAGCGCTACCACGGTAGCCCGGGGAGAAGACACGGTTCATCGCGCAGGGTAGCGAACGGAGGGCGTAAAGTCAATAAAAACATGACAGTGGTAGTGTCTGGTTTCGCCCCGACTCCGGCCACTCCCCCGTTCAACTCCGGCCACCTCACTTTGGTTCCCCTCCGCCCTTAACGAGTCGGAGTCTGCGAGGCCAGGGCGCGTGCCCCCGCGTCTCGCCCTTGGCCCGCGCGGCGCTCATGCCTCTCGGACGCTCCGGCGATGTAAGTGGCGGTGGGGTTGCCTGCGCCAGGGATGCTTCGATTAGCTCCCCCACGGTCCAAATGTGATCCGTCACCCCGAGTGCCATGGCCGGTGTGCAGCGCAAGGTCTCGTGCACGCGACACAGGTTGTAGTGGGCGATATGCAGCGCGATCGCGGCCCGATGATTCGCGAGCTTCTTCGAGAAACCGTTGGTCAAGCGCGTGAACCGGCGTGACGCCATCCGCGTCGTCAAGTTGAATCGTTCGACGTAGCTCGTGCTGATCCGCGTCGGATCGGGTGCCCCGCAGCGGAAAGAGCGGCGGGCGGCAAGATGATAATGAGGACGGCATGGTAGCGAACGAGGCGCGCCATCCTCCTGGCGGCATCGTCGTCTTGATCGTGCTCGCTCGCAATCCAAACAGCGAGCGCTGAGGGCTTTGGGCTAGCCGTTGGCCCGATCTTGACGGGTCCGCACGCGCCGGTTGGACGATTCAGTTCTGCGAGCGACAATCTCCGTACCGACGCCAGTATCGCTCAGCACCTCGCAGAGGAGCGAACCTTTCGAGGAGCCGTTGAGAATATGAGCCTTTCGGACACCGCCGCGAAGAGCATCGAGGCACATTCTGACTTTAGGGATCATACCGCTGCTGATGACACCCGTCTTCATGAGGCGCTCGGCCTCCGCTGCGGTCAACGTCGAGATCAGCCGACCATCGCTGCCATTCACCCCGTCCACATTCGTCAGGAGAATCAGCTTCGCGGCATGCAACTCGCACGCGAGGCGACTGGCGACCTCATCGGCATTGATGTTGAAATGCTCTCCGGCGTCCCCAGAGCCGATGCAGGTAAGCACCGGAATGTATCCGTCCTTCAGCGCGCGGATGGGTTCAGCATCGACCCGTGTCACGGTGCCCACATAGTTGTTCGGATCGGAACCCTTCCGCTTCGCGAAAATCACGGATGAGTCTCCCGCCCTGAGCCCAATGGCCTGACCGCTGAGCGCGCGAATCGAGTCGACGAGGGCAGCGTTCAGCTCGTTGAAAACGCTCGTAGCGATCGCCAGCGTCCGCCGGTCAGTGTAGCGCTCGCCGTCCCTTACCTGCGGCTCAATCCCTGCTGCGCGCATCTTATCGGTGAGATGTCGCGAGCCCCCGTGTACGAGGACGACGTGAATGCCGATCTGCGCCATGAAAATGACGTCGTCGAGAAAGGCCTTCTGGCTCGTGCCCCCGTGGAGCACGCTGCCACCAACCTTGACGACCATCGTCTTGTCGCGAAACTGCCGGATGTAAGGCATTGCCTGGTCGCGAAACTCGCCCCAGAGGCGCTTCGCATCGCGCAGATGTACAACGGTAGCCATCGAGTCCTCCCCAGGGGTGACTAAGTAGGCAGCAAATTAGCGGCCAAGGAAGCGTTGTATTCCGCTTCCCAACGCTCGTGCGCATCCGCCATAGCTCTCACGGATGCAAGTGCTCAAGGGGCAATTGGGTTTACCGGGCGGTGGCGCATGCTGGATCGTCCTCCGTCGCGCATCCAGGCAACATTCGCCTCTGTAATCACGGAACGGCTATTGAAACAACTACAGGGGTCTCCCTTTCCCAAACGTACCATCCCCTCCCGGCCTCCACGGCCCGATCGCGTAGCACCCAACACCATTCGGGCGCAAGGCTCTCGGAATTGCCGGTGCTGGCCGGGTTTCCCGAGAGTGGCCGGAGTTGCGGAACCGAGTGGCCGGTTTTTGAATGCGACCATGGAAGATGCGAGCATCCTGCCGAAAGGACGGAAGGATGACCGAAGACGAAACAAAGGAGTGCAGTGTCGAAATCGAGATGGGGCTCATAGCGGGCCGACACTTCCTCAAGAACTGGCAAGGTCCGCTACGTCACGATCTCACCAGAGACCACTTCGAGAACTGGGCCGATAGCGCGGAGCGCGCTGTCGTGAAGCTCGACAAGTCCTGGACGGAGAAGATTCAGCACGAGCGAAGCCGGGTCATGGTAGGCGGCTTGGACTCGCCTGGCCATTTCATCCCCGGCGTCCACAACATCATGCGCTTACTGGAGGAGGCCCGCGCGGCCCTTGCTCATCACGGCTAGTGGCCCGGTGCCGTCAATGGAAACGATCGGGGGCTAGGAGGAACTTCAGGGTCCGCGCACGTTGTCGAAACGTTCCGCTTCCCGCAAGAGTTCGATCTCTCGGTCGAGTTCCTTGGCGTCCTTGGGGCCGCTGCCGCCGCGCCATATCCATCCCGCTGGTTGACTCAGCGGTGCGGCAGCTTGGTGGTTCGGGCATTCGTGCAGAGCGGCCAGGATTCCGCCGAGCATGAGGACTCTCAGCGTCCTCTGGAGGAGTCCCGGTTTTTCCGGCTTGGCGGTCGCGAGCCGAGGCGGCGTGGACAGATCAATCCCCGCCGCGCTGAGACGCTCGACAACGCTCTTGATCTTCTTGCCGCTCGGTTCCGTCAACAGTGCCCCGCTCGGCGAGCTACCATGGCCTGATCGCTGCCGTCGAGCGGCGCCGCGACCCCCGTCCTGGACTGGGATGGGAGGCAATTCGGTGCTGGCTGGTTTTGACGGACAGCGCCCATGCCAGTGCCTAGAACCGCCGGCGCGGAGGCGCCCTATTCGGGGCGTTCGTCGAGGGCTACCTGGAGGGCCGTTTCCAGGACGGCTTTCATGACGTCGAGGCTGGAGATCTCGAGACCGGTCTTCAGCGGGTCGTAGGCGGTGAAATTGAGCAGGCGGAGCATCGGCCGGTCGTCGAGGAAGTCGATGATGTTCACGCAGCCAAAGTCCTGCTCGACCTTGGCGAGGCCGGGCTCCTCGGTGCCGAGCACGCGGCCGATGATGGCGTTGTTGACGCCGCCGTGAGCGACGACGGCGACGCGCCGCCAATCGCGGCGGCGGCCGTGCTGTTGGTGATCACCGAGAAGCGGAGGAATCTGGCCTTCGGGTCGTGATCCTGAGCTGACCAGACTTTCGTGAGGGAGAGGACTGCGGTAGAGCGCGCAGTCACTTGAGGCCCAACGAGTGAGGGCCCGGAGCCGCAAACT
>JACQEO010000004.1 GCA_016200545.1 Deltaproteobacteria bacterium | reverse complement strand
GACCTTCAACTTCCCTTTGCTATGAGGCTTGACTACCAGCCCGACTTTCCCTTGCGCGGCGGGATTCTTGCCGGTCGGGGTGAGCGACTTCTTCACGTGCACGGTCGCCCATGCCGGCGCCGTGGCGCCCAGCACCAGCAGACCCGCCGCTGCAAGCGTGATTGCCGGGCTCGTGCTCCAAATTCGATGGTACGTCATACCGTCGGCTCCTTATCGTTCGTTGCGTGCGTGAGATTGGCGCGACTGCCCGGCTTCTAGCAAGCCGCGCACCAGGTCGGACGACATCCACCAGCGTACACAGTTCTGCAGATCTGCCACGTCGTGCACCGCCGCGCCATAGTTGGGCCTGTAGCGTCCGAGCGACACACGTTGGTCGGGGTGTCACGGCACTGCCGACGGCACACCGCCGGCCAGCCGTGTGGTCTCATGAGAAAACCCGTGGCCGCCCGCGCGCGTACGGTCGGTGGGTCAGCTGCTTCGTCCATAGATTTACCCGCCATCAAAAGACGGATGGCGGATCCAATGCTCTACGTATGCGGTCATCAGCGCGCCGCGCTGAGTTGAGATCACGGCGTCGCAGGCGCTGTTTGGATCGCGAGAGTCGCATACATGACCGGCAGGCGTCCACGGAAAATCGAGGGAAGCGGTCCCGTTGGCCGAAAAGGGGACGAAAGCAGTCAGCGGCGCATCGCGTCAGATTGCTCCATTGTGAGGCAGTCCGAGACGGAAGGGCGAGCGAGTGCAGCGCCCTGGCGCCGCGACGGCATCGCGCGCCAGCAACGCGATCCACAACTCTCGCCAATATTTCCCGACCCTACGCAGGTTCAGGGCGCGCACCCACGGGTTCAGCAATCCTCTGTGGCGCTGTAACTGCCTGCCACGTCGCGCATCGTCCGCGCCGGTAGCTGTCGGGTAGCCATTCAGCAGCGCGCTTCGGGGAGCCGTGCCTGCCTCCGCGCAGCGCTGCTCGCTCGAGCGCACCTGCCCCCGCTGCGGGAGCTGCCGCTGCGCGCCGCGGGAATCGCGTACGTAGGGATGACGCAGGGGTGGGGGGCGCCCTTCGCGGGTCGACGAATAGGCGTGAAGGGCCGCAACTAACCGCAACCCAAATTTCCGGCTTCGCTCTATGCTGCGCGCCTGCCGGACTAGCGGGCGCAACGGAAGCCAACGGCCGAGTCGCCCGACGTCGGGTCGAAAAGGCTGCCTCTCGTGAAGAGGCCGGCATCCGTCCCGTTGCCGAAATCGCCTCCGCGAAATGACGCACCCGAATCTGGCGTCAGCTCGCTGACATTGCCGACCATGTCGAACGCGCCCACCGCCGAAACGCAACCGGAGCGAGAGCCGGTGTCGATCGGACCCGGAGAGTTGGTGGCGCAATTAGTCGTGCCGTTGTCGCCGACCGCGCTCGGTGTACCGACCGCTGTCTGAGTCCATTCGGCATTCGACATCAAACGCTTGCCGGAGAGCTGGCACGCGGCGAGCGCTTGGTAGGCAGAAACGCAGGCGCTCGGCAGCACACCAGGAATCGACACGGCGTAGATCGCTTCAGTGTAGGCACCGTTCGCAGGGAACGTCGCCGGGATCGCCGCATGATGGTACGGCGCGCCGGTGCAGCCGACCTGCGTTGCGCCGCCTCCTGTCAGGTCAGCAAGCATCGCCGTACCGTTCTTGACCTGCTCGACAAGAGCCGTGTTGGCTGCGGGAATTTGCCACAAACTGCCCTCGTACTTGTCGACGCAGAGGCTCCCCGAAGGCACTGAATCGGGCGAGCATCCAGGCGGAACCGATCCGCCGAGGGCCGGCAACTGCGCCTGGCACGCGCCCCGAGTGGCGCAATGCCTGCGCCGGTCACTTTGAGATAGAGCGTCGCGCCGCCTGCCCCTGCGGTCACGCCGGCGAGACGCTCGTAGAGCCGTGCGGAGGTTGGCGGCTTCGGACCCTTCTTCACCCTGACGGCCTTGATGGCTTCGATAAGGTCGACGGCGTCGGCGTTCACAACCTGCGAGCGGATGAGGGCTGAGCAACTCGCGTCGCTGAACAGCGCAAAGGTCAGCGGTGTGCCGGCTACCGTAGTCTTCAGCAGCGCTTTCGCATCGACAAGGTACGTCGCCTCGATGTCCGCAGCGCGCGCACTGAACGCCGGGGACAGCGCGAGTGCCACGAATGAAAACGCAACGGCCCTACGGACAGCGGCTCGTGTCACGGTCCGTCGATGTGAAACGGCGGGACGAATCCGAGGCTCGCGAGATCGACCAGGACGGCAGGGCAGAACGACAACGCGCCGGGTCCGGCGCTCGTGCAGCAGCGATCCGGTGGAAGGAATTGCGAGTGGCCTGGTCCGTAGTTGCTGTCGCAGTCGGCTTGGCTACTGGCAACAAAGCCGGTGTCTTCCGACGACGCAAAGCCGTGGGTAGTCGCTCCGGCGCTAAGGTCGGCGTAGTAGATCTTGGTTCCGCGATACTGAATCGTGTCTGAGAAGAGTGCGTGCGTCTCCCCGGTGTTGATCAGCGGCGGACCTGAACAGTCAGTGCTCTCGAAGTAGAGCGTGCCGTTGCGGTTGGCCTCAACCGCACTGCCGTCAATCGCCGCCACGCCAAGCACCGCAAGCGTGCTCCCGAACTGCCGAGACATCTCGAAGCATTCTCCGATGGAGCAGCCGATCGATTTTGCGTGCGTCACGCCCACGAGGACACCGTTGGAGTCGCGGACGGTCAGGGCCGGCTGCGGCGCGGGGCTCGCTTGCGGGCCGGGGCTGCCCTGCGGGCCTGGCGGTCCCGGCGGGCCGCAGAACTGAATCACCCCTGTACCGTTTCCGATCCGTCGCCCACGTCGCCGACGCAGCTCGGCGGAAGCGTCGTGCTCGTGAAGCGAAACGCGCCGCGACTGTTCGCTTGCGCGACGGTCTGGCCTTCCCACGTGATGAGCGCGAGCGGTGTAGCCTTGCTGCCTTTCACCTACACGGCGCCCTTGTCGATCTTGGCGACGGAGATCGTGAGGGCGTCGGCGGCGCCGGCAGAGCCCGCGAGCAGGATCGAGAGAGCGAGCAGAGATCGCCAGGTACGCGGCATTCGTTGCACCCTCCGAATTCCCCGTGTTGGGCGCAGCCGGTTGGCTACTGCCTCGTATCCCGCCGCCCAAAGCCACCGTCAAGCGTTCGCGAACGGGCGCCTAGGACCGTGCGCATCATGTGGTAGTAAATTGGGGCATATCGCCGCGACCGCTCCCCCTAACGTCGCGTCCTCGCGAGGGATGGGCACAATCGGAGTGTGCGTGCGGTGTTGCCTCGGCGATCCTGCGCAGCTCCCCGGTAGGGTTCGCGAAAGCTACAATGGCGCGGGACGGAGGAGCTGATGCCAGTCAAAGGTCTCGTCGAAAAATCGTGGCGCCTGGACGCGAGCGATATACGCGCCGCCCTCGGACGCGCCCGCGGTGCGTCGGCGGCGGTACTCGCACGTCGTCCTGACGGCGGCGAGCCGCTCCGCATCGAGGTGACGCCGATGGGCGGAACGAATCCGATCCGGGTCGGCGTTCGTTACACGATCCGTGGCGAAACGATCGATGATCACCTCTTCCTCATGGGTGCCGCCGGAGGATGGTTTATAGCGTGCGCGCTCTCGACGTTGCCGGGTGGCTGCCCGCGGCGCGGCCGTGCCGTTCATCTTCCACCGACAGGCCGAGTGTTCGGCTGCCGAAAGTGCATGCGACTCGGCTACACGTCTCAACGTCAGCCGCTGGCCGCTCGCATACGCGCGATCACGGGGGCGCTGGCGCGCTGCGAGGCACACCTTGCGAGCGCCGACCCGTCCCGCCAGTGTGGTGCCGTCCGTGACGCGCGACGGATTGTGCGCAAGCTGCTCGCGGCATCGAGCCGACGCCGCGTCGGGCGTCGCCAGAACACGCCGGACTGACCCAACATCGATCGCGCATCACGCGCCGGCTGATCACCGACGGCGAATGCGGGATACGCTCCGCTGGCGACGCTTGGGCGAGTTTCGCCGCCTTGGCTGTCCAGGGCGCGACCGCTCGATTGCTCGTCCTTCCCGGTAGCTTCCTCGCCTCGTTACAAGGGGGGCATGACAAACTTCCGTCCCACGTGGCGCTACCAGGAACGTATCGCAGCACGCCTCCCACGTCGCCTCTTCGCGCGTCTACATCGTGTCGCCGAACAGCATGAGTTACGGATGTCTGAAATCGTCCGCGACGCACTGACCGAGAAGGTCGATGCGCTTGAACGCACCGACGCGAGTCACCCGAGATGACGGCCGCGCCGGCCCGTCGCGCGGGCGCCGTACGCGGCTCGCATGACCACGCCCACCTCGCGGCGCTCGACGCGGACACGAGGCTCCCGTGAGGAGCGACCGATCGACCGCGTGTGCGCGGCCCTCGGGATCACGAGACCGGGCATGACGAAGTGCCCCGCGCACGATGATCACTCGCCGTCGCTCAGCGTCGCCGAGGGCGACGACGGGTGCGTGTTGCTCAACTGCCACGCCGGGTGCGCGGTCGAGGACATGGTCGCCGAGATCGGACTTGAGATGCGCGACTCATTCGACGACGACGGCACCACGACCCGCGCCGGTGACCGCATGCGGTTCACGTCGGAGAAGAAGCCGGAGCCGGAGGTCGAGGATCTGGGCGCGCCGACTGCCAAGCAGATCGCGGCGCTCATCGCGTCCCGGCGCATCCGGCACCCGCGCGACCTCGACGCCCTCGCGGCACGGCGGCTGCGCGTGTGGGAGAGGGAGTGGCTCGGGTTTCCGACGGTCGGAGGCGGCTGGAAGCTGGTGGCCGTCGATGCGCAGGGCACGCCCCGGCTCGACGAGGGCGGCACGCTCATCCGCAGGAACATCGGCAAGGTGTCGCTCGTGGTCTCATCCGCCGTGCGCATGGCGTTCGAGACCGGCCACGCCATCCTGCACCGTGCCTTTGACGTCGAGGGCGAGTCAGACATGCTCTCGCTCATCGCCTGCATGCCCGACGCGGTGGCGCTCACGGGCACCGGCGGCGCTGGCTCACTCGCTGGCCACGACCGCCACCGCGATCAGCTTGCAGCGCTCGCCCTCGCCGAGGTGGTGATCGTCCGCGACCTCGACAACGCCGGACGCACGGGCGCGGCCAAGGCGGCTGCCTGGTGGCATGGGCTGGACGTCACGGTGCGCATCCTCGCGCTGCCTGCCGCGCTCGGCGATAAGGGCGACCTGCGCGACTACCTGCTCGGCCGCCCGGCGATGAACGCCAAAACCGCCGTCGAGCCGCTCGGAAGCGCGGCCGACCTCGAGGAGCTCGCAGCCGCAGCGCCAGCGTGGTCGCCGAGCAAGCCTGCGGCCGACGATCCGCAAAGCCGAGGTAGTCGTCGGGCGCGATCGATCCGACGCTTCCACGGCTCGCGGGCGCGATGACGGTCCTCGACGGTGGCGAGCTCGTCTACATTCTACGTCGGTAGGAGAAGCTGAGCGTCGTCACGTCGGGAGGCAAGGTCCTCGACGAGTCGCAGGCACGGACGTGCTACAACCTCGCAAAGACGCCGGACGCTGAAAGTCGCCTCTCCGACGCGGCGCTCGAGGCGAACTCGAGCCCCTCTACGCGATCGCCGCCGTGATCGACAGGCGGCGAGGCGATCGCGACCACAGAGCTGACAAGCGCGGTGAAGGTGCTGATGCTCGAACGCAGCGACGACACCGGCGACGAGGCCACGCTCGTCCGCGCCCTCGAGGCGCTCCGGTCGCGCGTGACGAACGGGGTGGGTGCTCTCGTGTTGTCGTCCACCGATGCCGTTCAGCTCTTCCGGGAATACGAACTCGAATGGGTGACGGAGCCGAAGCACGCTCGCGGGCTCCTGCAACGACTCGGCTTCCGCTCCGGGTCGCACCGCGTCCCAGGCAAGGAGAAGCCGGTGCGGGGCTACAAGATGACCTACGCGGAGATGACGGACCTCTGGGAGCGGTATGGCTCCACGGCCTCCGCTGACGAGCACGAGGCGGAAACAGAGGCGACCGAGCATGCCTAATCGCCCGTTCCCCACCGTTCCCGCACTCGAAACCGTTACACCCGTTACAATCGTTGCGGCACAAGGCTTTCC
Source organism: Deltaproteobacteria bacterium (assembly GCA_016200545.1). Taxonomy (GTDB): domain Bacteria; phylum Desulfobacterota; class Binatia; order UTPRO1; family UTPRO1; genus DP-19. The sequence continues at coordinate 84,720 of JACQEO010000004.1, read as the reverse complement.
GCGCATTTTTCGACCCGTTACAACGCGCCCGTGTAACGCCTCGCAAAAAGCCCGCAAAGCGTTGCGGCGCAAGAGTTGTAACGCCTGTAACGCTTTGAAGCCGGCAAACCCGGGGGGACGAGGGCTCCCGCGATGAGCCATCCCCTGCTTGCCCGCTACCATAAGGCGCTTCGCGCAAGCGGCATTACGCCTCCCGCAGATCGTCCGGCGACGACGGGAGCGGCGGCACTGAGCGCGGCACCTACGCCCGAGCGTGACCGGGCTTTCGCCGACATCGACGCTTACCTCGTCGAAAGCCGTGTGCTTGGCGAGGCAGTGTGGCTCACATCGGACGACGCGACGGCCGAGCGCCTCGAACGTGAGCTCGCCGTCGAACGCGACACGCGCCTCGTCTTCAGCCTCGCCGAGGTGGAGGCGATGTGCGGCATGCTCGCCGCCGACATGCAGACGCTCGCCGCCATCAAGCGCCGACTGCGGGGTAGCCGCATCGACCACGTGACCCTGCGGGAGGGAAACGCCGATGCCTGAGCGCGCGATCGCAGCCCGGCTCGCCGCTTGTGGCGGGCGGCTGCGAGTGGAGGCGACCACGTGAGCAGCGTGGCCCGTTCCCGACCTAGGCGCGCAGCCTTCGGCGAGCTTGCCGTGTGCGACGCCACCTTGCCACTGCCGCCCGTCGAGGCAGTGGACCGCCTGCCAGTCGTGGTGCTGCCATCGGTCGCCTTGCATCTCGCGGCACTCCAAGCCCGTGTGGCCGGACAGCTCGCAGCCGCTCTCGCCGCGACCGCACCCGCAGCGGAGCGTGAGCGGTGGTTGACGGCATCAGAAGCCGCTACGTGGCTCAAGGTGCCTGTTCGATGGGTGTATGCTCATCGTGAAGAACTCGGCGGTGTCCGGGCTGGCCGGTACGTGCGTTTCACGGATGCTCGCGTGAGTGCGGCGCTGAAACAGCGGACCGAATCAGGTTGACTCCGTATAGCCTCTGTGGCTATATATCAACCGATGCCTCGCGATCAATGGCGGAAGGGTCCAGCACACACGTTCTTGCCGCTCGAGGAGCTTGAGCGGCTCGACGAGGCGGCGGCGCGATGCGGAATGACACGGGCGATGTTCCTACGCATGGCCGCCAACGCTGCGGCGTCAACGGTGCTCGCCGGTGGCGCTCCGCCGTGGTTCGCGGCAGCGGGGAAGCGGACGCGCGCAAAGCGCGCCCCCCGAAAGGAGAAACCATGAGCAGCGACGATACGAGCCGGCGGCGGCGGCGAGGGCTGGGCTCGCTCTACCAGAAGCGAGGCGTCTGGTACGTCAGCTATTGGCGGGACGGCAAGCGCTTCCAGGAGTCCGCTGGCTCGACGGACCTTGCCGACGCGAAGCGACTTCTCAAGAAGCGGCTCGGCGAGGTGCAGTCCGGTCGCTTCGTCGGACCGAGCGCGGAGCGCATCACCGTAGGCGACCTCTTCGCAGAGCTCGTGAACGACTACCGCGTGAACGGCCGCAAGTTCCTCGTCGACTTGGAGCGCTGCCGTCTCTCCCATCTTCGTACGTTCTTCGGGAACGCGCGGGCGCGCGACGTCACGACGGATCGGATTCGCGCGTACCAGACGAGCCGCCTTGCCGCGGGCGCCGCGCACGGCACGATCAACCGTGAACTCGCCGCACTCCGGCGGGCGTTCCGACTGAGCGTCCAGGCGGGGCGACTCGATCATGCGCCGCACGTCCCCATGCTCGCAGAACGCAACGTACGGACCGGCTTCCTCGATCGAGCCGATTACGCTGCGGTGCGCGCGGCGCTCCCCGAGCCGTATCGACTCATCGCCGACCTCGCCTACACGTACGGCTGGCGGAAACAGGAAGTGCTCGGGCTCACCTGGGCACAGGTGGACCTCGACGTCGGCACCGTCCGGCTCGATCCCGGCAGCACCAAGAACGGCGCCGGTCGAACAATCGTGCTTACGCGGGCGCTGCACGAGACACTCAGCGGCGTCCGCACGAGCCGCACATTGTCCCTGTGGGTGTTCTGCCGCCTCGGCGGGCAGCGGCGGCGCGACATCCGTGAGGCGTGGGCGAAGGCGACGAAGGAAGCCGGGCTCGAGGGTATCCTGTTCCATGACTTGCGACGTTCGGCCGTCCGCAATATTGTCCGCGCAGGCATACCGGAGCGGGTGGCGATGACGATGAGCGGGCACAAAACGCGGAGTATCTTCGATCGCTACCACGTCGTGAGCGACACCGACCTACGGGAGGCTGCCACGCGCTTGGAACATGCGGCGACCGGAAGCCGCCGCGTGATTCCGCTGACGCGAACAGCTACCCTAGAGCTACCCGAGCGGGCGGCGCAGTGATGGGAGAATCGTAAGTATAAGACATTGCAGCACGCGAAAGTGGCGGAACTGGCAGACGCGCAGGATTCAGGATCCTGTGGGGTAAAACCCGTGGGGGTTCAAGTCCCCCCTTTCGCATTGGCTCCGACCGACTGAGACGGAGCGCGGCGCGCCGGCAGAGGCTGGCGGTGGTTGAGGGGTGGTGGGTGCGCGCATGATCATTCAATGTCCTCGGTGCTCGACTCGTTGGCGCGTCGCGGATCCCTCTGCGACGGACAATCCGGTGTTCAAATGCGGGCGCTGTCATCATGTGTTCCCGCAGTTTCCCGGCGCCCCGCGCGCGCCGGAGCGTGGCAGCGGCCCAAAGGCGCGCAGCGCGCCTCCTCCGCCCGACACGCTCGAGTTCATCTTTCCGCGCCGTGCACGCGCGGAGGAAACTCCGCCGGCGTCGGCGGCCGTCGACACGATCGCGCCGCTGCGCGACATCGTCCATGATCCACCACGCGCGGCGCTCGCGGTGACGGAGGCAACCCCGACGTTCGACCTCGGACGCCGGAGCAACGACGCCGCGTTCGCGGAAGACCATCCGCTCGGCGAGGATGATCCGCTCGCCGACCACGATCTACTCGTCGCGCGCGGGTCGCGCGTCCTCGATATGGAGGCTATGATGAGCGCATCGGCTCGGATCCGAGGATTTCGCCCGGCGACACGGCTGCTCCTCACGCTGGTCGTCGCGTTCGCGCTGCTCGCGCTCTTCGTGCGCGTCAATCCCGAGCGCACGGCGGCGTGGCTCGCCCGCGTCCCGTTGATCGGCGGCGCCCTCACGGCCGAGCCTGCGCTCGGTAGCCGGATCACGCTCAGCGAGGTGCAGGGCGGCTATCAACACCTGCGCACCGGCCGGCGCATCTTCGTGATCTCGGGAAAGGCGACCAACAACTCGCTGGTCGCGGTCGAGCGCATCGAGGTGGAGGGTGGGCTCTACGCCGCGAGCGGCGCCGTCGCCCGCAAGGTGATCAGTACCGGCAACAGGACGACGCTCAAGCTACGCGATCTGTCCGAGTCCGAGATCGCGTTGCTGCAGAACCTCGATGCGCGCCAGACGGTCGCGCCTGGCGGCAGCGTCGATTTCGCGATCGTGTTTCTGGAGCCGCCGCGCGATCTGCGGGAGTTCAGCTCTCGGGTGTTGACCGCTCGCTCGATCGGTCGTGCGTCGAATCCGCCTGATCGGTCGCGGCGCCTGGCTTCGGTGGGGTGACGTCAATGGCGTCGGGCTCGCTCGTCGCCTTGCGAAAGTTGCGGATGCCTTTGCCGAGGTTGTCGCCGAGCTCCGGAAGCTTGCCGGCGCCGAAGATGATCAGCACGATCACCAAGATGACCAGTAGCTCCGGCAATCCCATTCCGAACATCCGATTCCCCCGCGCCGCGTGAACGCGGCAGCCAGAGCGAACTATAGGGGAACCCTTCCCACGTCCGCAATAGGGTTTTCCCTGGCGTCGTCTCCGGCGTCCGGAGCCGCTACAATCCGCCCGTGATGCGCTCCGGCCGGCCGCTGCTGCTCGCGATCCTGGCATCGCTCGTCCTCCACACGACGGCGCTCGTGCTGGTACGCATTCCCGAAGGTCAGGCGATCACCGACGCGGCGCCGATCGAGGTCGCGTTGCTGCCGCCGCAAGCGCCGAGCGCGAACGCCCCGCTCGCGCGCCCGGCGCCTGCCCAACCGGCCCCGCAGCAGATGGTGGCGCCGCCCGACGTCATCAACGATCGCGCACCCGATCACGCGCGCTTCGAGAGCGACCGCGACAACACCGTCCTCCAAGAGACCGTGAATCCCGGCGTCCCGCATCCCGCCGCCCCGGTAGCGCCACCACCGCCGCAAGCACCGGCGCGCAAGGCCGAGTCGGCGCGCGAGCGCCCACGCGCGGATACGCAGGACGACAGCGACGCGGACACGGCGGCGAAGCCGAAGGCGTCGCGGCGCTCGGCCCCGACGCTCGAGAATCTCTTCGCGCCGACCGACGAGCTGGTGCGCGCGCAGCGCGAGGATGACCACGCGGCCGAGACCGAGCGCACCGGCAAAGCCGTCGCCGAGAGCCCCGCCGCCGCGGGTCGGCGCCGCTTGGCGCTCGCCGTGCCGCCGGTCGCACCCGAGTGGAGCCTCCCCGGCCGCCGCGGCACCTTCGACTATCTCCCCGACATTCAGCGCGGCGACGTCACGTTGCTCAACACCAAAGCGAACGTGTTCGCGCCCTTCGTGCGCCGCGTCGGTGAGCGTGTGTTCCAGCACCTCGTCATCCGCCAGCGCAGCTTGCAGCTGCAGCAGATCTTGACCGCGCACGACGCGGTCGAGATGCACGTCGTTCTCGACGCGCGCGGCAAGCTCAAGTCGGTCCACGTCGAGACCCACTCTGGCAGCGCCAGCATGGACGACACGCTCTCGGAGGCGCTGAACACCGCCGCCTTCGACAACAACCCGCCGTCCGCCGCCGCGAACGCCGCCGGCGAGTACGAGTTCATCTTCGCGGCGCAGCTCCGGACGTTCGATCCCGGCCAGGGCAACCTGCCGAGCCGGATCGAGAGCCGTCTCAGTGTCGGGCTGCTGTAGCGCTCACCGCTCGGGCTCGGGCGGGGTCCACCGCAGGACGGGACGCCGGGCAGCGCGGGTCTCGTCGAGGCGACCGACGAAGGTCGCGTGCGGCGCGCTCTTCACCATCTCGGGATCGCGCCGCGCCTCGGCAGCGATCCCCTCGAGGGCGGCGACGAACTCGTCGAGCGTCTCCTTGCTCTCGGTCTCGGTGGGCTCGATCATGAGCGCGCCCGGGACGACGAGCGGGAAGTAGATCGTCGGCGCGAAGAAGCCGTAGTCGAGGAGGCGCTTGGCGACGTCGAGGGTGTGCACGCCCGTCGGCTCGAGGTCGCGATCGCTGAACACGCACTCGTGGAGCGACGGCGTCGGGTAGGCGAGCGGGTACGTGCCCTGGAGCCGCGCCCGCACGTAGTTGGCGTTCAACACCGCCATCGCGGTCGCGTCGGTGAGACCGTCGCCGCCGAGCGCGCGCATGTAGCAATAGGCACGCACCAGCATGCCGAAGTTGCCGTGGAAGGAGCGCACACGGCCGATGGCGCCCGGGAAGTCGTCGCTCCATCGCCAGCCGCTCGCGTCGCGCACCAGACGCGGGATCGGCAGGTATTCCTCCAGCCGCGCCGACACCGCGACCGGCCCCGCCCCCGGGCCGCCGCCGCCGTGCGGCGTCGAGAATGTCTTGTGCAGGTTGAACTGCAACACGTCGGCGCCCATGTCGCCCGGCTTGGCGACGCCCATCAGCGCGTTCATGTTGGCGCCGTCGCAGTAGAGGAGCGCGCCGGCGTCGTGCACCGCGGCGCCGATCGCGGCGATGTCGCGCTCGAAGACGCCGAGCGTGTTCGGGTTGGTCACCATGAGCGCGGCGACGTCGGAGGCGAGCAGCCGCCGCACCGTCTCGATGTCGAGCATCCCCTCACGATTCGCCGGCACCTCGGTGACACCGTAGCCGCAGAGCGCCGCGCTCGCCGGATTGGTGCCGTGCGCGCTCGCCGGAATCAGCACGCGCCGGCGCGCGTCGCCGCGGTCGACGTGGTAGGCGCGGATCATCTTCATACCGGTGAGCTCGCCGTGCGCGCCGGCGGCGGGCTGCAGGGTCATGCCGGGGAGACCGCTCACCTCGCGCAGGAAGTCGGCGAGACGCGCCATCAGCTCCATCGCACCCTGGGTCCAGCTCGTCGGCAGGAGCGGATGGAGATCGGCGAACCCGCTGAGATGCGCCACCGCCTCATTCATCACCGGGTTGTACTTCATGGTGCACGAGCCGAGTGGGTAGAGCGTCGTCGCGGCGCAGAAGTTCCACTGCGAGAGGCGCGTGAAGTGGCGGACGACGTCGAGCTCGCTCACCTCCGGCAGGCCCGCGAGGTCGTCCTCGCGACGCAGCGCCGGCGGCAGCACCTCCGACGACTCCGGGCCGCCGGCGGCCGCCGCATCGACGAGCGCGCCGCTGCGGCCAGGCGCGCCACGCTCGAAGATGAGCGGCTCGGGCAGCAGTCCCGGACGGAGGATCGCGGTGGGACGCTCCATCAGGTGCCTCCCTGCTCGAGCGCCGACGCCAGGCGCGCGTGCGCCGCGGTGTCGTGCAACTCGGTGGCGCACACCAGCAGGCAGTCCTCGAGCTCGGGATACCAGTCGCCGAGCGGCAGGCCGGCGACGACGCCGTCCGCGAGCGCCGTCTCCCAGCGCCGGCGCGCGCCGCGGATCTCGAGGACGAACTCGTTGAAGTACGGCGCCGCGAAGCGCAGCCGCCCGGCACGGCCGAGCCGTGCCGCCAGCGCGTGCGCGCCGCGCAGGTTGCGCTCGGCGACCGCGCGCAGGCCGTGGCGGCCGAGCAGCGACAGATAGATCGTCGCCTGCAGCGCGCAGAGACCGTGGTTGGTGCAGATGTTGGAGGTCGCGCGCTCGCGCCGGATGTGCTGCTCGCGGGTCGCGAGCGTGAGCACGTAACCGCGCCGCCCGAGTGTATCGACCGTCTCGCCGACGAGTCGGCCCGGCAGATTGCGGACGAAACTTTGCCGGCTCGCGAAGAGGCCGAGGCCGGGACCGCCGTACGCGAGTGGCAGGCCGAGGCTCTGGCCCTCGGCGACGGCGATGTCGACGCCGGCGCCGCCGGGCGTGCGCAGGAGCGGCAGCGCCAGGGCCTCGGCGGTCGCGCTCACCGCCAGCGCGCCGGCCGCGTGCACGGCGGCCGCTGTGTGCTCGAGATCCTCGATCGCGCCGAAGACGTTCGGATAGCCGAGCACCAGGCACGAGGCACGCGCCAGCAGCGCGTCCGACGGCAGCTCGGTGGTGCCGTCCTCGCGGTACGGCACCTCGACGAGCTCGGCGTCGGGCAGGCCGGCGAGATAGGTCGCGATCACCGCGCGGTACTGCGGGTGGAGCGCGCGCGAGACCGCCACCAGCGGACGTCCGGGGCGCAGGCGCTGCGTCATCAGCACGGCTTCGGCGGCCGCCGTCGCGCCGTCGTACATCCCGGCGTTCGCGAGCTCCATACCGGTGAGCGCCGCGATCGCCGTCTGGAACTCGAACGTCACCTGCAACGTCCCCTGACTCACCTCCGGCTGGTACGGTGTGTAAGCGGTCGCGAACTCGGCACGTCCCGCGAGCTGCTCGACCGCGGCGGGGATGAAATGCGGATAAGCACCGGCACCGAGGAAGACGACCGCATCCGGCCGGCCGTTCGCCGCCGCGAGGCTCGCCATCTCGGCGCGCACCTCGCGCTCGTCGATACCCGGCGGCAGGCGCAGCGCCGCGACGTCGCGCAACGCCGCGGGCACGTGCGCGACGAGCGCCGCGACGCTCTCGGCGCCGATCGTCGCCAGCATCGCCCGCACGTCGCCTTCGGTGTGAGGGGTGAAGCGCATTCCGGCTATGCCTTCTCCTTGGCGATGAATTCGCCGTACTGCTGCGCGGTCATGAGGCCGTCGACCTCGTGCGGATCGGCGAGCGTCACGCGGACCATCCATCCCTTGCCGTATGGATCCTCGTTGATGATCTCGGGATGGTCGGCGAGGGCGTCGTTCACCTCGATCACCGTACCGGCGACGGGGGCATATACGTCGCTCACCGCCTTCACCGACTCGACGACACCGAGCGGCTGCGAGCGCTGCAGCGCCGCGCCGACCGCGGGCAGCTCGACGAACACGATGTCGCCGAGCTCCTCCTGCGCGTAGTCGGTGATGCCGATCGTCGCCACCGCACCGGCGACGGCAACCCACTCGTGCTCTTCCGAATAGCGCAACGACTCGGGGATGCTCATGCTCACCTCCTCTGGGAACGCTTGTAGAACGGTGTCGGCACGACCGCCACGGCGACGGCGCGGCCGCGGATCTCGACCGCGAGCGCGGCACCTGGCGTCGCGTGCGACGGCTCGACGTACGCGAGCGCGATCGCCCGACCCAACGTCGGCGCGTGCGTGCCGCTGGTGACGCGACCGATCGTGACGCCCCCGTCCAGCACCGCATAGCCCTGCCGCGCGATGCCGGGCGCGCGCAGCTCGAGGCCGACGAGACGTCGCGGGCTCCCGGCCTGGCGCTCGCCCAGCAACGCCGCGCGACCGAGGAAGTCGTCACCGACGAGGGCGACGAAGCGCGCCAGCCCGGCCGCGAGCGGCGTCGTCGTGTCGTCGAGCTCGTGGCCGTAGAGTGGCAGCGCCGCCTCCAAGCGTAGCGTGTCGCGGGCACCGAGGCCGATCGGCTCGAGCCCGTCGTCACCACCGGCGTCGAGGAGCGCCGACCACAGCCGCTCCGCGTCCGCGGCGGCGACGTAGAGCTCGAAGCCGTCCTCGCCGGTGTAACCCGTGCGCGAGATCAGGGTGGCGTAGCCGGCGACCCGGTCATCGATAAAACGAAAGCTGCGCAACCCGGCGAGCGGCGCCGGCGTCAGGCGCGCCAGGATGGCCGCCGCACGCGGTCCCTGCAGCGCCAGCAGCGCCGTCGCGTTGCTGCGGTCGGTGATTGTCGCGCCGCGCGCGTGGGCGCGGATCCAGTCGAGGTCTTTGGCGGCGTTCGAGGCGTTGACGCAGAAGAAGTAGCGTTCCGGACCACGGCGGTAGAGCGTGACGTCGTCGACGACGCCGCCGTCCGGCCGGCAGAGGAGTGTGTACTGCACCTGGCCGTCGACCAGACGGCCGATGTCGTTGGTGGTGAGCGTCTGGCAGACGGCGCCGGCCTCGCTGCCACTCACCTCGATCTCGCCCATGTGGCTGACGTCGAAGAGGCCCGCCGCGGTACGCACGGCGCGATGCTCGTCGACGATGCCACGGTAGGAGACCGGCATCTCCCAGCCGCCGAACTCGACGAGCTTCGCGCCGAGCCGGCGGTGGGCCCCCCAGAGGGGCGTGCGCCGGAGCGCCGCGCCGGCGCTCATGCCGCGATCCCCGCGCCGGCCGCGGCGGCGGTGTTCGCGAGCAGCATCGCCACCGTCATCGGACCGACGCCGCCCGGTACCGGCGTGATCCACGCCGCGCGCGTGCGTGCCGTCGCGAACTCGACGTCCCCCACCAGGCGGCCGTCGGCGGTACGATTGATGCCGACGTCGATCACCAGCGCGCCCTCGCGGATCCACTCGCCGCGCACCAGCTCCGGTCGCCCGACGGCGGCGACGACGACGTCGCCGCCGCGCACCACGGCGCCGAGATCGCGCGTCCGCGAGTGGCAGAGCGTGACCGTCGCGTGCCGCTCGAGGAGCATGAGCGCAATCGGCTTACCGACGAGGAGGCTCCGACCGACGACGACCGCGCCCGCGCCGCGCAGCGGGACGCCGGTCTCGGTGATGAGACGCATGATGCCGAGCGGTGTGCACGGCCGCAGACCCGGTCGGCCGGCGAGCAGGCGGCCCTGGCTCACGACCGTCAGCCCGTCGACGTCCTTCGCGGGTGCGATCGCCTGAATGACCGCGTCCGCGTCGATCGGCGCCGGCAGCGGCAATTGCACCAGGATGCCGTGAACCTCCGGCCGCGCGTTCAGCTCTTCGACCAACGCCACGAGCTCGGCCGTCGTGACGTCGGCGGCAATGCGGTGACCGAACGAACGCATGCCGAGCGCGGCGCAGCCCTTCTCCTTGGAGCCGACGTAGACACGCGACGCCGGATCGTCGCCGACGAGCACCGTCGCGAGACCGGGAACGATCCCGCGCTCTGCGAGCGCCGCCACGCGCCCGCCGACCTCGGCGCGTACGCGCTCCGCCACTGCCTTGCCATCCAAAATCTCACCCATGCGCGCCGTCGTCCGGAAGGCGTCTCTCTATATGCGGCATCGCGTCTTTGTAAAGCTGCGGATTGTACGTAACATGCGCGCGTGCGCGTCGGTGTCCCCAAGGAAATCAAGGCCGATGAGAACCGCGTCGCACTCACGCCGAGCGGCGTGGCCGCACTCGTCGCGCACGGTCACGAGGTGATCGTCGAGCGCGGCGCGGGACGCGGCAGCAGCATCGACGACGCGCCCTACACCGCTGTCGGTGCCCGCCTCGGCGACGCTGGCGAAGCATGGAGCGCCGCGCTCGTCCTCAAGGTGAAGGAGCCGATCGCGGAGGAGTTTCGGCACCTCCGTCCGGACCTCGTCCTCTTCACCTATCTCCACCTCGCCGCCAACGAGACCTTGACGCGCGCGCTCGTCGAGCGCCGCGTGCGCGCCCTCGCTTACGAGACCCTGCAGCTCGACGACGGCTCGCTGCCGCTGCTGTCGCCGATGAGCGAGGTCGCGGGGCGGCTCGCCGTACAGGCGGGCTCCTGGTGCCTGCAGGCGACCAACGGCGGCCGCGGCATCCTGCTCTCCGGCGTCGCCGGCGTGCGGCCGGCGAAGGTCGTCATCCTCGGCGCCGGTATCGCCGGCACCAGCGCCTGCCAGGTCGCGGTCGGCGTCGGCGCGCACGTCAGCATCCTCGACGTGCAGCCGGCGAAGCTGCGCTACGTGCACGACATCCTCGGCGGCCACGTCACGACGGTGATGTCGAACCGCGCCAACGTCGAGGAGGAGGTGCGCAGCGCGGACCTCGTCATCGGCACCGTGCTGATCCCCGGCGCCAAAGCGCCCAAGCTCCTCACGCGCGCGCTCGTCGCCGGCATGCGACCGGGCTCGGCACTCGTCGACGTCTCGATCGACCAGGGCGGCTGCGCCGAGACCTCGCGGCCGACCTCGCACCGCGACCCGATCTACGTCGCGGAGGGCGTCGTCCACTACTGCGTGACGAACATGCCCGCCGCCGTGCCGCACACCGCCACCTACGCCCTCACCAACGCGACGCTCTCCTACGCGCTCGCCCTCGCCGACCGCGGCTTCGAGGGCGCGATCGCCGCAGACCCAGCGCTCCACCGCGGCGTGAACGTCGTCGGCGGCGCGATCGTCCATCCCGGCGTCGCCGCCGCGTGGGGATAAATTTCGCGGTTGTTGATTTCGCCCCCGCTCGCTCCGCTCGCGATGGGCGTCGGCGCGCAAAGTGAACTCGCGTGCCTCCTCTTCACCACCGCCTCGGCTCGCGCCATGCGGGAGCCACCGGGATTCACTCCCGGTGGCGACGCCCACCGCGGCGCGCAGCGCCGCGGGGGCGAAATCTATGAGGTCAGTGTGTGGGGCCGGGGTCGCCGCCGAAGAGCGCGTCGTGGAGGCGGGCGGCGACCTGCTCGGCGCCGAGGGCGGCGAGCTCGCGAGCTCGCACCCATTTGCCGCCGGCGTGGAGGAAGCCGCCGATGTTCCAGAAATTGTCCGAGAGCGCCTGCTGCTGCTCGTCGAACTCGCCCTGCCAGACGGCGTCCTCCGACGGCATGCGGATCAGCTCGACGGCGAAGTCGACGCGCGCCGGACGCTCGGCGGCGATCTCGGTGCCGACGCGATCCTCGAACGCCGTCACCTGCCCGCGCACGACCGCGTCGACCGCGAGGAGCTTGCCGACGGCGCGCGCCTCCTCCGGCGTCGGCGCGCGCACTTCGCCATAGAGGCGGCGGAAGGCTTCGCCGACGACCAGCGGATCGGTGATCTGCCACTGCGGAAGTCGGACCATCGCCTCGGTCATCGCCCGCGTGACCGTCTCACCGGGCGGCTCGGCCAGCGGCTCCTGTCCCGGCACCGCCGGCCGCGGTACCAGTGCAGCCTCGGTGAACGGCAGCACCGCGATGCGGCGGATCGAGCCCGGTGGCAGCGCTTGCAGGCGGCGGACGGTGACGTTCTTCGGCGCCGGATTGCACGCGCTCGCGAGCGCCAATGCCATGAGTGCCATTCCTCGGATCAGCCCTGACGCTCGCCGCACCGCCATGCATTCCTCCCCTTCAGCGACCGAGCTTGATGCCGAGCTCGCGGAGCTGCCGCGCCTCGACCGGGCTCGGCGCCTCGGTCATGAGATCGAAAGCCTTCTGCGTCTTCGGAAACGCGATCACCTCGCGGATCGACTCCTCACCCGCGAAGAGCATGACAAGGCGGTCGAAGCCGAAGGCGAAGCCCCCGTGCGGCGGCGCGCCGGCGGCGAGCGCCTCGAGGAGGAAGCCGAACTTCGCTTGCCCCTCTTCGGGTCCGATGCCGAGCGCCGCGAACACACGCTCCTGCACCGCTGATTGATGGATGCGGATGCTGCCCCCGCCGATCTCCGTACCGTTGAGGACGAGATCGTACGCCTGGGCGCGCACCGCGAGCGGATCGCGCTCGAGGAGCGCCAGGTCTTCCTCGAGCGGCGCGGTGAACGGGTGGTGCACGGCGACGTGTCGGCGACCCTCCTCGTCGTATTCGAGGAGCGGGAAGTCGGTGACCCAGAGGAGACTGCGTGCCGATTCGTCGATGACGCCGAGTTTGGCGCCGAGCTGCAAGCGGAGGTTCGCGAGCGCGTCGTGGACGACGCGCGGACGGTCGGCGACGAAGAGCACGACGTTCCCGGGTGCGAGCCCGGCGGCGGCGGTCAAGCGCGCACGCTCGAGGTCGGAGAAGAACTTGACGATCGGCGACTGCCAGCCGTCGGCGCCCACGCGGATCCAGGCGAGGCCCTTGGCGCCGTAGATCGCGACGAACGCAGTGAGGTCGTCGAGGTCTTTGCGCGACAGCATCGCGCCGTCGCGCACGACGAGCGCCTTCACCACGCCGCCGCCGGCGAGCGCCCCGGCGAACACCTTGAACGCCGAGCCTGCGAAGATCTGCGTGCAGTCGACGAGCTCGAGACCGAAGCGCGTGTCGGGACGATCGGTCCCGAAGCGCGCGATCGCCTCGTGGTAGCTCAGTACCGGCAACGGCGACGCCGGCACGGCGGCGCCGGCTTCCGCGCACAACGCTGCGACCAGGCCCTCGATGAGCGGCATGATGGCGGCCCGGCTCATGAACGACGTCTCGAGGTCGATCTGCGTGAACTCCGGTTGGCGATCGGCGCGCGAGTCTTCGTCACGGAAGCAGCGCGCGATTTGGTAGTAGCGATCCACCCCGGCGACCATCAGCAGCTGCTTGAAGAGCTGCGGTGACTGCGGCAGCGCGTAGAAGCTGCCCGGATGCACGCGGCTCGGCACCAGGTAGTCACGTGCGCCCTCCGGCGTGCTGCGCGTCAGGACCGGCGTCTCGATCTCGAGGAAGCCGGCGGCGTTGAGGTAGGCGCGCGTGCGCGCCGCGAGGCGATGCCGCAGCCAGAGGTTGCGGACCATGCGCGGGCGCCGCAGGTCGACGTAGCGGTGGCGCAGGCGGACGTTCTCCGCGATCTCGATCGCATCTTCGATCGGAAACGGGCTCGGACGCGCGCTGTTCAGGACGCGCAGCTCGCGGCCGACGATCTCGATCGCACCCGTCGGCAACTCGGCATTGACGGTCTCTTGTGAGCGCGGCACGACGCGTCCGCCAACCGCGACCACGTACTCGAGCCGGACGTCGGCGCCGCGCGCGTGGGCCGCGGCGCTACGCTCGGGGTCGAGCACGACCTGCACCAGGCCGCTGCGGTCGCGCACGTCGAGGAAGATGACGCCGCCATGGTCGCGCCGGCCGTGCACCCATCCCATGACGGTGACGTCGCGCCCGGCGTCCGCGGGCCGGAGATCGCCGGCGTAGTCGCTGCGCGACCACTCTCCGAGCGTATCGAGCGCCTCAGCCACCGGCGGCTCCTCCCGCCCCGACCGGCGGCGCGCTCGCGGCGATCGCATGCAGTCCATCCATGAGGGCCGCGCCGGCGGCGTCGATGGCGAGCACGAGGCGGTGATCGCGCTGCGCGCGTAGATCCCGCACCGTGGCGCGTCCGGCCGCGAGCTCGTCGTCGCCGACGAGGATCGCGAAGCGCGCCCCGAGCTTGTCGGCGCGTCGCATGGCGCTCTTCACGCTCCGGCCGCTCGACTCGAGCTCCGTGCGTACGCCGGCGAGGCGCAGGCGGCGTGCCATCTGCAACGCGGCGAGCGTCGCCGCCGCGGCGAGTGGAATGACGGAGACCTGCGGACTCGTGTCCACGGTGCTCGCTTCGCCGGCGAGCAGCAGACGCTCGACGCCGAGGGCGAAGCCGACGCCGGCGAGCGGCGGTCCGCCGAGCGCCTCGACGAGGCCGTCGTAGCGCCCGCCGCCGCCGACGGCGTTCTGCGCGCCCAGGTTCGGCGCCAGCGCTTCGAACGCGGTGCGCACGTAGTAGTCGAGGCCGCGGACGAGGCGGGGGTCTTCGCTGAAGGCAATGTCGGCGGCGGCGAGCAGACGCTTCACCTCGTCGAAGTGTGCGCGACAGGCGTCACAGAGGTGGTCGGTGACCCGCGGCGCATCGGCCATGACGCGCCGGCAGCCTTCTTCTTTGCAGTCGAGGAGGCGGAGCGGATTGCGCGTCAGCCGCTGGCGGCAGTTGGCGCAGAGCTCCGCCACGTGCGCCTCGCCGTACGCGGTGAGCGCGGCGCGGTACGCGGGGCGGCAGGCGGCGTCGCCGAGCGAGTTGAGGACGATGTGCGCCGTCGAGACACCAGCCGCAGTCAGACAGTCGGCGAAGAGGACCACCGTCTCGGCGTCGGCCATGGCGTCGTCGCGTCCGATCAGCTCGGCGCCGATCTGATGGAACTGGCGCGAGCGCCCGCGTTGCGGGCGCTCGCGCCGAAACATCGGGCCCGTGTAGTAGAGTTTGGCGACACGCTCGCGCTGCGCGAGCCCGGCCGCGATTGCCGCGCGCACCACCGATGCCGTCCCTTCGGGCCGCAAGGTGAGCGAGGTGCCGTCGCGATCATCGAAGGTGTACATCTCTTTTTCGACGATGTCGGTCGTCTCCCCGAGCGAGCGCGCGAAGAGCTCCGTACGCTCCGCGATCGGAACGCGGATCTCGTCGTAGTTGTAGGATCTCAGGACGCCGCGCAGACGGTCTTCGAGGGCCGTGAACCGCTCGCTCTCCGGTGGGACGATGTCATGGAATCCTTTGACTCCCCCGAGGGCTTTCATCCAGCGACTTTCGGAATCGTGCAGAGCTACCAAAGGGATGTCGGGAATTCAAATCGCGCCGACGCGGCAGCGCGCGTGAGCCCGAGCACACGTGACGGCCGCGTGCCGCACGGCGCGCTGACGACGAGGCGGACGCCGTCGGAGACGACGCGCACGGCGCCGTCCTCGTCGGTGCGCCACACGTCGACGCCCGCTTCGCGCAGCCGTTGCAGCACGACGGGAGCAGGGAAGCCGAAGCGGTTGTCGGCGCCGTCGGAGATCACGGCGAGCCGCGGCGCCACCGCGTCGAGGAAAGGCGGCGCCGTCGACGTCGCGCTGCCGTGATGCGCGACTTTGAGGACGGCACTCCCGACCTCCGGCGTGGCGGCGAGCATCTCGAGCTCGCCCGGGCGCTCGACGTCGCCGGTGAAGAGCACGCTCGCCGCACCGTATGCGACGTGCAACACGAGCGAGCCGTCGTTCAGATCCTCGTCATCGGGCACCACCGGATGGACGGCGTCGATGCGCGCGCCGCCGCGCTCGCGCGCACACATGCCGCGACGCAGGACCACGCGTCGCGTGCCGGCGGCATCGAGGGCATGCGTCAGGCGCGCGAAGCCGGGCACGTCGGCGGTGCGACCATTCGACCAGAATTCGCGCGGCGCGAAGTGCTCCGCGAGGTAGGCGAGGCCGCCGTAGTGATCGAGCTGCGGGTGCGAGAGCGCGAGCGCGTCGAGGCGCATGATCTTCCGCGAGCGCAAAAACGGCGCGATCAGTCGCTCGCCGGTGTCGAAGCCCCCCGGCATGCCGCCGCCGTCGATCACGACCGTGCCGCCGCCGTGCGGCAGCTCGACGACGGCGGCGTCGCCCTGCCCGACGGAGAGAAACGTGACGCGCAGCCGCGGGTCGAGACAGCGCTCCCACGTCCAGTAGGCCGCGTCGGCCGCCGTGAGCGCCGCGAGCACCGCGACGGCGACGGCGCGACGCCGCGGCCCGAGCCGCCGCCACGCGATCGGCAGCGCGAGCACCGCGTAGCCCGCGGCGACCTCGAGGAGCGTCGGCATCGGCGTCTCCAACGCCGCGCCGGGGACGGCGGCGAGCGCCGCGGCGAGCGCGAGACCGGTCGTGGCGGCGAGCGCCGCGGCGCGCAGCAGCAGCCCGGCGACGAGCGGCGCCACCGGCAGCAGCGGTAGCGCCGCGAGTCCGGGCAAGAGCGTCGCCGGTCCGAGGAGGGGAAGCGTGAGCAGATTCGCCAGCGGCCCGATGAACGACACTTGCTGGAAATGCCACGCCGTCAGCGGCGCCGTTGCCGCGCCGGCGGCACACGAAACGCGCAGCGAGGCGATCGCGATCGCCGCCACGCGCTGCCAGCGTGTCGATGCGGGTCGGGTGCGCGGCGCCGTCGCGGTGAGGATCAGCGCCGCCACGGACGCGAAGGAGAGCTCGAACGAGATGTCGGCGACGACGTCGGGGACCGCGAGCGCGAGCACGAGGGCCGCTGCGGCGAGACTGCGTATGCCGTCGGTGCGACGGTCCGCCAGCACCGCCGTGAGGAGCGCCACGTACATGAGGTGTGAACGCGACGCCGAAATCGACCCGCCGGCGAGCGCCGCGTACACCGCGACCATCGGCACTCCGGCGAGCGCCGCGATCTTCGCGACGTTCCACGACAGCGTGACGTGCTCCGAACGGAGGAGCAGCCAACGGACACCGAGGACGGCGGCGGCCGTGACGACGGCGAGATGGAACCCCGCGACACACGCCACGTGCGACAGGCCGGTGCGTGCCAGCGCACGGCGCGCGTCATCGGTGAGCGCGCGACCCTCGCCGATCAGTACTGCACGCAAGAACCCGCGGGCGGGTTCGTCGGCGCTGGCGTCGATCGAGGCACCGAGGGCACTTCGGACGCGCGCGAGCGGGGCAGCGAGGCGCATACGCAGCCTCGATGCGAGATCGCGCGGTAGCGTGTCGAGCGTCGTGAGGCCGCGCTCGTCCCAGAGGAACATCGTCGCGTAGATGCCCTGGCGTGCGAGCGTCCGCCGCGTGTCGTACTCGCCGGGGTTGCCGAAGTCGCGCGGACGATGCAGGCGGCCGACGGCGCGCAGCTGCGTACCCGGAAGCCAGTCGCGCGTCGGATGTGCGATCGTCAGCCCGACGGCGCCGCGCGTGGGACCGCGGCCGCTGGCGCTACGATAGCGCTCGACGTGGAGTCTGAGGCGGAGCGCCGTCCCGACGTGAGCGCTCGCAACGACGGTCCCCTCGATCGCGATCGGCGTCGGGCCCACCTGCCATGCGATGTGGTCGCGGGGCAGCGGCGCGCAGGCGACCCACGCGCGTGCCGCGCCGATCGCTCCACCGCACACGAGCGCGAGCAGCACGAGTCGGGTGTGACGATCCGCCGCGACACACCCCGCGGCTGCGAGCACGAGCGCGGTGACGAGGGCGGCGACCGACGTCGCGACGTGCCCGTCGGTGACGAGCCCGCCGCCAGCGAGGACGCCCGCCGTGAGCGGCAGCAGGACCAACGACCCCACCGGCACGCGATCCCCCACCGCCGCATTCCTTCCCGCCGGGCGAGCGATGCCCGGCTGAATGGATCCTCGATGGGTATGGCGGCGCCGGGGGCGGCGCCGCACGCGTCACGCGCCTCCTAACGCCGCGTCAGTCACCGTTCGGCGTTCGATCGCCGACGTCGCCCTCGGAATCTGGCGCCTGTGCGTCCGGCGCACGCTGATCGACGCGGCGTTCGCCTGTGCCTACCTCGTCGACCTTCGACACGCCGGGGTCCGGCGCGCCGCGGTCACCGCCGACGGGCTCCGGCGCTGCGAGCTGCGCATGGATGTCGGCAGCGAGGCGCGTCGAGATCCCGGGCACCGCCGTGATCTCGTCGATGGAGGCGGCGCGCAGCCGCTTCAGGCTGCCGAAGTGGCGCAGCAACACGCGACGGCGGCCGGGACCGATGCCCTCGATGTCCTCGAGCCGCGAGTGCAGCCGGTCGCGCCGGCGGAGCTCGCGGTGGTACGTGATCGCGAAGCGGTGCGCCTCGTCGCGCACGCGCTGGAGGAGGAAGAGCGCCGTCGAGTTGCGGCGCAGCACGACCGGATTTTTCCGCCCCGGCAGGAAGACCCGCTCCTCGGAGCGCCGCACGGCCGCGGCCCGGGGATCGCGCTCGACGTGCATCTTCGCGAGCGAGATCACGTCGACGCCGTCGATCGCGAGCTCGCGCAGCACCTCGACGGCGACGTTCAGCTGCCCCTTGCCGCCGTCGATGACGAGCAGGTCGGGGAAATCGTTCTCCTCGCGTGCGCGCCGGTAGCGCCGGCCGAGGACCTCGTACATCGACGCGAAGTCGTCGGCGCCCTCGACGGTGCGGATGCGGTAGCGGCGGTAGCGGGCGCTGCACGGCTCGCCTTCATCGAACGTGACCATCGAGCCGACCGAGAGGTTTCCCTGGATGTTGGAGATGTCGAAGCACTCGATACGTTTTGGCGCGTTGCGCAGGTGGAGCTTCGCCTGCAGCTCCTCGAGCATGCGCTCGCGCCGCGCGCCGACGTCGCGGCGCTCGGCGTAACTGTGCGCGGCGTTCTCGCGCGCCATCTGCACCAGGCGTAGCTTCGCGCCGCGCTGCGGGCAGAGGATCTCGACCTGCCGGCCCTTGTGCTCGCTCAGATACTCGGCGCGCACCGCGGCGTCCTCGAGCGCAATCGGGACTAGGATCGTGTCCGGCACCGGCCGCTCGCCGTCGTAGAATTGCGTCAGCACCGCGGACAGGACTTCGTCGTCGGGAAACTCGAAGTCCTCGAAGCTGTACGTCTGATTGCCGGAGAGTTTGCCCGCCCGCACCAGCAGCACCTGTACCTCGACGAAGCCGCCCTCGCGATAGACGCCGAAGGCGTCCTGGTCGCTCCCCCAGTGCGCCACCGCCTGCTGGCGCTCGACCGTGGTCTCGATTGCACGCACCTGGTCGCGGAGACGCGCCGCCTCCTCGAAGCGCAACGCCTCGGCGGCCTCGTGCATGCGTGTCTGCAACGCGCGGACGATCGGCTGGTTCTTGCCCTCGAGGAGCTCGACCGTTTGCGCGAGGTTGCGGGCGTACTCGTCGCGGTCGACCACGAGGCAGCACGGACCGGAGCAGCGCTTGATCTGGTACTCGATGCACGGGCGCGAGCGATTGCGGAAGACGGCGTCGCTGCAGCTGCGCAGCGGGAAGATCTTGCGCAAGGTCCCGAGGGTCTCTCGCACTGACCACGCCGACGAGAACGGGCCGAGGTAGCGCGAGCCGTCGCGCACCAGCTTGCGGGTGACGACGAGGCGCGGCCAGTCGCTCGCCTCCTCGATCTTCACGCTGACGTAGCTCTTGTCGTCCTTGAGGCGGATGTTGTAGCGCGGCTTGTACTGCTTGATCAGATTGTTCTCGAGGATCAGCGCCTCTTTCTCGTTGCCGGCGACGAGCGTTTCGAAGCTCGTCACCCGGCTGACGAGAAAACGCACCTGCGCGCGCTCGTCGCCGCCGCGGAAGTACGAGCGCACGCGGCTGCGCAGGCTTTTCGCCTTGCCGACGTAGATCACCTTGCCGTGCGCGTCGCGCAAGAGGTACACGCCCGGGCGCGGCGGCAGGCCGGCGAGCTTGGCGTCGAGGTCGGCCTCGTGCGCGACCAGCACGGTGACGGGGCCAGACGCGCGGGCGGTCGCGACGTCGGGGGCCGCGGTCGCGTCCGGCGATCCGGTGCGCCCCTGCTGCGTAACCTCGGCGGCGAGACGAAATGTGCCCGGACGGCGCTCCACGGCCCTCGATTATATCGGCGGCGGCGCGGTCTACCAACGGGCGCGGAGGCATACGAGTAGCGGCGGACGTGTCATGGAACGTAGCGATCGCCGACGAGCATCAAGAGCGGCGGCGCCGCGCGACGAATGCTGAGCTCCCAATGAATCGCGTCCGGTGCCTCGCGCCAAGCGCGCACGGAGCCGTCGCGTGCAAAGACCGGATCGCGATGCCCCGGCTGAGCCGTCCACTCCGCGTGCACTGCGTCGAGGCGCCGTTCCAACGCGCCAGCGCGGCTCGCGCGGCTGCGCTATCTTTTGGCGTGGAACCACGACCTCTGTCGCGAGGTGCTCGCCGTCTACGCCCGCGCGCTGGGCGGCTACTATCGCCGCCGCGCGCGGCGCGCCGGGATCACCGGGGCGGAGACCGGTGCCGTGACCGCGATCCAGCGCTTTGGGAGCGGCCTCAATCTCAATGTTCACTACCACACGCTTGCGCTCGACGGTGTCTTCGCCCGTGACGGTGACGACTGGCGCTTCGTTCAGGCGCCCCCGCCGACGCCGGGCGAGCTCGCGCGCCTCGTCGCGGCGATCGCGCGCCGGGTCGAGCGCCTTCTGGCGCGCCGCGGCCTCACGTTCGGCGAGGCGGATGCGGACGCGCGCGATCGGCTCGCCGAGGATGTGCCGATAATGCGGTTCTTCCGTCAACTACGCAGCTAAAGTTTCTTATCGACATCGACTATCGACTTCCTATCGACATCGAGGTCGTCGCGGATGCGCCCCGCACGGAGGTGTCGGCAGAAGGATCGAGCTCGCGCAGGTCGCTCACGGCTCTTACGATATCGACACTGGAGCCGTGACGGCGCGCGGCGATCCATTCAATTGGCGGCCGCCACATCAACCGACGCGCTTCACGAACGGCGTGGCGGACAAAACGGCTCCGGCGTCGTTCGCGGCTGAGCTCCTCTGGTGTGTAGACAAGAAGGTCGATGCCGACGGGGCTCCGGCTAGTCTCGGAACCGGTCGACGACTGGCCGCGTCGACGGTGCGACGACGATCAAATCGACGTCGCTCAACGCGTCCGCATCGCCCCGCGCCCAGGAGCCGAGAGGTACGCCGCGCTCACGCGCCGGCGCCTCAGCAAAGCCGGCAAGCGTCGTAGCCAACGGCTGACTACCGTCGAACGAAGCTGAGCTCTCGCCCATGTGAGGATCCGTTGCGCCGCAACAGAGGCTTGGACCGAGTGGCCGAGCACGGTTTGGCCGACGAAACACGCCTGCGCGAAGAACTCGCGCTCGACTCGCGCAAACGACGCTCCACCACGGTCGATGGCCGCTGGCCGCTGAGCCGGCGTATCGCGCGTCAGGCGACCCGGGTCGTCACCAGGCCGGCACGGCGTGCCGCCGTGCTCTGGCGGCGATCCGCCGTAACGAAACGATCGCTGGCCGACAGCATCGCAGCCGACACGTGGAGAAGATCGAGTGACCGGCAGCCGAGGCGCGCCGTGTGCCGCTCCGCGAGCTCGATGGCCCTCGCCAGCGCCAGCGGCCAATCGACCGCCGCTCGCCGCAGAATTCCCGCATCGAGATCGTCCATGACGCGAGCGAGCGTCGCGTCGACCTGCCTCCGGCTGGCCGCGCAGCGAAACACGCGGAGCCGGAGCGCGTTGGCCAGCTCGAGCTCATGGAGCTGAGAAAACGGGATCGGGTCGCCGGCGCGCCGGACCAGGCGTGCCACGCGCTCGGACCTCGCCTCAGGAACGTAGAGCGAGACCAGGGCGCTCGTGTCGAGCCACAACGTCACCGCCTATCTGCCCGAGCCTCGATCACGATCTCACTCGTGGGCTTTCCGCCGGGACGCCGACCCCAGATCGCACGTGCCCGCGCGACGAAGTCGGGGAGCCCGCCCACAGGTCGAGCCGCGGCGGGTACGAGGCGAGCGACCACCCGATTGCGCCGGGTGATCTCGACCACCTCACCGCGGCTCACTGATCGTAGGATCTTCGGAAGATTGTGTTGGGCCTCACGTACGGTGGCGGTGCGCATGTGCGTCATTATGACGCACGCGACGATCGGTCGCAACTTCCCTGAGTCACGGCTCCGCGCGACGCAGGAAAGATCTAGACTCCGCCGCCGGCGTAAGGCCGAGACGATGGCGCTCGAGCGCGACGATACGGTCCCGCAGCTCGGCGGCGCGCTCGAAATCCAGCGCGGCCGACGCCTGCTTCATCTCCTTCCGCAGGCGATCGACGACACGCGGAATCTCGTCGAGCTCCGGCCACTCCTCGCCCGTCTCGCTCTCATCGAGCGGGACCTCGAGATAGTCGGCCTCGGCGATCGCGACCAGCGGATTGCCGATCGCCTTGATGATCGTGCGCGGCGTGATGCCGTGCTCGGTGTTGTACTCGCGCTGAATGGTGCGCCGGCGCGCGGTCTCGTCGAGAGCGGTGCGCATCGAGTCGGTGATGGTGTCGGCGTACATGATGACGGTGCCGTTGACGTTGCGCGCGGCGCGTCCGATCGTCTGGATGAGCGAGCGCGCCGAGCGCAGATACCCTTCCTTGTCGGCGTCGAGAATCGCGACCAACGAGACCTCCGGCAGATCGAGCCCCTCGCGCAGGAGATTGATCCCGACCAAGACGTCGAAGACACCGCGTCGCAGGTCGCGGAGAATGTCGACGCGCTCGATGGTCTCGATGTCGGAGTGGAGGTAGCGGACCTTGAGACCGATGTCCTGGAAGTAGTCGGCCAGATCCTCCGCCATCTTCTTCGTGAGCGTGGTGACGAGGACGCGCTCATCGACCTCGACACGCTTGCGGATCTCCTCGAGCAGATCGTCGACTTGGTCGCGCGCCGGCCGCACGCTGATCTCGGGATCGACGAGTCCCGTCGGCCGGATGAGCTGCTCGACGACGACGCCGCCGCCGCGCTCGAGCTCGTACGCGCCCGGCGTCGCCGAAACGAACACCACCTGCCCCACCGCCGCCTCGAACTCGCGGAAGCTGAGCGGCCGGTTGTCGAGCGCCGACGGCAAGCGAAACCCGAAATTGACGAGCGTCTCCTTCCGTGAGCGGTCGCCGCGGTACATGCCGCCGATCTGCGGCACGGTCACGTGGCTTTCATCGACGATCAGCAGGTAGTCCTGCGGAAAGTAGCTGATGAGCGTCGACGGCGGCTCGCCCGGGCGACGCCCGTCGAGGTGGCGCGAGTAGTTTTCGATGCCGTGGCAGAAGCCCATTTCATCGAGCATCTCGAGGTCGTAGAGGGTGCGCTGCTCGAGCCGCTGGCTCTCAAGGACCTTGTTCTCGGCGCGCAGCGCCGCGAGGCGCTCGCGCAGCTCGTCGCGGATGGCGGCGATCGCCTGCTTGAGACGCGGCTCGCTGGTCACGTAGTGACTCGCGGGATAGACGGCGACGCGTTGCAGGCCGCGCAGCGCCTTGCCGCGCAGCGGATCGATTTCGGTGATCGTCTCGACGACGTCGCCGAAGAACTCGACGCGCAACGCACGCGCCTCCTCGTACGCCGGGAAGATCTCGACGACGTCGCCGCGAACACGGAACGTGCCGCGGTGGAAGTCGACGTCGTTGCGCTCGTACTGGATGTCGACCAGCTTGCGCAGCACCTGGTCGCGGTCGGCGGCGACGCCGCGCTCGAGGAAGACGAGGTTCTCGAAGTACTCGGTCGGCGAGCCGAGGCCGTAGATGCAGGACACGCTGGCGACGATGATGGTGTCGGTGCGCTCGAGCAGGGCCTTGGTCGCTGAGTGACGCATCTTGTCGATCTCGTCGTTGATCGACGCATCCTTTTCGATGAACGTGTCGGTGCTCGGGACGTAGGCCTCGGGCTGGTAGTAGTCGTAGTAGCTGACGAAGTAGCGGACGGCGTTGTCGGGAAAGAGTACCTGGAACTCGTTGTAGAGCTGCGCCGCGAGCGTCTTGTTGGGCGCAATGACGAGCGTCGCGCGGTTCATCGCGGCGACGACGTGTGCCATGGTGAACGTTTTGCCGGATCCGGTGACCCCGAGGAGCACCTGCGCCGGCGCGCCGGCGTGCAGGCCGGCGGAGAGCTGACGGATCGCCTCGGGTTGATCGCCTTGCGGCGTGACCTCGGCGGCGAGACGAAAGGTGCCCGGACGGCGCTCCACGACGAGCGATTATAGCCGCGCCACCGCAGGCGACCAACGCGCGCCGCGCGTACGAGTAGCGCTCGAGTCGCGCCGCGACGTTCGGCGCGTCAGTCGCGCGGGGACACGTCCATGGGTTGCTCGTCCGCCGCGTCGAATGGCATCACCTCGACTGCGCTCTCCGGAATTGCCGGATCCGGGCACGCGTCGTTCTCGCAACCAGGCGCCGCGTCCGATCGCGGCGCCGCCCGCACGACGACCCGCGGCTCTCCACCGACGGCACCGAGCGGGGGCGGGCCGGCGGCGCCGAGCGGCGGCGGCCCGGCGGCACCGAGCGGGGGCGGCCCGGCAGCACCGAGCGGAGGTGGGCCGGCGGCGCCACTCGGCGCCGAGCCCGGCGTGGTCGGCGGCAACGCGCGTGACGCCGACGGGTGCGACGCGCCGAGGCGCGGCATGCCGCGACGGCGGACGTGCACGACGCTCGTCGACGCCGCCGCACCGAGCGACATCAGCGCGACGGCGGCGAGCAGCGCCACGCCGGTCGCGCATCGTCGACGATCACCGCGTACGTCGCCAGCCATGGTCAGCGAGTCCGCCGCCAGTCGCGGTAGCGACGTTGAAAATCACGCCGTTCCTCCGGCGACATCCCACGATACTGCTGGTAATTGTCGCGCAGGCGATCCTTCTCCTGCGGCGGCAACTCCCGCCAGCGATCGTAGTTCTGCTCGACGGCGCGCTGTCGATCGGGCGGCAGCTGCCGAAAGCGCTGATAGTTGTGGAGCGCCTCGCCCCGCTCCGTCGGCGACAATTCGTCCCAGCGCTGCACCAGGCGCAGCTCGTCGGCGCGGCACGGGTCGACGGTGACGCCCGCGGCTCCGTGCACGCACGCAAGGACGGCCACGACCGCGAGATGCCGACGCCGTATCGTCATCCGATCGACGGCGTGCGCGGCGCGAGCTGGCCGAGGGGCTCGTCGCCGGTACGCTGCCGCACCTCCTCGAAGTGTTGCAGCTTCTGCAGCCGTCGTACGACCGGCAAGCGCAAAAAGAGCTCCGGATGCTCGACGAGCTCCGGCGGGTACTGGTCGAGATTCCCGGCGTCGGCGACGTCGCGACGCTCCTCGCGCGCGCCCTCGTGTCCACGCTGCGCCAGCGCCTCTCCGCCGTCGCCGCGAGGCCGTGACGCCGCAGCGAGTGAGCGCCCGTCGCGCATCGCGCTTCCCTCGCCGACGATGCGCGCGACCGACGAGTACCAGACGAGCGCCACGGCGGCCGCGGCGGCCAAGGCCGGTACGGTCCAGAGCGCTACGCGCGAACGGCGGACGGCACGCGGCGGCACCGCATCGAGCCGTCGCCACATTCCTTCGCGAAAGGCAGCGGAGGGTTCGAGCGGGCGCAGCTCACCGAGCAGCGCCCGCAACCGGCGCAGACGCTCGATCTCGCGCCGGCAGGCGAGGCAGGTACCGAGGTGCGCCTCGATGCGCGCGGCGTCGGTCTCGGTGTGCTCGCCGTCGAGGTAGGCGATCAGCTCCGCCGCGAAGGCCTCACAAGCGGCGATCACAGATACTCCTCGAGCTCGCGGCGCAAGGTCGCCGTCGCACGGAACACCAGACTCTTCACGGCGCTCTCGGAGCACTCGAGCGCGTCCGCCACCTCGCGGTAGGAGAGTCCATCCACCCTGCTCAAGACCAGCGCCGCACGTTGATTCTCCGGCAGCGTGCCCAGCACCTCGCGTATCTTAGCCTCGAGCTCCCGACCCGCCAATGCGCTCTCCCCCGGGAGAGCCGTAGGATCGGGTAGGAAGATCTCAGTGCGGTCACGGCTGTCGTCCGTCTCGCGTTCGAGCGAACGCGTGCGGTAGCGGCGCTCCGGCCGGCGAACCTCGTTCAGGCAGGCGTTGGTCGCGATCCGATAGAGCCAGGTTGTGAACTTGGCGTTCGGCTCGTAGCGCGCGGCGGCGCGGTACACCTGCAGGAAGACGTCCTGCGCCAGCTCCTCGGCGCGCGGCCTGCTTCCCACAAAATTGTATGCGAAGTTCACGATCGCCCTGCTGTGTTTTTCGAACAGCTCGCGGAACGCGCCCGCGTCGCCCGCCCGCAAGCGCAGCATGAGTTGGACGTCCGGATCGGACGCGGCCTCGGGAACCGGCACGTTCGGAGTCTTCAACATCGTCGTCGTCCGCAGGTTGCGCCGGCTCGGCCGCCCGACGCGCATCCACCATAGAGAACCTCGCGGCGGGACGCACGCGCGGGCCGCTGGCAACGGCATTTCCGAGTTGGTAAGACAACTTGGCGGACCCTCGCACCCTCGTCATGAGTCCCGATCCAGGCCAGGACGAAGCGCTCGCCGATCACCTGCGGCGCATCGAAGGGTACATGCAAGGGTGTGTGCTCTTGCGCTACCCGCGGGCGCGGAGCCCGCTCCGCGACGAGCTGGCGAACGCGCTCACCGACGCCCTTCCCGATGTGGTGCGCACGTGGGTCGGCCACGTCGGCCGCGCCTTCCGCATCGCCGAGAGCCAGTGGTCGGGCCTCAGCACCGACATCGACGCGTCCTTGCAGCGCTGGATCCGCCACATCGCCGACCCCGACGACTGCGACACCTACGTCTTCCTCCGCAGCCACGCGCGCCGCGGCTTCATCTCCAAGTTTCCGGCATCGCGCTTCCTCTCCGGGCAGATCAAGATCTTCCAGCTCATGGGCGACCACCTCCGGCGCCGCTACGCCGCCGACCGGCCGCACCGCGCCGACCTCATGGCGCTCTTCGAGCAGGAGTGCGACGAGCGCATCCTCCACATCACCGACTTCTTCGTCGAGGCGCGCGAGGAGCAGCTGCGCGAGCAGGAAGCGACGTATCGCCGCTCGATCGACAACGCGCCGGCGGCGATCTTCAAGATCGGCTGGGACGACGGCGCCGTGCTCTCGGCGAACGTCGTCGCCGAGCAGTCGCTCGGGCACTCCTCGGAGGAGCTGCGCGGCATGCACAGCTGGGACTTGCACCCGCCGAGCGAGCGCGAGGCGGCGACGCGCCTCTGGGAAGACACGCGCCGCTACGGCAACGCCAGCCGCGAGGATCTGCACGTTCGCACGCACAGCGGTGCGATCGTTCCGGTCTTCATCAACTCCGGCGTCATCGAGTACGGTGACCAGCGCTTCATCCAGCAGATCTGCGTCGACATCTCCGACCGCAAACGCCTCGAGGATCAGCTGATCCAGTCGGAGAAGATGGCCGCGATCGGGCAGCTCGCGGCCGGCATCGCCCACGAGATCCGCAATCCGCTCGGCATCATCATGAACGCGCTCTACGACCTCTCGGAGATCGTCGACGGCGGCAATGCCGACGTGCGCGAAGACTTGAAGATCGCCCGCGAGGAGATGGATCGCGTGCAAGCGATCATCAACAACCTGCTCGAGTTCTCGCGCGCGTCGACGGTCGACCTCGAGCCGGTCGACGTCAACGATCTCCTGCGGAAGACGCTGCTGCTCATGAACAAGTACCTCCAAAGCAGCGAAGTCCGTGTGCACACTGACTTCGCCGCGACCGGCCTCTGCTCGGCCAACCAAAACGCCCTGCGACAGATCTTCCTCAACCTGATCACCAACGCCGTGCAGGCGATGCCGCACGGCGGGGAACTCCGCATCCGCACCGTCCTGGTACCGCCGAACCGCATGCGACTCGACTTCAGCGACAGCGGGGTCGGCATCCCCGAGCATCAGCTGAAGGACATCTTCAATCCCTTCTTCACGACCAAGTCGCCGGGACAGGGTACGGGCCTCGGCCTGTCGGTCGTGCACTCGGTGGTGCGTCGTTACCGCGGCGAGATCCGCGTGCAGAGCACGCCGAACGTCGGCACGACGTTCACCATCGAGTTCCCGTGCGGCTGCGAGGGCGCAGAGGCGGTTGCCGGGTGACCGATGAAACGCCGACGCGCACGGCGCGCATCCTGCTCGTCGAGGACGAGCCCAACATGGCGCGCTCGGTCGCCAAGATTCTCACGCGCCGTGGCTACGCCGTGGCGATCGCGGCGCACGGACAGGAGGCGCTCGACCACCTCGCTGCCGAGCGCTTCGACGTCGTCATCACCGACCTCAACATGCCGGTCATGGACGGCATGCAGCTCCTCCGCCGCCTACAGCCGATCGCCGCGAGTAGCGGTGAGCGCCGGTTGATCACGCCGCCGGCGATCGTCCTCACCGGTCATGGCAGCACGCAGGCCGCCGTCGAAGCGATGAAGCTCGGCGCCTACGACTACCTGGTGAAGCCGTGTAATCCCGACGAGCTGCTGATGACGCTCGAGAACGTGCTACGGGTCGGCGACCTCGAGCGCGAGAACGCGCGCTTGCGCGCCGAGGTGACCCGCACGCACGGATTCGGCGAGCTGATCGGACAGAGCCCGCCGATGCTCGAGCTCTACCGGACGATCCAGTCGGTGGCGGTGAACGCCAGCACGGTCCTGCTCACCGGCGAGAGCGGCACCGGCAAGGAGCTGGTCGCCCGCACCATCCACGCCCGCGGACCGCGCGCCGAGCGGCCGTTCATCGCCGTGAACTGCGGAGCCGTCTCCGAGACGTTGCTCGACAGCCAGCTCTTCGGCCACCGCCGCGGCGCCTTCACCGGCGCCGTCGCCGACAACGACGGCGTCTTTTACGCCGCCGACGGCGGCACGCTCTTCCTCGACGAGATCGCCGACATCCCGAACTCGCTGCAGGTGAAATTCCTGCGCGCCGTCCAAGAACGCGAGGTCGTGCCACTCGGCTCGACCCGCCCGGTGAAGGTGGACGTGCGACTGATCGCCGCCACCAATCGCGACCTCGAGGGCGAGGTGCGAGAGGGACGCTTCCGCGCCGACCTGTTCTATCGTGTGAACGTCGTACCGATCACCTTGGCACCGCTGCGCGAGCGTCGTGAGGACATCCCGCTCCTCGCCGACGAGTACGTCCGCCGCTACGGCGAACTCTTCAAAGTAGCGCCGAAGACGATCACGCCCGCGGCCCTCGAGGAGCTCACGCGCTACGACTGGCCAGGAAACGTTCGCGAGCTGCAAAACGTGATCGAGCGCTGCTTCGCGCTCGGCAGCGGTACGACCCTCGATCGCAACGACCTTCCCGCGCACGTCCGCGCCCCCGCCGACGCGGCCGGGCCGTTCGCCTACGGCGACGAGGTACCGTCGCTCGAGACCGCCGAGCGCTCGTTGATCCTCGCGGCGCTGCGGAAGAGCGCCGGCAACAAGAATCAGGCAGCGCGCATCCTCGGAATCGATCGCCAGCGTCTTTACCGCAAATTGGAAAAATACCACCTCGAATAGAGGAACCCTGTCATGTTTTGCCATGTGCCCCGCCGATCCCGTCCGCTCGCGGCTCTGCCGGCACCGCGCTTCCGAGCGCTTGGCGTCGCGCGCCAGCGTGCGGCGCGCTGGCACGCTTTCTGCTCTCCAGGCTCTGTTTAATGGGCTGCTCGTCCGCTTCCACACGTCGCATTCTACTCGTCGCGACCAACGAGAACTTCCGCCGGACGATCAGCCGCATCCTCTGCCGCTGCGGCTACACGACCAATCTCGTCGGCAGTGGCGAGGAGGCAATCAGCGCCCTCGAACACGAGCAGTACGACCTGGTGCTGAGCGAGGTGCTGCTGCCGGGCATGTGCGGCCTGACCGTGCTCTGCAATGCCCGACAGCACGGCCGCACGATCCCCTTCGTGTTGCTGAGCGAGTCGGTGACCGAGCGCATGAAGTGGATCTTGAGCGGCGTCGACGGCGTGCGCTGCCTGCGGCTGCCCGTCGACGTGGATCAGCTCAAGGAGGTGCTGGCGGCGTATTTGGTTTGACTTCGCCCTTGCTTGATTTCGCCCCCGCTCGGCTTCGCCTCGCGATGGGCGTCGGCGCGCGAAGTGAATTCGCGCGCCTCCCTCTGCCCTATTGCGCTCTCCCGCTCTCTCTCCATCTCGGCTCAACTCGCGTCTTGGGCGCTTTGCCTGGGCTTCGCTTCGGTGAGACGGATGCGGGCGGGGCGACCCTCCTCTGCGGCGCGCAGCTCGAGCGAGCGGGTTGTGAGGCCGTGGGCGGCGAGCGCGCAATAGAGGGCGCGGGTATCCGTCCGAAAGCCGTCGGCGATGAAGGCGGTTCCGCCGGGAGCGAGGTGACGGGCGAGCGTCGCCGCGAGATGGTCATAGGTCTCGGGCTCGTAGGCGACCTCGGCGGCGAGGATGCAGTCGAAGCGGGCATCCGCGGCGAGCCTTCGGTAGTCGGCGCACACGGTCACGGCGGCGAGCCCATTCAGGTGCAAGCTCGCGCGTACGAACGACAGCGCCGGCAGCGCCCCGTCGACGAACACCACGTCGCCGCCGCGCTGCGCGGCGACGAGACCCGCGAGGCCGAGGCCGCAGCCGATGTCGAGGACCCGCTGTCCGCGGAGATCGACCCAGCGCGCCACGTACTCGGCGAGACAACGCGACCCCGTCCAGAGATACGCCCAGTACGGCGGCTCGGCGTCGCCGCGCAGCAGCGCCGCGCGATCGACGAGCCGTTCCAGGTCGGCGACCACATAGACGCGGATCGCCGAGGTCGACGAGCGCACCTCCGCGAGCGTCGCGGGATACCCGGCGATCGCCCCGTGAAGGCAAGCGTCCCTCACCGTCGCCTCGCGGCCGCGCGTCGCCGCACGCGCGGTTCGACGTGCACAGCGACTCGGTTCCGACTATAGTCGAACGTTTGGTCCCACACGCGATCCGACAAAGGACATGTCCAGCGACCATATCGAGATCCGCGGTGCTCGTCAGCACAATCTGAAAGGCATCGACGTCGACATCCCGCTCAACCGGCTGACGGTCGTCACCGGGGTCAGCGGATCGGGCAAGTCGACGCTCGCCTTCGACATCCTCTACGCCGAGGGTCAGCGGCGCTACGTCGAGAGCTTCTCGACGTACACGCGGCAGTTCCTCGAGCGCATGGAGAAGCCGGACGTCGAGCGCATCAGCGGCATCCCGCCCGCCGTCGCGATCGATCAGCGACGCCCGGTGACGACCTCGCGCTCGACCGTCGGCACCATGACCGAGCTTCACGATCACCTGAAGCTGCTCTTCGCCAACCTCGGCGTCCTCCATTGCCGTCGCTGCGGACGGCCGGTACGGCGCAGCGCGCCGCCGGCGATCGCCACCGAGCTCCTCGAACAGTGGGCGGGCACCGCCGTGCATGTCGCCTTTCCGTTCAGCGCCCCGGCGTTGCCGTGGACCGAGGTGGCGGCGGGCTTACTGCGCGAGGGCTTCGTCCGCGCCGTCGTCGGCGACGCGGTGCTCACCGTCGAGCTCGCGAGTCCGGCGGCGGGCGACGCGTTGCACATCGTCGTCGACCGCCTCGTCCTCAAGCCCGAGGGGAAGAAACGCCTGGTCGGCTCACTCGAGCAGGCGCTCCACTACGGCAAGGGACGCCTCACCGTCCTCGTCCCCGGCGGCGCGCGCCGTGACTACAGCACCGCGCTCGAATGCGACGACTGTGGCGTTGCCTACCGCGAGTGCGTCGCGAACTTGTTCTCGTTCAACAGCCCGCTCGGCGCCTGCGAGACCTGCCGCGGCTTCGGACGCGTGATCGACCTCGACCTCGATCTGGTGATTCCCGACGCGTCGCGTTCGCTCGCCGACGGCGCGCTGAAGCCGTGGACGACGCCCTCGACCTCCGAGGAGCGCAGCGCGCTGCTGACATTCTGCCGGCGTCGGAAGATCCCGACCGACGTGCCGGTCGCGACGCTCACCCCCGAGCAGCGCCGACTGATCGAGGACGGCGACGAGCGGTTCTACGGCGTCCGCGGCTGGTTCCGCTGGCTCGAGCGCAAGACCTACAAGATGCACGTGCGCGTGTTCCTGTCGCGCTACCGCTCGTATCGCACGTGCGAGGCGTGCAACGGCACGCGGCTCAAGCCCGAGGCGCTCGACTTCCGCATCCACGGCCGTTCGATCGCCGACGTGAACCGGCTGAGCGTCGGCGAGGCGGCGGCGTTCTTCGCCGAGCTCACCGTCGACGGCAATCGCGATCCGGCCTCGGCGATGATCCTCGGCGAGATCCGCGCCCGCCTCGGCTACCTCGTCGAGGTCGGGCTCGCGTACCTGACGCTCGACCGCCAGTCGCGTACGCTCTCGGGCGGCGAGATCGAGCGCGTCGATTTGACGACGGCCGTCGGCTCATCGCTGGTCAACACGCTCTACGTCCTCGACGAGCCGTCGATCGGTCTGCACCCGCGCGACAGCGCCCGGCTCGTCCGCATCATGCGCAATCTCTGTGCGCGTCGGAACACGGTGGTCGTGGTCGAGCACGACCCCGAGATCATCACCGCCGCCGATCACGTCATCGACATGGGTCCCGGCCCGGGGAGCGCCGGCGGCGAGGTGGTGGCGCAGGGCACGGTCGCGGCGATCGCCGCCGCGCCGCGGTCGCTCACCGGACGCTATCTCTCGGGTGCGGCGCGCATCCCGGTGCCGGGCCGCCGCCGCGCACCGCTCGCCACCCTGGAAGTCGTCGTGCGCGGCGCCCGCGCCAACAACTTGCGTGGCATCGACGTGCGCATTCCGTTGGCGCGGATGGTCTGCGTCACCGGCGTCTCGGGGTCGGGGAAGAGCACGCTCGTCGACGAGGTGCTCTACCGCGGGCTGCTGCGTCGCCGCGGCCTGCCGACCGCGCCTCCCGGCGCCTGCGACGCGCTCGACGGCGCCGAGAAGATCGCCGAGGTCATCTTCGTCGATCAAGCGCCGATCGGATCGACGCCGCGCGCCAACGCCGCCACCTACATGAAGATGTTCGAGGCCGTGCGGCGACTCTTCGCGGCGACGGACGCGGCACGGCTGCGTGGTTTCTCACCCGCGACCTTTTCCTTCAACGTCGAGGGCGGCCGCTGCGAGACCTGCCGCGGCGACGGCTTCGAGCAGGTCGAGATGCAGTTCCTCTCGGACGTGTTGCTGGTGTGCCCAGCGTGCCACGGGCGGCGCTATCTCCCCGAGGTGCTCGACGTCCGCTACCGCGGGAAGACGATCGCCGACGTCCTCGCGATGACCGTTGCCGACGCGCTCGCGTTTTTCGCCGACGAGGCCGACGTACGCCGCACCCTGCAGCCGCTCGTCGAGGTCGGTCTCGAGTACCTGCGCCTCGGACAGCCGCTCAGTACGCTCTCGGGCGGCGAATCGCAGCGCATCAAGCTCGCGGCGCACCTCGGCCGCGACGGCAAGGCGCACACCCTTTTCATCTTCGACGAGCCGACGACCGGCCTCCACCTCCACGACATCCAGCGGCTGCTGACGGCGTTCGAGAAGCTCATCGAGCGCGGCCATTCGCTGCTCGTCGTCGAGCACAACCTCGAGGTGATCAAGTGCGCCGACTGGGTGATCGACCTCGGGCCGGAAGGCGGCGACGAGGGTGGCGCCGTCGTCGCCTGCGGCACACCCGAGGAGATCGCCGCCTGCCCGACGTCGCACACCGGACGCTATCTCCGCCCGCTGCTCGCTCGCCGCCCGCCTCTGGAGAGCGCCGCGCGAATCGCGGCCGTACCCACCCCCGAGGACCGCAACGTCATCCGCATCGTCGGCGCCCGTGAACACAATCTGCGCGACCTCTCGCTCGAGCTGCCGCGCGACAAGATGATCGTCGTGACCGGGCTCTCGGGCTCGGGCAAGTCGACGCTCGCGTTCGACGTCGTGTTCGCCGAGGGTCAGCGCCGCTACCTCGAGAGCCTCTCGACCTACGTCCGCCAGTTCATGAAGATCCTGCCGCGGCCGGACGTCGATCTCGTGACCGGTATCCCGCCGACGATCGCGATCGAACAGCGCCTCAGCCGCGGCGGGCGGAAGTCGACGGTCGCGACCGTCACCGAGGTCTACCACTACCTCCGCCTCCTCTACGCCAAGCTCGGCGTGCAGCACTGCGTGCGCTGCGCTCGTCCGATCGAGCCGCTGCCGCGGAGCGAGATCGTCGCCCGCGTCCAGGCGAGCGTTGGACGGGCGGGCACCATTCTGCTCGCCCCGGTCGTACGCGGCCGCAAGGGCTTCCACCGCGACGTCCTGCGGGCCGCGCGGCGCCTTCGCTTCACGCACGCCCGCATCGACGGGACGATCACCGCGCTCGATCCGCTCCCCGACCTCGACCGCTACCGCGAGCACGACGTCGACGTCGTCGTCGCGCGGCTCTCCGGCAACGAGGTCGCCGAGCGCCTGGCGCGCCTCGTCGCCGACGCCCTCCGCCTCGGCGGCGGCGTCGTGGTCGTGCTCACGCGCGCCGGTGAGCAGGTGTTCAGCGAGCGCCTCTTCTGCGCGCCGTGCGGTCTCGGCTACGACGTCCTCGACCCGCGTCTCTTCTCGTTCAACAGCCGCCAGGGAGCGTGCGACGCCTGCCGCGGGACGGGAGTCGCGATCGAGCTCGATCCCGAGCTCGTCGTCACCGATCCGACGCGCAGCCTGCGCGGCGGCGCGCTCGCCGCCCTGCACGAGCTCGGTCTCGACACGGACGCGCGGAAGCTGCTGCGCGCGCTCAAGGCGGCGCGCGTTCCAGTCGACAGACCGTTCGCCCGTCTGACCACGCACCAACGACAGTGCGTCCTCGACGGCAACGGCGCCGCCGTCGCAGGGGTGCTGCCGCTCCTCCGCCGCCATGCGTTCTACGCCGAGTCGGAGGAAACCGGCGTCGACGACGAGGCGCTCGTCGCCGAGGGCTATGAAGCATATGTCAGCGCGCGGCCGTGCCCCGAGTGCGGCGGCTCGCGCCTGAACGCACGCGCCCGCGCCGTTCGCGTCCGCGGGGCGTCGCTGCCCGAGCTCACGGCACAGACCGTCGAGGAGTGCGCGCGTACCGTCGCCGCCTGGCGCTTCGACGCACGCGAGCGGCAGATCGCGCGCGACATCGTCGCCGAGCTCGCGCCCCGCTTCGCCTTCCTCGCCGCCGTCGGGCTCGGCTATCTGACACTCGACCGCAGCGCCGACACGCTCTCCGGAGGCGAGGCGCAGCGCATCCGTCTCGCGGCCCAGCTCGGATCCAATCTGCGCGGCGCCTGCTACGTCCTCGACGAGCCGACGATCGGCCTGCACCCGCGCGACAACGCGCTCCTGCTCGAAACCCTGCGCACGCTCACGGCACGCCACAATACGGTGCTGATCGTCGAGCACGACGAAGAGACCATCGCCGCCGCCGACATCGTCGTCGACCTCGGGCCGGGCGCCGGGCGCAACGGCGGGCGTCTGGTGACGATGGGAACGCCGGCGGCGCTCGCCGCCGACCCCGCGTCGATCACCGGCCGCTACCTCGCCGCGCCGCGTCCGCGGCAGCGGCCGCCGCGCCCGACCGCCGACCTGCCGCGCATCACCGTGCACGACGCGAGCGCGCACAACCTGAAAGGCGTCACGGTTTCCATCCCGCTGGGCGCATGGACGTGTGTCAGCGGCGTTTCGGGATCGGGGAAGAGCACGCTGGCGCGCGACGTCCTCTACCACGGCCTGCGGCGCGTCAAGGGACTCACGGCGCCGCGACCGGGCACGCATCGCGCGCTCACCGGCCACGAGCTCGTCGACCGCGTCGTCGAGGTGGATCAGAGCCCGATCGGCCGGACGCCACGCTCGATTCCCGCGTCGTACGTCGGATTCTGGGACGAAGTCCGGCGTCTCTTTGCCCGCACCGTCGAAGCGCGCGCGCGCGGCTACGCGCCCGGTCGCTTCTCGTTCAACGTTCCGGGCGGTCGCTGCGAGACCTGCGCCGGGCAGGGTCGGATCCGCATGCAGATGAGCTTCCTGCCCGAGACCTCCGTCGCGTGCGACACTTGCGACGGGCGACGTTTCGGCGAGGACACGCTGCAGGTGACGTACGCCGGCAAGTCGATCGCCGAGGTTCTCGACCTCACCGTCGACGAGGCACTGGAGGTGTTCGCGGCCATCCCAACCATCGCCAGGCCGCTGGCGATGCTGCAGGAGATCGGGCTCGGCTACCTGACGCTCGGCCAGCCGAGCAACACGCTGTCCGGCGGCGAGGCGCAGCGCATCAAACTCGCCGCCGAGCTCGGGCGCTCGGGACCGGGCCGAACCCTCTTCGTGCTCGACGAGCCAACGACCGGTCTGCACTTCGCGGACGTCGAGCGCCTGATCGCCGCCCTCCATCGGCTCGTGGATCAGGGGAACACGCTCGTCGTCGTGGAGCACAACCTCGACGTGCTACGGGCCGCCGATCACCTGATCGATCTCGGGCCGGAGGCGGGAGCGCTGGGGGGCGAGATCGTGGCGGAAGGTGCGCCCGAGGAGCTGGCACGCACGCCGCGACGCTCGCATACGGCCCGCTGGCTGGCGCAGCCGGCCGTACGTGCCGTTGCCGGGGGGCGCTGAGCCTCGTCGAGCTCAACGGCCGGTCCCGTCCCGTGCGGTGCGATCGTTCCGATCCGGCGCAATTTTTTCTTGACAGCGGCGGGTCGGTAACGCTAGGTCTTGCAGCGCGGTAGCGGACGGCGGGGTCCGGGTGGTGCCGAAGGCAGTTCGATCAGGAGATCCGCCGGCTATGATCGCACTTCCACTCCCCCACAGATCGGACGTTTCTCGATGAACGAGTCGCTAGCGCACGCCCCGCGCTATACAGGGAAGATCCGCGCCAAGTACGCAGAAGCCACCGACCGAGACGGCGACTCGCCGGTCATGGTCGAGGTCGTTGGCGCCTCCGACGCAACGATCGCCGAAGCCGTCCGCAACGCACTTTCCCGCGCCTCACAGTCACTCCGCACGCTCGACGGCGCGGGCGTCCTCGTTATCCCACAGATGCTGCATGCGGGAGAGGCGCCGCGCTACCGAGTCACCGTTCAAGTCACGGCCGCCAGTCCAGACACGTCGTCCGCACCCACTCCTTCGCCTTCGCGCTGACCATGCCGAACATCCGCCGCGCTTCCGCCGTACGGTCCGGCGGCGGCGCCCCGGGTCGTCGGGCGCCCCTGTGTGTAGAGCGGTGGACCGTCGCGCCAACCCCCCGTTTCGCCGTGACCGTAGCCGCAATCCACAACTGTGGAAGAACCCCGGAGGGCACGTGATGCAACGACCGCCGAAAGGGCCAGCCGTCGACGAGCTGCGGACCTTTTGCGAGGACGCCGCACGTCAACTCGTGGGCCTCGAGACTCGCCTGCGGACGCTCGCCGCGGCGGCACGGCAGGAGCCGGAGATCACCCTCATCGAGGAGTCGGTCGCCCCGTCATTGCAACTGGCGAAGACGCTCCTCGACGCCGGGCGACAGGGTCGTCACGGGACGTTGCTCGCCGCCCGTCCCTTGCTGCGCGCGCTTTCGATTCGCCCGCGCTGACTCACTGATTCGTGATCGGGTAGTTCGGCTCCCCGGCACAATAGGCGCAGCGGCAGCGCGTACGCAGCTCCTCGGCGACGAACAGGCTCTCATGGCCGTCGCCCCAGCGAAAGACGAGCGTAGCTTCACCCAGCCGTTGGAGGTCGGCGAGCTGCTGCGCCGCCGCGGGCGGCGCCTCGTCTGGTGTCGCCCGGCATGCGTCGCATGGGCAGTGCGCACGGAGGTCGCGGTAGGGAAGAATGCTCTCGTGGCCGTCGCCCCACGTGATACCGACCGCGTAGCGGCCCACCTCTTTCAAGGTCTTGAGAACCAGGCGAGACGGTCGATCATCCATGGCGTGCTCCTTTCCGGCGCCCACCGGAACGCGCGGTGGGGAGAGCATAGCGGTCGGTACCGTTTCTTGACACTGCGGAGGTCGAAACGCGAGGATGCGGCATGTCGCACCGCCTCGGAAGGGCCGTCGCCTTCGCGCTCGTCGCCTGCCTTGCCTCCTCCGCGGCCGCGGAGGTCGTACCCGCGACCCGCGCCGGGGACTACGTCGGCCGCGACGTGACGATCGAAGGGCGGGTCGTGGCCGCCTACGACTCGCCGCTCGCCACCGTGCTCGCGTTCGCGCCGAACTTCGCCGGCTTCACCGCGACCATCCTCGCCGGCGACCGCGCCAAGTTCCCCGGCGACGTGGGAGAGCGCTATCGCGGCAAGCTCGTGCAGCTCACCGGGCCGGTGACCGCCTATCGCGGCAAGCCCGAGATGCAGGTGCGCGACCCCTCGCAGGTGACGGTCGTCGTCGATCCCGAGCTGACGCCGACGCCGCTGGCGACGCGCAGCACGCCGATGCCGACGCCGCACGCCGACATCGAGGAGATGCGGCGCGCCATCGCGGCGCTCGAGGCGCGCGACGGTGCGCTCGAGGCGAGCCTCGCGCGCACCGAGCAGACGCTCGCGGCGCAGAACGCGCCACCCCCCCGCCCGCCCGGACTCGCGGTCGGTGCCGATGCCGCGACGGTACGGGCGGTCCTCGGAGCACCGCGCGAAGTGCAGCGCACCGCCGACGGCGGCAGCGTGTGGCTCTATGGAACCGGGCGCACGGTCACGTTCGATGCGAGCGGCCTGGTGGTCGTCTGGACCGGCATCACCGGCTATTGACGGCGACACTCCACCGTGGCCGCCGGACGACGCGGCGCTCGGTTCAGGCGCGGAGAAAGTCCAGGATCAGGCGATTGACTGCGTCCGGCGCCTCCTGATGCAGGAAGTGCCCCGTCCCCGGCACGATCTCGACACGCAACTCGCGCAAAAAGAACGCGTCCATGCCTTCCAGCAGCTCGACTCCGATACATCCGTCGTCGGCACCGTGCAGCACCATCGCCGGAACGTCGATCGGCTCCATCAACATACGACCCTGGAGGACGGCGTAGCGCGGATCCTGCAGCGCGGGGTTGAACGCGGCGCGATAGTAGCCGAGCGCCGCCTCGAGAACTCCCGGACGTCGAAAGGTCTCCTTCACCCGCATCATGGCCTCCTCGGGCCATCGCCATTCCGGCGACCAATCGGCCCAGAGCCGCTCGAGGAAAGCGAAGTCGTCGTACGCCACAGCGGCCTCGGCGAACGGCGTCTGGAAGAAGAACATGTACCAGGAGCGGCGCTGCTGCGTGTAGTTGGTCGTGAAGGCGGTCATGAACTGCGGCCCGTACGGTATGGCGGCGGTGACCAGCGCCCGCACACGCTGCGGCGCCGCGAGCGCGGCGCCGTAGGCCGCAAGCGCACCCCAGTCGTGCCCGAACACGACGGCGTCGTCGTAGCCGAGCGCCTCGATGATCGCGATCGCGTCCTCGGCGAGCGCCGCCGTCTGATAGCCGCCGCCTTTGGGAATGGCGCTCGGCGCGTACCCGCGCATGCACGGCGCGACGGCACGGAACCCCGCAGCGGCGAGCACCGGCAGCTGATGGCGGAACGACTCGAGATGATCCGGAAAGCCGTGCAGGCAGAGCACGAGCGGACCGTCGCCCGCCTCGAGCGTCGGGAACTCGAGGCCGCGCGCGCGGACGACGCCCGACCTCACAGCTCGAGCCATACGTGCATGACCTGCGTGTGCGTCCCTCCGTGGCGGGTGCGGTAGCCCACAGTAGTCGGTCATGCTCCTATGTCAATTGCGTCGCGGCGGCGGCGTCCGTTACAGTCGGCCAGAGTGCCGTACGTCGCCACGCGCGATCGCGTTGGCGAACGCGGCATCGCACGCATGCAGATCGAGGTCCTGAGCGGACTCGCAGCGGTCGCGCCCGGCGAATGGGACGCCTTGGTTGGCGACGGCTCGCCGTTCCTCGAATGGGGCTGGCTCGCGTCGCTCGAAGAAGCGGGGTGTGTCTCCGCGGAGAGCGGCTGGCTGCCGCGACACCTCGTACTGCGCGACGCCGGGCGGCTCGTTGGCGCCTGCCCGCTCTACGTGAAGGCGCACAGCCAGGGAGAGTTCGTCTTCGATCACGGCTGGGCCGAGGCCGCGGCACGCGGAGGCATCGCCTACTATCCGAAGCTCCTCGTCGCCACGCCGTTCACGCCGGCAACCGGCGTGCGCTTCCTCGCCCACCCCGACACCGACCGTGCCGCCGTCATTCGCGCGCTCGCCGGCAAATTGCAGGAGATTTGCGCGCGCCAGGGGTTCTCGTCGGCGCACGTCAACTTCTGTCTTCCCGACGAGGTGGCTACGCTCGGCGCCCTCGGCTTCGAGGAGCGCACGGGCTACCAGTTCCAGTGGATCAATCCCGGCTGGCGGACGTTCGACGACTACCTCGACGCCTTCCGCAGCAAGCGTCGCACCCAGATCAAGCGCGAACGCCGCGAGCTCGAGTCGCAGGGCATCGTCGTCACCGCGCGGCGCGGCGACGAGATCCCGGAGGCGCTCGTCCGTCCGATGTTCCGCCTCTACATGCATACGGTCGACAAACTCTACTGGGGACGGCAGTACCTGAACCTCGCGCTCTTCGAGCTCCTCTACCGACGCTGGCGCGCGCGACTGTGCTTCGTCGTCGCGCACCGCGGCGACACGGTCGTCGCCGGCACGTTCAACGTCGCCAAGAACGACGTCCTCTACGGCCGCTACTGGGGCGCCTTCGAGGAGCTCCGCTACCTGCACTTCAACGTCTGCTACTACGCCGCGATCGAGCTCTGCCTGCGCGCGGGCATCACGCGCTTCGAGCCCGGCGCCGGCGGCGAGTTCAAGCACCTGCGCGGCTTCGACGCCCGCCCGACGACCAGCATGCACTACCTCGCCGACCCGCGTCTGGCGCGCGCCGTCCGCGACTATCTCGCAGAGGAGCGTGCCGCAGTTGCGCGCGAGATCACGTGGATGGGCGAGCAGAGCGCGTACAAGTGAGCCGAAAGGTTCCCGGACGCGTCATGGATTCAGACACGGTGTCTGCGTCCTTCACGTCACCGCTCGACGGGATCCTTGTCAGCGCCGGGATTCGCCTGCGCTGTCTCGATCTCGTCGGGCTCCTCGGCAGGTCGCGCGGCGGTCGGTTCGGCGGCGGTGTATGCGAACGCCAGCGCGGCATCGACGGCGTCGATCTCGACGCGGCCTCCATCGCGTAAGCGACCGAAGAGGATCTCGTCGGCGAGGACGCGTTTGATCTCGATCTGGATGAGACGCGCCATCGGCCGCGCGCCGAAGGTCGGGTCGTAGCCCTTTTCCGCGAGGTAGGCGCGCGCCGCCGGTGTGAGCTGGATGA
The DNA here is from genome assembly GCA_016200545.1 of Deltaproteobacteria bacterium. GTDB lineage: Bacteria > Desulfobacterota > Binatia > UTPRO1 > UTPRO1 > DP-19. The sequence continues at coordinate 43,598 of JACQEO010000004.1, read as the reverse complement.
ACACACGCTTCTCGTTCAGCTGCGCGTCGAGCTCGAGAATGAACTTGTCGACGATGCGCTCGATCACCGGCGGCGACAGCGTGTCGAAGGCGATGGTGGCGTCGAGGCGATTGCGGAACTCGGGGCTGAAGAGGCGCTCGATCGCCTTCGCGCCCTTCTCGGCGTTGGAGCGGCCGCCGAATCCGATCGCGGCGGCGGCCATCTCCTGCGCGCCGGCGTTGGTGGTCATGATCAAGATGATGTTGCGGAAGTCGGCCTGGCGGCCGTTGTTGTCGGTGAGCGTGGCGTGATCCATCACCTGGAGGAGGATGTTGAAGAGGTTCGGGTGCGCCTTCTCGATCTCGTCGAGGAGGAGCACGGCGTGCGGTGTCTTGCGGATGGCGTCGGTGAGGAGCCCGCCCTGATCGAAACCGACGTAGCCCGGGGGGGCGCCGATCAGGCGCGAGACGGTGTGCGCCTCCATGTACTCGCTCATGTCGTAGCGCAGGAAGCCGATCCCGAGCACCGAGGCGAGCTGCTTCGCGACCTCGGTCTTGCCGACCCCCGTCGGGCCGGCGAACAGGAACGAGCCGACGGGTTTTTCGGGATGCCCGAGGCCGGCGCGGCCGAGCTTGATCGCGGAGGCGAGCGTCGTGATCGCCTCGTCCTGACCGAAGACGGAGAGCTTCAGGTCGCGCTCGAGCGTCTCCAGGCGCTCGCGATCGGAGACCGAGACGCTGCGCGGCGGGATCTTGGCGATGCTGGCCACGATGTGCTCGATGTCCTTGACGCGGACCACCCGGTCGCGCGTCGCGACCGGCTGCATCTGCACGACCGCGCCCGCCTCGTCAATGACGTCGATCGCCTTGTCGGGCAGGTGACGGTCGTTGATGTGCTTGGCCGAGAGCTCGGCGGCGGCGCGGAGCGCGGCGCGGGTATAGGTCACACCGTGGTGGGTCTCGTAATGCGTCTTCAGACCCTTCAAGATCTCGTGCGCCTCTTCCGTACTCGGCTCCGAGACCTCGATCTTCTGGAAGCGCCGGGCGAGCGCGCGATCGCGTTCGAAGTGACTCTTGTAGTCGTGGTACGTCGTCGCGCCGATGCACCGCAGCTCGCCTGACGCGAGCGCTGGTTTCAAGATGTTCGAGGCGTCGAGCGAGCCGCCGCTGGTCGCACCCGCGCCGACCACGGTGTGGATCTCGTCGATGAAGAGGATCGCCCCGGGCTGCTTGCGGAGCGCGGCGAGCACGGCCTTCAGACGCTGCTCGAAATCGCCGCGAAAGCGCGTGCCCGCGAGGAGCGCGCCCATGTCGAGGGCGTAGACGCGCACGCCGCGCAACGATTCGGGCACCCTGCCCTCGTGGATCTGCAATGCGAGGCCCTCGGCGAGCGCGGTTTTTCCCACGCCCGCCTCGCCGACGAAGACGGGGTTGTTCTTCCGCCGGCGGCAGAGGACGCGGGCCGTGCGCGCGAGCTCGGCATCGCGGCCGATGAGCGGATCGATCTTACCTGCGGCGGCGCGTGCCACGAGGTCGACGGCGAAGGTCGCGAGTGGATCCTTCCGCGCGCGCGGCGCGTCCTCGTCCTCGTCGGCCTCGCTCTCATCGCTCTCCGCGACCCTCGCCGACTCCTCGGCGATCTTGGAGATACCGTGGGAGATGTAGCTCACGACGTCCAAGCGCGTGATGCTCTGCTGCTCGAGGAGGTAGGCGGCATGGCAATCGGGCTCGCGGAAGATCGCCACCAACACGTTGCGACCGAGGATCTCGTCCTTGCCGGCCGATTGGACGTGCGCCGCGGCACGCTGGATGACGCGCTGGAATCCCAGCGTCTGCTGCGGCGTCGCCGTCGAGTCGTCGGGGAGGGTCTCGAGCTTCTCCGCAAAGAACCGCTCGAGGCTCTGCTTCAGATCCGGGACATCGCCGCCGCATTGGCGGATGATCTCGACGACGTCGGCGTCGTGTAGCAGGGCGTAGAGCACGTGCTCGATGCACAGGAACTCGTGGCGCCGCCGCCGTGCCTCGGTCACGGCGAGGTTCAACGTCATCTCCAGCTCACGGCTGATTCGCATGCGACTCCTCTCGTGCGATCACAGGACGCGCGGCGGCGCCCGTCACGCCTCCTCCATACTGCACCGCAACGGATACTCGTGGGTGCGCGCCAACGTCTCGACCTGTGACACCCGGCTCTCGGCCACCTCGCGGGTGTACACCCCGGCCACCCCGATACCCTGCTTGTGGACGTGGAGCATGATCTGCATGGCGTCGGTCTCGGAGCGGTGAAACACTCCCTGGAGAACGTACACGACGAACTCCATGGTCGTGTAGTCGTCATTGTGCAGGAGGACCTTGTACATGTGCGGCTTCTGGAGCCGCCGCTCCGTCCGTGTATGGGTGACGACACCGGTGGCATCGTCGTGTGCCGCCCGATCGCTCATGGTCGTCGTCAGAATATCATCACCCGGAGCGAGGAAAAACCGCTCCTGGCACAGCCGCCCCCCTTCTGATGTAAACTGAGCATCCCATGCGCATCCGCGATCTCTTCTCCACCGACGGGCCGGTCTTCTCGTTCGAGTTCTTCCCGCCGAAGACCGACGACGGCGAGCGCAAGCTGCTCGAGACCGTGTACCGCCTGAAGGAGCTCGCGCCCGGGTTCGTCTCGGTCACCAAGACCGGCGTCAAACCGCCGGAGAAGACGATCGAGATCACCGCACGTATCAAGCACGAGGTCGGAATCGAGGCGATGACGCATATGACGTGCGCCACCGCCGGTCGTGACGAGATGGCGCGCATCTTCGGCCTCATTCGCGACGCCGGAATCGAGAACGTCCTCGCACTGCGCGGCGACCCGCCGCGTGATCAGCCGACGTTCGTCCGCCCGCCGGACGGATTCCGCTACGCCTGCGAGCTCGTGCGCTTCATCCGCGAGCAGCGGTATCCGTTCTGTCTCGGAGGCGCCGCCTATCCGGAGACGCATCCCGAGTGCCTTACCGCCGAACTCAACCTGGCGCACTTGCAGGAGAAGATCGCGGCGGGGGTCGAATTCATCATCACCCAGCTCTTCTACGAGAACACCCACTACTTTAGGTTCGTAGAGCGCGCGCGCGCCGCCGGCGTCACCGTGCCGATCGTACCCGGCATCATGCCGATCACGAACGTAGCCCAGATCGAGCGCATCGCCTCGCTCTCGGGCGCGCACATTCCTGTGGCGCTACAACGCGACCTCGACGCCGCCCGCGGCGACGACCCGGCGGCGCTCCAGATAGGCATCGCCTACGCGACCGATCAGTGTCGCGAGCTCCTCGCCCGCGGCGCCCCCGGCATCCACTTCTACACCCTGAACCAGTCACCAGCGACCTGGGCGATCCTACACCGGCTGCGCGCCGAACAGCGCGCGTCCTGAGCGGCCGGGATTCACTCCCGGCTGCGATGCCCATCGCGAGCGTAGCGAGCGGGGGCGAACCCGTCCTGTGAGCGGCCGGGATTCACTCCCGGCCGCGATGCCCATCGCGAGCGTAGCGAGCGGACGCCCAGTGAAGCCCGCCTCGGCCTACGCCGGCATGGCAACAGGCTCGCGCGCGTCGATCGCCCGCCGCGCGATCGCGATCTCGTCCTCGAGGGCGGGTACGAGACCGGCGGCCGAATCGAGCTGTCCGGCGCGTCCCAGCGACTCGACCGCGGCGGCCAGATCGCGCAACCCGTTGATCGCGAGCTGCGCCGCGCCGCCCTTGAGATAGTGCCCGATCTGCTCGACGGCCTTCGCTTCGCCGGCCGCCAGCGCGGTACGCAACGCCATGCAGCGACTGACCGCGTCGTCGAGAAAGCGCGCCGCGATCTCGATCATGATGTCGTCGTCGAGCAGCGCCTCGTCCTGCACCGTGGACGTCGGTGCAACCGGCGTCGGGGGGCGCGGCGCGGCGGCGAGTGCGCGTGCGACTGTCTCGAGTAGCTCCTCGCGGCGGAGCGGCTTCACGATGTAGCCGTCCATCCGCGCCTCGTGACAGCGCGCGCGGTCCTCGCCCGAGGTCGCCGCGGTGAGCGCGAAGATCGGCCGCCGGTACGCCGGATCCTCTCCGGCGCGAATGGCGGCGGTCGCCGCCAAGCCGTCCATCTCCGGCATCTGGATGTCCATGAGCACGAGGTCGGGCGCGACGCGTCGGACCGTGGCGATGGCTTCGCGGCCGTTGGTGGCGAGATGCACCTCGTATCCGGCCCGCCGCAATACCGTCTCGGCGACGATGCGATTCGCCTCGTTGTCGTCGACGACGAGGATGCGGCCGGGCCGCCCCGACGCGCCGTCGCTGGCGTCGGACGATACCGCCCGCGCGCGTGCCGCCGCCATCGCCGCCGCCATCGCCTCCGCGAGCTGTGCGTGCTTGATCGGCTTGGGAATCACCGCCGTGAGGCCGACGTCGTCGTGCCGCGCGCCGCCGCAACTCACCGACGTCAGCGCCACAATCGGCACGTCGCACGTTGTCGCCTCGGCACGGATGCGCCGCGCCGTCGCGATGCCGTCGAGATCGGGCATGTTCATGTCGAGCAGCACGATGTCGAACGGTTCGCCGCCGCGCGCCGCGTGCGTCAGGAGATCGCAGGCTTCGGCGCCTCCCGACGCGAGTGCGGCGCGGCATCCCCAGTTTTGCAGCAGCTTCAAGAGCACCATGCGATTGGTCGCGTTGTCGTCGACGACGAGCACACGCAGATCGGTGACCGCGCGACGCGAGTCGATCTCGCTCACCGCACCGCCGCGCGCGAGCGGCACGGCGAAGTGGAAGGTGCTGCCGCGACCGGGCTCGCTCTCGACGCCGATCGTACCGCCCATCATCGCCACCAGCCGCTGCGAGATCGCAAGCCCGAGGCCGGTGCCGCCGTAGCGGCGGGTCGTGGAGCTGTCGGCTTGGGTGAACGACTCGAAGATCGCGGCCTGCTTGTCGGCGGGAATACCGATGCCCGTATCTTGGACGACGCCCCGTAGCATGACGCGCTCGGCGTCGTCGGCGTCCGCGGGCCGCTCCGCGCCCGACTCGAGACGGATGACGATCTCGCCGTGCTCGGTGAACTTGAGCGCGTTCCCCGCAAGGTTCATCAGAATCTGTCGCAAGCGTCCCGGGTCACCACGCAGGCGCGGCGGCAGTGCCTCGTCGACGGACCCGACGAGCTCGAGCTGCTTGCGATTGGCCTCGATCGCCAACGTGTCGAGAACCCCGTCGAGAACGCTGCGCACGTCGAACTCGATGCACTCGAAATCGAGCTTCCCGGCTTCGATCTTCGAGAAGTCGAGAACGTCGTTGATGATGGTCATCAAGCTCTCGGCACAGGCGCGAGCACGCACGAGGAAGTCGCGACGCTCGGCGTCGTCGTCGGTGTCGAGCGCGAGCTCGGTCATGCCGAAGATGCCGTTCATCGGCGTCCGGATCTCGTGACTCATGGTCGCGAGAAACTCGCTCTTGGCGCGGTTCCCCGCCTCGGCGGTTTCCTTCGCCGACCGCAGCTCCTCCTCGGCGAGCTTGCGAGCGGTGATGTCGCGCACGAAAGCGGTGAAGAGATACGTGTCGCGGACCGGAATCGCGGAGATCGAGAGCTCGACCGGGAACTCGTGACCGTCACGGTGCCAGGCCGACATCTCGACGCGGGTATTCAACAGCCGGCTCTCGCCGGTCGCGAGAAAGCGCGCGACACCGCGGGCGTGCGCCTCGCGGGACGCGGGAGGCACGATCGCCTCGGCCAGCGATCGCCCGATCACCTCGTCGCGCGACCACCCGAACGTCGCCTCGGCCTGCGCGTTCCAGTGGGTGATCCGCCCGTCGGCGCCCATCGTGACGACGGCGTCGATCGCCCTGTCGACCGTGAGGCGCATGCGACGCTCCGCGAGCACAATTTTCTCGGTGAGGCCGCCCCACCACAAGAGCAGCCAGACGAGCACCGCCGCGATCAGCGGCGCGGTCGGCAGGCCGAACCGTGCGATCGCCCACCACTCGGCGCGGCGTTCGGCGGCGAGCCACGCCGGCCGCGGCCAGGCGCGGATCGTCCAACGCTGCCACGCAACCGGGAAGGTGCGTGTGATGACCGTCGTCGCCGCCGGCGGTTCCCCGGGCTCGCCCCAGACGCGACCGGTCTCGTCGTAGATCTGCAGGACGTAACTCGTACGCAGCTCGGGAAGAAAGAGATGATCGTAGAACGGGTCGAGGCGAACGGCTTCGAAGATCGCCGCGTCCGGACCCTGCTCCGCAATCGGAAAGCGCAGCATCAGGGTCCGACCCCAGGCGTCGAGATCGGCGGCGACCGCGGGAATGTTCGTCGGGTTGTCGTGGAACGACTCGTCGAGTCGGCGCTCGATGGCATCGACACCGGAGGCCGGGTCGCCCTCTGCGACCTGCCACCCTACACCGCGGCGCCCGCGATAGACGAGGAGCGGCACGCCGGTCACCTCCCGCGCACCCGCCGTCGCCATCTCGCGGACGGTCCGCGGTGGGGGAGGATTTGCTGCGGAGAGCAAGGTGATGACCTGTCGCGCGAGACCCATGCGCGGCTCGAGATAGTCGCGGTGGGGATGATTGACGCTCGCGACGACGCGCTCGAGCTCCTCGGCGATGAGCCGCTCGCGCCGGTCGGCCGCGAGCTCGCACATGACCAACCGCACGACGAGCAGCACGACCAGCACCACGACGCCGACGAACCAGGCGCGGCGGCGGAACGTTCGGCCGTCGACCGGCGGCATCGTCGCCGCGTCGCTGTCGTACGCGCTCCAGCCGTCGGAAAGCCACGGCAGACGCACGAATCTCCGCCTGCGAGTCTGCATCGCCGTGTACATACGCAAGCAGCATGCCAGGGCACGCGCCAAGCGGGCTGGGATTTCCGCTGTCACTGCGACGCAGGCGTGTCGCGTGCAGGACGGTGGGCGTCAAATCTAGCGCGCTGAAGTCAAACTTGTGCAGGAGGCGCGGACGACCCCGTCCGTGCCTTACCGCGCGATGGCTGGCGTTTCCCGACGGACGAGCTACCAGCGCCCGCCGCGCCCGCCGCCGCCGGCGCCACCGCGACCGCCCCCACCGCCGGGACCGCGCCGATCACGACCGCCGCCACCACCGCCGCCTTCCGCCCGTGGCCGTGCTTCGTTGACGTTGAGGGTCCGTCCCTTCAGCGCCGCACCGTTCAGCGCTTGGATCGCCGCGTTCGCTTCCTCCTGCGTCGGCATCTCCACGAAGCCAAAGCCCTTGGATTGACCGCTCGCCCGATCTTTCACGACTTCGGCGGAGGTGACCTCTCCGTGCGCGGCGAATGCTTCCCGCAGCTCGGCATCGGTGAGGTTGTAGGACAGATTTCCCACGTACAGCTTCATGACGGATCTCCTCTGTCTGGGGCACGTACGCCCGGCTCGCACCGTATCGCGACCGCTCTGATGGGAGCAAGGCGCGCGAAGCAGGGCCTCGGCCTCCGTGGCGACCCCGCGCCGAGGAGAGCGCGGGGTTCGTACCCGAGCCCTCAGCGCGCGAGGAGCGCGTCGAGTGCGTGGTTGAACGCCTCCGGATGCTCGAAGTACACCGAGTGCCCGGCCCCGGGTACAACCGTCAGCTGCGCCTCCGGCATGCGGGCGTGGGCGAGTTGAACGAGCGGCAGCGGAAACAGGCGGTCGCGGTCGCCGGCGACGAACGCCGTCGCGAACGGCGGCGATACCGCCGGCAATGACAACCGCAGCGCGACGAGCGCGCGCAGGAACGGCGCGCCGAGCGGTGGGTTCATCGCCGTGATGCGCTCGAAGAGAAACGTGCGCGTCGGGTCACGCTCGGGAAAATCGGCAGCGAGCGCTACGCGCCCGTCGAGCGGACGCTCCGCATCGACGTCGATCGCACGCAGCAGCAGCGCCGCGGTCGCGTCGTCGACGAGTCCGGCGAGCGTGCTCGCGAGCAGCACGTGCGTCACGCGCGAGGGCGCCGCGAGCGCGCTCCCCAGCACCGCCCAGCCGCTCATCGACTGTCCGACGAGCGCGACGCGATCGGCGCCGAGGTGATCGAGGAGGGTGCAGAGGTCGCGCGCGAACCGTGTCGGATTCGGACCACCCTCGCACGTCGATTCTCCCCACCCCGGTTGGTCGTACACCACGCAACGAAAGCGGCGCGCGAAATACGGCACCTGCTGCCACCACAAAAAGATGGTTGCCCCCGGCGCCGTGGGCGAAGACGAGCCACGGCCCGTCACCATGGATCTCGTAGTAGACGCGCGCCCCAGGGAGGTCGGCGATCGGCATCGGTCGCATCTATCACCGAGCGGTCCGCGCACCAACGTCGACGGGGCCCGGCGGCGATGTTTGACCGATCTCGACGGGGCATCTACAGATACGCGGATCACTCATGACTGCTCCGCGAGTCGTCATCACCGGTCTCGGTGGCGTGACCCCGATCGGCACCGGCGCCGCCGCGATCTGGGAGAGCGCGTGCGCCGGCCGCTCGGGCATCGGCCCGATCACCCTCTTCGACGTCTCGAATCAACTTTGCCGCATCGCCGGCGAGGTACGCGGCTTCGAGCCCGGCCGCTACATGCCTGCGAAGCACCTGAAGCGCATGGACGACTTCGCGCGCTACGCCGTCGCCGCCTCGGTCATGGCGGTGGAGGACGCCGAGCTGCCGATCACCACCGACAACGGGCGCCGCATCGGCGTCCTTCTCGGCAACAACAACGGCGGCGCGCGCACGATCTTCCGCACCGTGACCAGCTTCAACCAGGACGGGCCGAGCGGCGTCTCACCATTCTACATCACCGCCATCACCACCAACATGGGCGCCGCCCAAGTCGCGATCCGGCTGCAAGTACGCGGGCCGAACTTCACCATCGGCAACGCCTGCGCCTCGGGTCTGAACGCGGTCGGCGAGGCCTGGCGGTACGTCCGCGAGGGCACCTGCGACGCCGTCATCGCCGGCGGCACCGACGCACTGATCGATCCGACCGAGATCGCCGGCTTCGCAAACTCGCGCGCGGTGACGTTGCGGAACGACGAGCCGGAGCGCGCCAGCCGCCCGTTTGACCGCGACCGCGACGGCTTCGTCCTCTCCGAGGGCGCCGCCATGCTCATCGTCGAGTCGCTCGAGCACGCGCGCGCCCGCGGCGCGCACATCTACGCCGAGATCCTCGGTTACGCGACCGGCAGCGAGGCGTTTCACATCGCCGCGCCGCTCCCAGACGGCATCGGCGTCGCCGCCTGCATGCAGGCCGCGCTCGCGAGCGCGCGCGTCCGTCCCGAGGACGTCGACTACGTGAACGCGCACGCCACCTCGACGCCGATCGGTGATCTCAACGAGACGCAAGGCCTGAAGCTCGTGTTCGGCGCGCACGCCGACCGTCTGGCGGTGAGCGCGACGAAATCGATGACCGGTCACCTGATCGGCGCTTCGGGCGCGCTCGAGACGCTCATCACCGCGAAGACGCTCGAGACCGGGATCATCACGCCGACCATCAACCTCGATCATCCCGACACCGGCTGCGATCTCGACTACGTTCCGCACACCGCGCGGCGCGCCGACGTGCACCACGCCCTCACCAACTCCTTCGGCTTCGGAGGCGCGAACGCCTCGCTGGTGCTGCGGCGATGGGAGAAATGAGAACCGTCCGTGCCACGGTCCCCGTGCTCGTCGCGGCCGCGCTCGGACTGGCCGCGGTGGCACGCGCGACGATGACGGTGCGAAACGGCGACTTCAGCACGGGCTCCGCAGGTATGCCTGCCGAATGGCGCACCGATGCGTGGGCCCGCGACGGCGTGGAGTTCTCCTGGACGCAGCCCGGCGCGACGAGCGGCAGCGGCAGCGCCGAGATCCGCAACGTCACGCCGAACGACGCGCGCTGGTGTCAGACCGTCGCCGTCGAGCCCGGCGTCACCTACCGCGTCGCCGTACGCGCGCGCACACGCGAAGTGGGTACGAGCGCGTCGGGCGCGCACATCGCGATCGAGCCGCGCGTCGCTGACTCGGCCGAGCTGCGCGGCACGCAGGAGTGGCAGCCGCTCGAGGTGATCGCGCGTGCCGGCGACGAGACGCAGTGGGATGTGTGCCTGCGGCTCGGCAGCTACGCGAACCTCAACACCGGCGCCGCGTGGTTCACAGGCGTCTCCGTGACGGAGCTGGGGACGTCGGCCACGACGACGCCCACGAAGCGGACGCTCGCGCGGCTCTGGGAATGGGCACACGCCTCGGGACGCGGGGTCGCGCTACCGCTCGTCGGCGGCGCGCTGCTCGCGCTCGGCCTTGGAGTCGGTCGCCGGCATCACGCATCGTGATCGCCGGGCGGCCGTCCCCGACCGATCGGGTATCGGTTTCGTGCACACGCGCGCTGATGCTATGCTCGCCGGCCGATGAACCCACGCGTCACGACGATCGTCGTCGGCCTGATCATTTTCGCGCTCGGCGTCTGCGGCCTGGTGTACCCTGAGCGCGTCCTCGGGCTCCTCGGCCTGACCTACACCAACCCGGCGCATATGGCGGCGGCGATGGGCGAGATCCGCGCCACGTATGGTGGGATCTTCATCGTGATGGGCGTCTACACGCTCTTCGCCGCAGTCGACCCGGCGGTCCACCGTACCCGGGTGCTCTTCGTCGGGCTCCTCTGGCTTGGCGCATGCGCGGGACGGCTCTTCGGCGTCTACGTCGACGGCAGCCCGGGTCTCCCCGGTTGGGGCGCGGTCGTCTTCGAACTCGTGATCGGCGGCGCGCTCGTCGTAGTCGCGCAGAGCGCGCCGCCGCTCGTCGTGACGCCGGTGCTCGAGCGCGCCGTCCACGACGCGGTGGCGACCGTCGAGCCGCCGCCCATCGTCCCGCCCGCCTGATACGCGGGACGCCACGCACGGATCGCGCCTTGCCTCTGCCGGTGGCGCGGGCGAGAATCCGCACCTCGGAGTGACGCCCATGCCCGAAGCCGCCCGCGCCCCTTGGATCATTCGCACGTACGCCGGATTCGGCGACGCCGAGCAGTCTAACCGTCGCTACCGTGAGAACCTCGCGCACGGCCAGCGCGGCCTCTCGGTCGCCTTCGATCTTCCGACGCAAAACGGCTACGACGCCGACGACCCCATGGCCGCCGGCGAGATTGGCGGCACCGGCGTGTCGATCTCGCACTTCGGCGACATGGACACGCTCTTCCGCGACATCGACCAGGGCACGATCAACACGTCGATGACGATCAATGCCACCGCGCCCTGGCTCTTCGCGCTCTACGTCGCGCTCGCCGACAAGCGCGGGGTACCGCGGGCCCGGCTGCGCGGCACGACGCAGAACGATCTCCTGAAGGAGTTCGTCGCGCGCGGTACCTCGATCTTCGACCCTGCGGTCTCCCTGCGGCTCTCCACCGACCTCATCGTCTTCGCAGCGACCGAGACCCCGCAGTGGAATCCCATGAACAGCTGCGGCTACCACTTCATGGAGTCGGGAGCGTCGCCGGCCGAGGAGGTCGGCTACGCGATCGGCAACGCCGTCTTGATCCTCGAGACGATCCGCCCGGCTCTTGCGGCCGACGTCTTCGCCGGGGTCGTCGAACGCATCAGCTTCTTCATCAACTCCGGTATCGAGCTCGTCCCTGAGATCGCCAAGGTTCGAGCGTACAGCCAGCTCTGGACGGAGCTCTGCCGGGAGCGCTACGGCATCACGACCAAGTGGCGCGCCGGGTGCCAGGTGCGCTCGCTGACGCTCACCGAGCAACAGCCTGAGGTCAACATCGTCCGCATCGCCTACGAGGCATTGCCGGTCGTGCTCTCGGCTTCGGCGCGCGTCGGTGCTCTGCAACTGCCCGGGTTTCGCGAGGCCCTCGGCCTGCCGGATCCAAGCGAGCAGATCCTCGCGCTGCGCACACAACAAGTGCTGATGCACGAGACCGGCGTCGCCGATTATCCCGATATCTTCGAGGGCTCGAAGGTCATCGAGGCGGTCACCACCGAGATCAAGGACGCGGCGCGCCAGATCGTCGCCGAGATGGAACGCCTCGGCTACGCGCACAGCATCGGCTGGATCGCCACGCGCCTCACGGCGGCGCTGGTACGCTGGAGGCAGCAGATCGAGAGCAAGGAACGACTGGTCGTCGGCGTGAACGCGTTCACCGGCGAGATCGCTGCGTTCAGCGGCACGCCGCGCGTATGCGAGGAAGACCTCGTTACCGTCGCCCACGTCGAGCGCCGCGTCGCTGCGCTCGCACGCTGGAAGGCCGAGCGCGATACGACCGCGGTGACGCGTGCGATCGCGGAGCTCAAGCGCGCCGCGGCCGCCGGGGAGAACGTGCTGCCGGCGTCGATCGCCCTCGCCATCGCCGGCGGCTCCACCGGCGAGTGGACGACGGCCCTCGAAGAGGCGCTCGGCGCCCGCTACCAGGCACCCCTCGGCTCCGAGATCACGGACGCCCCGGCGCTGCGCCTGCCGCGCGCGCCACGGCGCATGCGCGTGCTGCTCGCAAAATCGGGGCTCGACGGCCACATCAACGCCGTGAAGCTCCTCGCATTCGCCTGCCGCGAATCCGGCATGGAAGTGGTCTACACGGGGCTCAAGCAGACGCCGGCAATGATTGTCACGACCGCGATTCAAGAGGACGTCGACCTGATCGGCATTTCCAGCCTCTCGGGCTCGCACCTCTGGATCGCGACCGAAGTCCAGCGCGGCTTGCGCGAGGCCGGCGCCGACACGATCCCGGTCGTGATGGGCGGCATCATCCCCGAAGCGGATCGGCCGAAGCTCGATCGACTCGGTATCCGCCACGTCTTCACGCCGAAGGACGGCGAGGTGGGCGCCATCGTGCAGGCGATGATCGACACCGTCGTCGAGCGCGCCGCGTAGGCGGGAATGCCTCGTTCCACGGCGCGTCGCGCCCGCCGCCACCCGCACGCGATCTGGGCGCTCGCGCTGCTCGCCCCCCTGCACACGGCGACGAGCGCGGCGGCGACGTACACCGTCGCGGCGAGCGGCGGTGACTTCCTATCCATTCAGGCGGCGCTGAACGTCGCCGTCGCGGGTGACACGGTCCTCGTCCAGGAGAAGCCGACGCTCTACTTCGAGAAGCTCGTCTTTCCCGCGAGCGGCGACGCCGACGCCGGTTACATCACGCTGCAGGCGGCGCCCGGTGAGCGCCCCGTCCTCGACGGCACCGGCGTGCCCGGCGCCGACATGGTGCTGATCGATTCGCGCAGCTACGTGAAGCTCATCGGCTTCGAGATCCAGAACGACCTCGGCGTCGACGACGGCTCGGGCGTGCGCGTACTCGGGGCCGGTTCGCACATCGAGATCCGCGACAACCGCATCCACGATATCCGCGGCCAGAACGCCATGGGCATCACCGTCTACGGTACGGCGGCGAGCCCGATCTCCGACCTCGTCATCGACGGCAACGAGATCTACGACTGCGAGCCGGCGCCGAGCGAGGCCCTGACCCTGAACGGCAACGTCACCGACTTCCAGGTGACCGACAACGACGTGCACGACGTCAACAACATCGGCATCGACTTCATCGGCGGCGAAACCGACATCCAGCCGGACCCGGCGAAGGTGGCGCGCAACGGCGTCTGCCGCCGCAACCGCGTCACGCGCGCGCGCTCGATCTACGGCGGCGGATTCGCCGGCGGCATCTACGTCGACGGCGGCGCCAATATCACGATCGAAAACAACCTCGTCACCGAATCCGACCTCGGGCTCGAGGTCGGCGCCGAGAATCGCGCCATCGTGACCACCGGCATCATCGTCCGCGACAACGTGCTGATCGCGAACGACAAGGCGGGCTTGGTCTTCGGCAGCTTTGTGTCCTCGGTCGGGCGCGTACGAAACTGCGCCTTCCTCAACAACACCCTCTACCACAACGACACGCTAGGCACCGGCTTCGGCGAACTCTGGATCCAGTACGCCGAGGACAACGTCGTGCGGAACAACGTGATCGTCGCGACGGCCCAGCACCGGCTCATCACTTCCGACGACGGCAACGTCGGCACCATGCTCGACTACAATCTGTGGTTCACGCCGGGCGGCGCGTCGGCGGCCGAGTTCATGTGGAATGGGACGCTCTACGCCGGGTTCGCCGCCTACCGCGCCGCGACCGCCGAAGACGCGAGCTCGCTCTTCGCCGACCCTCTGCTGGCCACGCCCGACGCCGGCGACGTCCACCTCTCCGCCGCTTCGCCCGCGATCAACGCCGGGGATCCCGCATTCATGCCCGGCGTCGGCGAGGTCGACCTCGACGGCGCGCCGCGCGTGAACGGCCCGCGCGTCGACGTCGGCGCCGACGAGGCGACGATCTGCGGCAACGACACCGTCGAGCCGGGCGAGATGTGCGACGACGGCAACCTCGTGGACGGCGACGGCTGCGACTCGAACTGCACGCTCACCGCGTGCGGCAACGGCATCGTCACCGCCGGCGAGGACTGCGATGACGGCAACGTCGCCTCCGGCGACTGCTGCGCGCCCGACTGCCGGTTCGATCCCCCGGGCGCGGCGTGCGACGACGGCAACCCATGCATCGCGCCCGATACGTGCAGCGCGGGCGTCTGCTCCGGCACCGCGGCGCCGGCCCCGACGTGTCGCGCCGCCCTTGCCGGTTCCGTGGTCGTGAAACACGGCACGACGTCGAACAGGGATCTCCTCACGTGGAAGTGGGCGAAGGGTGACGCGACGACCCTCGCCGACTTCGGTGATCCCGTCGGCGGCGCGACTGATTACACCCTCTGCCTCTACGATACCACGGCCGGCGCGCCGAGCTTGCGGCTGCGCGCCGAGATCCCCGGCGGTGGTGTGTGCCGTGGGAAGCCCTGCTGGAAGTCCTCGACGAGCGTTCTGCACTACGCCGATCGCGAGCTGACGCCGAGCGGCGTCCTCGGCGCGTTGCTGAAGGCGGGCGCCGAAGGCTTCGCGAGCCTGCGCGTGAAGGCAAAGCGAACGAACCTCGCACTATCCTCGCTCCCGTTTGCACAGGATCCCGCCGTCAGCGTGCAGCTGCGGAGCAGCGACGGCCGCTGCTGGGGTTCGGCGTTCACCGCGCCCGCGTCCCGCAACGACGCCGCGCAGTTCAAGGACAAGCTCGACTGAGATCGGGCGCGCCGCCGCATCACACCCCTGGATCGATGCGGCTGAAGACGGCGGCGCTCGCGTGTGAGTCCGTGACGGCGGGCCGGCGCCCTTGCGCGCCGCACGGCGCTCGGCCACAGTACCGCGCCGTGGCGGCGCACGAGCCGAGCGATCCGGGTCCAAACTTCCGCCTCACGAAGCAGGTGCTTCCGCGTCGGTACGCGCTGCGCCTGGAGCTGGATCTCGAGGCCTGGCGGTTCACCGGCACGGTCGAGATCGCGCTCGAGATCGCGGCGCCCACCGATACCGTGATCGTGCACGCGCTCGATCTCGATCTCCACGAGGCACGGCTCGCCGACGGGCGCAGCGCGCGGATCGTCGTGCACCCGCAGGCTGAGGCGGTGTCGCTGGTTTTCCCGACGCCGCTGGCGCCGGGGGCCGCGACGTTACGCATCGCGTTCGCCGGCACCATCCTCGAGAAGCTGCGCGGCCTGTATCGATCGGTCAAGGACGGCGCGCGTTACGCGGCGACGCAGTTCGAGGCCGCCGACGCGCGGCGCGCGTTCCCCTGCTTCGACGAGCCGGAGTTCAAGGCGCGCTTGGCCGTGACGCTCGTGGTGCCACGCGACACGCGCGCCATCGCCAACGGCGCGGTCGCGGCGGAGCGCCCGCTCACGGACGGCCGCACCGAGATTCGCTTCCACGAGACACCGCCGATCTCCTCGTACCTGGTGGCGTTCGCCGTCGGTCCCTTCGAGGCGACCGATCCCGTCGCCACCACTGACGGTGTGCCGGTGCGGGTCTGGCTGCCTGCCGGCCTCGCCGACAAGGGCATATACGCCCGCGACGCGCATCGGCGCGCGGTCGAGTACCTGGCACACTACACGGCCATCCCCTACCCGTACGGCAAAATCGACGCGATCGGCCTCGCCGACTTCGAGGCCGGCGCGATGGAGAACCCCGGCGCCATCACGTATCGCCTGACGGCGATCGCCGCCGACCCGACGCAGGCGTCGGCCGACACGTTGAAGGACATCTTCTACACCGCCGCCCACGAGCTGACCCACATGTGGTGGGGGGATCTCGTCACCATGGCGTGGTGGAACGATCTCTGGCTGAACGAATCCTTCGCGACCTTCGTCGGTTGGAAGGCGACGGCCGACCTGATGCCGGAATGGGGCATGTGGCGCGACTTCGTAGCGACACTCGCGCGTCCGTTCGCGCTCGACGCGCTGGTCTCGACGCATCCGATCTCGTGCCATGTCGAAAACGCCCGGCAGGCCGCGGAGCGTTTCGACGTGATCACGTATTGGAAGGGTGCGGGCGTCGTCCGCATGATCGAGGCGTTCCTCGGTGCCGACGCCTTTCGCGACGGCGTCCGCGCCTATTTGCGGCGCTACGCCGAGCGCAACGCCACTGCCGACGATTTCTGGCGCGAGCTCTCGACGGTCTCGGGACAAGACATCACCGCGATCGCCAACGCCTGGATTCGCGAGCCCGGTCACCCGGTCGTGGAGATCACGACCCGCTTCGACGACGCCGGCGCGACGCTGCGGCTGCGGCAGCGACGCTTCTTCGCCGATCCCGAGGCGGCGCGCGGCGCCGAGCCGCAGCGATGGCCGGTACCGCTGGTCCTGAAGATCGGCGGCGCCGACGGCGTTCGCGAGGAGCGCGTGCTGCTCACCGGCGAGCACACCGAGGTCACGCTGCCGGGCGCGCACTGGGTCCATCCGAACGGCGGCGCTGCGGGCTTCTACCGCTACGCCCTCGATGACGCCGGCATCGCCCGCCTCGCCGCAGGCGCCGCAGCGCTGACGCCGGAGGAACGGTTGAGCCTGGTCGGCAACCAGTGGGTGCTGGTGAAGGCGGGCGTGTCCGACGTACGCGCGTTCCTCGCGCTGCTCGCCGGGTTGCGCGACGAGGGCGACCGCGCCGTCCTCGACGCCATCGTCGAGCGGCTCTCCTGGCTCGAGACGCACGTCCTCGACGACACCGCGCGCCCGGGGTTCGTGCACCTCATCGAGAGTAGCTTCGCACCGCAGCTGGCGATGCTCGGCTGGGACCCCCGTCCCGACGAGAGCGCCGACGATCGGATGAAGCGCGCGACGGTGCTCGCCGCGCTGGGAAGGCTCGCATGCCTGCCGGCGGTGCGGACCGAGGCGACGCGGCGACTCGAGCGCTACCTCGAGGACCGCACGTCGCTCGATCCAAACCTGGTGCCGGTCGTCGCGGGGCTCGCCGCGCGCGACGGCAACGCCGCGCTCTACGAGCGCTATCTCGCGCGCAAACGCGCCAGCGCCGCCGACGACCCCGAGGAGGAGGAGCGTTTCCTCTTCGCCCTCGCCGGCTTCGAGGATTCGCGGCTCGTCGACCGCACACTCGCGCTCACGTTCAGCGACGACGTGCGGCCGCAGGATCGCGCCTTCGTGCTCGCGCGGCTACTCGGCGGGCGGCACTCACGGCTCGCCGCCTGGCACTTCGTCCGCGACGAGTGGAACACGCGTATCGTCACGATGGATCCGATGCTGCGGCAGTACGTGATTCGCGGCATGGCGCAGCTCACCCCGGCGGGCGTCGCCGACGAAGTCGGCGCATTCCTCGCGGCGCACGTCACCGACGAGACGCGCGAGACGACGGCACAGGCGTGCGAGCAGCTGCGGATCGACGCCGCGGCGTGCGTCCGCATCGGCAGCGAGCTGACGGCCGCGCTCACGGCGTCGCACGGCTGACGGCGCCCGCCGGTTGCATCAGCGATGGCCGGCCGATACTCAGCCCACATGCTGAAATTGCATGGAGCGCTGCTGTCGCCCTTCGTCCGCAAGGTCCGAGTCGTCCTCGCCGAGAAGCAGGTGCCGTACGAGCTCGTGCCCGCGAACCCCTTCGAGAAACCGCCCGCCTTCCTCACACTGAGCCCGCTCGGACGGATTCCGGCGCTCGAGGACGAGGGCGGCCGCAGCCTCGCCGACAGCTCGGTCATCGCCGAGTATGTCGAGGAGCGCTTCCCGGAACCGCCGCTCTTCCCGCGCGACCCCTACGAGCGCGCCCGGACGCGGTGGTTCGACGAGTACGCGGACGGAGGCATGGGCCCGAGCCTGACCGGCAAGGTGTTCTTTCAACGCGTCATCAGCGCCAAGCTGATGAAGAACGCGCCCGACGAGCGCATCGTCGCGGGCGGCCTCGCCGAGGTGCCAACCTATTTCGCTTATCTCGAGCGCGAGCTCGGCAACGAGGAATTTCTGGTCGCCGGCCGGTTCACCCTCGCCGACATCAGCGTCATGTCGCAGCTCGTGAACCTCGCGCACGCGGAGGTGACGGTGGATGCCACCGTGTATCCGGCGTTGGCGCGCTGGTACGCGCGCGTCACGGAGCGGCCGACGGTTGCGCCGCTCATCGCGCAAGACCGGGGATTTCTCGCCAAGATCTCGGGCTGACGAATCCCCGCGCCGGACACCTGGTCATGAGAAACCCGGCGTGTCACCCCATCCCCAGCGTACCTTGAGGCGCTCGACATCGGCGGCGAGCGCGCTCGCCTCGGCATCGCGCCGGTCGGCATCTTGGACACGTCCCGCGGCACGATACAGGCTGGCGAGCACGACCGCAGCCCAATGGCGTGCCTCGAGACCCGCGGCCGCTCCGGCACCACTCGCGTCGATCGCCGCGAGGCGCCGCGTCTCCGTTTCGAAGTAGTCGATCGCCGCCGGTGCCGATATTCGCCCGCTCAGCGCGAGGTCTCCGAGACAAGCGTACGCGATGCCGCGCGGTCGCGCCGCGACAGCAGCCAGCAGAGCGTCGCGAATCACCTCCGGGTCGGCATGTGACGCCGGCGACGCGAGATAGAGTGCGCGGCTCAACGCTCGCGTCTCCTCGTCGGGATAGGACAAGGCGCCCCGTTCCGCAGCTGCCACCAGCTCCGCGTTGCCGCCCCACGTCGTGTCGGCGAGGACGACGTGGAGGCCGTCACTGTAAACGTACGCCCAATGCGCGTCTTCCGCATAGACGAGGGCACCGAGGAGCGCGTTGTAGCCCGGCGTCATCGGGAAGAGGGCGAGATGGACGTCAAGCGTCGCGAGCTCGGCGGACGGTGAGGCGTCGGCGTCGAGGAGCCGTCGCTGCTCCGCGAACGTCGTCGCGTCGTACACCTGCTGCGCTCGGCTGCCAACGAGAAATCGCAATCGCGTCCCGCGCCAGCGGAGGAATCCTTCCCACTCCCAGGCGTTGAGGACCGGTCCACCGATACTGTTCGCGTTGACGAAATCGGCGGCCTTCGCCGGAAAGAACGGACTCATGACGAGCATGCGTTGCAGCATCGTCTCCCGATCGTACAATGGATTGTCGGATCGGTAGCGCATCACCAACGGCCGGGCGAGCAATACCGGCGGGACGAGCAACGCGGCGGCTACGAACACCGTAGGCCACGGACGACGGCGCCCCGTGAGCAACGCGTCGAGTTGCACCGCGATCGGTGGCGCGATCACGAGGATCGCGAGCGGCACGAAGCGCCGGGCCTGCACCGCCATGGTGACGACGAGTGCACCGGCCACGATGTCGAATACCAAGAGCGCCGTCGCGCTACTGTCGGCACGGCGGTGCGCTGCGCGGCGTGCCGCCCGCTCCAACGCGAGCAATCCGAGCGTGACGACGACCACGAATTCCCATGTCGTGCCAAATGGCGTCCCCGCTGACGTGAAAAGCGGCCGCCACTCATCGATGCTTCGCCAAACTGGTTCCTTCACCACGACGAACGAATGGGTGAGATTGGCGATCCCGAACGGGTTCGCGAAGGCGGCGAGGAGAACCGCCGCGCTCGCCGCCGCCGCCATCGGCCAGCAGCGCGCCCAGACTCGCGGCCATCGTATGGAGGCTTCCTCCTGGACCGCCACCGCCAGCGCGTTGCTCGCGACCCAGACCACCATCAACGCGAGGCCGAGGACGAACCCGCCGTGGGCGTTGCTCCACAGCCAGAGGACCAGTGACGCAGCCCATGCAACATGCGGATGCGAGCGCGTCCGGTAGAGAACCCAGAGGAGAAGCGGCGTCAGCATGGTACTGGTCAGGTTCGGTCGTAGATCGATGTAGCTCCGGGCCGCAGCGATGGCGCCACCGGCGACGAGAAGCCCCGCCGGCAGACCGACCTCGCGCGCGCCGCACGCGAGGACGAGGAACGCCGCAGTCGCGACGAGCATGAGCGCCTTTTCGGCGAGCATCCCGGTCTCGCCAAACCCGCAATAGACGAGGTACGACAGCAGGTGCGTGCCCCAATTCTGATCGAGCCACACACGTCCGTGCGTCGTGAACGCCCAATCGTCGGGCTGACCAAGGTGGCCGGCGAGGATGTCGCGTCCGCCGGCGAGTCCGACGAAGAAGTCGTCGATAGGACGGGGCAGCGCCCAGACCATCGCGACGAGCAACACAGTCGTCACGAGCGACAAGGCTACGTCCGCCCCGATGCCCCGCGGCGCCTTTACGCCATCGATGTCGATGCGCGCCTCAGGGAGCATTGTTGGCTGACCTCTATCGTTCGCATGCAGCGCAAACAATCGAGCTCAACACGTTCAAGGCGCGCAGACGGTCAGGTCGGATCAGCTTGGACGGACCAGCCGTATCTCAGAACTCGAGGTTCGGCTCGCGCCCGAGAAGACGGCAGTGCAGATACGCCTGCGCCGAGTCTTCGACGATTTCGGCGCGATTGTACGCCTCGAGCAGCGTCGGCCCTGTCGCTGCAAGGCCGTGGTTGGCGAGGAGCACGATGCGCGTCGCGGGATGTGCCCGGTAGACGTCGACGATCAGGTCGCGCAGTCGCTCCGAGCCGGCGTCGGCGTAGGGCACGATCTGGATGGCGCCGAGGTGCGCGCGCGCCTGGCCGGTCATGTGCGGCGGCGTCACGCCGACGATGCCCAACGCCATCGTCGCCGTCGAATGCGTGTGCACCACACCATGCACGTCCGGGCAGAGCGCGAGGATGCCCGCGTGCCAGCGGTACTCCTTCGACGGCTTCGCGTCGCCGCCGCGTTGGGTGCCGGCGAGGTCCATTTCGACGATGTTCTCGACCGCCGTGTCCCGGAACGTCACGCCCGTCGCGGTGCAGAGGTACCGGTCGGTGTTCGGGATGCGGACGCTGATGTTCCCGCCCGAACCGGCGGTCAGCCAACGTTCGCTCGCGCGATGACAGATGTCGACGAGCTCTTTCTTCTGGTCGTGCACGTGCATGGGAATCGGTCCTTTCCGGGCTGCGCGCCGCGACGGCGTCGCGTGCGCGGGCGCGAACGGCGACCGTTACTTAAGCACGTGCCGAACGCGCGCGAAACTCGGGAAGGTGGGAGGTGCGGGCGTCACGACGCCCGCACCTCGTGCGCAGATGGAGAGACCCGCTACGGATAGACCTTGGTCGCGTTGCCGTTGAAGCACTGCCCGCCGACGTTCAGCGTTATGTTCGTCGTGAGCGCGGTCTCGTTCGCGAGACCGACCGTCCACGCGCCCTTCGCCTTCACCGCGACGCCGAAAAGGCCGGGCACGTGGCGGTTCTCCTTGACGGTCACCGCCACAATTCCGGTCGAGCCCGACAACGCTTTGAACTTGAAGCTCGAGCTCTTCGGGATGATCGACGCGCCCGGTACCGATCCCACGAAGATGGCACCGCCACCGTCATTGAGCACGGTTGCAACCCCCTGCTGCGTATAGGTGGTGAGCGGTACGTCTCTCGCGAGCAACGACAACGCGCCCCGACGATCCCTCAGGGCCGCGCGCTTGAAGACGAAGTTCGCCACCGACGTGCAGATGGGCGTCCCGCCGGCCGGCACACTGGCCGCGTTCTCGGGATCGCTGGCGGCGTCGAGCTCGTCGCGGTCGCCGAAGCCGTCGCCGTCGTGGTCGATGCCGAGGCGCACACCCGAGCCCGGGGGCACGCATGTGAAGGTCAGCTCCTGCCCGGCGGTATCGCTGAACCCGCGCACCGCCGCGTCGGTCAGCGGCGGGTCGCTGACGCGGTCGGTGATGAAGTTCCCGCTTCCCGCGTACAGCATACCGCGATCCTCGCCGCCGACGCGCCCCTTCGCGACGAGATCGCACTCGCCGGCGTCGGCGCGCTGCTCGAGCAGCGTGATGCGCGGATCGACGGTTGCGCCGTTGCGCGTGATCTGCTGCCCGACGATCGGCGCGAGGTTGCTGTCGAACGTCATCATGAAGTCTTCGATCTGGCGCCGTAGCGGGTTGCCCGGCGCTCCGACGGGGATGCCGGTCGGGTTGATGCCACCCTGGTTGAAGACGCCGGCCGAGTGAAAGTGGAAGAGCGTGTCGACGCTGCCGTCGTGCAGGAAGCCGAAGCCGCGGACCTGATCACCCAGGAAGCCGGTGTGGAACGGATTGAAGAACAGCACGTCCGGCATGCCGAACATGCCCACCTTCTGGTACATGTTGCGAAGATGCGGTACCTTGAAGTGCTGGGTCTCGTTCTCGAATGAGTACTTGCCCTCGGTGCCGAAGAACCCCGGTTTGTCGACGCCCAACAAGTTCGCGTTGCCGGTCGGGTCGAGGCGGTGGCAGCCGTTGCAGTTCTCGAGGGTGTCCGAGAGCGGCCCGTTGAAGAAGTCCTTGCCGGCTTGCTCGTCTTGCGTCAGCGAGTTGTCGAGGGCGCGGATCGGGTTCGGTGGATACGTTACCTGCAGGATGAAGTTGGTGTACGCCTGCATCTCCGTCGGGCTGAGCTGCGCGTTCCGGCCGAGCAGGCCCGGGAAGGCGACGTTGAACTTCTTGAAGGCAGCGTCCTCGTTGAAGGTGCCGGTGTTGGGCTGGTTCGAGGGTGCGTCGTTGCCGCCCGTGCGATCGCCGCGCCAATGCATCGGGCCCTCGTTCGCCATGCCGCGGAGACTCTGCGTCGTCATCGGACCCTTGAGTGGGTGGAAGTCCTTGTAGACGCTCGGGGGGGATCCGAACGGCCCCACCTGGAACGGCCCCGGGTTGTTGAGCAGGTTGCCGTCGGGATCGCCGAGGTCCCACGCCAAACTGTCGAAGTCCGAGAAGATGTGGCAGCTGGCACACGCCGAATCGCCGTGACTCGAGGTGAACTTCGCGTCGTAGTTGAAGCGGCGGCCGTTGACGATGCTGGCGGGCTCGGGATTGTGCAGCAAGAGGTGCGCGACCTCCATGCCGGTTCCCGTGCTCACCACCGAGATGCCGTTATCGAAGCGCGTCAGGACGTAGAGGCTGGTGTTCGTCTCGTCGAGCACGAGTCCCGTCGGTCCGCACGACCCGCCGGGGCAGGCGCCGAGGCCCGTCAGCGTGAGGTCGTTGGCGCCGGGCGTGAACGAGTTGTCCTCGAGATCGGCCGTCACGTAGACGCCGATCTTGCTCGAGCCGAAGCCGGCGACGTACAGCGTCTGGCCGTCGCTCGACACCGCCATGCCGAGTGGAAACGCGAGGCTCGCGTCGTTCTCCGGGTTCGAGCACGCGCTGCCGGGACACTCGGAAGCTTCGGTACACACCGCGCCGACGTTCGCCCCGCCGGCGCACGTCTTGGCAGCGCAGCAGGTACCGTAGACGATGTGCTTGTTCAGATGCCGCGGCGTGACGGTGCTGCTGTCGAGGACAGTGATGCGGCTCTCGGCGAGGTGGCCGCGCACGCTCGCCGGCTCACCGACCGGCTTGAACATCGCGGAGAAGACGCCCGGGCCCTCGAAGCGCACGTCGTTCTGCGCGTCGGTGTTGGCGACGTAGACGTGACCGCTCACCGGGTTCACGGCCATGTTGAAGAGGATGGTGCCGACGCCCGTGTAGACGCCGCTCTCGACCGGTGGATTCTGCGTCGCATCGATCGCGAAGACGTCCTTGTCGGGCAAGTTGAAGTTCACGGCGTTGTCCCACTGCCGCCCGAGCTCGTCGAACCAGTGGCTGCCGTCGAATTTCACGATCAAGCCGACCTCGGGCTGCTGCAACCCGTTGTGATCCGTGTTCGGCGCCGGCAACCCGCCCGGCGATTCGATGACGCACGTACTCCCGGGGCACTCGCTGTCGTTCGCGCAGGTGACGTGCGCGTTGGCACCGCCGCCGCACACCTTGCCGCACGGCGCCGCCGAGGCGCCGCCGTTGCACACTGCGCCTTCGGTGATCGTCGTGCTGCGATTCCCGGAGTGGAAGATCGCCGCGTAGACGGTATTGCCGTCGCCCGACACCGCCAGGGCGCGCGGTGTATCGCCGAAGAGCGTGACGATCGTCTCGGGCGTGCCGCCGAGCGTCGCCCCGAGGTTGTTGGCGTCGAACACCCAAACGTCCGCACGCCCTACACCGGGCCTCGTCAACTCCGCTTTGCTGCACGTCCCGGCAGGACAGGCGGACATCGTGCCGCCGCACGTGCCGCCGTCGTTCGTCCCCCCGACGCATCTGGGGATCTGCAGGGACGTGTTCTGACCGCGGTGCGCCGTCGTGATGAAGGCGCGGTGACCGCTCGAACCCGCGAAGACGATGTCGCGCGGCTCGTCGCCGACCAAGAGCGTTCGCACCACCCGCGGCGCCGTCGGCACGCTGACGTCGACGATGCTGACGCTGTCCGAGAGGTGGTTCACCACCCACACCTCGGAGTTGCTGCGCGCGGTCACCGCGATCGGCTCGAGCCCGACGGGCACCGACGAGACGTGCGTCAACGTGCCGCCGCCGACGCTGAAGATCTCGAGGCGGTTATCCGGCGTGTTGATCGCGAACACGTGCGTGCCGTCCGGCGATTGCGCGAGGGGCCGAACCTGCCCGGTCTCGAAGAGGGTGAAGTTCGAGGCGCCGCGGGCGGGCGTGGCGACGACACAACATGCGAGCAGCGCGACAACGACGGCCAGGCGCTGCCGGACACGGCACGGCACGATGTGGATCATGGATCGCTCCTTCGGGACTTGGGACCGGAGGCCCGCATGACGGCACGCATGCACAAAGGACCATTCGATCGCGTTTGTCATCCAGTATCACGGCGTAGTATGTTTGTACAAGGAAAATCTCATGGCACAAGTCATTAACGCTTCGATCGGTCCGCCCGCCGGCCGATCGCTGCGGTCGCGTCCCACCGATCGTCGCGGCGAGATCATCGCCGCCGCCATCCAGGTGATCGCGCGCGACGGCATCCGCGCCTGCACGGTCAGCGCGCTCGAGCGCGAAACCCGCTTTGCACGCGGCCACTTCACATACCATTTCAAAGCCAAGGAGGAGATCATCGGTCTCGCCTTCGCCACCGTCGCAAGCGACTGGGCGCGCACGCAGATGGAGGCGACGTTCGGCGACACCGCCTGCGCCCGCCTCGAGCAACGGGTGCGCGCCGCCGTTCACTGGGCCCAGGTGCGCCCCGACTACTTCCGTTGCCTGATGAACTTCCGCGTCGAGATCATGCGCAATCCGAGCGCCTTCCCGCCGTCGGCGGCGATTCGCCGCCAATTGTGGGAGTTCGCCGCGCAGATGATCCACGAGGGGATCGCCGAGGGGAGCTTCCGGTCCGCGGCCGATCCGTCGGTGGAGGCGCGCACGGTGTTCGCGATCGTCGACGGTTTGCTGATGCACGCGGCAATGGATCCAACCTTCTGTCCGGCCGACGAGCTCGCGGATCGGGCGTGGGAGGCGGTCGCCAATCGTCTCGGCACCGTCACCGGAGTACGCGTGGATGGGGGACAGCGTATGTGATCGGTCGACGCCGCAGCATCCTGCGGACGTGAGGAGGTGGAGTGATGCGTGAACTACGACCTCGCATGACGGCGGCAGAGGGTATGACGATCACGCGGCGCCTGCGGCTGCTGCGGCGGCGCGCGGCCCGGTGGTTCCAGCCGCCCGTCCGCCCCGGCACCTCCCTCGAGGGCGTCACTCGTGAGCCGCCGTCGCCGGTCGTCGCCCGCGGGCTGAAGCCTCCGGGCCCTTTGCACTGAAACACCGCTCCGCGCGCACAGTCGCCGGCCGGCGCTACACTCGCAGGAGCACACCCGACGCCGGCGTTCCGGTCGCGACGGCGATCGCCCGCGCGTAGAGCGCGAGCTGGAGGCGATACTCTCCGAGACGACTCTCGAGCTCGACGTCGGTCTTGAAGTCCACGACGGTCCAGTGACCGTCCTCACAGAACGCGAGATCGGCGACGCCTTCGACGAGCGTCCCCTCGTCGAGGCGGAGCGCGACCGGCACCTCGCGCCGACAGCCGCCGATGCGGGCCGCGGCGGCGGCTCGCCGCAGCAACGGCGACGCGAGCGCGCGCACG
Source organism: Deltaproteobacteria bacterium (assembly GCA_016200545.1). GTDB lineage: Bacteria > Desulfobacterota > Binatia > UTPRO1 > UTPRO1 > DP-19. The sequence goes on along the minus strand of JACQEO010000004.1, from coordinate 17,400 downwards.
GCGGCGTCCGCGGCCGCATCGCGCTCGTCCTTGGAGGCGCCGAGCAGGCGCGCCTGCAACGCCGCGAGGCGCGCGATCGTCGCGGCGTCGGAGTCCAGATCCGCCGCCGCGAGCACGGCGTGCACCAGGCTACCGAAGCGCGTGCCGTGTGGGCGAGCGCCGGCATCGCCGACGCACTCCACGCCCGCCTCTTCGAGCGTCACCCCCGATGCCGCGGCGGACGCCGCCCACGCGGTTGCGGTCGCGACCGCCATCGTCGGAACCATCGCAGCGGTGCGCACCCGCGCGCGTTCGGCCTGCCACCCCGCGTGGTCACGGACGCCGCCCTCGGCGACCGCTCCCGCGTCGTCGGCTTCGAGTAGGCGCTGCTGCCGTAACCCGACCGACTCCTCGACGTTCAAACGCAGTACGTGCGGATCCCACCACACCACGCGATGGCGGCCGAACTCGGGGCGGTGGAGACCAGGTGCGACGCCGCGTTCGCGACCGGGCGCGCGATCGGGCCGCTCCACCACCGAATCGACGCCGAACGCCGGACACGCCGCCACCGTCCGGGCCTCCGGCTGGCGCCGCCGCGCCTCGGCGGGATAGAGCACCGGCGCCAGGGCGCCGAGCCAGCCGTCGCGTCGCTCGTCTCCGATCACCGGCACGACGAGTAGATCGCGGGCACGCGTCGTGGCGACGTAGAGGATGCGCGCCGCCTCCTCGCGTTCGCGCTCGCGCTCAACCTCGCGCCGCTCCAAGAGCTCGGGCGGTGAGCACCCGGCGAGCCGCATGGCACAGAGCGCGCGCGCCGGATCGGTCGCCCGAGTGGGCTCGTTCGGGGTCTCGTTGGCGGTCAAGTCCGCGAGCACGACGACGGGAAACTCGAGCCCCTTGGCGCGATGCACGGTCATCACACGCACGCCGCCGGTGCCCTCTTCCAGGATCGGCGCGTCGCTCGCGTCACCGCGGTCCGCCTCGTCGGCAAGGCGCTCGACGAAGGCCCGGAAGGATGTTACCCCGCTGCGTTCGGCGCGGCGCGCGAGGTCCATGAGTCGAGTCACGTTGGCGAGCGCCTGCTCCCCCGTCGGCCAAATCGCCAGGCCCGCGTGCGCCCGCGTCGCCGCCAGGAGGCGCGCGATGGTGTCGGCGATCGGCCGGCGGTTGCGGCCGCGATGGAGCTCGCGCAGGACGCCGAGCGCCGCGGCGACCTCGGCGAGCGGCGCCGGCAAGTCCTCCGGCAATGCGCGAAATGGGTGCAGGCTCGAGAAGCGGTCGCGAAACGCCAGCAACGCCCCGTCGGCGAGCGCGAACAACGGACCGCGTACGGTCGCGAACACCGCCAGGTCGTCGTCGGGGCGCTCGATCGCGGTGAGCGCGTTGCGGATCGCCTCCACCTCCTCCCGCTCGTGGAACGAGCTTCCGCCCACCAGCACGTGCGGCAGATGGCGCGCCTCGAGCGCACGCACGTAGTCGCGCGTGACGTCACGACCGAAGGAGCGAAAGCGGCGAAAGAGGAGGCACACGTGGCGCGGCACGATCGGCACGCGCTCGTTCGGCTTCTCACGCTCGGTCACGGTCCACCCGCTCTCGCGCACCAGCCAGTCGACGAACGCCGCGACCGCGTCCGGCAACGACGTCTCGATCCGCCAATCGACGACCGTGCCGTAGTCGCCGTACGGTGCCGGCACCGGCAGCGCGACGACGGCGGGCTGCGGCGCCGCGGCGCGCGTCGGCACCAGCGGCACGTAGGCCGCCTGGCTCGGCGAGCCGTCGCCCATGCGCAAGGCGAGCGCCGCGTTCACCGTCTCCTGGATCTCAGGGACGGCGCGGAAGCTCACCGTCAGATGCTCGACAGCCGCGCCGCCGGCGACGAGCCGACGCTTGATCTCTTCGTAGAGCGCGACGTCAGCGCGCCGGAAGCGGTAGATCGACTGTTTCGGATCGCCGACGAGGAAGAGCTTCCCCGGCACCGGACGCACCGCCGTCCAATCGCGTGCGGCAGGATCGTCGGCGGCAAGGAGGAGCAGGATCTCCGCCTGCAGCGGGTCGGTGTCCTGGAACTCGTCGACGAACACGTGCGTGAAGCGCTCTTGCAGATCACGTCGGACCGTGGCGTCCTGGCGCAACAGGTCGCGGGCAATGAGCAGGAGGTCGAGGAAGTCCAACCGACCGGCGCGCCGCTTCAGCGCGTCGTAGCGCTCGACGACCGGCCAGAGCTCGTCGCGCAGCAACGGTGCGAGGTCGGCGCCGGCGCCGTCGACGAAGGCCGCGAGCTCGGCGGCGAGCGCGTCGCGGCGCGCGCGCAGCTGTGCTTTCGGAAAAGCGCCCTGCGTGCGACTGAAGCCGGTCCACCGCCAGTGCTTGGCGCGGTGAAAAGCGAGCAGCTCCGCTTCCAGGCCGTCGTAGTCGCGATCGCCGGTGACGAGCTCGCGCCGCCGCGTCTCGCGCGCGAGCCGCTGGATCTCGGCGAGCGAGCGCGTGAAGTAGTCCTCTGGATCACCCTCGGGGGCGCGCGCGCCGAGCGCCTCCATCTCCGCCATGAGCGCGTCGATCGCAGCGTCGCGGCTGAACGCGACCCGTCGCCACGGCGTCGGGAAGTCGCGCCATTCGGTCAGTGCCCACGCCGCCGCGCGCAGCAGTTCGCGTGGCCCCGCACCGTCGCGCCCGCGCCGGCGTAGGATGCGCCGCACACCCGGCGGCGGCGCCGCGAGACACTCCTCGAACCAGCGATCGAAGGCGCGCCGGAAGAGATCGCCCGCGACGTCGTCGGGTGCCACCTCGAAGAGTGGATCGACGCGCGCCTCGACCGGGCGCTCGCGCAATAGCTCACTGCAAAACGAGTGGATCGTGCCGATGCGCGCCTCCTCGAGCTGGGGCAGCGCCTCGGTGAGACAGCGGCGCGCGGCGCCGTCGATCGTCTCGCTGCGCCGCGCGCGCTCGATCTCCGTCCGTAGACGCAGCTTCAGCTCACCGGCGGCGAGCTCGGTGAACGTCACCGCGACGAGGCGATCGAGCCGGGCGCGACCCGCCATCAACGCGGCGACGATGCGGCCGACGAGCGCTGTCGTCTTGCCGGTCCCGGCTGCCGCCTCGACGATGAGGGTGGTGTCGAGATCGCGGCAGATGCGGTCGCGCGCCGCCTGATCGGCGAGCGCCACGCCTGACGTGGCGGCGCTCACGGCATGCTCCGCAGGCGGACGAGGTCCTGAAGCCGATCCGCCGGCTTGCGCTTGGTGCGAATCTCCTCGTAGGGCCCGCACACCGAACGATAGTCGCAATAGGCGCAGGCGCGCGCCGCCGGGGCCGCAGGTAGAAATCCCTCCTGCAGCGCGCGATCGAGGATTGCGACCACCGTCGCCGCCGCAGCGCGGCTGCCGTCGTCGAGCGGCACCACGCGTTCCTCGAAGCCGCCGCTGGCAGTGCAGTAGTAGAGCCGTCCGGCAGCGACCGGCTCGGGAAGCAGGCGTTCGCACGCCAGCGCGTAGAGGATCGGTTGCAGGATCTCGCCGCCGCCGACGACGACACCCGGTCGCGCCCGCGCTTTCCCCGTCTTGTGGTCGGTGACTCGCAAGCGGCCGCGCACGTGGCGCTCCACGAGATCGATCGCGCCGCGCAACTTGAGACCGCCACCGATCGCCACCGGCTCGGGTGTGCTCGCCGGGTCGGCGTTGGTACGATCGCGATCGACGATGCCGAACGAGAGCTCGAAGCGATGCGGGATCCAGCCGCCTTCGTCCTCGGCGGCGAGCCGCAGCCACTCGCGGAGGTCGGCGCGAATGGCTTCGATGGCGTCGTCCCAGACGCGCAAGATCGCCGGGGCGAGCTTCTCGCGATAGGCGGCGGCGACGTCCGCAAGGACGCCGTCGATCGCGGCCTGCGCCGCCTCGCGGTTCTCCGGCCGCACCGGCAGCCGTCCCTCGGCGCGCAGTTTGGTGAGCAGGACGAATTGCACGTCGTGGAACAACGCGCCGCGCGTCAGGGGATCCATCGCTTCGATTGCGACCGGCTCGTCGCGCGGCTGCAGCCGGTGCATCGCCTGCAAGAAGAAGCGATACGGGCAGGCGGCGAAGTTCTGCAAGGCCGTCGGCGAGAACGAGCGCGTCGCCAGCTGGTGGCGCGCCAGCACCGCGCGCCCGAACTCGTCGGCGTCGACGAAGCCGTCCGCGGACGTCCAACGGCTCCGCCACCAGCGTCGCGCCCGCGCGCGCAACGCGCGCGCCAGGTGCGGGTTGGCGCCGAGGAGATAGCGCGCGGTGCCGCGTGTCGTCTCGGGGTCGGCGTCGAGAAGCGGCGCCAGCAGCGCGAGATCGTACTCGGCGTCGTCGATCGCATCCTCGCAGCGCTCGGGCGCCGGCCAGCCGAGGCGGACGCCGACGTCGCCGCGCGCCCGTCCCGCGATCTCTTCGAAGCTCGGCAGGCGGCCCTCGGCGGCGCGCAGCGCCTCGAGCGTGTAGAATGACGGCACCCGCGGCCGCCCCTGCTCGGTGTCGAGGCGCGGATACGAGAGCACGACGCGCGCGCACGCGGCGCCGACGGCGAGCCGCAGCGCCAGGCGTTCGGCGACGACGCGATCGGGCTGCGTCGGCAGGGTCGGCGCCAGCACGCGCCGGCTGGCGTCGAGGAGGATCGGGTCTTCGGTGATCTTCCGCGGCACGATGCGCTCGGCGAGCCCGGCGACGAACACGACGTCGAAGACGAGGCCGCGCGCGGCGTGCGCCGCGGCGACGAACACCGCCCCGTAGCGCCGCCGCGACGGACGATCACGCAGCTCGCGCAGCCGCGCGGTGAGGACGAGGCGCACCTCGTCGAGCTCGATTGGTCCGACCGGCGCCATCGGCTGAAGCTCCGCGAGCGTGGCGAGCACGTGGTCGGGGTCGCGGAGCGCGGCGGCGGCGAGGGTGCGCAGATGCTCGAGCCACTCGCCCCAGCGCGCGCTCGCCGGCAATGCCGCCAGCCGCTCGATCAACGGCAACGCGAACTCGCGGAGGTGGCCGACGTCGGCGAGCGCGCGATCGGCACGCGCCGCGCGCGCTTCCTCCTCGTCGCCGAGGGCGCGGCGGCGCAGCCGCAGCTCCTCCTCGAGCCCGGCAAGCCGCCGACCCCAGCGCTCCTTCTGTCCGATCACCGCGGCGTCGACGAGCAGCTGCTCCCAGCGCCACGGCGCGCGGACGGCGCCGGCGACGATGCCTTCGCGCTCGGGATCGACGGGCAACGGATCGTCGATCGTCGCCTCCGGCACCGCGGCCGGCTCGGTGTCGGCGATCGCCGGCGGGACGAGATCATGCTCCGGCGGTGCCCAGACCCGGTCCGGCGCCGCCGCGCGCGCGCGCTGCACCTCCGGCTGCGGCACTTGGGCGAGCGAGAGGTACTCGGCGAAGCGCCGCGCCGAGAGACCCTCGGCGGCGCACGCGAGGAGGGCCAGCAACGCGCGCCCGCCGGCGTCCGGCCGGGTCGTCCCGCGCGCGAAGAAGGCGGGAATCGCGGCGCGCCGCAGTGCTTCCTCGAGATGCGAGGTGTAGTCGTGCTGGGCCGGCAAGAAGATCGCCATGCGGTCGAAGGGCACCCCGCGCGTCGCCTCGGCCTGAATGCCGCGCGCGATTTCCACGCACTCGCGCGCCTCGCCCGGCCATGAACGCAGGACCACACGGTCGTCGAGGTCGCGCTCCGGCGGCGTCGAGTCCTCGAAGAGATGCACCTGGAGGTTCGCCAACGAGTGCTGCTCACGGGCACGCACCACTTCGCGCCGGGTCGCGAGCGCCTGCTCCAGATGCGCGATCGAACGCTCGTCACCGGCCGCGGCGGTCGCGAGCACGCGCGGCGCGCGACGCGCCAGCGCCACGATGAGTGCCGCCTCGCGCTCGGCCAGCACCGGCACGTCGAGGAGCAGCAGCGGCACGCCGAGGAGCGGCGACGGCGCGCCGCGCCGGGCGGCCTCGCGCGCGGCCGCGAACACCGCCGCACGGTCCGCGACACCGGCCGCCGCCATCTCGCGCTCGATCGCCGTCACCAGGGCCGCCATCGCGGCGCCGACATCGGCGCCGCGCCGCAGGACGGCAGCGTCGACTCCCTCCATGCGCAGTTCCTCCACCGTCCGCGCCACCGCGCGCGGAAACCCCGGGCAGCGCGCGACCGGCGTGAAGTAACCGAGGGCGTCCACGGCGGCGAGTGCGTGGACCGCGCGCGCCGCGATCGCGTCGAGCGACAGCGCGCCCACCGGCGCCTGCCCCGCAACGGCGAGCGCGGGTGTGGCGAGGATGCCCGCCAACGTACCGAGGGTCATCCGGGTGGTGCCGAAGCGTGCGCCCTGCGCCAGCGCCGCCGCGCGCACGAGATCGTCGGCAGCATCCCACGACCCGCCGATCACCAGCAGCTCGGTCGCCGCCGGCTGATCGTCGAGCCACACGCGCGCCTGTGCTACGCGCGCCGCCGCGGACGCGGAGACGACTAGGCGTCTCGGGTTGCTCGACATCCCACGGCCTTCTGCACCTCGCCTGTCATCGCCCGGCCCGCCGCCGACTGCAAGCGCGCCGCGCAGCGGGCGGCGGCGCTCAGGCGGGCGGCGGCGGAAGGACGGAGGGCACGGGGCGCGGGCGCGAGACGTCGGCGAGGATTTCGATCGACGTCCGTAGTGAAGCCAATGGGCTCGCGAGCGCGTGCGAGACCGTGCGCACGCAGCCGAGCGCGCAACCCGCCTCGCACCGCTTGTGCACGTCGGCGGCACGCAGATCGTCGAGCGTGAGCCGCGTCACGTCCTCCCGCGCCCCGGCGACCTGGCTACAGTACTGCGCCCGACCGCCGGCGTTCACGTAGAGGTACTTGTAGCCGCCGAGACATTTCCATGGGCGACTGAAGTCGCCGACGAGCATCTCCGCCGCGTGCCGGCGGAAGAACGCCATCCCGGGAAAGAGCTCGTGGCGGCGCAACAGCTCCGCGAAATGTCGCCCGTGGATGGCGATCCGCCCCTCGCCGTCGTGGAGGAGCGAGAACCCGAACTCGAAATCGAAGGGGGCGAGAAGCGCGCGGAACTCCCCATACCGTCGCCAGCTCTCGTCGGTGAGGACAGTCTGGATCTTCACCTGGAACCGCGCCCGCGCCGCCAGGAGCGCAAGCCGCGGCAGCACCGACTTGAGCGACTTCGGCAGCTCGGATGTCGGCTCGATGGTATCGACGCTCACCTGCATGCAATCGAGACCGGCGTCGTTGAACCCGTCGACGAGCTCGGGGGTGAGCTTGAAGGCGTTGGTGATCACGGTCACGAGGTTGGCGCCGCGTCGCCGGTGCTTGATGTGGCGGACGACGTCGACGATCCGTGGGTGCAGGAGCGGCTCGCCGCCGAGGAGATCGTAGGTGAACGCGCCGAGGCGCGCGAGGGCGTCGACGCGCGCGGCGAGGACGTCGAAGGGCACGAGCGGCGCGCCGTGCGTGTACTCGTGACAGTAGGCGCACGAGAGGTTGCACTCGTCGGTGACGACGAGCTGCGCGTGGATCGGGCGGCTGTCGAAGAGCCGCTTCACGCCGGTGCCGACGAAGAGCACGTTCCGCAACGTCTTCCCGAGTGTGCCGCTCACGTCCACCTCATCCGGCCGTCGCGTGCTGTGACCCGTCCCGTGCACGTGACGCGCTAGGTGACGCGCTGAAGTACGCCGCACGGATCGGCGTCGTCAAGATGGGCGCGCGGTCCTCGTCTCCAGGGGTTCGCGCCTCGACAGCGGCCACGCCACTCTCTAAGCTCCCGCCGCGAGTGCGCGACGCGAGCCCCGAGCAGACGGTGCGCGAGATCGAGCGCGCGGCGTGGCGCCGGAGCTTCGGAGCGCTGCTCTTTGCGCTCGCCTGCTGGGAGGTGTTTCTCCGTATCGACAGCGTGATCCTGGCCGCCGCGACGAAGGCCTGGCTCTTTCCGCTGCTCGGCCTCGCGCTCACCAGCGACGGCGTCGTCCTCGGCGGCGCGGCCGGAGCGGCCGTCGTCGCGACCGTCGGCACGGTGCGCGCGCGCCGTCTGCGACGCGTCGGATTCCCCTCGGTCGTCGCCGTCGCGATCGCATTCGAGTACGCGCTCGTCGCCTACCACCACCGCGACGGACGAGTCGACTGGCGCGTTCTCGCCGCGCTCGCGCTCGGCGCGCTCGTCTGGTCGATCGCCGACCGCCTGCACGCGCGCCGGCGCGCCACCGCAGCCTCGGCGTCGTCTGCGCCGGCGCTGTCCACGCCGGCGCGTCACCGGTCGCCGCGCCGGCTCGCCATGCTCGCGTTCCTCGCGACGGCGGCATTCGCGCTCGCCCTGACGCGCCCCGACGTTTTCTACGCCATTTTGAAGCGCGACAGCGCGCTCGGCCGCGTTCTCGGGCATGGTCTCGCGGCGTTCCCGCCGGCGCTCGCCGCCGCGCCGCCGCCGGCGCCGCTGCCGCAGCTCCCGGCGCGCATGGCGCTCGGGCGGGCGAGCGTCGTGCTCCTGAGCATCGACGCACTGCGTGCCGACGCCCTCACGCCGTACGGCGCGTCGCCGGATCGCTCGCCGCGCCTCGCCGCGCTGGCCCGCGACGCGCTCGTGTTCACGGACGCGTACACTCAATCACCGAATTCGGCGCCCAGCATGGCGACGGTTCTCACCGGCCTCTATCCCTACCAACACCGTGTGCGGACGAACCGCCTGCCCTTGCTCGACGCTCGGCCGCGGCTTCCCGAGACGCTCGCGGCTGCCGGCTACGCGACGGCCGCGTTCGTCACCAATCCCACCTTCGGCGAGCCGTTTCAGTTCGAGCGCGGCTTTGCCACCTACCGCTACGTGCGGGCGACGCTCGGACCCGACGGCCTCGTCCGTGACAGTAACGACCCGCAGGTGATCGAGCACGCATTGGCGTGGACCCGCGTACACCGTGACGGTCCGTTGTTCCTGTGGATCCACCTCATGGCGCCGCACTCGCCCTACATTCCCCCCGACGACCTGCGGCCCGACCTCGCACGTGAGCGTGGCCCGTGGTTCAACGTGTGGAACATGCAAGCGCCCGAGGCGCAGCTCGCCGCTCGCCGTACGAGCTTCGATCACGACGTCTACGCGGCGGCGTACGCCGCCGAGGTCGCGAGCGCGGACCGTCTGACCGGTCGTTTGCTCGACGGCCTCGCCGCGGCGGGCGTCCTCGACGACGCGCACGTGATCGTGCTCGCCGACCACGGCGAAGCGTTCGGCGAGAGCGACGTCTTCGGACATGGGCGGAGCCTCGACCGCGCCGAGACGCGCGTGCCGCTCCTGTGGCGATTGCCGCGCGCGCGCCGCGCGGCGACGATCACGACGACCGTCCAGCTCGCCGACCTCACGCCGACCTTGCTCGACCTACTCGGGATCGCGGTAGCGGACGCGCGCGACGGTCGCGACGTCGCTGGGCTCGTTCTCGGCGACGCCGGCGAGGACGAGGGTTTTGCGTTCACCGAGGGTCGCTACCTCCATTCGATGGGAGTGCGGGGGCTACTCTACGGTGGCCGGACACGTAGCCACACGCTGTGGATCGACGCCGGCTATCCCTACACGAGCGCCTTCGACCGCGCGGCCGATCCCGACGAACGCGTACGGCGGCGTGCGGACGCCAGCGATCCGCTGTACGCTCGCGTCGCGCCGTTGGCGCGCGCGGCGCAAGCGGCGCTCGCCGCGCCCGCGCCGGCGGTCGTACTCGATCAGGAACAACGGGAGCGTCTGCGCGCGCTTGGCTACGCGCAGTAGCGGCGCGCCGGAAGATCGACGGCGCATGAGACGCGACACGGAGCGGTTGCTGACAGCGCCCTTCCTGCTGTCGTCGGCCGCGAACTTTCTCCAGAGCCTCGCCTTCAACCTCTACCTGCATCTGCCCGGGTACCTGAAGGAGCTCGGCGCCGGCGAGGTGGGGATCGGCTTCGTCTTCAGCGTCACGGCGGCGACCGCGATCGTCTCTCGACCGACCGTCGGCCGTATCATGGACGCCGAGGGCCGGCGCGTCGTGATCGTGGCCGGCGGCATGCTGAACGTCCTCGTCTGCTCGCTCTACTTGACGATCCACGATCTCGGACCGTGGCTCTACGCCGTGCGCATCGGGCACGGCATCGCCGAGTCGATGCTCTTCGCCGCCCTCTTCACGCAAGCGGCTGACCTCGTGCCGGCAGCGCGACGGACCGAGGGCATCGCTCTCTACGGTGTCTCCGGGCTGCTGCCGATCTCCCTCGGCGGCCTCCTCGGCGACGTCATCCTGACGCACGCCGGCTACGCGCGTCTCTTCCAGGCGTCGATTGCGTTCGCGGCGGCGTCGCTCGCGCTCTCGCTGCCGCTTCGCGACCATCGCCCGGCGCGCGACGTGACGCCGGCGCGGAGCTTTCTCGCCTCGGTCACCGAGGGCGACCTGCTGCCGCTCTGGTTCATCGGGTTCGTCTTCGCGAGCGCGATCACCGCGACGTTCACGTTCTTGAAAACGTTCGTCATGGAGACCGGCCTGGGCTCGGTCGGCCTCTTCTTCAGCGCCTACTCAGGGGCGGGCGTGCTGCTGCGTCTCGCGTTCGGCTGGGTGCCGGAACGCATCGGACCGAAGCGCGCGCTCTTTCCCGCCCTCACCATGCTCGCCGCCGGCTTTCTCGTCCTCGCGGCGGCTGGGAGCAGCATCGCGGTGGCGGTCGCCGGCACCCTCTGCGGCCTCGGTCACGGTTTCACCTTCCCGATCCTCTCCGGGCTCGTGGTGGCGCGGGCGCGCCCCGCCGAGCGCGGCGCGGCGCTGTCGCTCTTCACCGCCCTCTTCGACGGCGGCGTTCTCGTCGGCGGACCTGCCTTCGGCCTGGTGATCCGTCTGGCGGGCTACCCGGCGATGTTCACGACGGCGGCGGCGGTCATGCTCACGGGAACGATCGCGTTCGCCGTCTGGGACCATCGCGTCGAGGTGGCAGCGCTTGCGACCACGCGCGCTCGTGAGACGTGAGTCTCGTGAGACGCGAAAGGCCGCCGGAGGATTCTCCGGCGGCCTTTCGCTCGAGCTCCCCGGGCCGGACTCGAACCAGCGACCATTCGGTTACACGTATTCCCGCCGTTTCCGACGGGCGTGGACTATCTCATCACCGTATCCCGCAAGGGACGTAGGTGGCGGGCGCTCGCGGGGAGATTATTCTTTCGTCACTCCCTAGTCTCTGCACCTTCCCTCCACCCTACCGGCCATTCATCGACCGGGCCATTGGAGGGCTCGGCTCAGGGTTCCCGTATGCAGCATCGCACGTAGGCTTCCCTGAATTCACCCGCTTCTCACTCGCCGGTTTCCCGACGAGGCTGCGACTTTCACAGCCGAACGCTCTACCGACTGAGCTACCGGGGAACAACAACCCGATTTGTATAGACGAGGACGGCCGAGACCGCAACGCGCGCCTGACTTCGAGACGCCGCCGATACGACGCCCGTCACATGTCGCGGCGGCCATCGAGCGCGCGCCCGAGCGTGACGACGTCGGCGTACTCGACGTCGCCGCCCATCGGGATGCCGTGCGCGATGCGGGTCACCCGCACGCCGAGCGGCTTGATGAGCTTGGCGAGGTAGAGTGCGGTCGCCTCGCCTTCCACCGTCGTGTTGGTCGCGAGGATCACCTCGCGTACGCGATCGCCGCGCAAGCGTGCCAGCAGGCCGCCGATCTTGAGATCCTCGGGTCCGACGCCGTCGAGCGGCGAGAGCGTGCCCTGGAGCACGTGATAGCGGCCGCGGAACCCCTTGGAGCGCTCGATGGCGATCAGATCCGCCGGCTCCTCGACGACGCAGATCGACTCGTCGGAACGTTCACCGTTGCCGCAGATCGGACACGGGTCGCTCTCGGTGAGCCCGTTGCAGACCGAGCACAGCCGCGTCTGATCTTTCAGGGCGACGAGCGCCGCGGCGAGGCCGTCGGCGAGGCCGCGGTCGGCGCGCAGCACGTAGAAGGCGAGTCGCCCCGCCGTCTTCTCGCCGATCCCGGGGAGCTTGGCGAGCTCCTGGATCAAGCGCGTCATCGAGGGAGTGTATGCCATCCGCCTCCGTCCTCAGCCGAGGCCCGGGATCTTGAGACCGCCGGTCGCCTTGGTCATCTCTTCCGCCACCATTTTCTGCGCGTTGCGGATGCCCTCGTTCACCGCCGCGATCACGAGATCCTGTACCAGCTCGACGTCCTCGCGCAGGACCGCCGGGTCGAGCGTCAGCGACAGCAGCTCGTGCTTGCCGTTCACCACGACGCGCACCATACCCCCACCCGCCGACGCCTCGACCGTGCGCCGCGCCACCGTGTCCTGCACCTGCGACAGGCGCTCCTGGAGTTGTTGCGCCTGCTTCATGATGTTGCCGAGGTCTCCGAGGCTCATGGCTCTCCTCCGCGGCTACGCGGCCGCACGTCGGTGATTTCTCCGCCCAACACCTCGAGCGCCGAACGCACGGTCGGGCTCGAGCGCGCACGCTCGGCGAGCTCGCGGGTCCGCGCCGATGCCGGCGTCGCGTTGCTCGGCTCCGCCGTGCGCGCGACGCTGAGCTCGATCCGCCGCGGCCCACCGTAAGCGGCGGCGACGAGCTCCGCGAGCATGCCGAGCTGCGGACGCAGCGTCTGCTCGGCGAGCTCGGTCGCGAGGCCGATGTGCAATCGGTCGGCGCTCTCCTCGAGCACCCGGCTCCCGAGGAGGAACATCCGCAGACCCTTCGCCTGCGCGGCGGCGACGAACGCCGACCACCCGCGCACCGTCTCCGCACGTGGGGACGGCGGCGCGCCGTCGGCGCGCGTGATCGGCGCAGCGGCACTCGGGCGACTTCTTACGTCCAATCCGCGGCCGCCCGGCGGCTCGCCGCCGCCGCCGACCGCGAGGCGCCGCTCCATCTCTTCGAGGCGCAGGAGCAGGTCCTCCACCGGCGGCGCGTCCGGCATCGTCGCCATCTTCACGAGCGTCATCTCGAGGACGAGCTTCGGGAGCGCCGACTTCCGCACCTCCTCGGTCCCGACCTGCGCGACGCGGAAGAGCCGTTGCAGATCCTCCGGCGCGCGCAGCTTCGCCTGGCGCATGGTCTCCTGCGCCTCGTGATCGGGGAGATCGGTGAGCATCGTCGGATCGGTGAAGAGCGCGGCGACGGTGAGGTTACGGAACTGCTGCACGAGGTCGCGACAGAAGCGCGGCACCTCGTAGCCGTAGCGGGTGAGCTCTTCGACGGCGCGCAGACACGGGGCGGGATCGCGGCGCAGGATGGCCTCGGTGACACGATGGAGGATGGTGCGATCGGCGACGCCGAGCGCGCCCTGCACGTCGCTCTCGCCGAGCGTCTTCCCGGCGAACACGATCACCTGATCGAGGAGCGACTGCGCGTCGCGCATGCTGCCGTCGGCCTCGCGCGCGATCGCGAACAGCGCCGCGTCGCTCGCCGCCACGCTCTCGTCGACGGTAATGCGCTTCAGCCGCTCGAGGAGGTCAGGCATGCCGATGCGCTTGAACTCGTAGCGCTGGCAGCGCGAGATCACGGTTTGCGGCAGCTTGTGGACTTCCGTGGTCGCGAAGATGAACTTGACGTGATCGGGCGGCTCTTCGAGCGTCTTCAGCAGGGCGTTGAAGGCCGCCGTCGAGAGCATGTGCACCTCATCGATGATGTAGACCTTGAAGCGCGACGACGCCGGGCGGTAGCGGACGTTCTCGTTCAAGTCGCGGATGTTCTCGACGCCGGTGTTCGAGGCGCCGTCGATCTCGACGACGTCCAGGGCGCTGCCGGCCGTGACCTCGGTGCAGCTCGCGCACCGCCCGCAGGGTTCGCCGGTCGGTCCCTCGGCGCAGTTCAGCGCCTTGGCAAGCAGGCGCGCGACGGTGGTCTTGCCGACGCCGCGCGGACCCGAAAAAAGGAAGGCGTGCGCGATCCGCTGCTGCGTGATGGCGTTCCGCAGCGTCGTCGTGACGTGCTCCTGCCCCGCCACGTCCTCGAACCGCTGCGGCCGCCACTTTCGGGCCAGGACTTGATACGACATTCGGGTTACTCCACCGCCCGCTCTTCGTACGCATCCGCTCGAGGTGGCGGCCAGGCACCCCCGCGGCACAGAGAAGAAGTCGGTACCGCTGCTTCCTTCCGGACCTGACGGAGTTCGCGACGCTCTCTTGCGCGGGACCTAGCCACCACCTGGAACGGACGACCGCCGATTGCGGGAACGTCCCTTTGCATAGCATGCTCCTTCGCGGAGGCGCCAGTGGACGACCCGAACACGCGCCCGCTCGACGAGATTCCCGACGACGATCGCACGGCGTTGCGTCGCGATCAGCTCTCGGCTGTGGTCCTCGCCGGCGGACGCTCGCGCCGGATGGGCCGCCCGAAGCCATGGCTGCCGCTCGCCGGCGTGCCGCTCCTCGCCGCCGTCGTCGCGCGCGTGCGTCCGCTCGTCAGCGAGATCGTCGTCGTCGCCGCCGCAGGCCACGAGCTTCCCGCGTGCGAGGCGCGCATGCTGTACGATCCCGAGCCCAACCTCGGACCGCTGCCCGCGCTCGCGCTCGGCCTCGACGCCGTGCGGACCAGCCACGCGTTCGCGCTCGGCTGTGACGCACCTTTCGTCCGCCGCGCCGTGCTGCGCCTGCTGACGCGCGAGATCGGCGACCTCGACGGCGCCGTCCCGCTCTGGGGCGATCGCTTACAGCCGCTCGTCGCGCTCTATCACCGTCGGCTCGCGCCGACGCTCGCGACGATGGCGAGCGCCGGCGAGCGCCGGCTGCAGGCCGTCGCCGCGCTGCCGCGCGTCGCCACCGTGTCCGCCGAGCGCCTGCGACTCGTCGATCCCGAGGGGATCAGCTTTCGCACGCTCAACACGCCCGAGGACTACGCAGCCGCGTGCGCCGCGTCGTCGGACGTGCTCGACGAGTGAGGGACCGCCGACGGCCCTCGCTCGGCATCGCCTCACAACGCCAGCCCGCGAGCCGCACGCAACCTCGTCGCCGTCGACAGTGCTCTATATCCGGGGCTACTCGGCGCCTTGCGCGGAGACAAACACGCGCGGTACGCTTTGTGGCATGATTCGTCTGAAAGCCCGCGTGCGGGGGGGTCGCTTGCTCGTGGACGAGCCGACCGATCTGCCGGAAGGTGCCGAAGTCGAGCTGATCGCCGCAGATTCCTGGGATGATCTGGACGCCGCCGAACGCGAGCGGCTGCACGCGGCACTGGCCGTCTCGGAGGAAGACGTGCGTGACGGACGCCTCCGCTCCGCCGGCGCGGTCATCGCCGACCTTCGACGCCCTGGTTCGTGACGCCCTTCCGAGTCGTCGTCACCGAAACTGCCGATCGACACCTCAAGACCGTTCATGCGTGGTGGACGGCCAACCGCCTCGATGTTCCCCTCCTTTTCGCTGAGGAGATCGAGGCCGCGTTCGAACGAATCTCTCAGGCCCCGTACTCCGGTGCCCTCTACTCCCAAAGAAACGCGCCTTCAGACGTGCGCCGCGTCTTGCTCCGTCGCACCCGCTACCATGTCTACTACACGTGCGACCCCGAGGCCGGACGCGCAGTCGTCCGAGCCGTGTGGCACGCCACCCGAGGACGCGGCCCGCGCTTAGTTTGAGCGCCGAGCCTTTCCCACGGACCTACGGCATGACCGTCGGCACGACCTGCCGACTGTGGCGGCGATAGACGCGAAAGTCGGCGTCGGTCGTGAGCAGCACTGGATCGGCGAGCCTCTCGCTCATCCGGACGAGACAGGCGTCGGCGAGGCTCATCGGAACGCTCGCATACTTCCGCATCAGGACCAGCACCGGATCGAGCTCGGCGGCGAGGTCGAACGCCGGCACGAGCGCTCCTCGTCGCAGCATCTCCGCGAGCGCCGGATCTCCGGCCGTACCGAGCAAGTAGAAGGCTTCGGACAGGACGGCATCGCAGGTGCGCCACGGGGGAGCATGTCGGGGAGCCTGGAGGGCCGCCCAACGGTGATGACGGTCGCGGCGGCTGAGCAACGCTACGACGAAACCGGTATCAACGAGGACGCTTCTGGCCATACCCACTGACACGCAGGCGGCGCTTCGTGTTCGCGCTCAGGCCGGGAGGGAGCCCGTCCACCACACCGATGAGATCGGCGATCGCCGCGAGCGGGCCGGTGGCCGTCGCGTGATCGGCCGGTTGCGGTGCGTGGCGCAGTCGCTCCCGAACGACGTCGGACTTGGAGATCCGTCGCGCCCGTGATTCCGCCTCGATCTCCGTCACCAGCGGCTCGGGAAGTCGAACGGTGAGCGTCTTCACGCCGCCGAACGTATTACGTGTCCGTCGTGCGTGCAAGACAAGATCTCAAGTACGACCCCACGCGCCGACGAAGGAGCGCAGCATGAATTCGATCGCTAGGGACGTCCGCTGGGAGCCCGCGACGTCTTCGAGACGGCAGCGCCGTAGCGGCTGCGCGGGCGCCCCTCGGGTTCCTCGATGACCAGCTCGAGGGGGATGTCGTCATCCTGAGGTCCCGGGTTCCTGAGGGCCACGAGAGGACAGCGCACCTCGGAGAGAAACGGCGCGAGGAATCCGAGCAGGAAGGCGTTCTGCAGCTCGAGCATGTCGGCGTCGAAGCCACCGTCGCTGTTGCGATGTCCCTCGATGTCGAGAAAGAGCTTCCGATTCTTGCCGGGCTTCACCGCCTGGGCCCTGCGGACGAGCCTGAAGAGCGTTCGCGCCGACTTCGCGAATCCCTCGTACGGGTAGACGACGTGGTAGATCATCACGCTCCGGTCGTCGATCGTCCTCGCAACGCGGTCCTCGCGCATCCTCCCGTTCCTCCGACGACACCCTCGCGGATGATTTCGCCACCGGCTCTGGCGCGTTCGATACCCAGGTTCTGCGCGCATGTCTACCGGCCGCTCACCCAGGCCGCCGCGCGCGCCCAGGCCCTCGACCCGACAAAGACGGGCTCGGGCAGGTCGAGCAGCGACGCGCTACTTGTACGCGTCGCGCGTCGCGCGCGAACGTGAGAGCGGGAGCGGATGGCATCGGAAGCGCCCGTCCGCGCGGCGGGGGACGCGCGCGGGCGCGCGCCACGCGCCGGCGCCTCAGCCGCCCGCGGCGGCGACCGTCTGCGCGCTCCCGCCGCACGCGTACACCCCTATCGGCCGCGGGCCGCCGAACACACCGTGCTCCATCGCGTCGTACGCGCGCACCTCGCCACGTTCCTCCGCGCCGCCGAGGCGGCCGGCGGCGTCCCGCCGTTCGTCGAGCGCGAGTTCCGCCAGTTCCTGGGGTGCGGCGTCTGGGCCCGAGGCTTCGCCCGCTTTCGCTGTGACACGTGCCACAGTGAACGACTCGTGCCGTTCTCATGCAAGGCACGCGCCGTTTGTCCGAGCTGCGGCGGCCGGCGCATGAAGCACGCTTCATAATACGTCACCTCGCTATGTTCTCGGAATTTCGAGAGGGAGCTGGCCCGGCGTTGGTCCTGCGCCCTGGTGATTGCGTCGTTGGTGCGCCCTCGCTGCGACGCG
>JACQEO010000003.1 GCA_016200545.1 Deltaproteobacteria bacterium | reverse complement strand
GTTAGGCGCAGGCATCGCCAGTTCGCGTGCGCATGCGCATTGCGAGCGCTGGGAGGGGACGGACAAGGGCCGTCGGTTTCGCGAGGGGTGACAATTTCTGCCCGTCACAATCGTGTCAGTCGCGGTCGGACGACCCGAGGTCGAGGTCGTCGTCACCGCCGCCGAGCCCGTACTTCGAAAGCCGGTGGCGGAGCGAGCGATATTTGATGCCGAGCAGCTCGGCGGCGCGCTTGCGAACGCCGTCGGTGCGATCCAGCGCCGTCAGCAGCATGTCCTTCTCGTAGGTGGCGAGCTGGTCGTCGAGGCTTCGGCCGGCGACGAAGAGGGGCGGCGGGGCGGGCTCCGGCTCCGGGCGGGGGTGGGGCTGTGCCGCGCTCTCCTGGTGCGGGAGAAGATGGGCCGGCAGGTCGTGCTCGGTCAGGAGATCGCTCTCGCAGAGCGTCACCGCGTGATCGACGATGTTTTCGAGCTCACGAATGTTCCCTGGGTACGAGTACGTCGCGAGCGTCCGCATGGTACGCGGCGACACTTTGGCGACTGCTTTGCCGTGTCGGGTAGCGCAGCTTCGCAGCACGTGCGCCAACAGGATCGGGATGTCCTCCGGCCGCGCGCGGAGCGACGGCGTTTCGATGCGGATGACGTTCAAACGGTAGTACAGGTCTTCGCGGAACTGCTTTGCCGCGATCAGGCGCTCGAGGTCGCGATTGGTCGCGGCGACGATGCGCACGTCGACGGTGATCGGGGTGCCGCCGCCGACGGGGACGATCTGACGGTCTTGCAGCACGCGCAGCAGTCGCACCTGCAGCGTCGGCGGCAGCTCGCCGATCTCGTCGAGGAAGATGGTGCCACCGTTCGCTTGGCGAAAGAGCCCCGGTCGGTCTGCGATCGCGCCGGTGAACGCGCCGCGTACGTGGCCGAAGAACTCGCTCTCGATCAACGTCGCGGGGATGGCGCCGCAGTTCACGGCGACGAACTCGTGCTTTGCGCGCGTGCTGCGCGCATGCACGGCGCGCGCGACCAGCTCTTTGCCGGTGCCGCTCTCGCCGGTAATGAGGACCGTCGAGTCCGTGGGCGCGATCTTCTCGATGAGCGCGAACATGCGGCGCATGCCCTCGCTCTCGCCGACCAAGCCCTCGAAGGTGGTGCCCGGCGTGTCGCGGAGCGGCTGCACGCTGCTCGCGTACGCTTCGATGGCATCGTGCTCGCGCAGCCGCGACTCCATGTCGCGCACCGTGCTGATGTCCTGGACGACGTACACGCGCGCGACCGGGAGCTGAAAGGTGTCGGTGACCGTGGCGCCCTTCACCCGCAGGACGCGCCGCGTGTCCGTGTCCCCGAGGGTGAACTCGACCGACTCGCCGTCGCTCGGCAACGCGACGGACGCCGGCAGCAGCGCGTTCAGGGATACGCCTGCCGCGGCGATGGGGTCGATCCCGAGGATTTCCGCCGCCGACGGGTTGGCGGAGGTGATGCGCCCGGCGCCGTCGGTCACGACCAGGCCGTGATCGATGGTGTTGACGACGAGCCGCTGCAGATCTTCGATGCGCCCGAGCGCTTGACGCTGCTGTTCGAGCAGGCGCTCCGCGGCGGTGAGCTGTGTCGTGAGATAGCGGGCGAGCGTCGCGATCGCGAAGAACGACAGCACGTTGGTGAGGTGCGTGAAGAGGTTCTGGGTCAGGTGTACGTCGCCGGTGATGAATGCGAGGAGCGCGATCACCGCGGCGTAGGCGGTTGTCGCTGCGACGGCGGTCAGCGTGATGCCGCGGCCGAGACAGAGGAGCGCGGCGTTCAGGATGACGACGTTGTAGAGCACGGGGAGCGGGCTCTGCAGCGCGCCCGTCAACACGATCATCAGGCTCACCAGCCCGAGGTCGACGCCGATCTGGACCGCGGCGTAGAGGAAGACGCGGCGTACGCTCGGCAGGAAGAGTCCCGAGATCGCCGTGATGCCGTAGCCGAGCGCGATGAGGCCGAGGCTCGAATCGGGCACGGGGGACACGTGCGCGCCGGAGTAGAGCATGGCGGCGGCACCGAAGAACGCCGACACCAGGAGCAGGCGGACGAGGAGGAACCAACCCAGGCGGGCGCGGAGGTCCGTCGCGGGCGCGGTTGCGGCGCCGCGCTCGCCCGCTGCGGTCACTGCCATTTACCCGAGAACCGACCCCAGCTTGAAGATCGGCAGGTACATCGAGATCACCAGGCCGCCGATGACGCCGCCGAGAAAGAGAATGACCATCGGTTCCATGAGGGAGGTCAGATTGGCGACTGCGTTGTCGACCTCGTCCTCGTAGAAGTCGGCGATCTTCTGCAGCATGGCGTCGAGCGAGCCCGTGGTCTCGCCGACCGCGATCATTTGGCATACCATCGGGGGGAACACCTTGCTTGCGATGAGCGGCTCGGCGATCGTCTTGCCCTCGCTGATGCTGGTGCGGGTGGCGAAGATCGCCTCCTCGACGATTTTGTTTCCAGCGGTACGGCCGGTGATCAACAGCGCCTCGAGGATCGGGACGCCGGAAGACACCAGCGTTCCGAGCGTGCGCGTGAAGCGGGCGATTGCGGTCTTGCGGATGAGGTCGCCGAAAACCGGAACCCGCAGCATGAACTTGTCGATGTAGTAGTGGCCGCGGTCGGTGCGATAGGTGATGATCACCGCGCCGATGATGCCGATGATCGCGACGACGATGTACCAGAAGTACGCGATGGTGGCGTTCGAGAGGTTGATCACGAATTGCGTCGGCGCCGGCAGCGCCTGGCCGAAGCTGTGGAAGAGCTCGGCGAAGACCGGGATGACGTAGACGAGCAGGATGCCGGTCACGAGTACGGCGGCGGCTATGATGCAGGCGGGGTAGATCATCGCCCCTTTGATCTTGCTCTTCAGCTTGACGACCTTCTCCATGTAGCTCGCGAGGCGTTGGAGGATGGTGTCGAGGATGCCGCCCACCTCGCCGGCCGCGACCATGTTGGAATAGAGGTCGGAGAAGATCTTCGGATGACGCTTCAACGACGCTGCGAACGTCGAGCCCGCCTCCACCTGCTCCTTGACGTCGCGGATGGCTCTGGCGAAGGCCTTGTTGTCGGTCTGCGCCGACAGGATCTCGAGGCACTGCACGAGCGGCAGGCCGGCATCGATCATGGTGGCGAACTGGCGCGTGAAGATGACGATGTCGCGTTGTTTGACCGGGCTCCCGAACGACGGCAGCCTGATCTCGAAGTCGAGCCCGCGGCCTTTCTCGCGGATCTTCTCCGCGATCGGCTGGATGCGCTGCGCGCGCAGGCGAGCGATCACTGCTTGACGCGTCGTCGCCTCCATCTCGCCACGCATGGTCTCGCCGCGCGGCGAGACGCCGACCCATTGGAACATCGCCATCGGTGTCGCTCCTTACCGTCCGCTCCCTAGTGCCGGCCCGCCGGGCGCACCGCTGCGACCACGGGACCCTGCGCGAGCATGGTCTTCATCTCCTCGGGCTCGGTCGCGTGGCCGAACGCCTCCTCCTCGGTGATCAAGCGCCGACGGTAGAGGTCGAGGAGCGATTGGCTCATCGTCTGCATGCTCCATTTCGTTTGGCCCACCTGCATCTGCGAGTAGAGCTGATGCACCTTCGCCTCGCGGATGAGGTTTCGGATGGCGGCGTTCGGGATCATGATCTCGGCGGCGAGGCAGCGTCCCCGGCCGTCGGCGCGCGGCAACAGCTGCTGCGAGATGACCCCTTGCAGGACGAGCGACAGCTGCGCGCGCACCTGTTCCTGCTGGTGCGGCGGGAAGACGTCGATCACGCGGTTGATCGTCTGCACCGCCGAGTTGGTGTGCAGGGTGGAGAACACCAGGTGACCGGTCTCGGCGACGACCAGCGCCGCTTCGATCGTCTCGAGGTCGCGCATTTCGCCGATGAGGACGATGTCGGGATCCTGCCGCAGCACGTGCTTCAACGCCGGCGCGAAGCCGTGGGTGTCGGCGAAGACCTCGCGCTGATTCACCAGCGCGCGCTTGTGCGAGTGTACGAACTCGATCGGATCCTCGACGGTGATGATGTGCTCGGCGCGGGTTGCGTTGATGCGGTCGATGATGGCCGCGAGGGTCGTCGATTTACCGCTGCCGGTGGGGCCGGTGACCAGCACGAGACCGCGGGGCAGGGACGCCATCTCCATGACCACGTTCGGCAACCCGAGCTCCTCGATCGGTGGGACCTCGAACGGGATGGCGCGGAACGCGCCGCCGACGGCACCCTTTTGCAGGAACAAGTTGCCGCGGAAACGCGATACGCCCTTGGCGGAGAACGAGAAGTCGAGCTCATTCTCCTCCTCGAACTTCTTCTTCTGCGCCTCGGTGAGCAGGCTGTAGCAGAGCGTGCGCGTGTCGTTCGCCGTGAGCGGCGGGTACGCGAGGGGCTTCAAAGAGCCGTGGACGCGGACGAGCGGCGGGCTCTCCTGCGTGACGTGTAAGTCTGAGGCCCCGGCCTCGAGCATGAGCTGCAAGAAGTCTTGAATGTTGGCGAGCACGCGTACCTCCCAGCGCTTTCAGCCTGCAGAGAGCAAGCCACATGCCACGGCGCGCGCGCGTGGGACCGCGCGAATCGCCGTCCTGTGCTGTCAAATGACCGTGCGAGTGTGTCCGTGCGACGTCATGGATTTGCCGCGACCGTCAATCGGGCATCGTGACGCGTAGGACCTCCTCGACGGTCGTCATGCCCTCGGCGATCTTGGCGACGCCGCTCATGCGGAGCGTGTTCATCCCGCTGTCGATCGCGGCGCGCTTGATGTCGACGCTGGAGGCGCCGGCGAGCACCGCTTCGCGGATCCCGTCGCTCATTGGCATGACCTCGTAGAGCGCGACGCGGCCTTTGTAGCCCATTCCCCCGCACTGCGAGCAGCCGACACCGTGAAAGCAATGCATGCCGTCCATGAGGTCTAGGGGCACCCCGATTTCGCGGAGCGCCTCGGGTGCGACGTGTGTCTCCTCCTTGCAGTGCGGACACACGACGCGTACCAGGCGCTGCGCCATGATGAGGTTGATCGAGGAAGCGACGAGGAAGGGTTCGATCCCCATGTTGAGGAGTCGGTTGATCGTCGAGGGCGCGTCGTTGGTGTGCAGCGTCGAGAGCACGAGGTGCCCGGTGAGCGCCGCCTTGACGCCGATCTCGGCGGTCTCGAAGTCGCGGATCTCGCCGACCATGATGATGTCGGGGTCCTGGCGCAGGAAGGCGCGGAGCGCGGCGGCGAAGGTGAGCCCGATGTCCTCGTGCATCTGGACCTGGTTGATTCCCACGAGGTTGAACTCGACGGGGTCCTCCGCCGTGGAGATATTGGTCGAGATCTTGTTGAGCTCGGCGATCGCGGAGTAGAGCGTCGTCGTCTTGCCGCTGCCAGTCGGGCCGGTGACCAGCACCATGCCGAAGGGTTTGTAGATAGACTCTTTGAAGTCCTTGAGCGCGCGCTCATCGAAGCCGAGCTTCGTCATGTCGAGCTGGAGGTTCGATTTGTCGAGGAGGCGGAGTACGACCTTTTCGCCGAAGATCGTCGGCAGGACCGAGACGCGGAAGTCCATCTCGCGGTTGTTGCCGAGCTTCAGCTTGATGCGGCCGTCCTGCGGCATGCGACGCTCGGCGATGTCGAGCGACGCCATGACCTTGATGCGCGACGTCAGCGCGTTTTTCAGCTTCACCGGCGGCTGCATGACCTCGTAGAGCACGCCGTCGATACGGAAGCGAATGCGCACCATCTTCTCGTACGGCTCGACGTGCACGTCGCTGGCTCGCTTGCTGATGGCGTCGGTGAGGAGCGCGTTCACCAGGCGGACGACCGGCGCCTCCTCGGTGGAGCGCTCGAGGTCTTGGAGGTTGACCTCCTCCTCGCCCTGGATCAGCTGAACGTCCTCGCCGCCGAGCTCGTTCAACATTTGGTCGTAGTTGACGTTGGCTTCGTAGTAGCGGTCGATCGCCCGCTGCACCGCGCTCGCGCCGGCAACGGCGATTTTTACGTCGTAGCCGGTCAGGAATTTGACTTCGTTGATCGCTATCAAGTTCGAGGGATCGGCCATCGCGAGCGTCAACGTCGAGCGCACGAGGTTCACCGGGATGAGATGGTGCTTCTGGACCATCGCCGGCGGAACCAGCGCCAGCACTTCGGGCGGGATGTCGAGGTTGGAGGGATCGACGACCGGAAGGCGGTATTCCTTCTGAAGATACGAGAGCAGCGCGTCCTCGTTGATGAAGCCGAGCTTCACGAGGTGGCTGGCGAGCGCGCCGCCGTGCGCGCGCTGCTCCTCTACGGCGCGCGTCAAGGCGGCTGGCGCGATCTGGCCGCGGCGAACGAGAAGCTCCCCGAGTCTCGACATCGATCCTCAGACCCTACGGGCAAAGCGCGGGCGCGCCCGGCGCGCGCCGCCGCGCGGAATCATCGAAGTCATCGTACGGGGGTTCTAAGTCGCTGCCTACGCGTAAAAATATCGACGGTCGCCATGTCTCCAGAGGCGCGAACACACGACCACACCGCTGCTGCCGTCAGGCTCTATCGGCATTTCCGTCACAGTACGTGAGCGGCTAGAGTGCGGGCATGACGAGGAAACGCGC
This sequence comes from Deltaproteobacteria bacterium, assembly GCA_016200545.1. Taxonomy (GTDB): domain Bacteria; phylum Desulfobacterota; class Binatia; order UTPRO1; family UTPRO1; genus DP-19. The sequence continues at coordinate 37,156 of JACQEO010000003.1, read as the reverse complement.
ATGGCCGAAGCTCCACGAGGCCCCTTCGTGGCGTGACCGGACGATCGACGAGCGCGCGCGTGCGATCGAGCAAGCGTGCCGCGCAGCGATCCAGATCCTCGCCGACTCGCCGGACCGGGTCGCTCGTCTCCGGCGTGTCGATCCCGTTCCCCCATCGACGCTCGCGCTCCTCCGCCGCCTCGCCACGGACCGCGATGCCTGATGAAAAGAGCGCCGCCGAGGTCGCGCGTGACCTCGCCGACGCACTCGAGCGCGCGGGCATTCCGTACGCGATCGGAGGCGCGATCGCCCTCGGTTTCTACGCGGTGCCGCGCGCGACCGTCGACGTAGACATCAACGTCTTCGTCTCACCGACGCGTGAGATGCGGCGCGCGCTCGATGCGCTGCAGGCCGGCGGCTTCGTGTTGGAAGGCACCGTCGAGAGCACGGAGCGGCAGGCGCGAGACGAAGGGCAGTTTCGCGGCACGATCGCCGGCCTGCGGGTGGATGTCTTCGTCCCTGCGATCCCGTTCTACGCCGAGCTCGAGGCGCGCAGGCGCGAGGTCGTCCTCTTGGGGCGGTCCTTGTGGATCATCGCTCCCGAAGATCTCGTCGTGCTCAAGATGATGTTCTTTCGCCGCAAGGATCTCGCCGACATCGAGGCCGTCCTCCGCGATCGTGGCGCCACCTTCGACCGCAGCTACGTACGCCGGAAGCTGATCGAGCTCGCGGGCGCCGAGGACGAGCGCGTACGAGCGTGGGACGAGCTCGCGCGCGACGTTCCCTTGTAAGTCGACCGCGCGCCGGAAACTGGCTGGCCGAGAGGAGCCGCCCTCCGAGCTCGACACGATGATCGACTTTGTTTTCGGCTCTCCAGATTTCGCGCACCTCGCGCGTCACTCGCAAAGGAGAAAATCCGCGTCCTGTCCGAACGTTGGATGGAAACGGCCAGAGGCAGCGCCTGAATTCCCATCGCCGACGCGAGGTAAACTCTTCATCGACCAGATCGCGTCCAGCGATTCCGCCACGTCTCGACCCATTCGGTTTTGCCGGCTGCTCGGGCATTCGCGAAGACGTGCCCAACGGCCTCGTTGATCCGACGCTCGCAATATTGGCGACACGAAACAGACCAAAGGTAGTCGCCGGTTCCAAAGTCACGCTGCTGAACATCCTGAAGCGCTCTTGCGTGCGCCCGCGCTCCATCATCGAGCCCCTCGATGAATCCCCCGTAGCTACCCATCATCTTGATTGCTTGCTCATACATTTGGGCAGCGTACTCGCAGCTCAGTATGACACCACCAGGTCCTCCACTTTTATCATGACAATCCGCAGCGAGCTCTTTGAGCGATGGCGCTGCCTTGGCGCGCGCGTCTCGGTCGTCAGTGACGTCTCGTTTGCACGTCACAGTGGTCGATGCAATGAGGCAAGTGGCGGCGACTGCCATAAGCAGTTGCCGCCGGGCCAGCATCCTCCACCTCGTCAGTTGCTCTGCTGGATAGTAGCCCACAAGCACTCGGAAAGCTGTTTGCCGCATGACGCAATCGAGGCTTGCGCCGACGCCCTCAGCTGTACCGCGCTAGAGCCGATCGGAGTGAGTGCTAAGGTCAGTTGAAATTCGGGTGGCGACTCCCCATACGGATGCGACGCTCTGCCGAGCGACATCGCATCACGACAAGGAGATCACCACCCATGCGGAAGGTACGACGGATTCGACGAGCGGGGCAAGCCACGGAGCTGATCGCGGCGGACGTCCATGCGTGGCCGGTCGACGCGGCGACGATCGACACGAAGGTCACGCTGATCCAGGCGCTGATTCCCTTGGGGTTGCTGCACGTCGCGGAGAGCCTGCAGCAGGAGCTCGAGCTCCTGACGGGTCCGCGCTACGCGCGGCACGGCGGGCAGCCGGGGCTGGTGCGCCATGGGCGGCAAGCCGGCTCGGTGTACCTGGCCGATCAGAAGGTCCCGATTCACGTGCCCCGGGTGCGCGATCGGGAGCGGAATCAGGAAGTGCCGCTGGCGACCTATCAGCGGTTGCAGACGCCGCGGGGCACGGATGCGGGCGTGCTGCGGCGGATCTTGGCGGGGCTGAGCTGCCGGGACTATGCGCCGTGTGCGGAAGCGGTTCCCGAGGCGTTCGGGCTCTCGGCGTCGACGGTGTCGCGGCGCTACATCAAAGCCAGCGCGGCGAAGCTCGCGGAGCTGAGCGAGCGGCGGCTGGAGGGCCACGACCTCGTCGCGCGCTTCTTGGATGGCAAGACCTTCGCGGCGGACACGATGGTGATCGCCCTCGGCGTGACCGTGAGCGGCGCGAAGGTCGTGCTGGGCTTCGTGCAGACCGCGACCGAGAACGCGAAGGTGTGCACGGCATTCTTGCGGAGCTTGGAAGCCCGAGGCCTGCGCGCCGACGACGGCCTGCTGGTAGGGATCGACGGTGGCAAGGGCCTGCACGCGGCCGTGGAGACCGTCTTCGGGAGCGCGGCCGCGATCCAACGCTGCCAGTGGCACAAGCGCGAGAACGTCCTGGCGTACCTGCCGCAGAGCCAGCACGCCCGCATCCGTCGCATGCTGCGCGCCGCCTACGCGCAACCGACCTACGAGAAGGCGAAGGCGGCGCTCGGACGCGCGCGCGCCGAGCTGATCCCGCTCAACGCGTCGGCAGCCGCGAGTCTCGATGAGGGGCTCGAGGAGACGCTCACGCTCCACCGCTTGGGCCTGCAGGCCGAGCTCAGCGTGAGCTTCTCCACGACGAACTGCATCGAGTCGGTGAACGCCCTGGTCGAGCAGCGCACGGCGAAGATCGACTACTGGAAGACGAGCGACCAGAAGCAACACTGGCTGCGACCGCGCTCCTCGACATCGAGCCGCGGCTCCGCCGGGTGCGCGGGTATCGCTACCTCCCGGCGCTCCGCCGGGCGCTCCAGACCAACATGAAGAAGGGGGAACCGAAAGCAGCGTGAACGACAACGCGGGAGCGTCACCGAATTTCAACTACGAATGACATTGACTCTTGAGGTTGTCCCAGGAGGGCTAAACCTGATAGTAAATGATGTCGAGGCAAGAATATGGTCACAAAGAGAGTGTTCTGGGCGTCGGTAGGATTGCTTCTGTTTTGGGTGGCTGCGGCACCTGCGGCCACCTTGAGCACGCCCTTGGGCCACGGCGGCGTGGGGCCGATTGACTGCCAGCTTGTAAACGTCAGCGCCACAACGATCCCGTCGGTCACGATTAGCGAATACGAGACAACCTTTTGCGAAGGGGCCGGCAACCCGTGCCACACGAAACTGAAGAACTCCGTCGCCTGCACGAACCTGGCGCCGACCGACTTCTGCGCGCTCGACGACCTGATGACCGCTACCAGCCAACCCGTGTGGTGTCGGTTCATGGTGAGTGGCTCGTCGAAGAACGTGCGCGCGAGTATGGCTGTCTCGTCCCGAGATACAGGGGAGCTGCTGGACGTGCTCCCTGCCACGGACACAATGTCTGGGAACGTCGCACCAATTCCGGCACCGACGTGTGCGACACCCACGCCCGGTGTACCACCGCCGCCTGGTAACTGTGCGTCCATGCCTGCGGGGCAATGCAGCGCCGGCACGTGTCCGGCACCCCAGACGTGTCAGCTGATTCCTAATGGCGGCGGCTGTATGTGCCAGTAGAGTAGGGAGCCGGGAACATCGCGAGCCACCTGGGGGGTTGCTGGGCTGGAGCACAGGAAGAAGCCTGTAGGCCCAACACCACCGCTCTGCGCCTGTCCCCTTCCCCCCCAAAACGGGTAACCCTCGACTGCCGCGGCCGCGGCGGTCTTCATTTTCCCGTTGTCCGGAGAAGGGATTGATCCCCTTTTGCCCAATCCCTCGCTGTTTGGGTAAGTGCGAAGTACGCCGCCACCGATCCATACGCCCCGCGGTGAGCCCCCGCCTCATCCGCCCCGTAATTGAGGAATGGATGGTAATCGGAACGCTCCCTGATCCCGGGTGGTACTCGCTTCACCCATTTCCCTGATCAGTAATGTCCAGAAGTGAAGCACACCCGAAACACCATTCCCACTTGCCGGTCAGCGATCTACGAGGTGGCCCGGTACGAATAGGGCGATCAAGAACTGTCTGCAGTCGTGCGATTGTTGATTCCAGCGTATGCGATGTTTGACAAATCATCACCCCGACATACGGGCGCACCCTTGTTCGGCAAGCGAGCTTCTTCATCTTCAATCGATCGTTGTCGATCAACAAGGGAGATGTCCTCTCATCCAGAATCTTAAGTTCGATCATCGCCGGAGACAGTTCGGATTGATACACGACGAGATCGGCGCGCAGTCCGCCTAACTCGTTCACCAATTCCGGTGTGACACCCAGTCCACACTCCATTGCGAGGGTCAGATAGAGCCGTTCGATGTGAACGGGGCAGTGAAACTGGTCATAGAGATGCGACGCGATGAATCCGCCCAGAAATACTTCGGGGAGTTCGTTGTCGGGTCTCTGGGAGATCTCGCGATAGCGCAGCACGCCCTGTGTGCCAAACTCAACGATGGCGTTCTCGATATCCACTGGGCTCTCCCTGCGTTCGGTGCGGGGGATGGTTCGCCGTCGCGCCCCAGCTGTCAACGAGCATCTTCCGGGAAAGTGGTCACGCTGGCCGCAACCGGGACGAAAGGACTATGACGCGCCGCCCCGCGACAAGTGATCTCCCCGTCGTCTATTCGGACTCAAGGTCATCGATGAGCTTATCCAGACCCTTCGTGTGCACGTTCAGGTGAAGCACAGTTGCGCTGAGCTCGCCCAGGATTTCGCTTGCGTCGGTATCGGTCGCCCTGGCCTTCGCCAAACGCTGCAACAGAAGCAATACGCGTGCGCACTCCTCGCCAAGCTCGGCGAGTTCTCGCTCTATCGGGTCGACGGGCTTCGTCTGAACGGTCCGAGCGGTCGCTTTCATCGCATCTCTCCCAAGCGCCTGCATGCGCGATCGATCGCACTACGAAACGCCCGAATCTCCGCTGTCCAGTGGCGGATGCGGCCTTCGTTTGGCCGGTCCAGCTCACGCTCCACGAGGATCTTGGCCTCGTGCTCCCGGATACGTTCGTCGAGGGTGTGCATCTTCTTCGTGCGTCAATTCGCCACGTTTTTTCGTCCGCGGTGCGATGAGTCAAGTGTCCAAGTCTCGGAGCACTGCCGCGAGTGCGCGACGCATCACCTCGAGCGGTGCCTGACGGTGGGTCCACAGGGTGAAGGCGAGCGCGCCTTGATGCAGCAGCATGCCGAGGCCGTCCATGGTTGCTCGGTGCGCGCGGGCGGCGTGGCGCAGGAACGGCGACGGCTCGCCGTACATGAGATCGCAGCACAGCGCGTCGACCCGTGTCGCGGCGAAGGGAATCCGCGGCAGCGCCGCGGTGCCGAGGGTCGCGCTCGTGCAGTTGACGACTAGAGCGAAGCGCGCGAGCTCGGCGCGATCGGCGAGGACTTCGAGACCAGCGGCGACCGCACGCTTCGAGCCGAGGGCAGCGGCGAGTCCGTCGGCGCGCGCGCGCGTGCGGTTCGCGATCACCAGGCGTCGGCCGCCGGCGGCGAGAAGGGCGGCGGCGACGCCGCGTGCCGAGCCGCCGGCGCCGACGAGGAGAATCTCCATGCCACGCGGTGAGCGGCCGGTGCCGCGTAGTGCCGCGACGAAGCCGGCGCCGTCGGTGTTGTCGCCGACGAGTCCGCGCGCCGTGTGCAGAACGGTGTTGACGGCGCCGCACCCGCGCGCGCGCGGACGGAGCTCGTCGACGAGCGTGGCCATCGCCTCCTTGTGGGGCACGGTGACGTTCCAGCCGGCGACAGCGCACGCCCGCAGGCCCGCGACCGCAGCGGCGAGCCCGTCCGCGCCCACGTGCAGCGGCACGTAGACGGCATCGAGTCCGCTCGCGGCGAACGCCGCGTTTTGCATCGCGGGCGAAAGGCTGTGCGCGATCGGGTCGCCGAGGATCGCGTAGACGCGCGTCCCGCCTCCGATCGGCGGCCGGCGCGCTCGGGGCCGTCGGTTCGGCGGTGCACGCATGGGGCTCTCTTCGATCGGCCTAGCGCGTGAGCGCCGCGTGCGCGGCGGCGAGGCGGGCGATCGGCACGCGGTAGGGCGAGCACGACACGTAATCGAAACCGACCGTGGCGCAGAACGCCACCGAGGCCGGATCGCCGCCGTGCTCGCCGCAGATGCCGATCTTGAGACCGGGCCGTGCGCGCCGGCCCTTCTCGATGCCGATGCGGATCAGCTCGCCGATGCCGGACTGATCGAGAGTCGCGAACGGGTCGGCGGCGAAGATGCCGCGCTCCACGTACTGCGGGAGGAACTTGGCGGCGTCGTCGCGCGAGAGGCCGAAGCCCATCTGCGTGAGGTCGTTGGTGCCGAAGGAGAAGAAATCGGCTTCGCGGGCGATCTCGTCGGCGGTGAGGGCGGCGCGCGGCACCTCGATCATGGTGCCGATCGTGTACGGGACGCTCACCGCCTCGGCTGCGAGAATCTCGTCACAGAGAGCGCGCGCCTGCGCCCGCAATGTGCGCAGCTCGTGCACGTGGGCGACGAGCGGGATCATGATCTCGGGGAAGACCTTCACCTTGTCGCGCGCGAGCTGGCAGGCCGCCTCCATGATCGCGCGCACCTGCATCAGGTAGATCTCGGGATGGACGACCCCGAGGCGGCAGCCGCGGAGGCCGAGCATGGGATTCACTTCATGAAGCGCTGCGCTGCGCGCCGAGAGATCGGCGGGATCGACACCCATCTCCGCGGCGAGGTGCGCGATCTCCTCGTCGCCGTGCGGCAGAAACTCGTGGAGCGGCGGATCGAGCAGGCGGATGGTGACCGGCAGCCCCGCCATCACGCGGAAAATGGCGAGAAAGTCGCCGCGCTGCATCGGCAGCAGCTTCTCGAGCGCGCGCTCGCGCCCGGCGCTGTCGCGCGCGAGGATCATCTCGCGTACCGCGCGGATGCGCTCGGGATCGAAGAACATGTGCTCGGTGCGGCAGAGTCCGATACCCTCGGCGCCGAAGGCGCGGGCGACGGCGGCGTCGTTCGGCGTGTCGGCGTTACAGCGGACCTTCAGGCGGCGGACGCGGTCGGCCCACCCCATCAACGTACGGAACTCGCCGGTCTGGCCCCGCGATGCGACCATCGGCACGCGACCGAGGAAGACCTCGCCGGTCGAACCGTCGAGCGTGATCCACTGGTCGCGCTGCACGCGCTCGCCGCCGACCGTGAAGACGCCGGCTTCGTAACGGATGTCGAGGTCGCTGGCGCCGGCGACGCAGCACTTGCCCATGCCGCGTGCCACCACGGCGGCGTGCGAGGCCTGGCCGCCGCGGGCGGTCAGGATGCCCTCGGCGACCTGCATGCCGTGAATGTCCTCGGGCGAGGTCTCGATGCGGACCAGGATCACTTTGCGCCCGGCCGCGGCCGCCGTTGTCGCCTCGTCGGCGCTGAAGACGACCTCGCCGCTCGCGGCGCCGGGCGACGCCGGCACGCCGCGGGTCAGGAGATGCTTCTCGGCCGCAGGATCGAGTCCGGGATGGAGGAGCTGGTCGATCGACGCCGGGTCGACGCGGCGGAGAGCGGTGTCGCGGTCGATCAGGCGCTCGCGCACCATGTCGACGGCGATCTTCACCGCGGCGGCCGCGGTGCGCTTGCCGACGCGCGTCTGCAGCATCCAGAGACGTCCGCGCTCGATCGTGAACTCGAGGTCTTGCATGTCGCGATAGTGGCGCTCGAGCTGGCGGGCGATGCGCTCGAGTTGTGCGAAGCAGCGCGGCATCAACTCCTCGAGTGACGGAAGCCGCGCGGCGCGTTTCGTCTCGGCGACGCCCTGCACCGTCGCCCACGCGACCGAGGCGCGCTTGGTGAGATGCTGCGGCGTGCGAATGCCGGCGACGACGTCCTCGCCCTGAGCATTGCGCAGGAAATCTCCGTAGAAGGCGCGCTCGCCGGTCGCGGGATCGCGCGAGAACGCGACGCCGGTCGCGCAGTCGTCGCCGAGGTTGCCGAACACCATCGCTTGCACGTTGACGGCGGTGCCCCAGTAGGCCGGGATGTTGTAAAGCTTGCGGTAGGTGATCGCGCGCGGGTTCTGCCACGAGCCGAAGACCGCGCCGATCGCACCCCACAGTTGCTCGTGTGGGTCATCGGGAAACTCGACCCCGAGCCGCTGGCGGATGAGCGCCTTGAACTGGTGAGTGATCTCGCGGAGGTCGTCGGCGGAGAGATCGGTGTCGTCGCTGACGCCGCGTGCCGTTTTCTTCGCCTCGAGGATCTCCTCGAACGGGTCTGGCTCATTGCCCTCCGGCTTCAGCCCGAGGACGACGTCGCCGTACATCTGAATGAAGCGGCGGTAGGAGTCCCACCCGAAGCGCGCGTTCTGCGAGGCCGCGATCAGACCCTGCACGGTCTGGTGGTTCAGTCCGAGGTTGAGGACGGTGTCCATCATGCCCGGCATCGAGGCGCGGGCGCCGGAGCGCACCGAGACGAGAAGCGGATTCTTCGGGTCGCCGAAGCGGCGGCCCACCGCCGCCTCGATCTTCGCGAGGTGGTCGGCGACCTGCGCGCGCAGCGCCGGCGGATACTGGCGGTCGTGCGCGTAATAGTACGCGCACACGTCGGTCGAGATCGTGAAGCCGGGCGGCACCGGCAGGCCGAGCCCCGCCATCTCGGCGAGATTGGCGCCCTTGCCGCCGAGCGTGTTCTTCATGTCGGCGCGACCGTCGGCGGCGCCGTTGCCGAAGAAATAGAGGTAGCGCCCGCCCGCGACGCGCGCGCGTGCCGGGACGCGACGCCGACCGGTGCTCTTCGTCGCGCGCGCGCGTGTCTTCGGCGCGCTCGACCGTCCGCGACGTTTGACCGCGCGCGACTCCATGCCGCGCTTCCGCCGCCGCGCCACCGCCACGCTCAGGCCCCGCCCGCCGCCGCGACGACCGATGTCGACGCTGCCGGCGGCGTGAGCCGAGCGCGCAGCTCGGTCACGAGCCGCTCGACCAGCATGCGTACCTGCTCCATGGTGTCGCGGTCACGCACCGTCACCGTGTCGTCCTGCATCGTCTGATGATCCACCGTGATGCCGAAGGGGGTCCCGATCTCGTCCTGGCGGCGATAGCGCCGGCCGATCGACCCCGCCTGGTCGTAGGTGACCGCGAAGTGCTGCTTCAGGAGATCGCGGATCGCCTGCGCCTTCTCCGGCTGCCCCCCCTTGCGGAGCAATGGGAAGACGGCGGCCTTCACCGGCGCGAGACGTGGGTCGAGCCGGAGCACGATGCGCTCCTCGCCCTCGGCGACCTCCTCGTCGTAGGCGTCGACGAGGAACGCGAGCAGCGGCCGACCGACGCCCGCCGACGGCTCGATGACGTAGGGCAGGTAGCGTTCGCGCGTCTCCTCGTCGAAGTAGGAGAGGTCTTTGCCGCTCGTCTCGGAGTGGCGCCGGAGGTCGAAGTCGCCACGATTGGCGATACCCTCGAGCTCCGACCAGCCGAACGGGAACTCGTACTCGACGTCGGCGCAGCCCTTGGCGTAGTGCGCCAGCTCGTCCGCGCCGTGCTCACGCAGGCGCAGGCGCTCGCGTCGGATGCCATAGCGCTGGTACCAGGCGAAGCGCTCCTGCTTCCAGTACTCGTGCCACGTTCGGTCGTCGCCCGGCTTGACGAAGAACTCCATCTCCATCTGCTCGAACTCACGGGTGCGGAACAGGAAGTTGCCGGGCGTGATCTCGTTGCGGAACGACTTGCCGATCTGGCCGATGCCGAACGGGATCTTCAGGCGCGCGGAGTTGAGCACGTTCTGGAAGTTGACGAAGATCCCCTGCGCCGTCTCCGGCCGGAGATAGATCGTGCTCGCCGTGTCCTCGACCGATCCTATGAAGGTGCGGAACATGAGATTGAACTGGCGCGACTCGGTGAGCTCGCCGCTGCACTCGGGGCAACGCGGTCCGGCGAGCTGATCGGCGCGGAAGCGCTGCTTGCAGCCCTTGCAGTCGACGAGCGGGTCGGTGAAGCCCGCGACGTGTCCCGACGCCTCCCACACCTTGGGATGCATGAGAATCGAGCTGTCGAGGCCGACCATGTCCTCCCGCGCGACGACGTTGTCGCGCCACCACGCCTCGGTAATGTTCCGCTTGAGCTCGATGCCGAGGGGACCGTAGTCCCAGCAGCTCGCGAGGCCGCCGTAGATCTCGCTGGATTGATAGACGAACCCCCGCCGTTTGCAGAGGTTGGCGATCTTTTCCATCGTGACGGGACGCGGCGCGCTGCTCATTGAGGACCCCGGAACGAACCGGCGCCGGGCTTATCACCCCGAACTGAGAGGGTCAATTTAATCGCACGGAATGCACGCTCAGAGCTCGTCGAGAAGGCGCTCGGAGACGAGCGGCAGGGTCACGGTGGCCCCGAAGAAGCTCCGCAGGAGCGCGCGCGCCTCGGCGGCGACACCCGGCTGCAGCGCGAACGCGCTCGCGTCGGCGGTGTCGAACGACGCCTGCTGCAGCGTCGTCAGGCGCTCGAGGGTGGCGCGCGAGATGACGTAGCTCCGTCCCTCGCCGCGGCAGCGGCCACAGAGCAGGCCGCCGCGCGCCGGCTGGGCGTACATCCCCTCGTTCGCCGCGAGGCCGCCGCCGCAGCGTCGGCAGCGATCGAGCGCCGGCTCGTAGCCGGTGAGCCGCAGCAGATGGAGCTCGAAGCCGCGCAGCAACCCCGGCTCGGCCTCGCTGCGGTCGAGAAGCGCGAGCGCGTCGCGAACGAGATCGTAGGTCTCGGGGCCGGCCTCGCGACCGCGCACCATGCGATCGGTGAGCTCGAGGATGTAGCTCGCGAACGCGAATTTCCGCAGATCGAGCGTGAAACTGCGGGGCGCGTCGAGCAACTCGCAGGCCGAGATGAACGCGAGATCGCTCGCCTGCCGCTGGCGCACCCGTAAGCTCACGTGCGTGAACGGCTCGAGGACGTTCACAAATCGACGCTTGGAACGCTTCGCCCCCTTGGCGATGCCGGTGAGCTTTCCGAGGTCGCGGGTCAGGAACGTGACGATCTTGTCCGACTCGCCGAAGATGCGTGCGCGCACGACGATCGCCGGGGTCGTGGTCTCCTGCGGGGCGATCGCGGAGGTCACTCGTGACTTGTATAGACGGGCGTGCGGCTCCGCAATCCGAGGGATCACCTTGACACCCGGTCGGCGGATTCTTAGCTTCGCACAGGCTTCCGAGTTTTCACCTCGAACCACACACGGAGAGGAGTAGCGATCGGCATGGCGGAGGATGACGCCGTACGGCCCGGGTCCGACGAGACGAGCGCTGACGAGACGAGCGCTGACGCCGCGACCTCCCCCGGTCGCGACGGCGGCGCCGAGGCGGACACGTCCGCGGGGGCAACGTCCGTGGCCGAGGTCGAACGGCTGCGCGCCGAGGTCGCCGAGCTCAAAGACCGCCTGCTGCGCGAGCGCGCCGAGCTCGAAAACTTCAAGCGGCGCCAAGCCCGCGACAAGGCTGAAGCGCTCCGCTTCGCCAACGAAGGCCTGCTGCGTGACCTGCTGCCGATCATCGACAACCTGCACCGTGCGGTCGAGCACGCGCGGACGTCGCACGAGGTCGACGCCATCGCCGACGGCGTCGACATGACCATGCGATCGCTGACCGACGCGCTCGAGCGCCACGGCGTCAAAATCGTCGAGGCACTCGGCCGCCCCTTCGACCCTACGCACCACGAGGCGATCGGGCACGTCGAGAGCGAGCATCCGCCGAACACGGTCGTCGACGAGCATCAACGCGGCTATCTCCTGCACGATCGTCTGCTGCGTCCCGCGCTGGTGACCGTCGGCAAGCCGCCGGCGACCTCGGGAGAACGTTAAACGGAGGGAACACATGGCTAAAGTGATTGGGATAGATCTCGGGACGACCAACTCCTGCGTCGCGATCATGGAAGGCGGCGACCCGGTCGTCATTACCAACGCCGAGGGCAGCCGCATCACTCCGTCCGTGGTCGCCGTCACCGAAGGGGGCGAGCGCCTGGTCGGGCAGATCGCGCGCCGTCAGGCGATCACGAATCCGGAGAACACCATCTTCGCCGTGAAGCGCCTCATCGGTCGCCGCTACGACGACCCCGAGGTCCAGAAGGCGATGCAGATCTCGCCGTACAAGATCGTGAAAGGCGAGAACGGCACCGACGCCTGGGTCGAGATCCGTGGCAAGAAATACAGCCCTGGGGAGATCTCCGCCTTCATCCTCCAGAAGATGAAACAGACGGCCGAGGACCATCTCGGCGAGAAGGTGTCCGAGGCGGTGATCACCGTCCCGGCGTACTTCAACGACAGCCAGCGCCAGGCGACCAAAGACGCCGGCCGCATCGCCGGCCTGAGCGTGCTGCGCATCATCAACGAGCCGACGGCGGCGGCACTGGCGTACGGTCTCGACAAGAAGAAAGAGGAGAAGATCGCGGTCTTCGACCTCGGTGGCGGCACCTTCGACATCTCGATCCTCGAGATCGGCGACGGCGTCTTCGAGGTGAAGGCGACGCACGGTGACACCTTCCTCGGCGGCGAAGACTTCGATCAGCGCATCATCGACTACCTGGCCGACGAGTTCCGCAAGGACCAGGGCATCGATCTCCGCAAGGACCGCATGGCACTCCAACGCCTGAAGGAGGCGGCGGAGAAGGCGAAGATGGAGCTCTCGACGGCGATGGAGACCGACATCAATCTCCCGTTCATCACCGCCGACCAGAGCGGGCCGAAGCACCTCAACATCAAGCTCAGCCGCTCCAAGCTCGAGATGCTGGTCGCAGAGCTCCTCGATCGGCTCGATGGGCCGTGCCTCACCGTCCTGAAAGACGCCGGTCTCGCGGCGAAGGACATCGACGAGGTGATCCTCGTCGGCGGCATGACGCGCATGCCGGCGGTGCAGGAGCGGGTGCGGAAGCTCTTCGGCAAGGAGCCGCACAAGGGTGTGAACCCCGACGAGGTCGTCGCCATCGGCGCCGCGATTCAGGGCGCGGTGCTGAAGGGCGAGGTGAAGGACGTCCTGCTGCTTGACGTAACGCCGCTCTCGCTCGGCATCGAAACCCTCGGCGGCGTGTTCACCAAGCTGATCGAGAAGAACACGACCGTTCCCACCCGCAAGAGCCAGGTCTTCTCGACGGCGCAGGACAACCAGAACGCGGTCACCATCCGCGTCTTCCAAGGCGAGCGCGAGATGGCCGCCAACAACAAGCTGCTCGCGCAGTTCGACCTCGTCGGCATCCCGGCGGCGCCGCGCGGCATGCCGCAGATCGAGGTCACGTTCGACATCGACGCCAACGGCATCGTGCACGTGAGCGCCAAGGATCTCGGCACCGGCAAAGAGCAGTCGATCCGAATCACCGCCTCGAGCGGCCTCTCCGAGGAAGAGATCAAGCGGATGGTGAAGGAGGGTGAGCTGCACGCGGCCGAGGACAAGGAGAAACGCGCGGAGGTGGAGGTCCGCATCCAGCTCGACCAGGTCGTCTACCGCGCCGAGAAGTCGATCGGTGACGCGCCGGCAGACACCGACCCGGCGGCGAAGGTGCAGCTCCAGTCGGCGGTCGACGACGCCAAGCAGGCGATCGAGAGCGGCGACGTCGAGCGTATGCGGAGCACGCGGAACACGCTCGAACAGGCGGCGCACAAGTTCGCCGAGGCGATCTATGCCAAGGCATCCGCGCAGCAGGCCGGTGCCCAGGCGGGCGCGGCGGGCGGTGACCACGGTGACGGAGCAGGTGCCGAGCAACCGCGCCGCGACGACGCCGTCGATGCCGACTTCGAAGAGGTCAAGGAATAACCTCCGTCTCGTTCGACGACGTTCGTGGCCACGACGTGCCACGTCCGCGATGCCGCGGACGTGGCACGTGCGTCCTCGGCGCGTCGCTCGTCCGTGGAACGCGCTTCCGGACTCGGCTATAAACAGCGGCGTATGGCTTCCTTCACGCGTGATTTTTACGAGGTCCTCGGCGTCGAGCGGGGTGCCAGCGAGGAGGAGCTGAAGCGCGCCTATCGGAAGATGGCGCTCAAGTACCACCCCGACCGCAATCCCGGGGACCGGGAGGCGGAGGAGCGCTTCAAGGAGGCGGCGGCCGCCTATCAGGTGCTGTCCGATCCCGAGCGGCGCATCCAGTATGACCGCTTCGGTCCCGCAGCGTTCGACGGCGCGGCTGGCGGCGGTTTCGACTTCAACGCCGGATTCGAGGACATCTTCAGCGGTATCTTCAGCGACTTCTTCGGCCAACCGCGAGGCGGCCGCAGCCAGAGTCGTACGCGCCGCGGAGAGGATCTCCGTTACAACCTCGATCTCACCTTCGAGGAGGCGGCGTTCGGGGTCGAGAAGTCGATCTCGCTGCCGCGCATGGTGACCTGCGAGACGTGCCACGGTAAGGGCGCCAAACCGGGCACAGCGCCGAAGCAATGCTCCGCGTGCCGCGGTTCCGGACAGGTGCGCTTCCAGCAGGGATTTTTCAGCATCGCCAAGGTGTGCGCGCAGTGCAACGGTCACGGCAGCACGATCAGCGATCCATGCCCTAAGTGTGATGGCCAAGGTGCCGTACGCCGCGCGCAGAGCTTGAGCGTGAAGATTCCGCCGGGCGTCGACACCAGCTCGCGCCTGAAGCTCCGCGGCGAGGGGCAGGCGGGCGGCGGCGGCGGACCGTCGGGCGATCTCTACGTCGTCATCCGTGTCCAGGAGCATCCGCTCTTCCACCGCGAGGAGAACGACGTCATCTGCGACATGCCGCTCAGCTTGCCGCTGGCGGCGCTCGGTACCGACATCGAGGTGCCCACGCTCGAGGGCAAGGTGCGCATGCGTATTCCTCCGGGCACGCAATCGGGCGCGGTGTTCAAGCTCAAGGGGAAGGGCGTCGTCGACCTGCACGGCTACGGGCGCGGCGACCATCTCGTGCGCATCCTCATCGAGACGCCGCGCAAGCTCACCGCGCGCCAACGCGAGCTACTCGAGGAGTTCGCACGCATCTCGGGAGAGGAGGTGCATCCGATGAGCAAGGGATTCCTCGAGAAGGTCAAGGAGATGTTCGGCTGACGCGGCGGCGGCCGCTCGCGCATGACCGACCGTCTCCGTGATCGCGGCGAGCGCGCGTTGCTCGAGGCGATCCGACGTTTGATCCCGCGGGGCCGCGGCGTACGGCTCGGTCCCGGCGATGACGCCGCCGTGCTCGCCCCGGTGCGGTCGCCGCTCCTGCTCACCACCGACGCCATGGTCGAGCGCGTGCACTTCCGGTCGCGTTGGCTGTCGCCGCGCGACCTCGGGCGCCGCGCCTTCGAGGTGAGCGCGAGCGACGTCGCGGCGATGGGCGGCCGGGTGGTCGCCGCCGTCCTTGCGCTCACGGCGCCGCCGACGCTACCAGTCGCGAGCCTGCGGGCGATGATGGCCGGCGTCCGCGACGGCGCCTGCGCCGCCGGCGGGGCGCTCGTCGGCGGCAACCTCGCCTCCGGCTCCGACCTGTCGCTCACGCTCACCGTGCTCGGTACCGCCGCGTCGCGGCCGGTGACGCGCGCCGGCGCCCGCGCCGGGGATCAGCTCTTCGTTACCGGGACGCTCGGCGGTGCCGGGCTCGGCTTGCGGTCGCTGATGGGTGCCCGTAGCATTTCCGGTGCGGCGACGGCCGTGGGGCGGTGGAGGCGGCCGCGGGCGCGCTTGCGCGCCGGCGCGGCGCTCGCCCGGCACGGCGTCGCGGTAGCAATGATCGATCTGAGCGATGGCTTGCTGATTGACGCTGATCGGCTCTGCGCCGCGAGCGGCGTCGCGGCGCGTATCGACGCGGATCGCCTGCCGCTCGCGCGCCCCCTCCGCGACCTTGCGCCGGCGCGCGCGCGTGAACTCGCGCTCGCGGGGGGCGAGGACTACGAGCTCTTGTTCGCGGTGCGCCCGGCCCGCGTCGCGACCCTGTACGCGGCGCGCGCCGCTCTCGGGTGCCAGGTCACGCGGGTCGGCGAGGTCGTCGCGGGGCGCGGCGTGACGGTGCTCGCCGGCGGCCGCGTGATCGCCGCCGGCGCGGCGTTCGGGTACGAGCACTTCAGGCGCTCCCCTCGTCGCCGGCGCCGCACGGAGACGGCATGACGCTCGAGGCGATCGAAGTCCCGCTCCTCGTCGGCCTCGGTGCGGCGTTGGTCGTCTGGACCGCGCTCGCCAGCGCCGAGGCGACGCTCGCCGAGGCGCGTGCGATCACCCGCACCCCGGAGGGGGCACGGCGTCTCGGACGGCTCTTCTACGAGCTGCACCGCCACCCCCGAGGGCTGCTCATCTCGCTCACGATCGGTCGCGAGCTCGCGCTCGCCGCAGCCGCCGTGCTGGCGGCGGCGATCGGATACCGCCGTCTCGGCCTCGAGGGCGGCGTCGCAGCGCTCGCTTGTGTGATCGTCGTGCTGCTGGTGCTCCGTGGTTTCGCGGCCGGTGCCGCCTCGCGCCGGGTCGCGAGCGGGGACGGGACGCTCAGCTCGACGGCGGCATGGCTGCTCCTCCCGCTCGGCAGCCTCGCCGCGCTCGAGAAGGGGGTCGGGCGCCGGCTCGCGCACGTCTTCCTCGGCGAATCGCCGAGCGGCGACAACATCTTCGCGCCCGAGGAGCTGGCGATGCTGGAGGAGGGTCAGGACGAACTGGCCGCCTCGGAGCGCGCGCTCGTCGCGAAGGCGGTGCGCATCGACGAGCGGACGGTGCGCCACGTACTGACGCCCCGGCGCGACATCATCTCGGTGCCACTCGACATCGCCCCCGACGACCTGCTGCGCGTCATTCGTGAGTCCGGCTGCTCCCGCATCCCGGTGTATCGCGGCGAGCGCGACGACGTCGTCGGCATTCTCTACGTGCGAGATCTGATCGGACACCCGCTGGCGCCGGCCAGCATCGAGCCGCTCCTCCGGCAGCCGTACGTCGTCTCGGCCGAGAAGCCGATCGTCGAGCTCTTCCGCGAGTTCCGCACCCGCAAAGTGCATTTTGCGCTCGTCCTCGACGAGTATGGGAGCTTGACCGGTTTGGTGACGATGGAGGACCTCCTCGAAGAGCTCGTCGGCGAGATCCGAGACGAGTTCGACGAGGACGAGGTGCCGCCCTTCGAGCGACGCGGTCCGCACACGTTCGTCGTCAGCGGGCGCGTTGCGGTGCACGACTTCAACGTGCGCCTGAAGCTCCACATTCCAGAGTCGGGAACGGGGGCGACGATCGCCGGCGTCGTCATGGACCGTCTCGGCCGTGTGCCCGACCCCGGGGAGACCATCGCCATGGACGGCTGCACTCTCACCGTGGAAGCGCTCGACGGAAGCGCAATCGACCGTCTGCGCGTGGACCTATGGCCCTCGTCCTCCTCGCTGTAGCGGTGCTCGCGGTCGCGCTGCGCGCGATCGCGGCCGCGGGGTCGGCGACGTTGTTCGCGCCGGTCGCGCCCCGCACCGCGGCGAGCCTCGAGGTCGCGGCGGCGGCGGCCGGCATGCTCGCGGCGGGCGCCACCGCGCTCGCGCTCCTCGAAAGGACGGGCGGGATGAGCGTGGTCGCGGTGCCGGTGCTCGGCCTGGCGCCGGTGTCGGCGCTCCTCGGCGATCTCCTGCCGCGGTCGCTCGCGCAGGCGCGACGTCACATCCTGCCGCGGGGTATGCGGACGTTCGTGCAGCGGGTGCTCGCCGTCGCCGCCGCGCCCTTGCGCGGCCTCGAGATCGTGGCGGCGCGGCTCGGCGGCGGTGCGCCCGGGCACACGGTGCCCGCCGTCGGCCAAGTGCTCTCGGACATCCTGCGCCGCGAGCGCGGCGGCGACGAGGCGCAGCTCTCGTCGCCGCAAGTCATCCGTCGCATCGTCGAGTTCCGCGACACCCGCGTCCGCGAGGTCATGGTGCCGCTGATCCACATCTACGGCGTGCGCGACGACACCCCGATCGAGGAGACGATCGCGCTCGTCCGCCGCGAGAAGATCTCGCGCATCCCGGTCTTCCACGAGCGCATGTACAACATCATCGGGATCGTACACGCCTTCGATTTGCTCGGCACGACGGCGACACACGAGCCGGTGTCGCGCATCATGCGGCCCGCGCTCTATGTTCCCGAGACCAAGCTCGCGCATCGTCAGCTCCGCCTCATGCAGCGACTCGGCCAGAACATGGCCGTCGTCGTCGACGAGCACGGCGGCACCGTCGGCATCGTGACCGTCGAGGACCTGCTCGAGGAGATCGTCGGCGAGATCGAAGACGAGTACGATCAGCGCGAGGTGCTGTACGAGCCGTTGCCGGACGGCCGGGTCCGCGTCGAGGGCGGCATGCAGGTCGGTCGCCTGAACGAGCTCTTCCCCTGGCAGTTGCCCGAGGGGGAGTACGACACCATCGCCGGCCTCGTGATCACCCACCTGGGCCGCATCGCCCGCGCCGGCGAACGCGTCCGACTGCCGAACGTCACCGTCGAGGTGACGCGCGCCGACGCGCGCGCGGTGCGCGAGGTCATTGTGCGCACGCACGCCGCGGGGTAGCGTCGCGGCGATGGACCGGCGCGCGCTTCACGAGCTCCTCGCGCGGGTGCAGGGCGGCGAGCTCGCGATCGAGGCGGCGCTCGAGGCGCTGCGCGATTTCCCGTTCGCCGATCTGACGTTCGCCAAGCCTGATCTCCACCGTGCCCTGCGGACCGGGCAGGCCGAGGTGATCTTCGGCTCGGGCAAGAGCGCTGCCGAGATCGCCGCGATCGCCGAGCGCCTTTCCGCGCACGGGCAGAACGTCCTCGTCACCCGCCTCGACGTTGCGCACGCCGAGGAGCTGCTCCGCCTCGCGTCCGGTTTCGTCTACCATCCGGAGGCGCGAATCGCGGTGCAGCAGGTGCGGGACGTGCCGATCACCGGTAACGGTACGATCCTCGTCGTCACCGCGGGGACGTCCGACCGCGCGGTCGCCGAGGAGGCGGCATGGACCGCGGCCCTCGCCGGCAATGCGATCGAGCGCCTCTACGACGTCGGCGTCGCCGGCATCCACCGCCTCTTCGACCGCCG
Organism: Deltaproteobacteria bacterium; assembly: GCA_016200545.1. Taxonomy (GTDB): domain Bacteria; phylum Desulfobacterota; class Binatia; order UTPRO1; family UTPRO1; genus DP-19. Next base: position 18,215 of record JACQEO010000003.1, on the reverse strand, counting down.
CGATCGCCTCGCGGCGGCGCGCGTCCTGATCGTCGTCGCGGGAATGGAGGGTGCCCTCCCGAGCGTCGTCGGCGGGCTCGTCGACAAACCCGTCATCGCCGTCCCGACCAGCATCGGCTATGGCGCGAGCTTCGGCGGACTCGCCGCGCTTCTCGGCATGCTCAACTCCTGCGCCGCCGGGCTCATGGTCGTGAACATCGACAACGGCTTCGGCGCCGGCGCCGCGGCGAGCCGCATCAATCATCTCTGAGACTCGACACCGGCGCGGAGCGCGTGATAAGTAGCCGCGGTTTATTCCGGGCTGCTTTGGCCGGTAGGGCAATTTCACGAATTGGAGTGTGCTGAAGCGTCCGAGCGACGCGGGACGGCCCGTCCCGCCTCATCCACGCCGGGCGGCCAACCACTCGAAGATCATGAATCGTCGCCGGACCCCGCCGCGGGCGAGGACCGTGCCCCGGTTCGCGTTTGGAGAGGGTGCACGCATGAAATTCGTCCGCAGTCTCGTCACATCCGCTATGACCGTGGCGCTCGTCCTGCTCACCTCGCTGGCGTATGGCAGCGAAGCGGAGCTGGTGCTTCCCGACCTCGCGTCGCAGCACTTCCTCGGCGTCGACGGCTGGACGCTGCTCTTCGGGCTCGGCGTCGTCATCTGTACGCTCGGCCTCGGCTTCGGCCTCGTTCAGTACAGGCAACTGCGGGATCTGCCCGTGCATCGGGCGATGCGCGAGATCTCGGAGCTGATTTATGCCACGTGCCGCACCTATCTCGAAACCCAGGGCCGCTTCATCCTCATCCTCGAAGGGTTCATCGGCGCGATCATGATCGTCTACTTCAAGTTCCTGATCGTCGACGCCGAGGGTCACCACTTCAGCTGGCTCAAGGTCGGCGTCATCATCCTCTTCAGCCTGATCGGTATCGCCGGCAGCTACGGCGTGGCGTGGTTTGGCATTCGGGTGAACACCTTCGCGAACTCGCGCGCCGCGTTCGCGAGCCTGCGCGGCAAGCCGTTCCCGACGTACGAGATTCCGCTCAAGGCCGGGATGAGCATCGGCATGCTCCTGATCTCGACCGAGCTCGCGCTGATGCTGCTGATTCTGCTGTTCATGCCGTTCGACTACGCCGGCCCGTGCTTCATCGGCTTCGCGATCGGCGAATCCCTCGGCGCCTCGGCGCTGCGCATCGCCGGCGGCATCTTCACCAAGATCGCCGACATCGGCTCCGATCTCATGAAGATCGTCTTCAACATCAAGGAAGACGACGCGCGCAACCCGGGGGTCATCGCCGATTGCACGGGCGACAACGCCGGCGACTCGGTCGGCCCGAGCGCCGACGGCTTCGAAACCTACGGTGTCACCGGCGTCGCGCTGATCTCGTTCATCCTCCTCGCGGTGCCGCACGGCGGGGACGTCGTGAAGGTGAAGCTGCTGGTGTGGATCTTCGTCATGCGGCTGATGATGGTGGTCGCCAGCGCCGCGTCGTACTTGGTGAACGCCGCGATCGCCCGCGCTCGCTACATCGACGCCGACAAGATGAACTTCGAGGCGCCACTCACCTTCCTCGTCTGGCTGACGTCGATCGTCTCGGTCGTGCTCACGTACCTGGTCTCCTACCTGCTCATTCCCGGCCTCGGCGACGGCACGCTTTGGTGGAAGCTCTCGACGATCATCACCTGCGGCACGCTCGCCGGTGCGATCATCCCCGAGGTGGTGAAGGTCTTCACCTCGACCGAGTCGCGTCACGTGCGCGAGGTCGTGACCGCGTCGCGCGAGGGCGGCGCGTCGCTGAACGTACTCGCCGGCCTCATCGCCGGCAACTTCAGCGCCTACTGGATGGGTGTGGCGATCGTGTCGTTGATGGCGATCGCCTACGGCGTCAGCACGCAGGGCGTCGAGCAGCTGTTCATCGTCGTCAACCACATCACGCCGGCGCCGGTGTTCGCCTTCGGCCTCGTCGCTTTCGGGTTCCTCGGCATGGGGCCGGTGACGATCGCCGTCGATTCGTACGGCCCGGTCACGGACAACGCGCAGTCGGTCTACGAGCTGTCGCTCATCGAGAACGTTCCCAACGTGAAGCAGGAGATCAAGCGCGATTTCGGCTTCGACCTCAATTTCGACAAAGCGAAGCACTACCTCGAGGAGAACGACGGCGCCGGCAACACCTTCAAGGCGACGGCGAAGCCGGTGCTGATCGGTACCGCCGTCGTCGGGGCGACGACGATGATCTTCGCGATCATCATGCTCCTCACCGACGGCCTGACGCACAACATGGAGAAGCTGTCCCTCATGCACGCGCCGTTCCTCCTCGGGCTGATCTCGGGGGGCAGTGTGATCTATTGGTTCACGGGCGCCTCGATGCAGGCGGTCTCGACGGGCGCCTATCGTGCCGTCGAGTTCATCAAGAAGAACATCCGCCTCGAGGGCGTCGAGAAGGCCTCGGTCGAGGACAGCAAGAAAGTCGTCGCGATCTGCACGCAGTACGCGCAAAAGGGCATGTTCAATCTGTTCCTCACGATCTTCTTCTCGACCTTGGCGTTCGCCTGCGTCGAACCGTTCTTTTTCATCGGCTACCTGATCTCGATCGCGCTCTTCGGCCTCTACCAGGCGATTTTCATGGCGAACGCTGGCGGCGCCTGGGACAACGCCAAGAAGGTCGTCGAGGTCGAGCTCAAGGAGAAAGGAACGCCACTGCACGCGGCGTCGGTCGTCGGCGACACCGTCGGCGATCCCTTCAAGGACACCTCGTCGGTCGCGATGAACCCGGTCATCAAGTTCACGACGCTCTTCGGGCTGCTCGCGGTCGAGCTGGCGATCAAACTGCCCGACGGCCTGCGGTTGGGCCTCGCGGCCGCGCTCTTCCTCATTTCCACGGTGTTCGTGTACCGCTCGTTCTACGGCATGCGGATCGTGTCGGAGGACTGAGCCGCGCCGCGGTGATTGTGCGTCTCCAGCGGGCGCGCTAGCGTGCGCCTTCCGTTGCGTTCGCGCGGCGGAGCCTCCGTACGATGAGCACGACCGGGAAGCAGTTACCGCCGCGCGAGCGGCACATCGCCGCGCCGCCGATGCGGGAGCGACAGAGCAAGACACCCGCACCGCCGCGGCCCCGGCCGCGCACGCCGCCACGCGCCGGGAAGGCGAAAGCGGCGGCGCCGCGGGCGACGAACGGGCGCGCGCGTTCACACCCGCAGGCGGCGAGCACGCTCACGACCGGGCGCGCGCGCCGAGTCCTCAAGGTCGGGACGCTCACTACGTCGCTCGGCGGCAGCTACATCTGGCAGGCGTTGAAACGACCATTTCAGTCGCAGGCGCGCACCGAGCGCGATCTCCTCGACGCCCACGTCCGCAACGCGATTCGCATCGTCGAGCGCTCGACCGAGCTCAAGGGCGCGTTCATGAAGCTGACGCAGATGCTGAGCATGCGCACCGATCTCCTGCCGCCGGAGGCGCTCGAGGTGCTCGCGACCGTACAGTCGTCGGTGGCGCCGATGTCCTACGACGTCATCCGCGAGCAGGTGACGCGCGAGCTCGGCGCGCCTCCCGAGCAGCTCTTCGATCACTTCGAGCCCGAGGCCTTCGCGGCCGCGTCGCTCGGCCAGGTGCATCGCGCCGTCCTTCCCGGCGGCGAGGACGCGGTGGTGAAGATCCAGTACCCCGGCGTCGAGGACACGGTGGTCCAGGATCTGCGGAACGTGCGCGCGCTCCTACAGACGCTCTCGCGCATCGGCCGCGACGTCATGCGGCAGAAGATCGACGCCTCCGAACTGTACGCGGAGCTCGAGGAGCGCCTGCGTGAAGAGCTCGACTACGTGAAGGAAGCGGCGAACCTGCGCGAATTCCGCCGCCGCTTCGCCGACGACCCGGAGGTCGTGATCCCGGAGCCGTACCCCGCGTTCTCGGCGCGCCGCGTGCTCACGATGAGCGCGCTCGAGGGCTACCCGATCCAGGACATCCTCGCGCCCGACGTCGATCGGGAGCTCAAGGACTGGGTGGCGATCAAGTACTTCCGCGTGCTCTGGCGGCAGATCTTCGAGTTCGGGATCCTGCACACCGATCCGCATCCGGGAAACTACCTCGTGACCCACCATCCACGGCTCTGCATGCTCGACCTCGGCAGTGTGCGCGTCTTTCCGGAGCCAATCCGCGCCGCGTACCTGGCGCTCGCACGCGGCGTCCTCGACGACGACGCGGCGATCATGAGCGACGCCTTCGTGCGCCTCGGCTTCCTCGATCGCGACGACGACCCCGAGCCGATGATCCGCATCATGCGAATGATTTTCGAGCCGGTCCTCGAAGACCGACTCTACGACCCGCGCGACTACCGCTCCGTCGATCGCGCGATGGCGGTTGCGTCGATCGGCCTCGAGCATCGCATTTTCAAGTCGCCGGGGCATCGCGTGTTCCTGATGCGGGCGCTCGTCGGTCTCGAATCCTACGTGCAGCAGTTCGGCACCGTCGCCAACTGGCATCGTCTCTTCCGCGAGTGCGTCGAGCGCGCGCCCGCGCGGCGCTGAGCCGCGCGACACGCCTGCCGTCGACTCGACACCCTGGTGTCGACGCCGTCACAGCAGGGCCGGTGTTGGCAGGATCTGTGGGGGCATTGTCCTTGCGGCCATTCGTAGAACGGGCGATGGTACGGGTATGCCGCGCAGTCGCCAGGTCGCGCTGATCGCGTTTCCGCAGGCGCAGATCCTCGACGTCACCGGTCCGCTCGAGGTATTCGCGCGGGCGTCGCGCTGGCTCCGCGAGCACGGACGGCGCACGTACGACGTCTACCGCGTCGAGCTGCTGGCGCCGACCGCGGGACCGTTCGTCACCTCGTCGGGGCTGCGACTCGTCGCCGACCGTGCCGTGACGGCGGTGCGCGCGGGCATCGACACCCTGCTCGTCGCCGGCGGCATCGGCACCGCGGCGGCGATGCGCGACGAGCGCGTGCTCGCGGCGGTTCGCCGTCTCGCGCCGCGCGTGCGGCGCCTCGGCTCCGTGTGCAGCGGCACGTTCGTTCTCGCCGCCGCCGGTCTTCTCGACGGCCGCCGGGTGACGACCCACTGGCGCGCGTGCGCACAGCTCGCGCGCCTGTTCCCGTCGCTCACCGTCGACCCCGATCCGATTTTCGTCCGCGACGGCAACATCTACACCTCGGCCGGCGTCACCGCCGGCATGGACCTCGCGCTCGCGCTGGTCGAGGAGGACGAGGGGCGCGAGGTCGCCCTGCAGGTCGCGCGTGAGCTAGTGCTCTTCCTCCGGCGTCCCGGTGGGCAGTCGCAATTCAGCGCGCAGCTCGCGGTACAGGCCGCCGATCGCGAGCCGCTACGCGACCTCCAGGCCTGGATCGCCGACCATCTCGCCGCCGACCTCTCCATCGCGACGCTCGCGGCGCGGGTGGCCATGAGCCCACGGAACTTCGCGCGCGTGTTCGGGCGCGAAGTCGGTCTCACGCCCGCGCGTTTCGTCGAGAAGGCGCGGGTCGAGGCGGCACGTCGACGGCTCGAGGAATCACCCGGCGGAGTGGACCAGATCGCCGCGGAGTGCGGGTTCGGCTCGGCCGAATCGCTGCGCCGAGCCTTTCTACGCACGGTGCGCGTGACGCCGAGCGCGTACCGGAGTCGTTTTCGAACGCTGCCGCTACCGTGGACACGGGAAGGAGCACGCAATGGGCATCACCACCGGAATGCTGATCTTCAATGACGCCGAGGAGCTCGACTTCGTCGGGCCGTGGGAGGTGTTCACCGCCGCCGCCAACATGCGCGACGACGATCGTGTCGTGACGATCGCCGAGCGGTCGGGGCCGGTGCGCTGCAACAAGGGCTTACGCGTCCTCGCCGATCACACCTTCACGGACGCGCCGCCGCTCGACGTCGTCCTGGTACCGGGCGGCCAGGGGACGCGCCGCGAGGTCGACAATCCCGTCCTCATGGGATGGCTGCGCGCCGCCGGCGCGCGCTGCACGTGGGTCACGAGTGTCTGTACGGGCGCGCTGCTCCTCCACGAAGCCGGCTTCGCCAAGGGTCGGCGGGTGACCACGCATTGGTCGTACGTCGAGACGCTGCGGGCGCGTGGCGACATCACCGTCCTCGAGCGCACGCGCTACGTGCGTGACGGCAACGTGGTGACGTCGGCGGGCGTCTCGGCGGGGATCGACATGGCGCTCTGGCTGGTCGGGCAGCTGCACGGGGAGGAGTTTGCGCGCAACGTGCAGCGGTACATTGAATACGATCCTGCCCCGCCCTACGCCGCGGCGGTTTGATTTCGCCGTCGGCGCGGACATTCATTGCATGGTCATTTCGATGCCGCAGTCGCGGTGGCTTTGGGTGCGAGGTCCCAGGGGAGCGGGGATGTCGCGGGGAAGCTCGCGGGGGCCAGGAGTTCGGGGGGGGCGGTGGCGTTCTGGGTCCAGCGGAGCGTGAAGCGGGTAATGACGTTGTCGGGGTAGTTTTGGATTTGGATGGCGGTCGGCATCCATTTCTTGCCGACCAGGATGTGATCGGAGTCGAGACGCAGCTTCACGAGATTGCTGAGCGTCTTGGCGTAGAACTGGATCTTGGTGGGGACCGTCTTCTCCTTGTCGAAGGTGTAGGCGCGATAGACGTACGCGGACTCGACGATCGAGAACATACCCACCAGGATCTTGTCGGCGCTCTCGTCGGTGATCTGCCAGGTCTTGAAGTCGTCGACGACGAAGCGGCTGAGATCCTCGTAGGCGATACCGAGGGCGTCGAGCGGGGCGCCGATCGGTACGGTATCGGTCGTCGCGCCGTGCTGCTCGAGCACTTTGCGGTCGCTGCCGAGGACGAGGGCGCGGAGCGCGGGCTCGCGCGATTGCCAGTACCAGCGGGCGTCCTTCCCGGGTGCGAAGAGGGCAATCGCGTCCGTCGTTCTCTTACCTTGCGGTCCCTCGACCTCGATCGCAACGTCGGCGCGCAGCAGAGTCTGCGGTGTGTTCATGTCCTGCGCCGACAGCATGAGGAGGCGGAGACTGTTGCCGTCGGTCGCGGACGCGCGGTCGACGACGAGGAGCGCGAGGAGTCCCAGTAGCGCGAGCAGAAGACGCAGCATTCGACCTCCGATCATCGTGGCGTGCACATCGCGATCGCCGGAGGGGACACCCTCGTCGGCGACCCGGCGCACGTGCGCGGAGTGTACCGAGTGGCGTCGGTATTTCCAACGACGCCGTTCCGCCGTCGCGACCGTCCCGCGACGGTGTGCGCGGTGCGAAATCAGCGGCCGGTCGCGCCTGCTGCGGGGACTGCGAGCGCGGCGATGAGCGCCGCCGCCGCGGCGCCGGGGTCGGCGGCGTCGAGGATCGCGCGCACGACGGCGACGCCGCACGCACCGGCACCGCGCACGAGCGCCGCGCGCTCCGGCGTGATGCCGCCGATCGCGACGACGGGAATCGTCGCTGTCGTCGCCAGCGTCTCGATGCCGAGCGGCGCCCCGTAGCGCGCTTTCGACGGGGTCGCGAAGATCGGCCCGAGCATCACGTAGTCCGCGCCCGCGCGCGCCGCCTCCACCGCCTCGGCGGCGGCGTGCGTCGAGCGGCCGATGAGATACGAAACCCCGACGAGACGGCGCGCGTCGGCGATCGTGAAGGACGCGGCCGGCAGATGGACGCCGTCGGCATCGACGGCGAGCGCCACGTCGATGCGGTCGTTCACCAAGAGCCGCGCGCCATGGCGTCGCGTCGTCGCGCGCAGCGCGGCGGCCGCGACGAGCAGCGCCGCGCCCGCGGCGTCGCGATCGCGGAGTTGGATCGCGTCGACGCCGGCGTCGAGCGCGGCGTCGATCGCCACCGCTCGGGCGCGAACGTCGCCGGCACTCACCACCAGCATGCAGCGCGGCGCGGTCACGGTCGCGTTACTGGAGGAGAGCGTCGAGCGGGCTCGAGGCGGTGGCGTACAGCTTGCGCGCGATCCGTCCCGCCTTGAACGCCTTCCGTCCGGCCTCGACGGCAAGGCGCATCGCGTCCGCCATCAGCAGTGGATCCCGCGCGCCCGCGATCGCGGTGTTCATGAGTACCGCGTCGCAGCCGAGCTCGAGCGCGGCGGCGGCATCCGACGCCGTGCCGACGCCGGCGTCGACGATCACCGGCACCGCGCTGTGCTCGAGGATGATGCGGATGTTGTACGGGTTGCGGATGCCGAGGCCGGAGCCGATGGGGGCCGCGAGCGGCATCACGGCGACGCAGCCGAGCTCCTCGAGACGCGTGCACGCGACCGGATCGTCGGTGACGTAGGGCATCACGTGGAATCCCTCGGCGACGAGCGTGCGCGCGGCCGCGATCGTCGCCGCGACGTCGGGGAAGAGGGTGCGATCGTCGCCGATCACCTCGAGCTTCACGAGCGAGCCGATTCCGGCGTCGCGTGCCAGGCGGCAGGTGCGCACGGCCTCCTCGGCGGTGTGACAGCCGGCGGTGTTGGGGAGGATCGTGTAGCGCTGCGGATCGAGGTAATCGAGCAGGTTCTCGGCGCCGGCGTCGGTGATGTTCACGCGTCGCACGGCGACGGTGACGATCTCGGCGCCGGCACGTTCGACCGCCTCGCGAGTGGCGCGGAAGTCGCGGTACTTGCCCGTCCCGACGATCAGCCGCGAGCGGTAAGAGCGGCCGGCGAGGACGAAGGGGTCGTCGAGCGCGCGCGCGTCGTCCACGCTCAGCCTCCGCCGACGAAGTGTACGATCTCGACGCGATCGCCCGACGCGACACGCCGCTCGGGATAGGCGTCGCGCGGCACGACTTCCTCGTTGATCTCGACGGCGACGCGGGTGGCGGGGACGCGCAAGGCATACAACAGCTGCGCGACGCTCAACGCCGCGTCGAGATCGCGCGACTCGCCGTTCACAGTGACCCGCATCCAAAAACGCTACCCGCTTCGCTCCGCCTTTACAACCTGGACCTCGTACGCTAAGCGTGCGGTTCTTCCGGGTCCGTTGATGGAGCATCCGAGTCAGGCGAGGCCCACCGTCGCCGAGATCGACGGGCGCGCGCTCGCCGACAACTTCACCGAGCTGGCTCGGATCGCCGGCGGCCGTGCGGCGGTGCTCCCCGTCGTCAAGTCGGACGCCTACGGCCACGGTCTCACGCTCGTCGCGCGCATCCTCCACGGTGCGGGCGCCGAGCGCTTCGCGGTCGCCACCGCCGCCGAGGGCGAGGCACTGCGCGCCGCGGGGCTGAACGGCGGCGTCCTCGTGCTCGGCGGTGTCTATCCTGCCGAGTACGACCGTGTCGTCGCTGCGCGCCTCACGCCCATCGTCTGGGACATCGAGACGCCGCGCGCGCTCGCCGCGCGCGCTCGCGCCGCCGGCCGCGTCGTGCCGGTGCATGTCAAGGTCGATACCGGGATGAGCCGGCTCGGCGTCGCCCCCGCGGACGCGCCGGCGCTGCTCCGGGCCCTCGCCGAGCTCGACGGCGTCACCGTCGAGGGCCTCCTCACGCACTTCGCCGACGCCGAGTCGGTCGATCATGCCGGCACCGTGCGCCAGCTCACCGACTTCGAGCGACTCGTCGCCGTCCTCGAGGACGCGCGCCTGCGGCCGCCACTCGTGCACGCGGCGAACAGCGCGGCGACGCTCACCGCGCCGCGCGCGCGCTTCGACGCCGTGCGGCCGGGGCTCGCGCTCTACGGCATCCACCCGTCGCCGGCGTCACGGGAGGCGGCGTGCCTGCGGCCGGCAATGCGACTCGTCACCCGCATCGTCGCGTGCCGCGCGCTCGCCCCCGGTGTGGCGGTGAGCTATGGCGGTACCTTCGTCGCGCGGCGCGCGAGCACGATCGCGACCTTGCCGGTCGGATACGCGGACGGCTACCCCCGCGCGCTCTCCAACCGCGGCGAGGTCGTGGTGCGCGGTGTGCGGGCGCAAGTCGCCGGCCGCGTGTGCATGGACCAGACGATGATCGACGTCACCGACGTCGCCGGCGTCGCCGTCGGGGACGAGGTCGTGCTCTGGGGAGGCCCGCTCCCGGTCGAGGAGGTCGCGGCGCGCGCGGAGACGATTCCCTACGAGCTGCTCGTGCGCGTCGGCGCGCGTGTGCCGCGCGTACTGGCGTCGGGTGAGGAGGAGACATGGCACGGATCACGCGAGCGCTCGTGAGCGTCAGCGACAAGCGCGGGCTCGAGGAGCTCGCGCGCGCGCTCGCCGCCCGCGGGGTGGAGATCCTGTCGACGGGCGGCACGGCGCGCGCGCTCGCCGAATGGGGCGTTCCGGTCACGGCGGTGAGCGACTACACGGGGTCGCCCGAGATCCTCGACGGGCGCGTGAAGACGCTGCATCCACGCATCCACGGCGGCATCCTCGGGCGTCGCGACGACGCGCGCCACCAGGCGGAGATGCGCGCGCACGCGATCGGTCCGATCGACATGGTGGTCGTGAATCTCTACCCGTTCGAGGCGGTCACCGCGCGCCCGGAGGCGAGCTTCACCGAGGCGATCGAGAACATCGACATCGGCGGCCCCTCGATGGTGCGCTCGGCGGCCAAGAACCACGCCGACGTGACCGTCCTCGTCGATCCCGACGACTACGCGGCGGTCGTCGCCGAGCTCGGCGCGAGCGGCGCCGTCTCGGCCGCGACCAACCGCCGCCTCGCCGAGAAGGCGTTCGCGCTGACAGCGCGCTATGACGGTGCGATCGCCGACTATCTCGCGGCGGCGCGCACCGACGAGCCGTTCGGTCCGACGGCACGCCTCGTCGGGACCAAAGCGCAGGACCTGCGCTACGGTGAAAACCCGCATCAGCGCGCCGCCTTCTACCGGGACGCGACGCTGCCGGACGAGCCCTCGGTCGTGAGCGCCCGGCAGCTTCAGGGGAAGGAGCTGTCATTCAACAACATCGTCGACGCCAACGCCGCGCTCGAGCTGGTGAAGGAATTCCGCGCTCCCGCCGCCGTCGCGATCAAGCACACTAATCCCTGCGGCGTCGCTACCGCCGCGACCCTGGTCGAGGCGTTCATCAAGGCGCGCGCCTGCGACCCGGTCTCGATCTTCGGAGGCATCGTCGCCTTCAACCGCCCCCTCGACCGCGCCACCGCCGAAGCGATGCAGGATCTCTTCCTCGAGGTCGTGATCGCGCCGCGGATTGCCCCCGACGCGCTCGCGCTCTTCGGCGGCTCAAAGCGGCTGCAACAAGTGCGGCTGCTGACGCTCGAGCTCGCGGACTCGGACGACCTGTTCACGGTGAGTCGCCGCGCCTGGCAGGGCGTCGCCGGCCGCAGCCACGACGTCAAACGCGTCATCGGCGGCTTTCTCGTGCAGGATCGCGACCTCGCCGAGGTCGACGTCGGCACGTGTACGGTGGCGACAGTGCGCGCCCCGAACGCCGGCGAGCTCGCCGCGCTCGATTTCGCGTGGCGCGTCTGCAAGCACGTCAAGTCGAACGCGATCGTCCTCGCGCGCGCCGATCAGGTGGTGGGCGTCGGCGCCGGGCAGATGAGCCGCGTCGACGCCGCGCGCCTCGCCGTGATGCGTGCGGCGAGCGCCGGCCTGCCGATTGCCGGCGCGGTCGCCGCCTCAGACGCGTTCTTTCCGTTCCGCGACGGCCTCGATGTCGTCGCCGAGGCGGGTGTGCGCGCCGTCATCCAGCCGGGCGGCAGCATCCGCGACGCCGAGGTGGTAGCGGCGGCAAACGAGCGTGACGTCGCCATGGTCCTCACCGGCCAGCGGCACTTCCGACACTGATGCGCGTGCTCGTCGTCGGCGGTGGGGGACGCGAGCACGCGCTCCTGTGGAAGTTGCGCCAGAGTGCACGCGTGACCGCGCTCTACTGCGCGCCGGGGAACGCCGGCACGGCGGCTCTCGCGACCAACGTTCCGATCGCGGGCGATGACGTCGAGGGGCTGCGCGACTTCGCGGCGCGCGAACGCGTCGATTGCACGATCGTCGGCCCCGAGCTGCCGCTGGTGCGTGGGATCACCGACATGTTCGCCGCCGCGGGGCTCCGCTGCTTCGGCCCGTCGCGCGCCGCCGCGGCCCTCGAGGGCAGCAAGGCTTTCGCGAAGGACGTCATGGCGCGCGCCGGTGTCCCGACGGCGCGCCACGCGGTGTTCGACGACGCCGCGGCGGCGCTGCGTTACGTCGACGAAGTCGGCGCGCCGGTCGTCGTCAAGGCGGACGGCCTCGCGGCTGGCAAAGGCGTCACCGTCTGTACGACGGCCGCTGAGGCGCGGGCGGCGATCGACGCCAGCATGCGCCGTGGCGTCTTCGGCGACGCGGGCCGGCGGGTCGTCGTCGAGGAATTTCTCGCGGGCGAGGAGGTTTCGTTCATGGCGCTCACCGACGGCGAGGCGGTCGTGCCGCTGCAGTCGTCGCAGGACCACAAGCGTCTGGGTGACGACGACACCGGACCGAACACCGGCGGCATGGGGGCGTACTCGCCGTCGCCGCTCGTCACGCCGGCGCTCGAGCGCGCCGTCATGGAGGAGATCCTGCGTCCCATGATCGCGACGCTCGCCGCCGCCGGCGTGCGCTATCGCGGGGTGCTCTACGCCGGCCTCATGGTCGCCGGCGGCCGCGCCAAGGTCCTCGAGTTCAACGTGCGCTTCGGCGACCCCGAGTGCCAAGTGCTGATGTTGCGGCTGCGATCCGATCTCCTGGATCTCGTGCTCGCCGTGCTCGACGGCACGCTCGCGGGCCACGCGCCGGCGTGGGAGGTGCACGCGAGCGCTTGTGTCGTGCTCGCCGCCCGAGGATATCCGAACGAGCCGGCGAAGGGCGACGTGATCGCGGGACTGGACGGATGGGACGGCGGCGTGGTCTTTCATTCGGGTACCGCAGCGCGCGAGGGCACGGTCGTGACGAGCGGCGGGCGCGTGCTCACGGTCGCCGCCCTCGGTGCCGACGTTGCCGACGCGGTGCGACGCGCATACGTGGGCGTGAGGCGCATCACGTTCGCCGGCATGCAGTATCGCCGCGACATCGGGGCTCGAGCGAGGAGGTGACGGTGAACCGCAAGCGCAAATCGGAAGAGGAAGGCGGACGCGTTCCGCGCGTCGCGATCCTGATGGGAAGCGACAGCGATTGGCCGGTGATGCAGGTCGCGGCCGCGCGTCTCACCGCGCTCGGAGTGCCGCACGAGGCGCGCGTGCTCTCCGCGCATCGCTCGCCGGAGGAGACGGCGCGCTTCGCGCGTGGCGCCCGTGACGCCGGCTACCGCGTGCTGATCTGCGCCGCGGGTGCGGCGGCGCATCTCGCGGGCGCGGTAGCGGCGCAGACGACGTTGCCGGTCCTGGGCGTGCCGCTCGACGCCGGCGGTCTCGGCGGCCTCGACGCGCTGCTAGCGACCGTGCAGATGCCGGCAGGCGTTCCGGTGGGCACGCTCGCGGTCGGCAACGCCGGTGCCGACAACGCCGCGCTGCTCGCGGCGCAGATCCTCGCACTCGAGGACGCCGCGCTCGCGGCGCGCCTCGCCACGTTGAAGCGCGGCATGGCGGCCGCCGTCGCGGAGAAAGACCGCCGGCTGCAGGCGTCGCGGCGGGCGCCGGGAGCGGGCGGCGCCGCGAAGCGCTGACGCGCGGCGACAGTGCCGACGTTGGAGGGGGCGTTGATGCGGAGGACGGCGTGAGGCGCGGGACACCGCCGTCCCCGGCGCTCGGTGCCGCCTGCACGGCGCTCGCCGCCGGACGGCTCGTCGTCTATCCGACCGAGACGTTCTACGGCGTCGGGGCGCGCGCGTTGCTGCCGGCGGCGGTGCGCGCCGTCGCCGCGTTGAAGGAGCGCACGGGTGCGGACGCCGCACCCGCGAAGCCGATCTCGGTGATCGTCGCCGATCGCGCCATGACGGCGCTCGTCGTGGCGTACGTTCCGGCCGTCGCCGCGGCGCTCATGACGTGCTTCTGGCCCGGTCCGCTGACGCTCGTCCTGCCCGCGCGCGACGACCTGCCGGTCGAGCTCACTGCGGGAACCGGTCACGTCGGCGTGCGGGCCTCGAGCCATCCCGTCGCGAGGGCGCTCGTAGCCGCGCTCGGCGAGCCGGTCACCGCGACCAGCGCTAATCGCGCCGGCGAGCCCGCGGCGTGCGACGTCGCGACGGCGCGACAGGCGCTCGGCGCCGCGGTCGACGTCTACGTCGATGGCGGTGTTCTTGCTGGCGGGTCCGGCTCAACCGTGCTACGCGTCGACGACGACGGGGCGCGGGTCGTGCGCGTGGGAGCGGTCTCGATCGAGGCGCTCCGCGGCGTGCTCGGCGCCTTCCCGCTCGCGATTCCATCCTGAGGACGAGGCGCGGTGGCGACGCTCAATTCCTTTCGCGGACTCCGCTACGATCCGACCGTCGTCGGCGACGTCGCGCGCGTCGTCGCGCCGCCGTACGACGTCATCGATCCGGCGCACCAGGCGGGGCTCTACACGCGCAGCCCGCACAACGTCGTGCGCCTGATCCTCAATCGCGAGACCGACGCGTACGCCGCGGCGGCCGCAACATTCGGCGAGTGGCGGCGCTCGGGCGTGTTGGCGCTCGATCCGTCGCCAGCGCTCTACCTCTACGTGCAACGTTTCCAGGGACCCACGGGCGCGGAGCGCGAGCGCATCGGGATCATCGGCGCCCTCCGACTCGAGAGCTTCGAGTCCGGGAAGGTACGGCCCCACGAGCGCACGCTCGAGCGCGCGAAGAACGATCGGTTGGCGCTGCTGCGCGCCTGCCGCGCTTCGTTGTCGCCGATCTTCGGCCTGGTATCGGCGCCGGAATGGTCGATGGCGGCGCTGGTACCGGCGCGCGCGCCCGCGCTCGACGTCGCGGAGGGAGAGGACGCGCGTCATCGCGTGTGGCGTCTCGACGACGCGCGCACGCTCGCCGCCGTCTCCGAGCAATTTGCGCCACGCGAGGTCTTCATCGCCGACGGCCATCATCGCTACGAGACCGCGCTCCGCTACCGCGACGAGACGCGCGCCGCGCTCGGCGCCGCGGCGCCGCCGTCAGGCGCGGCGCCGTACGACTACGTCCTCACCTACCTCACGTGCATGGAAGACCCCGGCCTCGTCATTCTTCCCACGCATCGCGTCCTCGGTTCGCTGCCGATCGCACCGGCGGCGCTGGAGCGCGCGCTCGGCGCGCGCTTCCGCCTCGAGCGACTGCCGTGGACCCCCGCGGGGGTCACCACGTTGCTCGAGCGGCTCGGCGCCGGTACGTCCGCTGGCGGGAGCGTGCGCATTGGGGCGGCGGTCGCCGGCGCGGGCATGCTCTGGCTCGTCTCGGGGCCCGTCGGCGCGCTGCCCTTTCCCGCGTCGACACCAGCGGTTCTGCGCGCGCTCGACGTGACGGCGCTGCACCAGATCGTCCTCGCCGGTGTCCTCGGCCTGCCGATCGGGGAACGCGGCGGCACTCCCGGGCTCACGTACACGCAGGACGCCGCGGCGGCGCTCGCGGCCGTCGAGCGCGGCGGCGCGGCGGCGGCATTCTTCCTGCCGACGACCGGCGTCGACGCGCTCCGAGCGGTGAGCCTCGCCGGTCTCACGATGCCGGAGAAATCGACGTACTTTCATCCGAAGCTGCTGACGGGCCTCGTCATCTATCCGATCGACGGCAGCGGCGGCTGACGTGGAGATCACTCCCGAGGCGGTGCGCGAGGGGCTGACGCGCGCGCGCTACATCACGACCGCGCGCGTCGAGACGGTGCTCTACCTTGCGCTCGTTCTCGAGAAGCCGCTCCTCGTCGAAGGCCCGGCGGGCGCCGGCAAGACGGAGCTCGCCAAAGTCGTCGCGGCGATGCTCGGCACCGAGCTCATCCGCTTGCAATGCTACGAGGGGCTCGACGAGGCGCACGCGCTCTACGAATGGAACTATCAGAAGCAGCTCCTCCGACTGCAGGTCGATCGCGACACGGAGACGTCGTGGGAGGAGCTCTCCGCTCACGTCTTCTCGCGCGATTACTTGCTCGAGCGGCCGCTCTTACGCGCCATCGTAGCGCCGCGTCGAGTCGTCCTCCTGATCGACGAGGTCGACAAGGCGGACGAGGAGTTCGAGGCGTTCCTCCTCGAGGTGCTGTCCGACTATCAGGTGAGCGTGCCCGAGCTCGGCACCATTCACGCGATCGAGCGGCCAGTGGTGATCCTCACCTCCAACCAGCGCCGCGAACTCTCGGAGGCGTTGAAGCGTCGTTGCCTCCATCTCTTCCTCGAGTTTCCCGGCGTCGAGAAGGAGCGCGAGATCATCGCCCTCAAGGTGCCGGACCTCGACGAGCGACTACGGGCCAGGGTCGCGGAGTTCGTCGCCGGCCTCCGTCGGCTCGGGCTACGCAAGGCCCCGAGCATCGCCGAGACGCTCGATTGGGCGCGTGCGCTGGTGGCGCTCGGAATCCGCGAGCTCGATGCCGACGCCGTACGCCGCACCCTCGCGGTGCTGCTCAAGCACGAGGAGGACGTCCACAGGGCCGAGCCCAAGATCGCCGCGCTTCGCCGACGCTAGGCCGGAACGCGCTACTACCAGAGCCGCAGCGTCCAAGGGATCAGTGACAGCGAGACGTAGGCGACGAACGTGAACGAGAGTCCGACGCCGACGAGCGCCGGCCGGCCGGCGCGGGCGAGCACGAGAATCAGCGTTACCGCGACGACCTTGGCGCCGATCAGCGTCGGGACCGCGCCCCAGAGGTCGAAGCCAGCCTGCAGGAGTGGATTGGCCTCGCCGAAGCGCTGCCAGCCGATGTAGGTGGCGATGCCGTCGAAGAGCTGCACCGTGAGGTTCAAGGAGATGAGGACGACCATCGCGACCGGACGCTGCATGCGAAGGTCTCGGGCAGCAACGGCGATGCCACCGCCATACCTGCAAGTACGGGTGGATGTCGTTGCCGCGACCCGGCAGTGTTGCACGACCGACGCCGGGCGCGTGCGAGGGCGCGCGGAGTGAAGGATCGACTCGCTGCGTTGATCGGCGCGCTGCGCGCCCGTGGCGTGCCGGTGAGCGTGGCGGAGGCTATAGATGCCGCCACAGCCGCCGCGGCCGTCGGCATCGAGCGTGTCGCGCTCGCGGACGCGCTCGCCGCCGCGCTGGTGAAAGATGAAGGCGATCGCGCGCTCTTCGACGAATGCTTCGCGCGCGTGTTCCGCGCCCGTGCGGCGGCGAGCGCGGCGGCGCGACGCCGGCGATCGCGGACGTCTGCGCAGGAAGGCGGCGACGCGGGCGCCGCTCTGTCCCACGGCGGTGGTTCCGGCACGCGCGGGCGGGATTCGCCGGTATCTGCGGTGAGCACGTCGGCGGCGGCGACCGCGCCGCGGCGTTCGCCCGCCGGCGTCAGCGAGGCGCCACCCTCGTCGACGTCCCACGCGCCCGCGTCCGTCGGGCGTGAAGTGGGAGGCGCCGCCGGCGCTGCGAAGAACGACGAAGCGGTTCGCGGTGCGAGTTTCGCTGCGTGCGATGACGCCGGCGCGCCGTCACGTCGCTCCATGGCGCGTGCGCGCGCGCTCCGGGCGCTGCCGTTCGACGCCATGTCGCCGCGCGACGTTGACGAGGCGACCGTGCTCGTACGCGCGCTCGCGCAGCAGGTGTCGGTGCGCCTACGTCGCCGGCTGCGTCCGCGCCCGCGCTGGCGGCTCGATTTTCGGCGCACGCTCCGCGCCGCGACCCCGCACGGCGGCGTGCCGCTTGTGCGCTACTTCCGCGGACGCCGCCCGCGCCCGCCGGCGCTTGTCGCGCTCTGCGACCTCTCCGCCTCGACCGCGACCGCGAGCGACTTTTTCCTGGCGCTGCTCGCGCCCGCCGCCGCCTGGTTCGCGCGCGTCCGCCTCTTTGGGTTCGTGGATCGCCTCGTCGAGATCGAGTTCGTCGACGGACGCGTGCGGCCTGCGGCACGCCTCGACCTGATGGCGCGCTCCGATTTTGGCCGGGTGCTCGCCGACCTGACGACCGAGGTGGCGACCGACCTCACCGCCGACACCGTCCTCCTCGTCCTCGGCGACGCGCGCAACAATCGCCGCCCGCCGCGCGCCGACCTGCTTCGCCTGGCGCGCGCGCGCGTGCGCCGCGTCGTCTGGCTGAACCCGGAGCCCCTCCGGCGCTGGGACAGCGGCGACAGCGTCATCGGTCTCTATGCCCGTCACGTCGACGTGCTCGTGCCGTGCGGGTCGATCGCCGAGTTGGCGGCCGCGGTCGCCGCCATGGTGCGTCGCTAGTGTCCTGTTCCGGAGATTCGTTGACAAAAGCGTGCCAAGGAATTGAGGATCTCGTCGGCCGTTTTGGTCCAGACGAAGGGTTTGGGATGTTGGTTGTTGAGACGCAGATAGTCTCGGATCGCGCCTTCCAGTTCGC
>JACQEO010000035.1 GCA_016200545.1 Deltaproteobacteria bacterium | reverse complement strand
TCGTCAACCCCCAGCCCAAGTCGAGGCCGCCTACGCCACCGGGGACCCGCGGGCACCCGGCCAGCCTCGAACGCCCCCCTGCGAACCGACCCTGGAGAGCCGCTGGCCTGCCGTCCTCCGCTTAGATGGATACCCCCACAACTGTAGTTATCTACCAGGGCGGCATCATGGGTCCTTCACGGGAGTCGCGAGCACGGCGAGCGAATCGTCAGAGACGTGGCGCTCGCGTCGGGCGGCGAGGCGTTCTCGATTCGACACGGCCGCTCCGACGGTGCCCCGACATCGATCCAGACGCTCGGCGCGCCCTCGCGTCCGAGCGCGCGCGTTTCGCGGAACGGATTGATCTCGAGCTCCAGGTGGCCTGTCGCATGGAAGCGGCGGATCGCCGGGAGCTCGGCGGCGCCGCGCAGGCGCTTCTCCACAATCACTTGTATCGCCGCCTCGGGTTCGTCCGGCTCGCCGACTACGCGCGCGAGCGCCTCGGCGTATCCGCGCGGACGGTGCAATCGGCGGCGTGGGTCGCCGCGCGACTCGACGAGCTTTCCGCCGTCTCGAGCGCGTTCGACCGCTCGGAGATCTCGTGGACGCAGGCACGTGCGCTGTGCGCCGTCGCGTCGTCGGCGGACCAAGTGCATTGGCTCGCGCTCGCCCGCAGCTACAGCGTCGAAGAGCTCGAACGCGTGGCGAGGGCTGCGCAGAAACCGAACGTTCCGGCCGATCCGGAGACTCCCGAGGGCGAGATCGACGGCGAACCGGCGGTACGCATCCGTATCGCCTGCCCCGCCCGCGTGCGCGCCCTCTGGCGACGGGCGCTCGAGCTCGCTTCGCGGATGGCGGGCGAGCCGCTTGCCGACTGGCGTGCCGCCGAGATCATCGCCGCCGAGGGCTCGTCGGGACGCCCGCCCGGTGCATCGATCGGCGAGCGCGCCTTACTCGCGTGCATGCGGCTCGCACGCCGCGCGCGGCATGCGAAGGCTGTAGCGGACGAAGCGATCGCGGCGGTGGCCGCGACGGCGGCCGCCGATCACGCGGCGGCGGCGGCTGCTCAATCGATACACGCGGCGGGTCACTGGATGGCCGTGACCGACAATACCGCTGTCGGCACACAGGTCCATCCGGACTCGCTCACCGCCACACCCGCCGATCCGTTCGCGGTCGATGCGCGGCTCGTCGCCGCAATGAAGGCGATCCGGACGAACGAGCCGCGGATCGGGCAGCTACTACGCGTCATGGCCGACCACCGCTTCTATCGACTGCTCGGCTTCCCGTCCGTGGATGCGTACGTGCGCGGACGTCTCGGCATCTCGACGCGTAAGGCCTGGGCGCTCCTCAAGGTCGAGAAGGCGACCCGGTGCAGCGACGACTTCGCGCGTGCGTATGGCGAGGGGACGCTCTCGTGGGCGCGCGCGCTCGCCGTCCTACCGGTGCTCGATCGCGAGAACGCGCCGGCTTGGATTGCGCGGGCGCAAGCGGTGACGGTGCGCCGCCTCTGCGACGAAGTGAACTCGGTGCTCGAGGTGCGTGACGCCTTCGGCCCCGACGTGTCACTCGATCCGCCGCCGCTCGACGGTCCGCCCGCGTCGCCCGTCGCCGGCGTCGCGCAAACGGCGCGGTGCCGCAAAATGTCACTCGAATGTGAAGTGCAGATCGGTGCGCGCGGCGCGGCGGCAGCGGACCTCGAACGGCGCGCGCTTTCGGAAGTGTGCGACGTCGAGTTGCGGTTTATCGGCCCGGCCTCGGTCGTGGCGCTGTTCCGCGACGTGCTCGACGCGTTCGCGCCGCCGGGCGCGCCGCACTGGACGGCGCTCGAACGGCTCTTGGTCCACGTGATCGCGTACTGGGAGGGCGCCCCACGGCACCACGATCCGATTTTCGCGCGCGACGGGTGGCGTTGCGCCGTGCCGGCGTGCAGCTCACGCCGGAATCTCCACGATCATCACCTCCAGTACCGGTCGCGCGGCGGCGACAACCAGCAAGCCAACCCGCGTGGCAGCGTGCGCTGCGCATCATCTACACGGGATTCATCCCGGCAACATTCGCGCGTGGGGAACGGCGCCGGCCGACGTTCATTGGGAGCTCGGGGTGCGCTCGCGCGGGGCACCGTTGCTCACGTACGTCGGCGATCGGATATGTGAGCCGTTGTCGGGGTGCACACCCGGCGCAGTCCGGATGTAGGCGCCTCACCATTTTGCATAGTGGCTCTCCATGTAGCCGAGCATGTCGTCGATCGTGACGCGCTCGCCGCCGCCGGTCGTCAGCGAGCCGCGGTAGCGGCCGAAGAGCTGGTTGAAGTTGCTCGCGACGATGCGCGCGTTGATGCGCTCGGCGTGGCGGCCCTCGGGGTGAAATTCGAGCGCGAGACGGCCGTCGTACGACGAGACGCGCCACGGGCGCATGAGGTCGCGGCGGTCGTAGGCGAACGCGACGGTATCGAGCTTGTGCAGGCGGCCGTCGAGCCAGAAACAGTTCTCGGTGAAGCTCGTCTCGTTGACGCCGCAGGAGACGTTCATGCCGACGACGCGGCCGTCGGCGAGCGCGCCCGCGAGGCAGCCCCAGTTCCAGAAGGTGTGACGCCGCATGTAGCCGGCGCTCCAGTCGTGGTGGCCGTGGATCGGCATCGCGCCGAGATCGAACGTCCGGCCTTCCCACGTGAGCGCGCCGGTGAGCCGCTGGCCGGCGGTCTTGCGCGCATACACCCAGCCGGTCGCGCCGGCTCGCGTGCAGATGCGCATCGGCTCGATCGGCGGCGCGTCCTCGTGGAAGACGGCGTCGATCGCGAGCGCGCCGCCGGCGGTCGCGGCGTCGCCCGCCCGCGCTGCGCCGACGGTCGCGACCAGCCGGCGGCGTGACGGGTTCGCGTCGCCGGTCATGGTGATCCGCGCCTTCCGCGCCGCGAAGACGCACGTTCCGGTCTCGGGTGTCTGCGTGAAGCGCGTCGCGCGCGCCAGCGGCTGCGTGAAGCTCCACTCCGCGAAGCGGCGCGTCGCCGGCTCGTAGCAATACGCGAACGCGGTGCCGACGTACTTCAAATCGGTGATCGCGCACCCGAAGACGAGCTCTTCGGAGAGCGCCCCGAGAAACTGGAATTGATTGAACCCGAAGCGGCGCGCGAGCCGGCCGGCGGGACGCCCGAAGGGATCGGTGAGCGCGTAGTCGCGGTAGTTCACCTCGAGAACGGGCGCGTCGAAGATTCCGAGGCGGACGTCCCCCGCCGCGTCGACGAGCCTCGTCACCGCGCTCATGCGGGATCGCGGAGTGGCAGGCGGCTCACTCGCCGAGGAGGTGCAGTGCAAGGCTGCGCTCGAAGCGGCCGGCGCGGTGCTCGAAGACGTACACTGCCTGCCAAGTGCCGAGCGCGAGGCGCCCCTTCTGCACCGGGATCGCGATCTGGGTGAGCGTCAGCGCGGCGCGGATGTGGCCGGGCATGTCATCCGGACCTTCGGTGACGTGGCGGTAGCGTTGCGTGTCCTCGGGGACGAGGCGCCGGAAGAAGTCGGCGAGGTCGCGCAGCACGTCGGGGTCGGCGTTCTCCTGCACCGTCAGCGAGGCCGAGGTGTGCTGGATGAAGACGGTGAGGAGTCCTTCCTGAATGGGCTGCGCGCGCACCCACGTCGCGAGCTCGTCGGTCACGTCATAGAGCCCCGGCCCGGCGGTCGCGACCGTCAGCCGGTGCGACGCCTGCTTCATGCGCGCGCGACCTCGGCGACGGACGCGTCGGCCAGCTCCGCGAGCCGCGCGCGCTGGTAGGCGCCGTCGCCGTAGAGGAACTGGTTGTGCTTCTGCCGCTTCACGTAGATGTGGACGTCGCACTCCCAGGTGAAGCCGATGCCGCCGTGGAGCTGGATGGAGCGGTCGGAGCAGAACGCCGCGGCGTCGGCGGCGGCGGCCTTCGCCATGCGCGCCAGGCGCGGCGCGGCCGCGGGGTCGGTGTCGAGCGCGCACGCCGCCGCGTACGTCAACGAGCGCGCGCGATCGACGTCCATCATCATATTGACGATCGGGTGCTTCACGGCCTGGAAGAAGCCGATCGGGTGCTCGAACTGCGTGCGCACGCGCGCGTACTCCGCGGTCGTCTGCAGCTGCCACTCGGCGGCGCCGCAGAGGTCGGCGGCGACGATCGTGAGGATCGCCGGCGTCGCCGCCGCGAGAACGACGGCGCCGCTGCCCGGCGCGGCGACGATGGAGGCGGGGTCGAGCCGCACGTCGTCGAGCTCGAGGCGCGCCTGATCGCGGGTGAGATCGGCGATGCGGTCGGGCCGGACGGTCACGCCCGGGGTGTCGGCGGCGAGCGCGTAGAGCCCGAGGCCGTCCTCGCCTGCCGCAGCGACGACGAAGAACGCCGCCTTGCGCGCGTCCTGCACGAACGCGGTGGCGCCGCGCAGCACGACGCCGGCGCCCGCGCGCTCGGCGCGGACGGCGACGTCGGCCGCGTCCCACGCGCCCGAGGGCGGCGTCGTCGCGAGCGTCGCGGCGTCGCCGTCCGCGATGCGCTCCAGCCACGCGGGCGCCGCGGGCGCTCCGTTCAAGCGGGACCCGGTCGACGCGGCATCGCCCGCGGCCGCGGCGGCGGCAGCGCGCAGGACCATCGTCGCGATGAGCGTCGCGACGAGCGGCGACGGCACCGCGACGCGTCCGAGCTCCTCGGCAAGCGCCGCGACGGCGATCATCTTCATGCCGGCACCGCCCGCTTCTTCCGGAATCGCGAGCGCCGTCCACCCGAGCTCGACCATCTGCCGCCACAAGCGCTCGTCCCAGGGCGCCGGCTGCACGGTGCTCTCGTAGGCGGCCCTGTGGTCGCGCGCGACGAGCGCACGCAGCGCCTCGATGCCGGCGGCGTCCTTCAAGAGCTTCCGCGCCGAATCGCGCACCATCTGCTCCTCGGACCCGAACCCGAAGTCTTTCGGCTGCGCCATCACGCCCTCTCTACTTCGACTTTGCGAGGCCGAGGACGCGTTCGCCGAGGATGTTGCGCTGGATCTCGTTGCTGCCGGCGGCGATCGTGAATCCGTAGGAGTTGAGGTACGCGAGCGGCCACTGGCCGTTGTCGGGCGCGTGTGCGTCGCCGACGTAGAGGCTCGCGTGCGCGCCCTCGATCTCGAGCGCCACCGCGGCCATGTCCTGGAGGAGCTCGCTCAGCTGCACTTTCGCCTGCAGCGGCAGGCGCATTGGATGGTCGGTGAGCGGCTCGACGCGGGCGCGACGCTGCGATTGCCGTAAGCCTTCGGCGCGGATCGCGAGCTGCATGATCCGATCGCGCACCAGCGTGTCGTCCCAGGCCGACCCGCCGTTCCGCGGCATGCGGCGCGCGAGCGCGATCAGCGACGCGATGCGCTCGTCGAGCGAGACACCGCCGCCGCTTCCCGCTCCCTCGGCCGCGCCGCGCTCGTAGAGGAGCGTCGTCATCGCGACCGTCCAACCCTTGCCGACGGTGTCGACGCGCAGGTGGTCGGGCACGACCACGTCCTCGAACAGCACCTCGTTGAATCCGGTTTCGCCGGTGATCTTGATGAGCGGCCGCACGGTCACGCCCTTCGCACCGGCGATGGGGACGATGAAGTACGTGAGCCCCTCGTACTTGTGGGCGGTGCTCGTGCGGCAGAGCATGATCATCCAGTTCGCGAAGTGCGCGAGGCTGGTCCATACCTTGTGGCCGTTCACCATCCATTGGTCGCCATCGCGGACGGCCGAGGCTTGCACGCTCGCGAGATCGCTACCGGCGTTCGGCTCCGAGAAACCCTGGCACCAGATCTCGTCGGCGGCGAAGAGCGGCGGAAGGAAGCGGCGCTTCTGTTCCTCGGTGCCGTGGTTGAGGATCGTCGGCGCGGCCATGCTGAGGCCGATGATGTTGATCATGTAGGGCACGCCGGCGCGTCCCATTTCCTGGGTCGCGATCTGCTGGAAACCGCGATGCCCACCGCCGCCGTACTCTTTCGGGTAGTCGGAGCCGATGAGCCCGGCCGCGTAGCACTGCTTCTCCCACGAGCAGAGATACCGCCGCTGCTCCTCGGTCATCACCTCGATCGGGCTCTGCGGCAGGCGGAAGCTCGGCGGTGCGGGACGATGCTCGGCGAGCCAGCGACGGCAGTACTCGCGAAACTCGCTTTGCTCGGGGGTGGTCGTGCGCTCGGACATGGGCTCCTCTGAGGAATGACATGGGCCTTGCGCGCGAGCAAGAGCGGTCCGCGACGCCGCGCTCGCCGCCGTCGCCGAGCGCTATCCATCGCCGAACGCAGATCACATCATGATGCTGCCGCGATACGAATCGCACACGTTTGCGGTCCCTCGCAGCAGCGCACGACCGCCGTTCGCGGTGCGCGCGAGGAAGCGCTGCGTCGACGCGGGTCTGCGCACGTGCAGCGATGGAACGCTTCTTGGTCTGTGCCTCTCCCGGGAAGTTTTAGTGGAAGGTTCGAAAGGGAGAGCGAACACTATGGCACCTCGGCGGACCGCGCTGCTGACTCTGTTGAAGGTCACAGATCTGTTGATCGTGACCGCGTGTCTCGGGCTCGCGGCCACCCTGGGGGCGCCGGAGCCGTACACGCACGCCTGGCGATCACCGTTGCAGATGGAGGTCACCGTCTCGCACGTGTTGCTCGCGGGGGCGTACCTGCTCCTCTGGCACGTCGTCCTGAACCTGCGCGGCCTCTATCGCTCGTATCGCCTGTCGCCGGTCTCCCGCGAGCTGCGGGATCTACTAGCGACGATCGCGATCGCCACCGCGCCGCTCGCCGTCGCCGCATCGCTGCTCGACTTCCGGACGATCACGCCGCGGTTCCTCGTCGCCTTCGTCGCGGCGACGATCGTCGGACTCGGATTCGGCCGCCGCCTGATGCGCGCCTGCGCCGGCCGCATACGCCGCCTCGGCCGCAATCTCCGCGACGTCGTCATCGTCGGCGACGGCAGCGTCGCCCTCGAGACCGCCACCCGCCTTGCGCAGCGCGAGGCGCTCGGCTACCACGTCGTCGAGGTGCTCGTGCTCGAGCCGGAGCACGACGGCCCCGCGCGCGAGGCGCGCGCCACGGCGCTGCTCGCGCGACTCGGCGAGATCCTCGACCGAAAACCGATCGACGAGATCTTCTTCGCGTCCTCCCTCGACCAGGCGCAGCCGCTCGTCCGTCCGTTGATCACGCTCTGCGAGGATCTCGGCGTCACATTGCGGGTTGTCGCCCAGCTGGCGCCGCTCGACTGGGCGCGCGCCTCCCTCGACGCTCTCGGCGGCCAGCCCGTCCTCACCATCTCGAGCGCGCCGCCGGAGAGCGTCTGGTTGGTCGCCAAGCGTCTCATCGATGTTGCAGCCTCCGCCGTCGGCCTCGTCCTCCTCGCGCCGCTCTTCCTCGCGATCGCGACCGCGATCAAGCTCGAGTCGAAGGGCCCCGTGCTCTTCGCACAGACGCGCGTCGGCCTGAATCGCCGCCGCTTCCGCATGCTCAAGTTCCGCACGATGGCGGTCGACGCCGAGGAAAACCAGGCGGCCCTCGAGCACCTGAACGAGGCCGCGGGTCCGGTCTTCAAAATCGCGAATGATCCGCGCGTCACGCGCCTCGGCGCGTGGCTCCGCCGTCTGAGTCTCGATGAGCTGCCGCAGCTCGTGAACGTCCTCATCGGCGACATGAGCCTCGTCGGTCCGCGCCCGCTGCCGCTGCGCGACGTGAGCCTGATGGACGTCCGCTGGCATCAGCGCCGCTTCAGCGTCAAGCCGGGAATCACGTGCTCGTGGCAGGTCGAGAGCCGCCAGCCGGAGTTCGACGAGTGGATCCGCTCCGACATCGAGTACATCCAGAATTGGTCACTGGCACTCGACCTCAAGATCCTGGCGCGCACGCTGCCCGCGGTAATCGCCGGCAACGGCGCCTGGTGAGCCGTGCCTTCGCTCACCGCGTGCAAAATTCGTAGGGTTCCGCTAGACCACCAGCGATGGAGAACACTCCTAGAGTGGTCGGGTACGGCGTCCGGGTCGCGATCATGACGGTGATCGTCAGCATCTCCCCGGGCTGCTCGCAGCATCACAACGACCGGGTGGTGTCGAGCACCGCGGGAGCGTCCGTGGCAAGCCCGCAAGGAGCACACGCCTCGGCGGGTGTAGGCTACGACCATGGCAGGAACGGCGCGACGGAGAGCGAGCGCGTCCGCGCGAGCAACCACAACCCGGACGCACGACGCCCTTACAGCCACGAGGCTACCGGCGCGTCGCTGCACGGCGCCGCGGCCAACCACGAGCTGGCGTCGCACGTCAAGCGAACGCTCGCCGCCAACAAGCAGACGCGATCGCTCCACGTCGGCGTCCAAGCGCACGCCGGCGTCATCACCCTCACGGGACGCGTCCACACCGGGAGCCAGAAGCGCCATGCCGGCGAAGTCGCGCATAAGGTCGTCGGGGTGAAGCGCGTCCACAACGCGATCAAAGTCGGAAGCGCGTCGCACCCCTGAGCGCTCTCGGGACGCCGTCCAGCGGACGATGGACGCGAAGAAACGCGGCAAGGAGCTCGCGAGCCTCGCACCCGGTCTCGGCCTCGACCGCATCCGGCGACACATCTTCCTCTGCTGCGATCAGACGAAGCCGAACTGCTGCGACAAAGCAATCGGGCTCGAGTCGTGGAGGTATCTGAAAGAGCGGCTGAAGGAGCTCGGCCTCGTCGGCCAAGGCGGCGTCTATCGCAGCAAGGTGAACTGCTTCCAGATCTGCCGGAACGGGCCGATCGCCGTCGTGTACCCCGAAGGCATCTGGTACCACTCGTGCACGCCCGCGGTGCTCGAGCGCATCATTCAAGAGCACCTGATGCGCGGCGAGCCCGTCGCGGAGTACACGTTCGGCGTGCACCCGCTCACGCCGGGTTGAGGTCGCGAGCAAGAAAGAGCCGCCTCAAACGAGGGGTGACGTCACGTGATGCGCTCACGTTCGGCCGTGTGGTGCACGCCTACACCGACCCGCATGTCGACATGCTGCCGGTGGCGAAATACGACGAGCCGGCGACGCGCCACGGCTATACGCTCGCACACGCCTTCATCGCGGATGCATTTGCGAAGAAGCTCTGAGAGACAGTCCACATCGACCTGCATCAGGAAGCGGTCTCGTCTACGCCGAGCGCGGAAAGCGCACGTACTCGTCGATCAAGAGCTCGACGAGCGCGTGGTCGTCGGGACGCGCGCCGTCGATGCGGCCGCGCGCGCGCAGATCGTCGACGAGCCGATCGACGACGTCCTCGACGCGGAGGTCGTCGGTCCCCGTCCGCCAGGAGCGGCGCTCCGCCTCGTCGGTGAAGCAGTATGCCTTCCACGACACCGAGAAGCGGAGGTCGCGCCAGCGATAGCGCGTGACCACCTCGTCCCCCGCGACGACGCTCCACGCGTCGTCGCCGTCGCAGCGCAGGCGCATGCCGGGACTCAGGCGATCGACCGGCTCGGCCGTCTCGGCAACGCGGTCGACGCCGTGGAAGATCGTATCGGTGTCGA
Source organism: Deltaproteobacteria bacterium (assembly GCA_016200545.1). Classification (GTDB taxonomy): domain Bacteria; phylum Desulfobacterota; class Binatia; order UTPRO1; family UTPRO1; genus DP-19. The sequence continues at coordinate 3,999 of JACQEO010000035.1, read as the reverse complement.
GGAGGATCGCGGTGTTGTAGCGGACGCGGTGCGCGGCGGGTGGCGCGTCCGGGCCGCCCGGATAGAACGCGAACTCGCCGCCCTCGCAGTCGTGGAACCAGGCGACGGCGGTTGCGATCGGCATCCGCCACTCCTCGAAGAGGCCCGAGTGGCGCATCACGACCAGCAGCCACTGCGGATGGCGCGTGCGATTGACGCCGCGGAACTCGGGCACGTCGGTGTGAATCGCGAGTTCCTGGCCGGGGACGAGGAGGTTCGCGTAGACGATCGCCGGCTCGATGAGGGGACGCCCGTAGAGTCGGCGCGCCGCCGCGACGAACCCGTCGTGGCGCAGAAACGGCTCGACGCCCGCCACCCGCACCTCGTCGCCGTAGGCGTAGGTCTCGCGGAAGTAGTTGGTGCGCGCCGCGAGGACGCGCAGCGGCTCGGCGCGGCTGAGGCGGCCGCCGGTGCGCAGGAAGTTCCGCGCCGCGTCCCAGCGTGCCGGCAATCCCTGGCCGATGCCGGCGAACGTCGGCTCCTCGGAGTACATCTTGTACGAGCCGAGCCGCGCGCAAACGCGCACCATCGCGTCGGCGTCGCTCGCGGAGAGGAGCGGATCGAAGACGGTGTGCAGCGTCACGGCGCACTCTCCGCCAGCCCCGAGACGGGCGTCACGCCGCACCCTCGATCGCCGCCATGCGCGCGATCGTCGCGTGAAAGCCGGCGACGGTTTCGGTGATGATCGTCGCGACCGGCTTGATCGCGTCGATGCGGCCGACCACTTGCCCGGCAAGCGCGATCGCCGCCTCCATGTCGCCGCCGAAGTAGAGCTCCTTGGCGCGCGCGAAGATGTCCATGCCGACGTGCTCCTGGCGCTCGAGCGTCGTCGAGCGCGCGGTGCGAAGCGCGCGCAGGCCGGGGCGGCTGTAGCGGTTCAGGAAGACGGTGTCGGTCTCAGCGGCGTCGAGGATCGCCTGCTTCCAATTGCCGTGCACCGGCGACTCGGCGGCGGAGACCATGCGCGAGCCCATCTGCACGCCCTCGGCGCCGAGCGCGAACGCCGCCGCCATGCTCGGCCCGTCGCAGATGCCGCCCGCGGCGATGACCGGCACGTCGACCTTCGAGCAGACGAGCGGCAGCAGGACCATCGTCGCGACGTCGAGCGGATTCTTGAAGCCGCCGCCCTCGCCGCCTTCGACGACCAGCCCGTCGACGCCGGCGGCGATCGCCTTCAGCGCCGTCGCGAGCGACGGCACGACGTGGAAGACCGTGAGCCCCGCGGCCTTGAGCTTCGCGGTGTACTGGCGCGGATCGCCCGCCGACGTGGTCACGAACTTCACGCCCTGGGCGACGACGAAGTCGACGATCGCCGGATCGCGGACGAAGAGCTGTCGATGTTGACGCCGAACGGCCGGTCGGTGAAGTCCCGCATCTTGCCGATCTCGTCGCGCACGGCGTCGAGCTCGCCCGACGAGGTCTCGATGATGCCAAGGCCGCCGGCGTTGGAGACCGCCGACGCCAGCTGCGCGCGCGCGATCCACCCCATCGGCGCCTGAATGATCGGATAGCGGACGCCGAGGAGACGGCTGACACGGGTGTCGATGCGGTCGGTCACGGAGCCTTCCGCGCGCCGCGGAAGACGAGTGCGAGGGCAACCAGCACCGTCCCGACCGCGAGCACGAAGAGCAGGTACATGAGGCTGTTGCTCACCGAGCCGCCGAACTCGAGACCGCGTCCGCCGAACATCGGCCCGATCACCGAGGCGATGATGTTGCCCCAGGCGGTGATGATGAGGCCCCAGGCGACGACTTTGAACGCCGTGTCGCCGAGCCGCAGCTGCGGCATGATCGCCGCGACCGCGAAGAGCGTGAGCCCGTTCAGGATCCCCTCGAGGTGCGCCATGTGCCAGCCGCGGAGGTCGCCCGGCATCTGCCAGTCGAGCGCGCCCGGGATCGGCCAGAGGACGATCTTCCCGAGGATCACGAACGCGAACGGAAACCCGGCGAGCAGCCCGACGATGAAGACCAGGGCGCCGTGGGCGATCATCGATGATTGCAGGCGTTCGCGCACGACGTCGAGTTGTAGGGCGGATGCGTGCGCCGTGGCAAGAGACGCCATCGCCCGCATCGCTGCAACGGACGCGCTGAAAGAAGGCGAAGCGTTGGGCTCAACCAGTCTCCTGCTCCTCGCCGGGCGCTTTCTTCCGCCGCTCGTCGGGGCACCGCCGATCGCCGACGTAGCGTAGCAGCGGCGGCCCGCCCGCGCGGACGCCGAGCTGCCACTGGACGGCGCGCGGCGCCGTGCCCGACGCGCGGACGGTGCCGGCGTGAATCCCGTGCAGGTGATGCGAGGCGCAGACCGCGATGCGATTCGCGCGCGCGTTGCCGCCGCCGCGCGACCGGTAGTGGAGATGATGATCGTGCAGGTTGCGACGCGAGCTGCAGCCCGGCACGGTGCACCGCCAACCGTCGCGCGCGAAGATCGGGTCGCGGTGCTGTGGGGTCGCCTCCCAATACGCGATCACGTGCTGCAGCACGCGCGCGAGCGCCAACCAGCGTGGCGCCCCCGGCTCCGCGTACGCGTCGAGCGCCTCGCGAAACAGCGCGACCACCGATACCGGCGCGGTGAACTGCATCTCGACGTCGCAGACCTCCAATGCCGCGCGCCGATCGGTGTCAAATTGTGTCAGCAGGGTTTGCGACGGCGCGTGCGCACCGATTTGCACGCGCGCGGCGGACGTGGCTGCCGCCGCGGCGGACGTGGCTGCGGACGTGACTGATGCGGCGGACGTGGCGATCGCCTGCGCGACGGGCGACACCAGCACGCTGTCGAGCGGCGGCGGATCAAGCGGCACAGCGGCGCCGCAGACATCGCGCGCCTCGAGGACCCAGCTCACCTCGTCGGCGAGGCGGCGCACCGTGACAGCGTCCGCGCGCGCGATCCATGCGGCGGCGTTCGCGCGATCGACGACAGGCAGCAACGTCAAGGCGGACACCCAGGAGATCGTTCCCTCGTCGTAGGCGCGGGCGAAGTCGTCGGCACGGCGCGTGCTCCGCTCGACCTTGAGGAGCGCCCAAGCCTTCCGAACCGAGATGCCGAGGCGCTCGCGCACGTAACCAGCGAGTGAGGGGAAGCCGTACGCACGATACAGGTGCTGGTCGACGACGATTCTAAGGAGGCGACCGATCCGAGGCTCGCTCGTCCGGATCGCCCGCATGATCGCCACGAGCCGCGCGTCGAGCGCGAACGCATCGGACGCCGCACGGGGTGGCGCGGTATCCGCGCGCTCCGGCGCGCTGACAGCGGCGACCTGGTCCGTCGCGAGAGCGCTCGCGGCGGGATCCGTCACGGTGCGATGCGCGTTCGTCGCCGAGTCGGATCGTCGCTCCCGGCGGGCGAGGCGCATACACGCCAGCACGGCACGGTCGACGAGCGACACGCCCGCCGGCCGCCCAGAGAATGCTTCCGCGGCGATGATTTCGGCCGCGCGCCACGCCGCGAGCGGCTCGCCCGCGACCCGCGACGCGAGCTCGAGAGCGCGCCGCCAGAGCGCTCGCACGCGCGCCGGGCAGGCGATGCGCAAGCGCAGCGCGGGCTCGCCGTCGATCGTACCGTCGTCGCGGTCGGGATCGGCGGCGCCGTTCGGACGCACCGCCCTCGCGGCGCGTTCGAGTGCTTCGACCGTCGACGCGCGCGCGCATGCCAGCCACTGCTCCTGATCTTCAATGCGCGCGACGCCACAGACCGTCCGTATCTGCGCCCAAGAGAGTTCGGCGCGATCGAACGCCGCCGCGACGATCGGCAGCGCGTCGAGCCGCGTGGCGACCCAGGCGGCCGCGTGCAGCGTGCGCGCCGACACGCCGAGACGCTCGCGCACGTAGTCGCTCAGCCGGACGAACCCGAGGCGACGATACGCGTGGCCGCGACACAGCGCGCGTGCGACGATTCCGAGCTCGTGGCGTGCCGCCGCCTCGCTGCGACACGCGACCCGGAGCTCGATGTCGACTTGCTGGGCGA
>JACQEO010000002.1 GCA_016200545.1 Deltaproteobacteria bacterium | reverse complement strand
GCTTCGATCGCGCCGGCGTCCTCCTCCACCCGGACGGCTACGCCACCCTCGACGTCGGACGCGCACCGGCCGTCGTCGACCGCTTCCAGCGCCTCGACCGCCTCTTGAAAGCCGCGTAGTTTTTGTCACATCGAGGCTAGACCCCAGCTCGCTCCACCGCGCCGACGCGTGCATCACGCCCTGATCCGCGTGTAGAGTCGGTGGCCATGGGCGCCGAGGGCATCGTCTCGACGGAACGGCTGACGGCCCTCTTCCTCGAGCTCGTCCGCATCGACAGTCACTCCCGGAAGGAGCTGGCGGTCGCGCGCCGCCTCGAGCGCGAGCTTGCCGCCCTCGGCGCCGAGCTGTGGTTCGACGACGCCGGGGTGAAGGTCGGCGGCAGCGTCGGCAATCTCCTGGCGCGCATTCCCGGCACCGTCGACGTCGAGCCGCTGCTGCTGTCGGCGCACATGGACACGGTGGTGCCGGGCGAGGGCGTGAAGCCGATCGTCGAGGGTGACGTCATTCGCAGCGACGGCACGACCGTCCTCGGCGGCGACGACAAGTCCGGGCTCGCGATCATCTGCGAGGTCCTGCACGTGCTCGCCGAGCGCCGCATTGCGCACGGCGACGTCGAGGTGGCGTTCACCATCTGCGAGGAGGTGGGCCTGCTCGGGGCGAAGCATCTCGACACCACGCGGCTGCGCGCCCGCTCCGGCCTCGTTCTCGACAGCGATGCCCCGGGATACCTCTTCACGCGCGCGCCGGCGGCGAACCATCTGGAGTTCGTCGTACACGGGCTGGAGGCCCATGCGGGAATGGCGCCCGAGGAGGGAATCAGCGCCATCCAAGTGGCTGCCGAGGGAATCGCGGCGATGCGTCTCGGGCGCATCGATACCGAGACCACCGCGAACATCGGCACCGTGCACGGCGGCGCCGCGACCAACATCGTGCCGAACACCGTCCATCTGCAGGGCGAGGCGCGCAGCCACGACGTCGCGAAGCTCGAGGCACAGTGCGTGCACATGCGGCAGTGCCTGGAGGATGCGGCGGCGCGGCACACGGTGACCCGTGACGACGGCGCGTTCCGCGCCTCGGTCGAGTCGCGGATCGCCCGCAGCTACGAGGAGATGGCGGTGCCAGACGAGTCGCCGATCGTCCAGCTGGTCTTCCGCGCCGCCGCATCGCTCGGCGCGCCGGTCACGAGCGCCGCCATGGGCGGAGGCTGCGACGCCAACATCCTCAATCGCCGCGGCTTCGAGGTCGTGAACCTCGGCACCGGCATGCAGCACATCCACACCGTCCACGAGTGGCTGCGCGTGAGCGACATGGTGCGAACCGCGGCCGTCATCACCGAGATGGTGCGCCTGCGCGGCGCCGGCACCGCCTGACGATCGCGTCGCTCGCGCCGCCGACGTCAGCGGACGCGGCGCAGTCGCGGCAGCCGGGCACCGCTCGCCAGGAACACGCCGCCGCCGAGGAGGCTGCTCGCCACCAGCACGACGAGCCACAACACGCCGAAGGCGATCGCGTTCGCCTGCGCGATGCCGATGCGTTGCAGAAACCAGAGGTAGCCGCCCTCGCGCAAGCCGATCCCCGAGAGCGTGATCGGGATCGAGCTCAGCGCGCTGACGAGGGGATGAAAAATGCAGATGTACGTGAATGGCACATCGAGTCCGAGCGCTCGCGCCACGACGAATTGGGTGACGATCTGGAGAAAATGGATCGCCAGTGAAACCACCGCGGCGCCAACGAGCATGCGCCGATTACGCCAGAACGGACCGAGATCGTGCTCCACGAAGCGCCGCACGCGATGTTCGGGAGGCAGCAGCACGCCAACCAGCACCGGCGCAAGCCACCACGCGAGGAAAAGCCCGCCCCCGAATGCAACCGTCGCGTAGAAGAGCGGCCGCGGCAGATCGTAGCCTGGAAAGAGCAAGAACGCGCTTGCGCCGACTGCGACCAGCACGACGACCCCGCTCAAGCGGTCGAAGAGGACCGAGTTGAAGGCGCGGGCGCGACTACCGACACGCTCCGCGAGATAGAGACTCCGTACCAGATCGCCGCCGAGCGTGCTGGGTCCGAAGAAGATGAAGAACATGCCGATGAAGTAGTAGCGCACGTAGTTCGCGAAACTGTCGACGAGCCCCACCGACAAGCCAATCAAGCGCCAGCGATACGCGCTCATCACTTGCCCGAGGGCGTACAGGATGAGGGCGCCCAGCACCGCGTCGTGGCGTGCCGTCGCAACCACGCGTGCGCTCTCTCGGAGGTCGACGCGCCGGGCAATGAGCCAGATGGCGAGCGCGCTCACGGCGAGTTGCAGGAGTTTCTGCCAGCTCCCGCGCTTCGACGTGTCGGGACGGTTCGTCATCGCGCGCGAGACTCGTGTGCCGCCCCGCAAATTGCAAGCGCCGCATCGCCGGCGCCGCATCGCCGGAGGTGCGGGTCCAGTATCGCGTTTCCGCTGGCACCCCCGCTCCCCGATTGCCTTCCTACGCGTCTCCGCCACAATGGCGGCGCCGGGACGATCCATTCGTCGTTCGCAGAGGAGGAGTACCTATGAGCAGAGAGGTTCGTGTGCGTCCGTGGCAGCTGGTGTTGCTCAGCATCGCCGGCGGCGCCGTCGGCGCATTGATCTTCGCGGTCGTGATGCCGGCGCAACTGGAGTCGCAGATGGACGTCGGCATCCCGTCCTTCGCCGGGCTGGCGCAACAGGTGATGCCGGCGGTCGTCAACATCAACACCACGAAGACCATCGCCGCGAGTCCGCGCCGCCCCAACCCGCGCGGGCAGGATCCGTTCGAGCAGTTCTTCGGCGAGGATTTCTGGGAGCGCTTCGGCGGCCGCCGCGGCCCGCAGAAGCAGCGCAGCCTCGGCTCCGGGTTCGTGATCGACAACGCCGGCTACATCGTCACCAACCGCCACGTCGTGAACGGCGCCGACGACATCGACGTACAGTTCTCGAACGGCAAGGCGTACAAAGCAAAGCTCGTCGGCGAGGACGCGAAGACCGACGTCGCGCTGCTGAAGATCAAGCCCGAGGGCAAGCTCCCGACCGTGCCGCTCGGCGACTCGTCGAAACTCCAGATCGGCGACTGGGTGATCGCGGTGGGTAACCCCTTCGGCCTCGAGCACACCGTCACCGCCGGCATCGTGTCGGCGCGCGATCGCGTGATCGGCGCCGGTCCCTACGACGATTTCATCCAGACCGACGCGTCCATCAACCCCGGCAATTCCGGCGGCCCGCTCTTCGATCAGCACGGCCGGGTGATCGGGATCGCCACCGCGATCTTCAGCCAGAGCGGCGGCAACATCGGCATCGGCTTCGCAACCCCGATCAACCTCGCGCGCGCCGTCGTCGATCAGCTGCGCACGAGCGGCAAGGTGGTGCGCGGCTGGCTCGGCGTCGGCATCCAACCGCTCGGACAGGACCTGCGGCAGGCGTTGGGTCTCGGCGACCTCGAGGGCGCGCTCGTCGCCGACGTGCAGCGCAACAGCCCGGCGGAGAAGGCCGGCCTGAAGCGCGGCGACGTGGTCAGCGCCCTGAACGGCAAGGCGGTCGTGGAGCCCGGTGCCCTCAGCCGGGAGATCGCGATGATGAAGCCCGGATCGGAGGTACAGCTGCGCGTCATCCGTGACGGCCACGAGCGCGAGCTCACCGTGCACATCGGCCAGCTACCCGAAGACCGCGCCCCGGAGGAGGAGTCCGAAGAGCTCGGCGGCCAACCGGGGGGGCAACGACGCGGAGGCGGTGAGACCGTCGGCGATCTCGGTCTCGCGCTCGACACCCTGAACGACGCCACGCGCCGCCAGTTGGGCTACGGCCGCGAGGTCAGCGGCGCCGTCGTGACCGGCGTTGCGTCCGGCAGCCCGGCCGACGATGCCGGGCTGCGGCCGGGCGACGTCATCCTGCAAGTCGATCGCAAGGAGGTCGGGAACGCGACCGCGGCGGCGCGCGCGCTCTCGGGAGCGGAGCCGCCGATCCTGCTGCTCGTGCGGCGCGGCGACAGCACCGTGTTCGTGACGCTCAGCTCGGCTCGCGGCTGAGCGACGGCGCGCGAGGCGGGGCGTCGTCGGCGCTCCGCCTCTCCCGCGTAGCTTCCGTGAGCGGCCGCAGCGCCGCGAGCGCGTTCACCGACTGACGATACGCGCGGTAGTACGGGACCAGGTTTCCGCCCAGCACCGAGCCGTGGCCGGGCGCGAGCAGCACGGGCGAGCTCGCCCCGACGCGATCGAGCGCCCGTTGCAGCGGCACCTCGGGAGGCGTGCCGTAGAAGGTGCGGTAAAGCTGCACCGACAACGACGAGCGATCGTTCTGGATGACCGGCTCGGCGTGTCCCGGTTGGAGGAAGAGATCGCCGCTGAAGACGATCTGCGCTTGCTCCTCGACGAGCATGATGCCGTCCCACGCGTGCACGTAGGGCGCCTCGACGACGCGCAGCGAGTGCACACCGGCGACGATCACCTCGCCGTCGCCGAGGCCGCGCACCGGGCGCACGGCGAAGTCGGAGAGCGACGCCATCACCGTCCGCATCGACGCCAGCGCCGTCGCGCGCGGCGCCCGTGCCAGGAACTCGTTCAACGCGCCGCACTCGTCGGACTCGAAGTGCAGGACGACGATGTGGCGCAAGGTGCTCGGATCGAGCACCTGGGCGATGGCCGTCCAGGTGTCCTCGAAGTGGCAACGCATCCCGGTCGAGATCAGGACCGGCTCCTCGCCCGCGAGGAGGTACGCGTTCACCGAGCTGTGCCACGGCTCGTGGTACGAGCTGAGGCGATGAATGCCGGGGCGATCTCGGCGACGGCGGCGCGACGGTCGGACGCGTGGTCTTTCATGGCTCCCTCGACGCTAGCATCGGGGGGCGGGCGCGGGAATCAGCGATTTTTTTGCGCCGATCCCGTCATGACGTACGGCTCGCCGCGATGCACGGCCTCGAGCGCGCGCACGAGCTCGTTGGGGCGGGCGTCCTTCACGAGGTAGCCGCTCGCGCCCGCCGCGAGCGCGCCGCGGACGTAGATCTCCTCCATGTGCATCGTGAGCGCGAGGACGCGGGTCGCGGGAAATTCCGTCCGGATGATGCGGGTCGCCTCGATTCCGCTCATCTTCGGAAGCGACAGGTCCATCATCACGATGTTCGGCTCGAGGTCGCGAACGCGCTCGATCGCCTCCTCGCCCGTTGTCGCCTCGCCGACGACGATGACGCCGACCATCGAGCTCAAGATGCGCTTCAAACCCTCCCGAACGAGGGGATGGTCGTCGACGAGTAGGAGCCGAATCGTGGGACGGTCCTCGGGCGCACGGCCCTTGGTCGAATTGGAACGAGAAGCAGGACGCTCGGATTTCGCAGTCGCAGTCATGGCTCGCTCGACCTCGAGGGGGGGTATCTCAGGGGGCATCTCATTCCTAGACTACTCTGCGGTGTCACGCCAGTCGCGATCCCCGCAGCTCGGCAACTCCTCGACGCTGTGGTAACACGCCCGTCGATCGCGATGGCTCGACTCTCCGACCGTACCGTGACGGCGCTGCTCGCGACAGCCGCCGCACGCGACGCTGGCCGCCCTCTGATCGAGGACGAACAGGTCACGCTCACCGGCGACGAGCTCGCGGCGCGCGTCGCGCGCGCCGCCGCCGAGCTCGCGGCGGCGGGCATCGGTGGCGGCGACCGTGTCGCCCTCTGGCTCGTGAACTCGATCGGCTTCGTCGAGGCGTTTCTCGGCGTGCTCGCCTGCGGCGCCGAGGCGCACGTGTTGGCGCCCGTCGCGCCCGCGGCCGAGATCCGCCGCGCGCTCGCCGACGGCTCGGTCCGTGCGCTCGTCGGTCCGCAGCAGGTCGGCGACGTCGCCCCGCCGGGAGTGGCAGCGCTGGTGAGCGCACGCGCCGGGCTGGTGATCGTGCGTGCGCTCGCCGCCGCGGGCCATGCGCCGCGCACGGCGACGGCGACCGACCCCGCGTTCGTTGCGCACTCCTCGGGCACGACCGGCCGACCGCAGCTCGTCGTCCGCACGCATGAAAACCTCTGGTGGGAGGCGGAGAACATCGCGGACGCGACGCGCCTCGGTCCCGCCGACACGATCCTCGGGATCGTCCCGCTCTCGCACTCGTACGGCCTCGGAAATGCGCTCCTCGCGAGCCTGCGGACTGGCGCGCGGCTGGTCCTGCGGCCGCGCTTCCTACGGCGTCAGACGCTCGATCTCCTCGCGGCGCGCGCGATCACCGTCTTCCCGACGGTACCGTTCATGGCGCGCATGCTCGTCGCCACCGATCGTCGCCGCAGCTGGGACCTCTCGCCGTTGCGCCTCTGCATCAGCGCCGGCGCGCCGCTCACGCGCGACGTCTACGATGCCTTCGCGGCGCGTTTCGCCGTGCCCATCCGCCAGCTCTACGGCCTGACCGAGGCCGGCGACGTCGCGCTCAACATGGCGCCGGCGGCCGAGCTCGACCCGACGAGCGTCGGCCGTCCGATCGGGACGGTACGCGTCACCATCGAAGACGTCGCGGGCGCGGAGGTCGGGCGCGGTGAGAGCGGTGAGATCGTCGTGCGCAGCGCCTCGGCGATGGGCGGCGCCGAACAGCCGCTGCGCACGCACGATCAAGGGCGATGGACCGAGCGCGGCGATCTCGTGATCACTGGACGAACGAGCCTCTTCATCAACAGCGCCGGCAACAAGGTGAACCCGGCCGAGGTCGAGGCGGCGTTGCGCAGCCATCCGGCGGTCGCCGACGTCGCCGTCTTCGGCGTACCGGCGCGGCACGGCGATCAGCTCGTCGCCGCGGTCATCGTGGCGAACGCACCGTGCACGGCGGAGGAATTGCGGGTGCACTGCGGAACGCTGCTCGCGACCTACAAGGTCCCTCGCCTGGTGAGCTTCCGCGACGCGCTGCCGCGATCCGCGTTGGGAAAGGTCCTGATCGGGCAGCTTCTCGCCGAGACCTGAGCGGCAGCAGGTGCTGGCCGGAACTCCGGCCAGTACCCGGCAGCGGATGAGTTTGACACCATAGGCCTCCCATTGTTTATCGTAGGAGGGCTGACGCCGGAGCGGACATGACCAGGACGCCGCACAAGCACGTGGTTCCGCCGGCGTCGGACGCTGTCGTCACCCGCGTCTTCAGCGCGCACGCGCTCGCCGGACGGCGCGCGCTGGTGACCGGCGGCACGCGCGGGATCGGCCGAGCGATCGCACTCGCACTGGCGGGCGCGGGCGCGACGGTGACCGTCACCTGGGCGACGCGTGAGGCCGACGCCGACGCCGCCGCGCGCGCCTTCGCCGAGCGCGGCGGCGATCACGCCGTCCGCCGCTGCGACGTGCGCGACGCCGACGCGGTCGCGGCGCTATTCACCGAGCTCAAGGAGCGTGGTGGCACCGACGTGCTGGTCAACAACGCCGCGATCGCGCGCGATGCCCACTTGATGATGCTCTCCGACGACGCCTGGCAGGACGTGTTGGCGACGAATCTCACCGGGGCCTTCCTCTGCGTGCGCCGCGCGCTGCGCGGCATGATCGCCAGCCGCTGGGGCCGGATCGTGAACGTGATCTCGCCGGCGGGACTCGTCGGTAAGGCGGGCGCGGCGAACTACGCCGCCTCGAAGGGCGGCCTCCTCAGCATGACGCGCTCGCTGGCGCGCGAGGTGGCGCGGTTCGGCATCACCGTCAACGCCGTTTGCCCGGGAATCGTCGAGACCCCGATGCTCGACGCCCTGCCGGCGCACGTCCGCGAGGAGATGACGGCGCAGATTCCGCTCGGGCGTAGCGGGCGCCCGGAGGAGATCGCGGACGCCGTCCTGTTTCTCACCTCGCCCGCCGCGTCCTATATTACGGGAGCGATGCTCGCCGTCGACGGTGGGCTGGTGATGGCATGACGAATTCCGACGATCTGAAGCGCCGACTGAAAGAGCTGTTGATCACCGGGCTGCGCCTCCAGGACGTCGCGCCCGGCGGCATCGCCGACGATCAGCCGATCTTCGTCGACGGGCTCGGGCTCGACTCCATCGACGCGCTCGAGTTGGTCGTCCTCATCGAGGAGCATTTCGGTATCGCGATTCCCGACGAGGAGGTCGGGAAGAAGGCGTTCGCGTCGATCAGCGCGCTCGCCGAGTTCATCGCGGCCGAGCAGAGTCGTGGCGCCTAGCGCGCAGCAGGTGGTCGTCACCGGCCTGGGGACGGTGAACGCGCTCGGGAGCTCGGTCGCCGAGTTCGCGGTCGCGCTGCGCGCCGGCACGTCCGCGATCGCGCCGCTCACGCTCTTCGACACCACCGGCCATCGGAGCCGTATCGCCGCCGAAGTGCGGGACGACGCCCCGCCGCCGGGCCTCGCCGCGTCGCTGCGTCGCCGCCTTTCGCGCTCGGACGTGTTCGCGCTGCGTGCGACCGCCGAGGCGCTCGCCGCGAGCGGCCTCGCGGGCTCGACGGCGCCCGAGCGCATCGGGCTTGCGCTCGGCGGCACGACGGGCGGCATGCTGCGCGCCGAAGAGTGCTTGCGCGCGCGCACCGAGGGACGCATCCGGCGCTACCTTCCCGATCCGATCCTCGGCAGTCCGATCTCGGCGAGCGCCGACGTGCTGGCGAACGTCTTCGACTTCACGGGGCCGCGGCTGTCGCTCAGCACGGCCTGCTCGTCGAGCGCCAACGCGCTCGGGGTGGCGCTCGACTGGATCCGTCTCGGGCGCGCCGACGCCGTCGTGACCGGCGGCACCGAGTCGCTCTGCCGCATGACGTTCGCCGGCTTCAACGCCCTGCACGCGCTCTCGCTCGAGCCTTGCCGCCCGTTCGATCGGCGTCGGAGCGGCCTCTCGCTCGGCGAAGGCGCCGCGATCTTCGTCGTCGAGTCGGCGGAGCGGGCGGCGCGGCGCGGCGCGCGCGTCCACGCCGAGCTGCTCGCGTCCGGCAGCAGCGCCGATGCGCACCATCTGACGGCGCCGCACCCCGACGGCATCGGCGCCGTCCTCGCCATGCACCGCGCGCTCGCGAGCGCCGGCCTACGCCCGGACGAGATCGGCTACATCAACGCCCACGGCACCGGCACCCCGCTGAACGACGCCGTCGAGGCGGGTGCGATCCGCACCGTCTTCGGCGACGCGACGGCGCACCTGGCCGTGAGCTCGACCAAGGGCGCCGTCGGCCACACGCTCGGCGCCGCGGGCGCGATCGAGGCGCTCGCCACCATCCTCGCCCTCCGCGACGGCTTTCTGCCGCCGACGGTGAACCTCGAGGATCCCGACCCTGCGTGCGGCCTCGACCTCGTTCCCGGGCGGAGCCGCGCGGCGAGCGTACGCTATGCGCTGTCCAACTCCTACGGGTTCGGCGGCAACAACACCTCGGTGGTGATCGGACGTGCGTGAGCTGCCGCGCGTCGTCGTGACCGGCGTCGGCATGGTGAGCCCGCTCGGGCCCCTGCCGCTCTTCTGGGAACGCGTGTGCGCGGGCGCGAGCGGCATCGTTCCCATCGACTGGTTCGACACCGGCCCGGCACCACCGGGTACGGCGGCGCGCGTCCGCGACTGGCAGCCGAAGGAGCACATCAAGCCCGCCGCCCTGCGACGCATGGATCGCTTCTCGCAAATGGTCGTGAGCGCGTGCCGCATGGCGCTCGCCGACGCCGCGTTCGCGCCGATAGCCGCGGCGGCGGAGGCGATGGGGGTCGTCGTCGGCGCCGCCTACGGCAACCTGCTCGAGACCGAGGCGTTCCTCAACGGCCTGATCGCCAAGGGGCCGGCGCTGGCGAACCCGATGCTCTTTCCGAACCTCGTCCTCAACGCCCCGGCGGGCTACGTCGCGATCGAGCTCGGGCTGCGCGGCCCGAACTTCACCGTGTGCCACAACGAGATTTCGGGCGAGGCGGCATTGGCGCTCGCGTACGACACCATCGTCTGCGGCCGCGCCGACGTCGTCCTCGCCGGCGGCGGCGACGAGATCTCGCCCGTGCTCTTCCACGTGAGCAAGGATCTCGGGGTCCTCTCCCCGGGACGCCGACGAAAAGGCGGCGCCGCGGCCGGGCACGAATGGTCGAGCCCGTTCGACCAAGACCGGAACGGCATGGTGATGGGCGAGGGCGCGGCGATGCTCGTGCTCGAGCGCGTCGAGCACGCGCGGGCGCGCGGCGCCGTCCCGTACGCCGAGCTCGTGGGGCACGCGGCACAGACGGTGCCGTCGTCCCCGCATCTCTGGCCACGGGCGACAGCGGCGGCGCCGCGGGCGACGGCCGAGCAGTTGCGGGCGCTCCGCGGCGTCGACGAGATCGATCTCATCGTGTCCTGCGCCAACTCGACGCGCGACCTCGACGCCTTCGAGGCCGCGCACCTCGCCGCGCTCCTCGGCGAGAGCGCCCCGCGCGCGCTCGTCACCTCGGTGAAGGGCGCGATCGGCGAGTTCGGCGGCGCCGGCGCCTTCAGCGTCGCGGTCGCGGCGCTGGCGCTGCGCGATTGCGCCGTGCCGCCGCTCGCCGCCCTCCGCCGGCCCGATCTGTCCTGCACGCTTCGACTCGTCACCGCCGACACGCCCGCACCGGGCGCGCTGCGCGCCACCCTGGTTTCCGGGACGGCGCGCGGCGGCGCCTGCACGACGCTCCTCCTGGCGCGTCCGTGACGATGCGAACCGCTCGCGCTCTCGTCGTTCTCGTCGCGGGCGCGCTCGCGGCGCGCGGCGGCGCGCCGTGGTGCGGGCATCTCGCGGGCGCCGCGGAGGCGCCGCCGCACTCCCTCGCGGCACGCGCCCAGCGCTTTCCCCCGGTCACGAGCTCGCGGGCGATCTTCGAGCAAGAGCGCGAGGTCTCCCTCGTCGACGAGGTGCTGCGCGCGAGCGGCACGATCGAGTTTCGCGCCCCCGATCACATGCGCCTCGCGCTCACGACGCCGGAAGCGATGACGATCGCCGTCGACGGCGACACGCTCACCGTGCTCGACGCCCAGGGGACCGCCGTCGCCGTCCCCCCGGAGTTCTCCGGATTCACCCGCTTCGGCCACGTGCTCACCGACCTGATGCTCGGGGGCCGTGGGCCGGAGCAATTTCGCGAGGAGTGGCACGGACCCGACGCGGTGACGCTCTGGCCCGACGACGCGGCCGCCCCGTTCAGCGAGATCGCGCTGCGCTTCGCGTCCGATGGTCCGTTCGCGACCGATGTGGTGCTGCGCGAGCGCGGCGGCGACCGCACGACGATCCACCTCCGCCCGCTCCCCGCGACGGCGTCGCCGCCGGCGAGGCCCGCGTCGTGAGCGCGCGCCTCCCCGAGGCCGGTGACCTCGCCGCCGACTTCCTGCCGCACGCCGCCCCCTTTCTGCTGCTCGATCGCATCCTCGCGATCGACGCGCAGAGCGGCCGCTTCAGCAAGGGGATCACCGTCGGCGATCCCCTGGTCAGCAGCGCAGGCGTCCTCTCCCCGATCCTCGTCGTCGAGGCGATGGCGCAAGGAGCGGGCCTCGTCCTCATGCGCCGCGAGCCGGCGCTGCGCGCGCGTGAGAGAGCGGTGTTGGCGGCGATCGATCGTTGCGAGGTGAGCGCCCCGGCGCGCGCCGGCGACATGCTGATCGTCGAGATCACGGTCACGCGGCGCTACGCGGACATGGCGCGCATCCATGGCCGCGCGACGGCGGGCGGCCAGCTGTGTGCGACGGCGATCCTGACCTTGGCGTTCGCGCCGCTCCGGAGCGCCGGGGCGTGACACGCGGCACGGTGGCGCTCTGCGCTCTCGTCGCCCTCGTCGCCGGCTGCATCGCTCCGCAGGCCGCGCGTCGGCGCGCGCTCCACGCCGCGCCGCCGTCCGCGATCCTCGCCGCACTGGCGCGCCGCGAGGACGCGACGCGCGGGCTGCGGCTCTCGATGACGGTGCGTCTCGCCGGCACCGATCACGCGAGCCCCCTTCCCTCACCTGCCTATCTCGCGATCGATTCCACGGGCGCGATCCGGCTCCAGGTGCTGTCGGCGTTCGGCATGACCGTCCTCGACCTCGCGATCCACGGCGACTCGTACACCCTCGACTTGCCGCTGCGCCGACAGACCACCGACGGCACGATCGACCTGCGCACGCTCACCGATCCGACGGTCGCCGTCTCCGATCGCATGATCGTCGCGCTGGCGCTCCTCTTCCGTCCGAAGGCACGCGCCGACGCGTGCAGCGGCGCGGCGCCGGCGACGGTCGCCTGCAAAGTTGGGCCGACGCTGGTCGCGCGCGTGACCGTCGATGAGCGCCTGCGCCCGCTCCGCGAGGAGTACGTGCGCGACGACGGCAGCCGCCTCCTCGTCGCGACCTACGACGACTACCGCGGCGACGATCCGAACGCCTCTCCCGGGTCGCTGCTCATCGAGGATCCGGCAAGCGGCGCCAGCATGGCGATCCGCGTGCAGCGCGTGCGCAGAGCCGCCGCGCCGCGCTCGTGAGCCCTCCGAGCGTCGCCGGCAGGATCGGGGCGTTCGCCGTCGGCCACCGGCGCGCGGTGCTCCTCGGCTCGGCGGTATTGACGCTCGCGAGCCTGCTCTCGCTCACGCAGCTCCGGCTCGACGTCGACCTGCTCTCGACGTTGCCGACGGGAACGGCGGCGTTCGACGACTACAAGCAGTTCCTCGAGACCTTCGGCGCGCTGCAAACGGCGCCGGTCCTGGTCTCGGGTGTCAGCGGCCCCGACCTCGGCCGCGCCATCGACCGGCTCGCCGCCGGATACCGCGCGCTGCCGCAGATCGCGAGCGTGATCGCCGACATCGACGCCGCCGCCGACGTGCCTTTCCTCGATCCGCTCCACGTGCCGGCGATCGTTCCCGCGGAACGCCTCGGCGATCTCGCCGCACGCCTCGAGCCCGACGCGATCGCGACCGCGCTCGCGCAGACGAAGAAGCTCCTCGCCATGCCGAGCGGCGGCGAGCTGACCGCGCACCTCCGCCGCGACCCGCTCGGTCTCGCGCTCGTCGCCGGCCAGACGATCCGCGCGCGCTACGCCGACCCGCTCGCCACCGCCACCGACCCCCACATTCTCGCGCCCGACGGCAGCGCCGGCATCATGCTCCTCGAACCCAAGGGCTCGCCGTTCGACGGCATCTTCACGGCGCAGCTGTTCGACGGCTTCGCCGCCGTGGAGCACGAGGTGCGCACCGATCCCGCCTTCGCCGCGCTCCGTATTCAGCACGGCGGCGCGCACGCGCACGCGCAGGAGGACGCGCGCCTCATCCAGCGCGACGTCTTCCGCTACACGCTCCTTGCCTTCGTCGGCGTGATCGCGATCTTCCAAATCGGCTTCCGCAACCTCGGCATCCTGCCGCTGATCGGCTATCAGCTCGCGGCGGGCTCGCTGTTCGCCTTCGCGACCTCGGTGATCGTCTACCGCCAGCTGAACGCGCTCTCGCTGTGCTTCGCCGCGATCTTCTACGGACTCGCCATCGACTCGGTGATCTATTTCTACTCCCGCCTCGTCGAGGAGCGCCGGCGGGCGCCGCTCGCCGAGGCGATCGCGCGCACCTGCGCCGGCCTCGGCGTCGCCAACGTCGTCGCGTCGACGACGACGGCGGCGGCGTTCGCGGTGATCGCCTTCTCGGCGATGTCGGCGGTGCGCCAGATCGGCGTGCTGACCGCGATCGGCATGCTGGTCAACATCGCCAATACCTTCATCGTCCTGCCGGCGCTGGTCGCGACCTTTCCGGGCCGCCTCGCCGATCACACGCCGGCGACGCTCGACGCCCCTCGTCTGGGTGCCGTCGCCGGCGCCTCCGCGCGCCATCCCGCGCCCGCGCTCGCGGTCACCGCCGCGATCGTCGTCGGATGGCTGGTCTTTCGCCCGCCGCTACCGGTGGACGCCAACGTGCTCCACCTGCGCGCCACCGACTCGCGCGCCGCCGAGGCCGAGGACGCCATGCAGGAGAAGTTCGGCGGTCTCGCTCCCCAGGCGCACGCCGTCGTCGTCGCTCCCGACCTCGAGGCCGCGCTCGCGCGCGAGGAGCAGGTCGTCGCCTGGCTCGAGGCGCGACGCGCGCAACCCGACGCGCAGCGCGAGCGTCGCGACGACGCGCAGCACGAGCCGCGCAACGACGCGACGCTCGCGATCGACGGCTATCAGGCGCTCACCACGTTCCTCCCGTCGCGCGCGACCGAGGCGAAGCGGCGCGCGGCCTTCGCGCAGCTGCCGCTCGCACGCGCCCACGACGCGCTCCACGCCGAGCTCGTACGCCAACGCTTTCGCGTCGACGCCTTCGCCGACGCGGAAGCCGCCTTGCAGCCGAGCGACACGGCGCTGCCACGCGACCTCGATGCGCCGTGGCTGCGGCCGCTCGTCGCACGCCACCTGCACCGCACGGCCGCGGGCGTCACACTCGTCGTCATGTTCACGCCGGCGCCCGGCGCGAGTCTCGCCGCCATTCACGATCGCCTGCGCGCCGACGTCGACGTCGGCGACGACGTCGTCGTCACCGGCCGATCGCTCATGGAGGCGGCGCTCGACACCGTCATCGCCCGCGAGCTCGTCGGCTTCACGATCGCGAGCCTCGTCCTCAACGTCGCGATCGTCCTCCTCCAACTACGCTCGGTGACCTTGGCGCTGGCGGTGATGCTGCCGACGGTCGTGGTGGTGCTCGGGATGCTCGAGGCGATGTACCTGGCCGGCATCGCGTTCACGCCGATCAACCTCATCGTCCTGCCGTTGACGCTCGGCATCGGCGTTGACTATTGCGTCTACGTCGTCCAGCGCTGGCGCGAAGGGCATGAGCTCGGCACCTCGACCAGGCTCGTCGGCCGCGCCATGGCGCTGACGACGCTCACCACCATGACGGGCTTCGGCTTCCTCGCCGTCTCGCGCTACCGCGGCCTCGCCGGACTCGGATGGCTGGCGATGACCGCGATCGCCTTCGCCTTCGCCGCCGCGATCTGTCTTCTGCCGGCGTTCGTCGCCGTCGTAGCGCGCGGTCGCTCGGCGCGCTGACGCAATGGCGGGCCGCGCGGTCGTTTGGTAGAGCCACGGCGTGGCCGCTGGAGCCGTCCCGCGCGCGCGGCGTCGACGCTGGGTGCGTGCGCTCGTCCTGGTCGCGGTCGGCTTCGCCGGCGGTGCGCTGGTGTTCGACCGCGCGACGCGCATCGTACCGCCCGACGTGCCGGCGCCGCGCGCCGAACGGCTGCGCTTCGCCGACGGCGTCACCTGGGTCGGGGCGTCGTCGCTCGAGCGCCGCGGCGCACTTTGGGTGACGCACGTCCGCGGCGAGCCGGTACAGCTCGGCTATCGATACGGACGCCTCGTCGCACCGCTCATGGTCGCGGGCGACCTGCGCATGCTCGACCTCTTCGCGACCTTCGTGCCGTCGGCGGCGCTGCGTACCGTCCTCACCGCCGTCGTGCGCGCGCGCTACCACGACGTCGATCGCGGCTTCCCGCCGGCGCGACGCGCCGAGATCTACGGCGAAGCGGTCGCCTACGGCGACCGCGGCCCGGCGTTTCTCTCGCCCTACCATCGCCTCGTCTACCTGCACGCCCTCTACGACATCGCCCTCGCCTTCGAGCGCTCGCCGCTGCTCGGATGCACGGCCTTCGTCGCCTCCGGCGAGGCGACGCGCGCCGGCGCGACGCCCGGCCACACCATTGTCGGCCGCAATTTCGACCTCGACGTCGATCCGTGGTTCGACGTCGAGAAGACGGTGCAGATCGTCGAGCCCGAGGGGCGGCTCGCCTTCGCATCGATCGCGTGGCCGGGCATGACGGGCGTCGTCACAGGCATGAACGCGGCCGGGATCTGGGTGAGCGTCAACGGCGCGCGCGCCGGCACGCCCGACAACGCCGGCGTGCCGGTGGTGTTCACGACGCGCGCCATCCTCGAGGAGGCGCACAACCTGGACGAGGCGATCGCGATCGCCACCCGCGACGCGCCGATGGCCTCGCACATGCTCCTCCTCGCCGACGGCGCGAGCGGCGAGTCCGCCGTCATCGAGCGCGCGCCGGGCCGCGCGCCAGCGGTGCGCCGCGCGCCGGCGGTCACGATCGTCGCCAACCACTACGCGACGCCAACCTTCGCCGCCGATCCCAAGGACGTGTTCGTGCGCCAGCACACCTCGACGCTCGCCCGCGAGGCACGGATGCGCGAGCTCGTGGCACGGAACGACGGCCACATCGATCCCGCGACCGCCATCGCGATGCTTCGCGATCGCAGCGCCGCCGGCGACACACCGCTGCCGCTCGGCAACCGCAACGCGATCGACGCCCTGATCGCGACCCATTCGGTGGTCGCCGACTTGACCGCCGGCGTGCTGTGGGTCTCCGAGGGCCCGCACACGCTCGGCGCGTACCGGCGGATCGACCTGCGCGCCCGGCTCGCACACGGCGGCGCACCCACCGACGAGGCGCGCAGCGACGTCGCCGCCGACGCCTTGCTCACCGACGGCGGTTTCGAGCGTCAGCTCCGCGGCGTCGAGCTGCGACGCACCGCCGAGCGCGAGCGCGCCGCCGGACATGCGACGGCCGCGGCGGAGGAATACGAGCGCGCCGTCACCTTGCGCACCGACGACCACCTCGCGTGGCGCGGCCTCGCGGAGACGCGCGCCGACACCGGCGACGTCGAGGGCGCGCGCGCCGCGTGGCAGCACGTCGTCACGCTCGCCCCGGAGAGCCCGGACGCGGATGCGCAAGCTCGTCGCGCCGCCGCGACGCCGGAAACGCCGGCGCGCTAGACGGTGGCGCGCGTGAACGCCGCTGAACGGGCTTTGCGAAAGACGTTCGCGGCGGGCCGGCCTCTCACCTTTCCGGTGTGAAGCTCCTCAAGGCGCCGTTCGGCCTCGAGGACCCACTGCGCCTCCGCATCAGCATCTGGTTCCTCATCGAGGCTCGAGATGAGGCGCTCCGCAAGTCGTGCCCGCTCGACCGCCGAGAGCTTTAGCGCCTTGGACTCGATCTGACGTACCGCGTTTGCCATCGACGTACCTCGTACCACGACGTTACTCGGCTGCGAACCGCCGGCTCATCCGTATACCCAACGCTCGCGCTAACCGGCGCGCGCTGCTTTTGCGCGCGTCCGTGTTGAGCGCGGGGTTAGACGTCGCCCGTGATGCGCCGCATACGCATCGAGAAGCCGGCGGATCATGCGCTGGTATTGCGTCTTGTGCTTGCGCGCTTCGTTCTTGAAGAACTCGACGCTGCGTTTGCTCAACGCAAGGGTAACCTTCACCCCTTCCTCTCGAAAAACGAGATCTTCGGGGCGAGGAAGAAAATCAGGAACGATCTTTAGCCGTCCGAGAGGTTCGTCGGTGTATTTGATTCTCGCGCTCATAGATTCGCCTGCCCTTTCGCCAGTAGCCCGCTCCGAAGATTCGGATCACGTCGCAAGCGCTATTCTTGAAATGCCTTCTTCCACCGTTGACGCGGATTGTCGAAAACGATTCGCGCCGGATCAAACGCCTCCGGATCGTACGCACCGCCGGACCACTGCACCAGCCGCGAATGTTCGGGGTGTTTAGAGTTGGCGATGGCTTCGAGAAACTCCGCGAAGCCATGGACGCCACCACAGTCTTCCGGCGGACAGGCTCGCGCCCCAGCCACGCAGCAGGGATACCGCGCCGCACCTCCGGGCAGTGCTTCCTCGAACGTGACCAGATGGTGCCAGTCGTCGCCGAAGTCGTACACATACAGCGCTGGCGTGGCCTCCGAAACAGATTCCAAGTTGAAGTACTTCGATATCGGTACTTCCCAGTCCGGCGTACAGGGACGCTCGTCCGGAAAGTCTCGATCGGGAATGCCCAAGCGTTCGAGCTTGCCATGTTGTGGGTGCACGACTTTGAACTCGTGCAGATGGTAATCGTGCCAGCCCATCGCGTCCTGAGGCCACATGTAGATCCCAAAACGAGTAGTCCTCGGGCACTTGGATGCGCCGCCAGACCAGCGGGGTTGTCTTCGTGAGGACGACAAGAAACTGCAACGCATGACGCGTTCGAAGCGCCGCCCTACGCTGACGGGTTGAGCGGATTGTCGTGACCTTTCCGGCCATGTGTCTTCTTGCGCTGTCTAACGCTCGCGGTGAGCAGCCGCAGCGAGCGAATGCGCGCCGGCGGTGAAGCGGCCGGTTATGCCGCCCCCTTGAATTTGGCTACTGGCACTCGCTTCGCGACGGCGACCTTACGCCACCGCTTCCGGATGTGTTCGATCTCCTGCAGCGTCGCCGCGGTCAGGTAGCTTTCCCCGCAGTGCGGGCAGCGGACCAGGGGCACACCCTCGATGAAGAATTGGGAGCGGCCGGAGCCGAAGCTTCGCGTCGTCCGGCGAACCCGAGCACCTTGCTTTCCACAGACGTCGCAGATCATGTCTCCCCCTGCGCTAGTGCTCCAGGATTCGCCCGCTCAGGATGACGTTCTCGATGTCGTACACCGTCAGGCCGTCTGCCTCCATCTCCTCATGGCCGTGAAGCGTCAACACGTACTCGCTCGCCCGAACGAGAGCCTGCATTCGGCGGAGCACACGGTTGAACACCTGCCCACCCCTCCCTCAGTCACCTGTCATCGGCATAACGCGCGGTATCAGCCGCGGCCGAAGGCCGTCGGCTGCATGCCGACAGCTAGGCAGCCCCGACCTCGACGAGCTCGCCCTCGGAGCTCGGCACCGGCACCGGCAAGCCGTCCTGCTTCAGCGCGTCGATGTGAAACTCGATGGCGTCGCGAATCAGGCGCAACACCTCCGCCCGGGTTTTTCCCACCGCGATGCAACCCGGAAGATCTGGCACATGAGCTCCCCAGCTCGTCTCGCCTCGCTCAAGCACGACCATGTAACGCATCATCGGTCACTCCCGGCCTTCTTCAGGCCTGCCTGCTTCAGTATCGCATTCAGCGTGCCGGGCGGCACGTCGAGGCTCGGTTTCCCAGCTACCGTGACGGTACCCCGTTTCTTCGGGTTCTTATACTGCCGGTGGCTGCCGCGAGTCCTCGCGAGGTGCCACCCATCGTTCTCGAGAAGCTGAAGCAGTTCACCGACCTTCATTCATTCCCTAGTGTCAAATTCTCGCTGTCCGCGTACCTCTGGCTAGGCCGCGCGCGATCGTGGTAGCTCATTCCGACCACCGCTTGAGCTCCATGAGCCGCGTGACATCCTTGAGCGTGCCAGAACAACAATCCATGTGGCCGTGGCCGTTCGGGTTGAGCTCCCCGTGGTCTGCATCGGCTGGTTAGACGCCTTCATACATGCGCTCCATGTCAGCACCGGTGAGGTGCCAGACCTCGACCAGGCGCTTATCCTCTGGACTAGCGTCGAGAGCGGCGGCGACAGGAGGAAACAGAGAAGCATAGTCCGTGAGAAAGTAACTCATGATGGTAAGACCGATCCCAACATACATCTGGCCGAGCTGGAGCTGGACTTGCTTGTCCTGCGCCTGGCCAACCTGCAAGGCGCTGAGGTATCCGGAGTGAGCGTAGGAGGACAAGTAGGCGTAGAGCCCAACGAAGTATCGCTGACTACCCCCAGCGATGACCGCGAGATCTGCCCAGCTCTTCTCGAATCTCCATTTTCCTCTGCGCGCATCCTTCTGCCGCTCGTGAGCGAGGTCAGCGTAGGCAGGGCTCTGCTGGATCTGCGTACGGAGGGCTTCGATCTGCTTCTTCTCTTCCTCCAATCGTTGCCGCCCATAGTCTGTGAACGGCGTCACCCTTTGCCGATCGAGTAGACCTCCGAGAGTCCATACCAGGTAGCGAAGATGTCGCTGGTCCGCGGAAGAAGGGGAGATAAAGATAAAGTGAAACGCGAGATACGTCTCGAAGCAGGCGCGCGCAAGGACAGCCGATGAGGCGAAGTCGAAGAAGTGGACTTCGATACCCGCAAGTTCCTCGAAACGTGTGCCAGGACGAAGATAGAGGAGCGATGCAAGGTGGAAGAAGAGCTTCGTCGCGAGGCGTTCAGCCTCGACCATCCACGCTTCTTGACCGGCAAACTTCTGCCCGGCCATGGCCTGGACCGACCGCACGAAGACGTCGAGGAGTCGTTTGTACTCTGGGGTTCTCTCGCTCATTTCGCGAAGGCGCCTAACGACCTGGCGGTTCAGCGGCGGCGCGCTGCACCGTCCGCCCGAACGGCTGGTTAGTAGTCACCTGCACCCAGTTACTCCTCGAACTCTTTGAAGCCGAGAAGCCGGCCGATCTTGTCGACGCGATCTTGATTCCTCGATCGGTCTTCCTTGTGTACCGAGTTTGCTAGACCGATCAGTTGTGAGACTGCCTTCCGGCATGACGCGAAGTCAGGAAGAAACCCGAACCACAGCTTGGACAAGCACCCGTAGCATGGAATGGACGTGACCTTTGCCCATAGGTCAGCGGCATGCCGACGAATAGCCGCAGCTGCCTCATCGGACCGCTTCTCGTCGCCTGGAACAGGCGTGTGAATCGCCTGTGCGTAGTAGATCAACGCGAGCCGAACCTCCGCGAACACTTGCTTGAGCTCATACACGGGTTCAATGACAAACTTCGCGATCAACTGGCCCAGGACAAAGACAACCACGCCGCCGAATATCGTGAGACCTGAGGTCAAGAAGATCTTCGTGAGCTCGCTCATGTGACTGCTAACGATTTGCCGATCAGCCGCAAGCGGCGCGAGTGCGATTGTTCATGAAAGTAAACCGATGTGCGCCGATTGTCGGTTGCATCGTGGCGTTGGGCTGCTTCAGGAAGCTGAAATTCACCTTCGGTGATGCCACATTGACCAATACCTCATCGATCTATGTCTTGAGAGCGGCGACGATCCATGAGACGAGCCTTTGCGCCGCGTAGAAACTCGAGTGAACCGACCACAATGGCACCCGAAGCGACAACATAATATCCGCCAGTATTCGCAGCACTTTGATATGTAAGCGCGGTGACCGACACTCCGACAGCGAACATGACTACACCGCGCAGCATTCGCGATTCGGCGGCTTTCCTTCTCGCGAATACCACGGTGTCACCGGCATCACGAACAATGCTAGCCGCCGCGTCACGAGAGAGACCTTCTTTGACAAGAGTTTCGGAGATCTCGGCGCCGTCAATTCCACGGGAGATTCCTAAAGTCGCCAACTGGTGAACCGCTCGAGCCGCCACAACATCCTCGAGGTCGCGGCGCCTCGCAAGTTCAGCGTCAATGAGCCGCTGTACCTCTGGAGTGAAGTCCCTACTCTCGGACAAACGCAAGAGGTCTTCGGTATCAAGCTTCGAATACTGGTCTTGCAGACCGATCAAATCTAGTTGCATCGAGGAGCCCTTTCGTGTCGACCCAACGAGAATTAGACAGTTCTGTGTATGCCGGCAAAGGCTGACCGCCGTTGCGGGCTATCCCGGGCGGGCGAGAATGGCCGTCGGGCACGAATGTTTCGCACGACTGCGAGCGTCTGCAGTTGAGGGCGGCGACTGACGGAGCGGGGGCGGATCGCACCGCTGAGCCACGATTCGATGGCGGCAACCGCACGCATGACCACGCGAGTATACGAGAGCCCGTTTCGCCGGAGCAACGACGACGAAGCACGCGTTCCGAATAGTGCTCCGATTCAGGACACCTCGGCTCGTTTGCGCGCCACGACGACCTACACGCCCGCGCCAGAATCAAGGTGCACCCCTGATCCTCGGCTGCTATGGTCGCGCGCCGGATGGAACGGCTGACTCTCGACGTCGCGATTCTCGGCGGCGGGCTCGCCGGTTCGCTGTTGGCGCGCCAGCTGCGACGGACGCTGTCGCAGCTCCGCGTCGGCGTCTTCGAGAAGGCGAGCGAGAGCTCGTACAAGGTCGGCGAGTCGACGGTCGAGATCGCGAGTAACTACCTCATCCGCCGACTCGGCCTTTCCGCCTATCTGTACGACCGTCACCTTCCGAAGAACGGGCTGCGCTTCTTCTTCGACACCCCTGCGAAAGACGCCGCGCTGCACGAGATGACGGAGCTCGGCACGGTCGCGCTGCCGTTCCATCCGAGCTTCCAGGTCAACCGCGCGCGTCTGGAGCGCGACCTCTGGGAGCGCAATCGTGCCGACGGGGTGCGGCTGTGGACGAACGTGCGCGCGCACGACCTCGATCTCGGGAGCGATGGCGCGCAGCATCGCTTCGCGTTCAGCGGCGACGGCATCGCCGGGAGCTGCGAGAGCCGCTGGCTGGTCGACGCCGCCGGGCGCGCGAGCATGGTGGCACGCGTCAAGGGGCTGCGCGTCCCGGAGCCCGAGCATGCGATCGCCGCCGTGTGGGGCCGCTTCACGGGCGTGCGCGATCTCGATGAGTTCGGACCCGAGAGCTTTCGCGCCCGCGTGCGCCACAGCAGCCGCATGCTCTCGACGGTCCACTTCTGCTACCCCGGCTACTGGATCTGGTTCATCCCATTGAAAGAGGGAGTCACCAGCGTCGGGGTCGTCGGCGACCGCGAGTGCGTCGACGCCGTCTGCCGTACGAAAGCGGGGTTCGTCGACTTCCTGCAGCGCCATCGCGCCGTCGCCTCGCTCCTCGACGTCGCGGAGATGCTCGATGTCGGCAGCTACGCGCAGCTCGCGTACTCGACGACGCGCTTCTTCAGCGCCGATCGCTGGGGACTCTCCGGCGAGGCGGCGGCGTTCACCGACCCCTTCTACAGCCCGGGGAGCGACTTCATCGCGCTCGAGAACGACTTCCTCACCGATCTGATCCGGCGCGACGTCGCCGGCGAGA
The DNA here is from genome assembly GCA_016200545.1 of Deltaproteobacteria bacterium. GTDB lineage: Bacteria > Desulfobacterota > Binatia > UTPRO1 > UTPRO1 > DP-19. The sequence goes on along the minus strand of JACQEO010000002.1, from coordinate 18,230 downwards.
ACGCGACCGCGTTCGGCGAGCGCGTCGAGCTCTATGACGAGTTCATGCGCTTCCGTCACGAGGCGACGATGCTGCTCTACCGCGGCCTCTACTCGACGCTCGGAAGCTACGAGCTCTATCGCCTCAAGTGGGATCTCGACATCGCCTGCTACTACAACCTCTGGGTCGCGCCCTACATGCTCGATCAGCACCTCGACGCCGACTACCTGCGCGCGCAACTGCGCGAGAAGACGTTCATCCTCCAGGCGCTGCGGAACTTCGCCGACCTCTTCCGCAAGGTGGAGAGCCGCCTGCGCGAGCGCGACCAACTCCATCGTGGCAACCTCGGCCGCTTCGCGGCGCCGCTGGATCACGTCCCCTATTTCGACGAGGTCGGAACGCCGCGCACGCGCCAGGCCGTCCTCGCGCGCACCGCGGAGGCGTTCAACCTGATCCGCGGCCGCGCCCTCGATCTGCTCGACGACCTGCCGGAGCCGACGGTGCGCACGCCGTTACCGCTCACCGCCTTCATGACGAGCCGGCCGCTCGCCTGAGAAGGCGAACCGCTCGAACGGCGCGTCGAAATCCGAGACCCTATTGTGCTACGTATTCCGAAGCCATATGAATCGGCTTCGGGAGGACATTACGATGAGCACGACGAATGCGCGCATCGCGCCGCTCGCTCCGCCGTACGAGCCGCCGGTTGCCGCCGCGCTGGCGGCGATGATGCCGGCCGGCTCACCGATCGAGCCGCTCGGACTCTTCCGCCTGTTCGCGCTCCACCTGCCGATGGCGGACGCGATGCAGGGACTCGGCAGCTTCGTGCTCGGCCGCCACGGCCGCGCGCTCGGCGCGCGTGATCGCGAGATCGTGATCCATCGCGTCTGCGCCCGCTGCGGCTGCGAATACGAATGGGGCGTGCACGCCGTCGCGTTCGCGCCGAGGGTCGGGCTCGACGCGGCACAGCTGGCCGCGACCGTGCGCGGCGTGGCCGACGACCCCGCCTGGTCGGCGCATGACCGGCTGCTCGTCCGCCTCGTCGACGAGCTACACGACACCGCGACGGTCTCCGACCCGCTCTGGGAGGAGCTGCGCGCGGAGTGGAGCGTGCCGGAGCTCCTCGAGCTGCTCCTGGTCGCGGGCTGGTACCACGCGATCAGCTATCTCGCGAACGGCGCGCGCGTCGCGCTCGAGGACTGGGCGGCGCGCTTTCCGACGCCGCCACCGGACTGAGCGCGCCGGAGCGGGACTGAGCACACCGGCGCCGGATTGAACGCGCCGGTGCGGGAGCGTCAGGCCTGCCAGCGTTGCAGCTTCCCGGTCGGCGTCCGCGGCAGCTCGGCGACGACGAGAAACTCGCGCGGCACCTTGTAGCTCGGCAAGCGCGCGCGACAGTGCGCTGCGAGCGCCGTGGCGTCGGGAGGGCGGGCGGTGTCGCGGGCGACGATCTCGGCGACCGGCACCTCGCCGACGTGCGCGTGCGCGCGCGCCGACACGCGCGCGGTGCGGACGTCGGGATGCGTCTCCAGGACCGCTTCCACTTCCTCGCAGAAGAACTTCATGCCCGCCATGCTGATGCGATTGGCGTGGCGGCCGGCGAGGAAGAGGTCGCCGTCGGCATCGAGCCAGCCGTGATCGCCGGTGCGGAAACCGTCGCGAGCGAGGATGCGCGGCGCGGGTGTCCACGGGTTCAGGTAGGCGTCGAACGCGCCCGGACCGCGGACGCAGACCTCGCCGATCGCGTCGGGGCCGCCCGTCGGACGGACGGGAAGCCCGTCCTCGCCACGCAGCCAGATCTCGTAGCCGGGGAGCGGCCGTCCGAGCGCCGTCGGTTTCGACGCCGCGCTCGCGAGGTTCATGACGGGCAGCCCGACCTCGATGATCCCGAGCGCCTGCACGAGCGTGTGACCGAAGCGCCGCGCGAAGCCGTCCGCGACCTCGGCGCGGAGACCGTCGGCGGTCGCGACGGCGAGCCGCACGTGGTCGAGACCGATGTCCGAGGCGTCCTTCGCGAGCATCCCGTAGTGGTACGGCGACGCGTACAGGACGGTGGCGTACTCACGGTGCGCGAGCGTGAGCACGGGGCGCGCGAGCGAGCCCGCGGGCAGGAGGGTCGTCGCACCGAAGCGCAGGTAGAGGAGGATCGACACCACGAAGTGATGCGCCATCGGCAAGAGCCAGAGCACGCGGTCGGCGGGGGTGATCGCGAGGCCGGCGTTGGCGTGCGCGAGACGCGCGAGGATCGCGTCGTGACCGATCACGACCCCCTTGTGTCGCGCCGTCGTGCCCGAGGTGAATCGCAGGTACGCGGGATGGAGCGCGCGGAACGCCGCCTCGACGTCGGCTGCGAGCCGCGACGGCGAGCCGACGCTCCGGCAGGCGAAGTCCTCCGACTCGCGGATGACGTGGTGCAGGGCCGCCTCGGACGTGAGCCGTTCCTGCGCCGCGGGCGCGGTATCGTCGGCGATCGGCACCAGGCACGCATCGGCGGCGAGGATCGCGAGTGCCGCCTCGATGAAGCCGCGGCCCTGGCGCGCGACCAGGCCGCAGCGCTCGCCCGCCACGACCCCGTGCGCGCGCAGGCGCTCAGCGAGCGCGTCGACACGCGCGACGAGCGCGGCGTAGCCGACGCGTGCCGGCTCCGCGCCGTCGATCACCAGCGCCGGGTGCTCGGGAGACTCGCGCGCCCGCGCGCGAATGGCGTCGAGGACCGTCATGCTTCGGCACCCGCGAGGATGTGCGCGCGCACGGCGGCCGGTGTGACGGCGGCGAGCGCGACGTCGGCGTCGGCGGCGAGTGCGGCGGCGACGCCGATCGCCTCTCCGGTCGCCATCGCGGTGCCGATGACCCGCAGCGCGCCGAGCGCCTCGTGCGTCGCCGAGGCGCAGCGTCCCGCCATGCCGAGGCGCGGGTGCGAGCGGCTGACCAACGCGTCGAGCGGGATCGAGCTCGGCCCGGCCGGATGCTCGAAGTGCGCGCGGCGGTGGTCCCGCCAGAGCTCGATCGGCCAGGTCGAGACGGCGACCTCGTCGTCGCGCCGGCGCCCGTCGAGCACGTCGGCGGCGGTGACGACCGCGCGCCCCTCGACCCGACGCGTCTCGCGAATCCCGAGCCGTCGCGGCCACGCGAGGAGCCGCGCCCGACGGAACGCCGGCCGCGTGTCGCGCAGGTGGGCGAGCAGCCGCTCGGCGGACGCGCGCGCCGCCGCCGCGAGCGTCGCGACGACCTCGGGATCGAGCGGGTCGAAGCGCTCCGGCCGCGCCACGTTCAATGTGACGTAGACCTCGTCGGGCGCGGCGCCCGGACGCAGCAGCACCGACTCGCAGCCGGCGGGAAGCGCGCCGCCTTTCACCGCGCCCGCGGTCGCGACGCTGAACTGCAGGCGCGCGAATCCGACGGCGCATCCCGGCTCGGCACCGGCGATGCGGAAGATGAAGGACGGACATTGGAGCTCGTCCGCCGGCGCCATCGCGACCGCGGCGCCGCCGAGCGCCGCCACGGTGCCGTCGCCCGTGGTGTCGACGACGATCCGGCTCTCGACGGCGACGCATCCGTCGGGTCGCGCGACCTCGAGGACGCTCGTATCGCGCACACCGGCGCCGAGCCGCGCCGCCGTCACCTCGGCATGCAACCAACACGTGAGCGTCGGCGCCGCGTCGCAGACGTGAACCGCATAGCGCTCGAGCACGTCGGGATGGATCGGCAGGACGAAGACCTTGCCGGCGCGCTCGGGCGCGCGCGCACCGCCCGCCGCCTGCAGGCCGCGCGCGAAGCGGCGCGGAAAGCCGTGGTGGGCATGGATTGGCGCGTCGCCGTCGGCGGTCGCCGCGAGGAACAAGCCGCAGAAGGTGTGGACGAGCGCGTGCGTGGCGTTGCCGCCGAGCGCTTCGCCGCGTTCCACGAGGAGGACGCGGGCGCCGAGCCGCGCGGCCGACGTCGCCGCCGCGATGCCCGCGGTACCGCCGCCGGCGACGACGACGTCGAAGCGCTCGCGCGCGCTCATCCCGACGACCGCAGCCGCTCGGCGCCGCTCGTGCGGCCGCGCAGGTCGTCGAGGAGCTGCGCGCGCAAACGCAGGCGTTCGTCGTCGGCGACGGCGCCGCGCTGGTAGATGTGCGTGACGTTCAAGCGCCCGGCGCGGATGCTCATGATCAGACTGCTCCCCGGCGACGGCATCACCGAGGGCGCGTGGAACCCGTTCACGATCTCGGCGCCGAGGAAGGCGTCCATGCCGGGAAGAAAGTCGTTGGTGAACGCGAAATAGAACGACGCCAGCTCGCCGCGGAGGTTGTTCCGGGCGAGCCACACATGCAGGCGCGCCGGTGCGGCACGTACGAGATCCATCGCGGCCACACCTTTTTCGATCATCCCGTCGCGGATGCCCGCGCGGCGCTGCCTTCTCAGCTCGCTCAAGAGCCCCGCGAAATCTCCGACGTGCTGCCGCGCCACGTGGAACCAGAGGAGCGAGATGTTGGTGCGAAACACGGCGTCGTCGGCTCCTTTCGGGCGCAAGTTCACCGGGAGCGGCACGAGGTAGTGTCCGGGATCCTCGCCACGCGCGCTGAACACGGCGTCGTGCGCGCGGATGGCGGCGGCGAAATAGAAGAGGACGGGCGTGAGATGTCCGGCGAGCGCCGCCGCGCGCTGCGTAACGCTTGCCGTCTCCGTGCGCGACAGCGTCACCACGTCGTAGGTGAGCACCTGTGCGACGTGGCGACGCGGCCCGCCAAGCGAGTGCGGCGGCGCGGCGCCGAAGCCGATGATCCGCTCCTGCCACTCGCGGGCACGGCGCACGCGCTCGAGGAAGGTGCCCCCCAATCTCGTCGCCTCGGCGCCGTCGTCCCGGCCGAGATCGGCGATGGGGCGCCGGCCGTGAAAGCATTCGTCGAGGCAACGGATGAAGAGCTCGCTGCCGGCACCGTCGAAGAGGAGGTGAGCCCAGGTCATCGCCAGATCGGTGCCGTGCGCGCCGCCGTCGTAGCGGACGACGTCGAACCGCACCAGCTCGCCGCGCTCGATCGCCAGCCGCGCGTTCAGCCGCTCGCGGAAGATCGCCGGCAGCCCGGCGTCGCCCTGCTCGCGTGTCGCCGCGGACGGTGCCATTTCGTGCACCGTGACTTCCGGCAATGGGGTGCGCGCGGCGTGCGCCAAGCGGTAAGCGGGCGCACCGACGGCGAAGCGGCGGCGGATCGGCGCGTGCAGGATCGGCGTTGTGCGCGCGACGGCGGTGATCAGCGCGCGAAAAGCGTCGACGTCGAAGCCGGGTCCGAGGCGGAGGACGAGCTGCGAGAGATGGCCGGCGCCGTTGAAGCGGCGCACTTCGTCGTCGAACGACCGCAAGAAGCAGTCCGCGCCGGTGAGCGGGACGTCGTCACGCCGCCGCCATCTGCTCATAGACGCACGCGGCAAGCGTCTCGGCGCTGCGCAGGTTCTCCGGCGTAAGGCGGCTCTCGTCGACCCAGATCCCCGTCCGATCCTCGATCGCGAGCATGAGCTGCGTCACCGCCAGTGAATCCAAGCCCGCGGCGACGAGGTCCGACTGCGGGCTGAAGTCGGCGCCCAGCGAGAGCAACTCCCGGACGCTGTCGACGACGCACTCGACCAGCGCGGTCTGGGTCCAGTCCTTGGTCGTCACTGCACCGCCGGGTCATTGATTGCACCGGCATCCGAATCGACCGTCAGCACCATGCGCACGTGAAATGTTGATTTGGCCGAGCGGCCAAGGGTCGCCGCGGCACGCGCCGGCGGGCCGCCGATCGCAGCTCTCTTGTCAGGTTGAAATTTCGTTGTCAAATCACCCGCCGCACAGACTTTGCCGTCCGCGCGCATTCGTCTATCGTGCGCTGACATGGCACACACGATCGAGACGATCGCCGTCGTCGGCGGCGGCCCCGCCGGGGCAATGGTCGCCGCGCTGCTCGCGCGCGCCGGGCGGCGGGTCGCGATCTTCACCAAACGCAAGCGCCCGCCGCTGGTGATCGGCGAGTCGCTCGTGCCGGCGATCGTGCCGTTTCTCCGCGAGCTCGGCATCGAGGATGAGGTGCGGAGCTACAGCACGTTCAAGCCCGGAGCAACTTGGGTGCTCGATCCCGATGACGTCGTGAGCTTCCGCTTCGAGGACGTGCGGAAGGCGTGCACGCGCTACTCGTACAACTCACCGCGCGATCTCTTCGACGAGTCGATCCTGAAGGCGGCCGTGCACGCGGGCGCCGTGTGCTTCGACCACCACGCCACCGTCGAGCGCGCCGGAGACGATCGCGTGCGCCTCACCGACGACACACTCGCCGCGACCGACGGCTTTCTGCGCGCAGAGCCCGATCTGATCGTCGACGCCAGCGGGCGCCCGCGCCTGCTCTCGAACCTGCTCGGCATCCCCGCGGTGACGGGTGGGCGCCGCGACACCGCGCTCTTCGCGCATCTCGAGGGCGTGCCGCTGATCGACGCCGGGCACATCCACATCGATCGCCTGACGCGCGGCTGGGCGTGGCGCATCCCGCTTCCCGGACGCGTCTCGGTCGGCCTGGTCGTCGACTCCGACCACCTCCGCACGTTCGGCGGCACGGCCGAGGAACAATACGACGCGTACGTCGCCGCCGACCCGGTGATCCGGCGCTGGGACGCGAGCGTCCGCCGTCTGACGCCGGTCATGAAGTACTCGAACTACCAAGTCGCCTCGACCCGTGGCGTCGGCGACGGCTGGGCGCTGGTGGGCGACGCATTCGGCTTCATCGACCCGATCTTCTCGAGCGGCCTCCTGATCTCGCTCGACGGCGCGACGGTGCTGGCGCACGCCGTGCTCGACGGCTCGCCGCGCGCGCTCGCGCACTACCAGCGCCACGTCCTGAATCATCTCGCGTCGTGGCGGCGCGCCGTCGGCTACTACTACGATGGGCGTCTCTTCACGCTGATCAAGGTCGGACAGGAGGTCCGAAAGACCTGGTACGGCAACCTCCTCGACCCGCACTTCAGCACGCACTTCCCGCGCGTTTTCACCGGCGAGAGCACCACCAACCGCTACAGCCTCGGACTCTTGAGCTTCATGTGCCGGCACAGCCTCGGCGACAAAGACCCGTCGCAGCTGCGCGTCAACTGAATCCCAAGGATGACCAGCACCGGGACGCGCCACGCGCTGACGATCGACGTCGAGGAGTGGTTCCACGACGACTGGCGGCCGAACCGCGGCGTCGACTGGGACGAGCTGCCGAGCACCGTCGTCGCCGAGGTCGAGTGGGTGTTGGAGCTCCTCGCCGCGGCCGGCGCGCGCGCGACGTTCTTCGTCCTCGGCGACGTCGCGCGGCGTCACCTCGGGCTGGTGCGCCGCATCGCCGACGCCGGCCACGAGGTCGCGAGCCACGGCTACGCGCACGTGAAGGTAGCGTCGCAGACGCGCGCCGAGTTCACCGACGACGTCCGCCGCTCGCGTGATCTGCTCGCCGACGCGCTCGGCGCCGCGATCGTCGGCTACCGCGCCCCGTACTTCATCAGCAGCCCGCGCGAGCTCTGGGCGACCGACGTCCTCGCGACGCTCGGCTTCCGCTACGACGCCGGCTACGTGCCGGTGCGCTGGATGCCGTACGCCGGTCGCAGCGCGCCGCGCGCACCGTACCGTCATCCGTCCGGTCTGTGGGAGTTTCCGTTGCCCTTCGCGGAAGCGTACGGCGGCTGGAACCTGCCCTACGCCGGCGGGGGCCCGATGTTCCGCTTCCTGCCCTATCGCACGATTCGCCGTTTCCTGCTGGCGCACGCGGCGGATGTCGGCGCGGCAGTCGTCTACCTGCACCCGTGGGAGCTGGCGCCGGTGGCGCGTGCGCTCCCCGCGACGCCGCGTCACGTGCGGCTGTGGAAGCGTCTCGGTCGCGCGCGCACGCTGCCGAGTGTCACGCGACTGCTCGCCGAGTTCTCCTTCGCGCCCATTCGTGAGGTCTATGCCGAACAACTCGCCGGCTGACGCGCCCGACGTCCTCGCGAGCGGCGGCCACCTCTCGCGACGCGCGGTCCGGTTGGCGCTGGTCGCGCTCGCGGGCTGCGGCGCCGTCTACGTGGTGTGGGCGAATCTCGGCGAGGGCCGCGCCGCGCTCGGGCACATCTCGCTCGCGCTCGTACCCGTGTATTTCAGCCTTTCGCTCAGCGTCATGCTGCTCCGCACCTTGCGCTGGCGTCTCGTGCTGCGACGCATGGGCGCCGAGCTCGGCCTCGTGCGCCTCGGGCAGCTCTGGCTCGCCGGGCGCGCCGCCGGCGCGCTCATTCCGTCGGGCACGTTCGCCGGCGAGCCGGTGCGCGCCGAGCTACTGCGCGCGAGCGGCGTCCCGCGCGCGACCGCCGCCGGCGCCGTCGCCCTCGACCGTGCGCTCGAGCTCTGTGGCAACATGATCGCGGGCCCGGCGTCCGTCGGCGCGGCCCTCGTCCTCGGCGCCGGCTCGCGGGCCGCCGTCATCGCCACCAGCGCTCTCGCCGCGTCCGGCCTCGGCACGTTCGTCTTCATCTACGTGCGCGCGGCCCGCGGGCGGCCGGCGATCATGGGAATCTATGTCATACGGCAGCTCGCCGGCCTTCGCCTGCTGGCGCGGCCGATCGGCTACGCCAAGCGCGCCGACGCCGCGCTCCACGCGCTCATCAAAGCGCATCCCCGCCTCGTCCCGACGGGAATCGGCTTCTCGCTGCTCATCGAATGCGTGCAGCTCATCGAGCTCGCCACGCTCTTCACCGTCTTCGGGCTTTTCATTCCGATCCCGATGCTGCTCTTGAGCTCGATCGGCATCGGCGTCGCGCGCGTCGTCCCGGTCTCGGCCGCGCTCGGCTCACTCGAGGCGGCGCAAGTCGGCATCTTCACCCTCGGCGGCCGCACGCTCGCCGTCGGTCTCGCTGTCGGCCTCGTCCTCAGGCTCGCCGAGACGTTCTGGATCCTCGCCGGCCTCGCCTGCTTGGCAACCGCCTCGCGACTCCGCCCGTCGGCTGTCATCAGCGCGCCGAGCAACGCGGCGTGATCACCCGTGTCGCAACGCTGTTCGTCTTCTCCGCCGGTTGGATCCCCGTCTTCCGCTATCGCAGCGAGCACCTGACGACGAAGCTCGCCGCCGCGTCGGCCGCCGAGCAGCGCTGGATCCCGATCACCGTCGTCGTCGTCTCGTTCCACGTGTCGCTCGCGCAGTTGCTGCTGACCCTACCGTTGCTGGGCCTGGTGCCGGTGCCCGCGGTGAACGAGACGCCGCGTTTTCTCCTCGGCATCGCCATCTACGTCGCCGGGCTCGCGCTCTGGTTCTGGGCGCGCCGCTCGCTCGGGCCGCTCGACCGCTTCGTCGACACGGTGAACCCGCCGACGCAGCTGCTCGTCAGCGGACCGTTCGGGATCGTGCGCCATCCGCTCGCGCTCGGGACGATCCTCTGCGCTCTCGGCCCCGCCGTCGCCACCGGCGCGCCGATCACGTGGCTGACGTTCGCCGCCAGCGCCTTCTGCGTCGCCAAGCGTTGCCTGCAGGACGAGGATCTCCTGTGGACCGCCTTCGGCACGGCGTACGGCGCCTATGCCGCGCGCACGCGGCGCTTGCTCCCGTTCGTGTGGTGAGTAGGAGGACGTGATGCATCGAAGCCGATTGGCCACCGTGGTGATCGATTGCGCGGAGGATGACTTCGCGCGCGGCCGACAGTTCTGGAGCGCCGCTCTCGGCAAGGCGGTGCTGCCGCGTGATGAACGGTACGCGACGCTGAAGGGACGGGTCGGCGGCAAAGGCGGAGTGTTCGTCGGATTTCAGCGCGTCCCGAGCGACGAGCGGGCGGTGCATTTCGACATCGAGACCGACGACGTGGAGGCGGAGGTGGCGCGCCTCGAGAAGTTGGGGGCGCGGGTGAAGCGACGCATTCGCAGACACGTGGTCATGGAAGCGCCGTCCCGCCATGCGTTCTGCGTCGTTCCAGTACGGCGCGGGGATTTCCCGGTCGGGACGACCGAGTGGCCCTAGGGCGACGACACTCAACGACCGTTGACTCGACGCTGCCGGGAACCGCCGTCATCCAGTAAGTCGCAGCCTCGTTGGCACGCCGCTCGGCCTAAAACGCCTGGCGGGTGCCGAAGAGGAACTGGACGCGGTTGTCGACGCCGTCGAAGCGATCGACGCGCTGTGCGAGCGCGATATACGCCACCGCCGGATAGAACCCCATGAAGTCGTAGAATGCCGCCAGGCCGACGCCGACGCCGACCGCGAAGTCGTGCAGGCGATAGAGCAACTCGCGGCGGTCTTCGACGTGCCCGGTGTCGACGAAGAACCGGAGCTGCGCGCGGCGCAGCACCAGCACGTCGGCGAGGCTCAGGTCGAGGTCGGGCGCGAGCATCTGGCGGATCTCGAAGCGCGCGAGCGCGAGGTTCTCGCCGAGGCGCGCTTTGACGGGGATGCCGCGGATCGCGAGGTCGCCGCCGAGGCTGTAGCGGCCCTGGTTCGGTACGCGGTCGCCGCCGGTCGGGGTGCTGAAGGCGTTCATGAGCTCGGCGGCGACGAGCGTGCGTGGTGTCAGTAAAGGCCGCACGACGCTCGCGCGGACGCCCCAGTCGGCGTAGTCGAACGCGCTCCCGAGGCGGCGGTCGTAGAGGTCGGCGAAGAGGCGAACCTTCGTGGTGTCGGTCGGATTGTCGTACCAAAACTCGTCGCTGTAATCGTAGCGCACGCCGACGCCGCCGAGCTGGCCGTCGGTACGGATCTCGGGCCGCGAGTCGTCGTTGAAGGCGCGGCGCAGGCCCGCGAAGGTGTAGAAGCCGTAGAGATTGTGTCGGTAGCTCGTCGCGTCGATCGGGGCTCCGAAGTGCGCACGCGGGCCGATCGTGAAGCCGACGCTGCGATCGGAGTAGAACGCCACCATGCCGACGTCCTTCCGATAGTCGTAGCGCCGGCGCGCGACGAAGAGACCGGAGATGCCGAACTCGCTCGAGGTGACGGTGACGTCGGCGCTGTCGAGGACGAGCTGCAACGGTCGCGGCCGGGCATCGTCGACGCGCGTGTCCTCGAGGAGGCGGCGGTCGGGGTCGAGCGTCACCTGCCGCGCCGGCCACGGCGTCGTGACGACGAACGCCGCGCGCTGCGCGTCGTCGTCCCAGACCAGGCGCGCACGGCGGTCACCGGCACCGCGCACCTCGACGTCGACGGGCTCGCGGACGGGGCGCGAGGACGTACGCTCGAGGACGAGATGGTGCTCGTACCGTGGCGCCGCGGCACCATCGGACGCGACCGCTTCGCCGGCCGCTTGGTTCAGGCGCGCGTCGCGCACCGCGTAGTCGAGCGGCTCAGGATACGGCACGGTCCACTCGTCGAAGAGCCAATCGAGCGACCGGCCGGCACGCTCGGCGGCGACCGTACGCAGCGGCGCCTCGCCCGCGAGGTAGGCGTCGATCGTCGCCGCGAATTCGGTGTCGCCGATCTCGTTCCGGAGCTTGGTGAAGATGGTCCCGCCCGGCGGCCGATCACGCGCGAAGCTCTCGAGGCCGTCGCGGAGCTCATCGGCGTGGCGCGCCTCGGGAAAGAACGTGCGCGCGAACGGAATCTTCGGCGCCGACTCGAAGCGATCGACGATCGCGAAGACATTGAAGAGCCCGATCCAGTCGTAGACCGTGCGATGGTGCGGCCGCGCGCCGGCGAGGTAGCGATCGGCGAGCGCGGTGGCGACGCCTTCGGTGATCCACGGCGCGTCGGCGGGCCGCTCGCGCGCGGCCACCCGTGCGTGCAAGAGGGCGGCGTACACCGCCGTCGCGAGCGCGCGTTCGTGGAAGTCGCGGAGCAACGGGTCGACGCGCAGGATGCGGTCGGAGACGACCACGAGGCCGGGCGCGCTCGGCGCGGTCAGCTCGAGACGAAGCGGCGCTTCCGCGACGACGAGCGGCGCGGGCGGGAGCGACGCCGGACGCATCTCGAGAATGCCCGCGAGCGCGTCGAGCACGATCGTCGCGTGCGGCGGCCGTCCAGGCCCGAACATCCGCGCGTGCCGCCCCGGCAACTCGAGAAACACCAGGCTCGCGCCGTCGACGGCGCGTTCGTGGCGGCGATAGCGCGCACCCGCGAGGAGGCCGGAGCCGCCGGCGAGGGGAACCGCGACGTCACCGGCGGCGGTGCCGATCGATCCGCCGGCGACGACCGTATAGCCGGCGGGCGCATGCAGCACGCCGTCGACCGCGGACGGTTCCGGCGCGGACGGCGGCTCCCACGCACCGTGCTCATCGCGCGCGGCGACGAGCGGGTACCAGCCCGCGAGCGCGACGACGGTGCCGTCCGTGATCCCGAACGGTCCGTAGCGCTCGGGGAGACGCGTCCGGAAGCGGACGCGCAGCGTCGCCGTCGCACCGCTGGTCAGCGCCGTGGGCAAGCGCACGCGCAGCAGCGTCCCCGGCCAGCCGGCGATCGCCTCCGTCCGCGTATCGACCAGCGCAGTCGACGACGCGTCGCCGTGCCGCAGCTCGACGCCGACGAGCGTCATGTCGCCGGGCACCAGCTCTTCCCGCGGATAGACGTACGTCCGGGCGAGGTCGTTGATACCCGGCTCGAGACGGCTGAAGCGATTCGGGTAGAGGACGAGACCGATCTCGTCGAGCGGCGCCCGTCCCGCGTTCGTGAGACGGATCTCGACGGTTCCCGCGATCGTCCGCGCGCCGGGATCGAGCGTCGCGTCGATCGTGTAATGGGACGGTGCGGCGATGACCGGGGCGGCGGCGAGCATGAGCGCGAGCAGCGCGGCCGCACGCAGAGTCATCCGGAAGAAATCTCACACGCCCTCGCGGCCGACAAGCGGCGCAGGATGACGCGACGTCATCGTCATCTTGCCGATCCTCGGCGTCGCCGCTAATGGAACCGCGAGGGAGCACGACCATGAGGCAGAACATTGCGAGCGGAAGCCGCTGGGAGCCGATCGTCGGCTACTCGCGCGCGGTGCGCATCGGCAACGCGGTGTGGGTTTCCGGCACCAGCGCGACCGACGCGAGCGGCGCCATCGTCGGCCCCGGCGATCCGTATCGTCAGACGGTGCAGGCGCTCGCGAACATCAAGGCAGGATTGGCGTCCGCGGGCGCGCGCCTCGAAGACGTCGTGCGCACGCGCATCTTCACCACCGACATCGCGCAGTGGGAGCAAATCGGGAAGGCGCACGGCGAGGTCTTCGGGACCATCCGCCCGGCGACGGCGATGGTCGAGGTGCGCCGGCTGATCGATCCGGCGATGCTCGTCGAGATCGAGGCCGACGCCTGGATCGAGTCGTGATCGTCGAGCAGTACCGGGTGTTGGCGCGTTACAACACGTGGATGAACGACAAGCTCTACGCGCTCGCCGCCACGCTCTCCGACGCCGCGCGCCGTGAGGATCGCGGCGCGTTCTTCCGCTCCGTCCACGGCACCCTGAACCACGTCCTCCTGGCCGATCGCGCCTGGCTCTACCGCTTCACGCACGACGCCGCGATCGCGGAATCGCGCGACCGCGACGGCGCATTGATTCCGTATCGCGGCACGTTGGATCAGGAGCTCTACGCCGACTTCGACCTGCTCCGCCGCGAGCGCGCCAAGACGGACGCGCACATCGAGGCATGGGTCGACGGGCTCGACGCCGCGCGCCTCGCCGCGCCCCTTTGCTATCGCATCTCGAAGGGCGTCGAGTACGAGCACCCGCTGTGGTGGGCGCTGACCCACTTCTTCAATCACCAGACGCATCATCGCGGCCAGACGACGACGCTCTTCTCGCAGCTCGGCCACGATCCCGGGGTCACCGATCTGATCATGTTCATGCGCGAGTGAGGTCGCACTGCGTGATTTGACATCTCGATCCGAAGCGTGCGCATACACGACGGGTCTAGCTTTCCACCACAGCTCGAGGTGGGACCTATGAAGCGACAGCTTCTTGCCGCGATTGCTGTAGCGCTGATTCTCGCGGCGCCGAAGTTCGTCCATGCAGCGGGCTGCGCCACGAGTACCTTCACGGCCATGACCAGTTTCGTGGCGGGAAACAAACCTATCTCCGTCGCCATTGGGGACTTCAACGGCGACGGCAAGTCTGACCTCGCGGTCGCGAACCTCGGGTCCAACAATGTGTCGATCCTGCTGGGCACAGGTACGGGTAGTTTCGGAGCCGCGACCAATTTCCCGGTGGTCAGTGCTCCCGTCGCCGTGGCGGTCGGGGACTTCAACAGCGACGGCAAGCTCGACTTGGCCGCGGCGAACACCGGCTCCGACAAAGTGTCGGTCCTGTTGGGCACGGGGACAGGCAGTTTCGGGGCCGCCACCAACTTCCTGGTGGGATACCATACCCCCGACTCAGCAGTCGGGATCGCGGTCGGGGATTTCAATGCCGACGGCAAACTCGACTTGGCCGTGACCGTGTCGGGCCCTCCCGGCCGTATCGATCCTGCTCGGAACGGGCACCGGCAGCTTCGGCGCGACGACCAACTTCCCGGTGTCAACCGGTGCGGACTCCGTCGCGGCTGGCGACTTCAACGGCGACGGCAAGCTCGATCTGGCAGTTCTCAACAGCCTCGGGACCGTATCAATCGTACTGGGGACGGGTACCGGTAGTTTCGGGGCCGCGACTGATTTCCCGGTCGGAAACTTTTCTTACGGGGTCGCCACCGGGGACTTCAACGGCGATGGTAAGCTCGACTTGAGCGTGTCGAACCTAGGCGACGGCACCGTGTCGATCTTGCTGGGAACGGGTACGGGTAGTTTCGGATCCGCCACCGCGTACGCGGCGGTTGAACCCGTCTCCGGCGTGACCGGGGACTTCAATTGTGATGGCAAGCTCGACGTCGCCGTATCGGACGCGTTTTCCAATAATGTGTCGGTCCTGCTGAACACCGGCTCGGGCACTTTCGGAGCGGCGATCACTTTTCCGGCGGGTGAGGCAAGGTCGGTGGCGGCCGGCGACTTCAACAACGACGGTGCTCTCGACTTGGCCAAAGCGAACGCTACCACCGTGTCGATCCTGCTGAACACCTGCCCTTGTCCGCCGACCTCGAAGCCACCACTGTACGGAGCCAAGTACCCATCGAACGCGATTCACTGCTGTCCCGGAAAGACGTGTCACGTTCCCGTGACCGTCACGAACACGGGAACGCTGACGTGGACGAAGCCCAGCCTCGGGGGTCTTCATACTGCTATTGGATGGTTCGCGCTCACGTACGACATCAGCGGGGGGCCGATGCCGGACCAGTTTGATGTCTGGGAAACGCTCGTGCCGCGCGACGTCCCGCCAGGAGACAGCGTTACGCTCGACGTCGAGGTTCAGGCACCGCTCAAGAGCGGAGCCTACACGCTTCACTGGGACATGATGGACTACACACACTACCCCATCACGCGGTTTTCAGACCACGGCGTTCCCAAGGGCGATGTGCCATTGAACGCCCGCTGGAGCGCGGCGTGTATCCCGGCCTTCAATGGGTTCGTCGAATGCCCGGACTATCCGCTGGAGCCGGGAGCGCTCGCCGTCCTCTCGGGGCTGATGCTAGGCGCGACGTCGGGAACGGTCTCGCTCGTGGGCAATTTCCCGCCAAGCGGGCACGTGGACCTCATAGTACAGCCGAATTCATGGACCGACACCAGCGTGAAGGTCCAATTTCCTCCGGACTATTGCGGCGCAGTGGATCAGACCGCTCAAATCAACCTGAAGACGAGCGACGGCAGATCGTTCAGTTGCCCGGTGCCGTTCCATGCTAAGAGAGATACGACGGCGCTCGCAACGAAGGACGTCACAGCCAACTGCTCACAAGCCGGCTGGCGCAACTTCTGCAATGGACAGGGCGATAGTGTGGGGACTTCGCTCGGAATAGGCCGCCCGCTCTTTATAGGCACATTCGCCATGAACGGCGAACATCAATGCGGCTGGTACTCGACGACGGACGTTGATACCTACTCCGTTTCGCTGAAGAACGGGTGGGTGCTCTCCAGCGCTGACGTCATTCCCGAATGGTCGCCGCTCGCCAATGGCGCGTCGGTTGGTCCGATCACCGGAGCGGTCCAGGGGGCCAGCACGGCAAACTTGGGCGTGACCTGGGCCTGCGCCGGACACGGATCGTCTCCCGGTCTGATCCTGAGTTGGATCTTCGGCTTTCCGTTCACGACTGCCGACATCGCGTGGGACACGTCGGTTGGGTATCTCGGAGAAGTGTTCGTCACGGGGCCATGCGGTGTTCCGTACGACTAAGGACGAAAGGGCGTTGATATGGATACCTCGATCCGACGACGCTCTTGGTGGCTGCCTCTCCTAGCCCTCGTGATTGTCGCGTGTGGATGCGCACCCCGAGTGGCGCTCCAGCCGGCTTCATCTGGCCAAAGCAACCTCGAGAGGGTCCGGAGCCAGTTCCTAGACGCAGAGCGGGCGAGACTCGCCGAGCAAAACGCCAAGGTGCTCGCCCGTCTCGCGCGGATACGCAACTGTCACTGCGCTGCCACCCGTCGGAAGATATCGGCGGAGATCACGTCGCTGCAGGAACGCCGCAAGACAGCCAGCGGTGCGGAAGCCGCGGACATCGAGCGACGTTTCGAGGAGCTTCTTCTTCGGCTTCGCCAACTCAACGCATAGTCGTGAGCTCCGGTTCGCGATCGTGGAGCCGGCGAGGCGGTTGCATGGTCTCCTTCAGATCGTAGGAAGCACGAAACGCCTCTTGTCGGTTGACAGCATGCTCGTCATCCGACTGTCGCCCTTCGATGCCCAAACACAGCGCGACGTGCCAGCCGAGGGCAGAAACGCGGACGATGGGCGGCCATGTGCTTCGCGGCGCGGCCGCAGAGCTGATGGAGCCGGAGTTCTGCCGCCGCGAACTGCTCGCGGAGAACCCCCTCGCCTGGATGATCGAGGTCGACGGCCTCATCGTGGATGCCCGGACGATGCCGCTGGAGATCCAGGAGGAGGCGTGGCGCCGGGGGCTCATCCCCGACCTGCCCTGAAGATCGTAGGGATCGAAGCACGAAAGTCAGGCGGCGCATCATCGAAGCCTCCATGGGCGTCGGGTATCGCGATCGTGCGTCCGGTCGCGGTCAAGAGAAGAATGCGGGCGCAGGAACGTTGACTCGGGAGTATCCCCGTGGCAACTTGCCAGCTATGTCGAAGCAATCTGCCATCCCAGGCAACTCTCGGGTCGCGATGAGTCGGCAATCCCGCCGACCGATGCCTGAGACCACGCTCGACGCGACGCTCGCTCGCAGGCTGTCGGAGCAACTCGGGGTCGCGGTCACCGGCCCCGCCGATCTCCTTCGGCTGGCGACGGGCCGACACCTCACCCTCGATGTCGTGCGCTCGCTGCGCGCTCACGGCCTGCTCGCGTCCGAGATCTACCGCATCGTCATCCCGCAACGCACGTTGACCCATCGCCGAGCCACCGGCCAAATGTACCTGAGCGCCGACGAGGCCGATCGGGCGGTACGGCTAGCACGGATCACAGCCCTCGCCGAACGCGCCTTCGGCGACCGCGACCGCGCCCTGCACTGGCTGCGCAAGCCAAAGCGGTTCCTCGAGGGCAGTACACCGATCGACGTGGTGACGTCGTCGGAGGGCACGCGCCTCGTCGAGGAGAAGCTCCTGCAGCTCGAGCACGGCATGGTCGCGTGAGTGTGCGCCTGTGGCGGGTTTCTCGCCACGCGGCCCTCTCTGGCTCCGGCGGGTTGTCCGCCTCAGGACGGTGGCACACCCGCGGACGCCGCGTCGTCTACACCGCCGAGAGTCCGGCACTCGCCGTGCTCGAGGTTCTGGTGCATTTGGAGATCGATACCTCCGATCATCCGAAGGGGTACCACCTCGTCGAGATCCGCGCACCCGACGACGTGATGGACGTCGACCTGCCCGCCCTGCGCCATGGCTGGCAGATTCGCGAGTTCGACACGCGTGCGCTCGGTGACGTCTGGCTCGCCGCCGGAGAGACACTGCTCCTGCGCGTACCGTCTGCCGTCGTGCCCGGATCCTGGAACTACCTGATGAACCCTGGACATCCGAGGATGCGACGGGTCCGTATCATCGCGACCACGCCGGACCCTTTCGACCGGCGACTCCTTCGTGCGCGGCCACGAGGTTCCCGCCGCCGTCGCTGAGGATCGTGATCGTAAGGATCGTAGATCGTAGGAAGATCGTAGGAAGCACGAAAAGCCTCTTCGAGGTTGAGAGTATGCCCATTTGGGGTATCCATCTAAGCGGAGTAAGATGAGGCGGTGACCTCGGCCCCGCTGGCGAGCGTGCGCTACCCAAGATCCACCGGCGAGTTCTTGGCCTGGTTCTCGACCGATGCGGACTGCCTGGACTACCTCGAGT